>JAHYIV010000003.1 GCA_019429465.1 Desulfoarculaceae bacterium
AAGGCATTTGCTTTGTACCGGAGATTAGTCAGGGAGTCAAGGGGTTTTCTGTGGGTGAGGGGTGAAATGCGGGAGCAAGGTGGCGGCATCCTCTGGATTGCTTCGCTGGCGCTCGCAAAGACGGACGAGCCACCGGCGTCGCTCCTACAGTTAACGTGGGTGCGGGGTGAAATGCGGGAGCAAGGTGGCGGCATCCTCTGGATTGCTTCGCTGGCGCTCGCAAAGACGGACGAGCCACCGGCGTCGCCCCTACGGTTAACGTGGGTGAGGGGCGAGATGCGGGAGCAAGGTGGCGGCATCCTCTGGATTGCTTCGCTGGCGCTCGCAAAGACGGACGGGGTTTGGTTGCTAAGACCTGCGGGGTTACTTCTGGTTCCCGTGCGGCGCATGGGAAACGAGAAGAACAGCTCAACCACCCCTGACCCCTCCTTATCAAGGAGGGGGAAAAAGTTACATCTGGTTCCTCTTTCCGGGCGGGTTCAGGTTGTTGCCGATGGGGGTGTTCTCGCCATCCAACTGTTCGTGCTATTTCCATTTCCATATCTGACCCTCAACGCCCCATACGTCGGACATGTTCCACCAATTGCGATTGCCCTGCTTGAGTGAGACGATATTTCTGCAGGCGACTATTGGGTTTATCTGGGATGGTGGGCTCGATCATCGCTTCAAACATGAGATTGCGCATTGTTTTATTCAATTGACCAGATACTTTTTTTTGTCCCAATTTTGCTGAAATATCTTTTTTTGCCATTTCTCCATCAGCCAATGCTATAAGCACCCGTTCTCGTAACGACTCTGGCTGCGACTCTGGCTGTGACTCTGGCTGTGACTGGGCAAGCAGACTTTTTACTCCTTTACGTTGTGCAAACGTCACCATCACACCACCAGCAAATTCCTTAATTTCAAATTCAATTTCTGGATAGTCACGCAATGCTTTACGAATACGGATGAAGCCGCTGCCATATTTTTCGATGCTACCGGTGAGATAAAAACCTTCGGCAACCAACTTGTTGCGCAGACTGGAGCGATAGTTATCGGCCTGAATATCGGCCACGCTAATGCCACCATAAAAAAGTCCTGGACTGAATATTGAAATTTTATCGTCAAATTTCGTAACTATCCAGCACAATTGGGCAGGTCGGGCTTTAGCCCGAAAACAGGGGCTCATAGCAAGTCCTGCGTCGGGTTGAAACCCGACCTACATGTTGTATAGCATCCTATTGTGTTTGTTTTTTTATCAGAGCATGAAATTATGGTGGATAGTTACTCACAATCTAACCTTGTTCGTAATGCTCCGTGTCTTTCCCTGCGGCTTTTTGTTACTCCAGGGCCCGCAATTCTTTGTCAATCTTCTGTTTTTCCTGAAGCAGGCGCACCACTGTTTCATGCTCATCCCGTGGCACGTTTTCTATCTCCGCTGTCAATATACGTTCCATCTCCTTCAACTCTTCCCTCTTGAGCCAGAGCAGCAACTCGGCCAGCTCTTCTTCCGTCCCTGAGCAATGTGTGCTCCCGGAATCAGTGGATGATGCGGCCAGCAGGATTTCCGCAACCAGGGCCCGTTCCTCTCCTTCGGGCAAGGCGGCAAGCAACTCCTCCGGCTCCAGCTCCCTACCCTTGGCGTGCAGGGCCTGGAGCTGGAGAAACAGGACTTCTCCCACACCGCAGGCCAGCCGTTGTCTCAGGCCAACCTGTTCCAGCCGCAAAAAATGGGATGGATAGAGCACCATATGGGCCACAAGGCGCTTCTGGGCAACATTGAGATTGATCCCGCCCCGCCCTGACCGGCCAAATTGGTGCTCCTCTCTTGTTTGAGCGCCAGCCGGGTATGGCCGTCCGGCAGGAATCCCCCTGGGGGCCGGATGAGTGACCGCCGGGGGAGTCACCGGGGAGTGATCCGCAAGCAGATCACTCAACTGCCGGGCCGGGACACCCAGCTTCTCACTGAAATGGGCGATCACTACCGAACGCTGCAACGGCGATGCCGCCGCCTGCGCCAGCGGACGCAGTTCTTCCACAATCCTGTTTTTCCCGTCCAGGCTGAGACCATGCTCTTCAATCAGTTTTGTCAGGGCAAACTCGGCCAGCGGCACCGCTGAGTCCAGCAGCCGCTCCATCTCTTCCTGCCCCTTTTCGCGGATAAAGGTATCAGGGTCATGCCCTGAAGGCAGCAATGCTATTTTCGCGCTCATCTGCTCGGCCAGGAACAGGGGGACAGACCGGACCGCAGCCTTGACCCCTGCCGCATCCCCGTCAAAAAGAAGGATGACGTTGTCGGCGTAATGGCGCAGCAGCTTTAACTGCGGCCGGGTCAAGGCAGTCCCTAAAGGCGCGACCACATTGGGACAGCCGTGAACCACCAGTGAGATCAGGTCAAAGTTCCCCTCCACCAGCACTGCCCGCTGCCGGGAACGGATTTCCGGAGCCTGCTGAAAAAGGCCAAGCAGACTGCGGCTCTTATCAAAGACCAGACTTTCAGGAGAATTCATATACTTGGGTTGACCGTCACCGACAATACGGCCGCCAAAACCAGTGATCCTCCCCTTGGGATCAAAGATGGGAAAGAGGATCCGGTCACGGAACCGATCATAGGTCCCGCCCTTGTCATTTCTTACCAGCAGCCCAACTGCCTCGGCTGCTGCGCTCTCCTCTCCCTGCAGACTGGAACCAAGAAAATTCCAGCCAACGCTTTCCACGGCAGGCGCGTATCCAAGCTGGAACTTCTCCTGGATATCCGGCGGAATACCGCGCCGCTCAAGATAGGCGCGCGCCTGTGCCGCACCCTTGGCCTGGAGCAGATATTCTCTGAACAGGCGGGCGGCCTTTTCATTGACGGCATACATAGCCTTACGCAGATTCTCTTTTTCCTGTTCTGCCGGCGAATAGTGCTTTTCCGGCAGCTCAATCTGGTAACGGCGGGCCAGCTCCTGCAGGGCGGTGGGAAAATCGAGATTATGATATTTCATCATAAAGGAGAAGACATCACCCGACTCGCCACAGCCAAAACAGTAATAAAACTGCTGCCCCGGATGAACGGAGAATGAGGGTGTCTTCTCCCCATGAAACGGACAACGCCCAAGAAAGCGCGCCCCCGCTCTTTTCAGATCTACACTCTCTCCTATGATCTGAACGATATCAGCCTGCTCTTTGACCTGGGCTGTTACTGAATCACGTGTTTCCGAATATCCCATACTGACCGATCTGTTAATACTAACTCTAATTTCAGGGGCAACACCATAAGGTGTACCTTGAAAAATCTCCCTCGACCCATCTGCCGTCAGCGTCATCCGGATTTAATTCGGGCCTGCCGTGCCTTCTCCGGTTGCCCCAAGTCCAAATAGGCCCTTTCCATCAGCCGCCAGTTCTGCTGGATCAAGCCATAATCCTTCCCGGCCAGACTGTTGGACTTGATACAGAACTGGACCACCTGGCCATACTCCTGCTGCCCATATTTCACCTGGGCCATCTCATGCCAAAGCCTGGCGTTACGAGGTTCCAGGCGAAGGGCCCGTTCAAGCGTCATCTCGGCCTGACTGAACTGGCCTGAGCGCACACTTTGGCGGGCACTGGCCAGCAAGGTCCCGGCCGCCTTCCCTTCTTCCGGCACCGGCACAAAGTCACGGCTGGAGCGGACAGCGGGGTCAGGCAGCGGAACTGGAACAGGGGCGGGAAGAGGAGCAGAATCCGGGCGGAGGACAGGGGCCGGAAGCGGAGCCGGAACAGGTCTGGTTGGCTGACCAACAGGATATTTCACCGTACATCCATGCAGAAACAGAGTCAGCACGACAAGCAACCCGACATTCCAGACGCTCTTTCCTAGCCCCGATGAACGGGATAAGTGCCTGGCGCAGGTTATTTTCTTGCAAAAAAAACCAGAAAACAACCTGTAAGACACTAAACGGTCATGTCCCCCTTGATTCATCACTTTCCTTCCTTCTTTTATGGTGAGACGTTGCCTTATCATTGAAACCAGTCACGTATGGTGTTCAAAACGCCTGGGACATTCCACTCCTGAGTGTCACCAGCCGCGGGAGCGGATGAGGATGACGCACGCTCGGCCCCTGCAGGCACCGTTCCGGCCACAAAGGGCAAGACCACATTGTCACGGAAAGCGCCCAGGGAGCGGCCATAGATTCCCGCATCCACCCTGGCCCATTCAAGCCCCTCCGGCTCCACCAGCTCCAGCGGCTGGGGATGGAGAGCCTGCATGATCTTGCCCCACACCACCAGGGCGCCACTGGAACCGGTGAGCCCGGTCGGTTTGTTATCGTCGCGGCCGATCCAGACGACAGCCAGCCGGTCCCCGGTAAAGCCGGCAAACCAGCTGTCCCGCAGTTCATCAGTGGTCCCTGTTTTACCGGCAGCCTGGACCGTCTCCGGGATATAGTTTAAAAGCGACCGCGCTGTTCCATTGTTCACCACCCGCTGCAGGGCCGTATTAAGCAGGAAGACATCCTCAGGCGGAAAACGCTGTTCCACGGTCAGACCAAAGCGCTGGACCACCTTATTTTCCAGGGTCAACACACTGCCAATCACCCGCTGCGGCTGATAAAAACCACCGGTGGCAAAGAGCTGATAGAGCTGGGCCACCTCAAGTGGCGGCAACTCAGCCGTTCCCAGCAGAAAGGAAGGATAGGGCTCGAAGTCTCTGTTTATCCCCGCCCGCTTGACATTTTCCACCACCTTTTCCACCCCGACATCCATGCCGATTCTGATGGTGGCCAGGTTATAGGAATGAGCCAGCGCCTCATGAAACGGCACCAGGCCATGTTCTTTTTTATCATAATTGGCCGGCCGCCAGTCCTTGGTCCCGGCGGCGATGACGGTCAGGGACACATCCGCCACCGGGCTGGCCAGGGTATAGCCGTTGGCAAGAGCCGTCAAGTAGACTACCGGTTTAATGAGCGAGCCAATGGGACGCTGGGCGTCGAGTGCCCGGTTGAAGCCAGGCTGCAAGGCGTTGCGACCACCAGCCACGGCCAGGATCTCTCCGCCCTCCCGGCTGCTGACGATCACCGCCCCTTCAAGCTCACTGGTGCCGGTCCGTTTTTCCAGGGCTGACAGCGTTTCCCCCAGGTGCTTCTCCACCTGCATCTGGACCTGGGGATCAAGCGTGGTCAGGATCTTCAGGCCATCAGAGGTGAGATCCTCCTCGCGATAGTCCTGCCCCAGCTGACGGCGCACCAGATCGAGAAAGGCGGGATAACGGTTAAAGGCACTCTGCACCGCACCGGACATCTCCAGTTTGTCAGCTTTCGCCAGGGCAAAGACCTCGGCCGTGATCACCCCTTCGGACCGCATCACCTCAAGGACCACCTGCCGGCGCAGCAGACACCGCTCCGCATAACGGCGCGGGTCATAATAGGATGGCCCCTTGATCATCCCCACCAGCATGGCAAACTGGGCGGCGGAAAGATCCTTCAATTCACGCCGGAAATAAAACTGACTGGCCATGCCAAAACCATGGACCGCCCGCCCCCGGTCCTGCCCGAGAAAAATCTCATTGACATAGGCAGTCAGAATCTCGTCCTTGCTGTAATGCACCTCCAGCAGCAGCGACATGATCACCTCATTGAACTTGCGCTGCAGGGTGCGCTCGTTATTGAGGAAAAAATTCTTTACCAGCTGCTGGGTCAGGGTGCTGCCGCCCTGCACGGTCTTGCCGGCCCGGATATTGGCAAACATGGCCCGCAGGATTCCCAGAGGATCAACCCCGAAATGGGAATAGAACTGTCGATCCTCCACCGCCAGAAGGGTCTTGATCAGCAGATCGGGAAGTTCTTCCCTGCTGTAAACAATCCGGTCCTCATTTTCCAGAGGATGGAAGCTGCCGATCCGGGCCGGATCAAGACGCGCCAGGGCAAGTTCTTCACCGCTATCAGTACGGGATATCTTCCTGACCACAGAACCGGAAAATTCCACTGTTATCCTGGCCGATTTTTCCAGACCATCGGGAAAGGCAAACTCCCTGGTCACCAGACGTATGACATTGCCTCTCAGATCGTAACCGCCCGGATCTTCCGCCGTCTTATCCCGACGATAGCCGCCAAGCTGCAGTTCCTCCGCCAGCATTCCGGCCGTAAACGGCAGATCGGCATACAGTTCCAGGGGACGGGCGTAGACCACGGCCGGCAAGGCCCAGCGTTTGCCGGCAAACTTCTGGCGGATCACCTGGTCGAGAGAGGTGACATACAGCCCCAGAGCAACGAAGACAAGAAGCACCAGCGGACCCGCAACCTTGAGCAAGGTCCACCGCCGCGCCCTGCTTTTCAGACGCCTCGTCTTTTTCGGGATTATCTTTTTTTTCTTAAGCAAGATTTCACACACCACGGGCTCAAAATTGAAGTACCACTTTGATGGCGTCGTAAAAAGTCGCCAACTGCTTCGTTGCTGCAAATTATCTCGTCACTGCGGCGTACTCAAGTACGCCTCATTCCTCGAAATTTGCGCGCCTCGCATTTGACGCTTTTTACTTAGCCATCCCAGAAATTGAGTTTTTACGAAACCATCAACTTTACAGGTTTTCAAGAAGTGAACCGGGGTAATACCCGGTTTTTTTCAACGACCAGGTAAAAGGAGCATGATTGAGACATTCCACCCAGATCACCACTGAACAAAGATACCAGATTTCAGCGTTAATGAAAGCAGGTTTTAATCAGTCGAAGATTGCAACAGACTTGGGCAGAAACAAAACAACGAATTATCGAGAGCTTAAAGGAAACAAAGAGCAAAGGATCGAGGTCTTGATCATCACGGGAAATGGCCTTGGCGTGACCAGGAGCGCAGAGCAAAATATTCCGCATTTCCGAGGGAAATACTTTCGGGCGGAAGCGAGCCCTGATGCCAAGTCTTTGCGGGGTTAACTGACTGGGCCACAGCCTTTGTGGATAAGATTGAACAGAAGCTGGAATGCTGGATTGAGCGAAGATCCTCGGTACAGCTGAGGAAAGAGAAGGATCTGTCTTCTTTTTTCAAGGGTATATTTTTTGACTTTTCATATTTCATCACATAGCATTGAATTACAAATTTCTATAAATCCGACAACCTGCCAGGAGTGAACAAACATGACCATCAAGCCGATCGCCTTTCTGCTGCTCCTGTTTCTGCTGCTTACCCCAGCTCCCTGCTCAGCCGACGACAAGGCCCTCACCCTCTGGATCCATCCCTATCTGCCCGCCACCGAGTTGACCAGACGCTTTTCCCCTCTGGCCGCCTATCTGGCCATAGCCATCGGTCGACCGGTGGATATCCGGGTGCAGAAAAGCTACCAGGCCCATCTCGACTTCATCGGCCGTGACCTTGCCGATATCGCCTATGTCGGCCCGGCAAGCTATGTCTATATCACCAACCGATACGGTCCCAAACCGCTGCTGGCCAAGCTTGAAGTTGAGGGGAAGCCTTTTTTTCACGGCGTGATCATCGCCCGGCAGGATTCCCCCCTTCTGACCCTGGCCGATCTGGCCGGAAAGAGTTTTGCCTTCGGTGACCCTAATTCCACCATGAGCTATGTTGTGCCCAGCGCCATGATGACCGCGGCAGGGGTCGGCCTGGACCGTTTGGCCCACCATGACTACCTGGGCTCCCACCATGACGTCGCCCTCGCGGTGCTGGGCGGATACTTCGACGCCGGAGCTGTCAAGGAAGAGGTTTTCCACACCTACCAGAACCGGGGACTCAAAGCCCTGGCCATAACTCCGCCCATTCCGCCCCATCTCTTCCTGACCAGGGCCGATCTTCCTCCTGCCCTGATCCGCCAGCTTCGCGCCGCCCTTCTTGCCATAAACACCATGCGGCCCAACAAAGAAAATATCCTGACTGCCATGGAAGACTCCGCCACCTCCCTGCTCCCGGTTACAGACCATGATTACCATGAGCTCCGCAGTCTCATGAAAGGAGTCAAATGAATATTCTGTCACCTTCTATCAGGGGGTTCACCTACAACCGGGTTATCATCGCCCTGGTTGCGGTGATGCTTGTCACTCTGGCGGTTATCGACTCCGCTATCATCAGGCAGCAGCGGGACAGCATCATGCGGGAAGTGCGGGAACGGGCAGCCATGGAAATGGAGCAGGCAGCCACCTCCATGACCGAACCCCTGCTCAAATACCAGTTTGCCAACATCGAACAGTTCATCCAGCGATGGGCCATGGGCAATCACGAAGTCGTCAATTTTACAGCGATAACCCCGTCAGGGCACATCCTCACCAGATTCCAGCGCCCGATTACGAGCCCCCATCGTTTCACTGTGGAAAAGAATATTGCCTTGCAAGAGCGGCATCTGCTTACCCTGGTTCTTGAAAAAGATTATTCCCATGCGGAAGCCCTTCTGTCCCAGCTGAAAACCAGACTGTTCCTCGCTTCGATCTTCATCTCCGCCGCTCTGGGGACCACCCTGTGGTTTGTCTTCCGGTTCCTGGCCATCCGTCCGCTGGAGCAGGAAGTCTCCCGCCGCCGTCAAGCAGAGCTTGCGCTTGAGGAAGTCAACCAGCAGCTTGAAGAGCGGGTGCAAGCACGGACCAGGGAGATCAGCGCCCTGCTGAACCAGGAGATCCGCCACCGTGAGGCACTGACCAGACTCACCGCCGAACGCACCGCCAACTACGAGGAGACGATTTTCACTTTCGTTGACATGATCGAACAGCGAGACACTTACACCGCAGGCCATACCGGACGGGTGGCGGAGTACTGCCGGCTGATCGCCCAAGCAATGGGCATTAGCGAATCGGAGACCACCAGACTGTACCAGGCCGCCATCCTCCATGATATCGGCAAGATCGCCACCCCGGATGCCGTGCTGCTTAAACCAGGCAAACTCGCCCCCCTGGATCGTGAACTTATTAAACTGCATGCCTCCGCTGGGTATCATATGCTTTCCGGTATCGCCATGTACAAAGACCTGACTGAAATCATCCACCACCACCACGAGCGGTATGACGGCGAGGGTTATCCCGACCGATTGCAGGGAGAAGACATCCCCCTTCTTTCCCGGATATTAACCGTCGCCGATGCCTTTGACGCAATGACCACCAACCGTATCTACAAGCCGCGCAAGGATCTTACTGCCACCCTGACGGAACTCCGCTTGCTCGGCGGCAAACAGTTTGATCCGAAAGTGGTCGCCGCGGCAATCCCGGTCCTTGAAGGGGTGCAGCTGCCGGAAAGTATCAGCCAAACACCCATAACCGACATGGAAAAAAAGAGATTCTCCTATTTCTTCAACGACCGCATCACTGGTCTGTACAACGAAGATTACCTGAAGATTGTTCTGCAGGACAACCAGGAGCATTACCAGTACAAATGTCTCAATATCCTTCACCTGCAGAATGTACAGGAATATAATAAACGACAGGGATGGGCAAAGGGGAATCTTATTTTCACCCAGTTTGCCGGGGAACTCCAGAAACTGTTTCCCGATGCTAAGCTCTTTCGCGCCTACGGCAATGATTTTGCCGTTATTTCCAGAGAAACCTGTTCCCTTGAAAGCAGGAATCCTGACTCCTTCGCTTCCCTGTCCGGCACCGGCATCACCATTGCGGTGCAGCACATTGATCTGGCCACGGAAACCCAATACACCATTGACAAATTGGAGAAAATCGAATTGATCTCTGAGAGATAATACCTTTGCGGTTTACGGAGGTCGGGGCACATGGCAGTACATAAATAGACAAGGGCAGCGTCCGAAGCTGATGAACTGATCATCGGCCAGGACCTTTGCTTGACGCCTCGCCGCACATGGCTACTGCCTGTCTACCGGGCTGTTTGCTCATCATCGTCCCTCCATGACGAAGGGCGTCCCCTTTTTTCCTTTCAATCCCACCCTGCCAATCTTCTTGAGGCCGGGAGGGATGGGGGGATTTTCGATTTACTTTTCCTTTGATCTTTCATATTCTCTCATCCACTCTCATACTCTGTGACAACCAACCCGAGAAAGGGCAATAAGCTATCTTGAAAGCGGGTTCAGTTTCCCTCTTTCAAGATCAATCAATACAGGAAAGCCGTTGTTTGATTGCCGCCACAAGGCTTGACGCCTGAATTCTACGAAAAAGGAGCAGATACGACATGGCCAAGGCAAGGGTTAACACTTTTGATTCTCGGAATTACTCCGACTTATCGTCGGCAGCTCAGTCGGGATGGCGATTGTGCTCGTCTGCCCTGCTGTCTGGTTTTTTGGTCGGTATAACCGCGACCTGTTTTGGGCTTGCACAGAGTGCATCAGCGGCAGAGCTGGTCCAGCCTTTTTACAGCCGCAACCTGAACCCGTTTGTCCAAATTTACGGCCTGCCGGCTGGAGAAGGCCCCACCCTCACCGGGAAAGGAGCGCTGGAAGCCCGGCTGGTTCTCGATATCGCCAACAATTATACGGCCAGCGCCGACCAGGGGGAAACCATCATCATCCGAGGTGAGACCTAAGCTCGGTAGTTGCCCTGCGCTACGGCCTGAGAGAAAACATGGAGGTCGGCATTGATCTGCCCTATCTCTCTCACGGCCGCGGCCATCTTAACGACTTTATTATCGACTGGCACGACACTTTCGGCATGAGTCAGGGCGGTCGGGATAAAGCCACGGATGACCACCTGGCTTACTTTTATGCCAATGGCGGCAATGACCAGATTGACGTGACCGGATCAGCCTCGGGGCTGGGCGATGTGCTGCTCTCCGCCGCCATGCCGCTCCGGGAAGATGGTGGGGAAAATCCGCGGCTCCTGACCTTGCGGGCAACACTCAAGGTGCCCACCGGCTCGACCTCGGATCTCTTGGGCAGCGGCAGCACGGATTTATCCCTGCGCCTGAGCGGAGAAGACCGGCAGACGCTTGCCGCCGCAAATATCACCTGCTTCGGCACCTTGGGCACACTTCTGATGACCGCAGGGGATGTCATCCCCGATCGGCAGCGGCACGCCGTGGGATTCGGCACGATAGGATTCGGCTGGCAGCCGCTTACCTGGCTGACGCTGAAGCTTCAACTGGACGGCCACACCGCCTTTTTCGACAGCGAGCTCTCCCAATTGGGTAATTTTTCCTCACAACTGATCATGGGCGGCACCGTCGGACTACCCGGTGATTTCCAGTTTGATCTTGCCGTTTCCGAAGACATCATCGTTGATACCGCGCCGGATGTGCTCTTTCATTTTGCCCTGCGCCGGATGTTCTGAGAGAAGAAATATGAGTTCTATTGCTTTGATAGTATGATCGAGGTGTAGATCAAGAACTGCACGGGCAGTACATTCAGGAGTCTGGTATTTATCAAGCTCCTTGAGCAATGCTATAAAGCCATTTTGACAAAAGGTTTTTTTTCCGTATAATAAAAAATAAGGTCCAAACTTATTCAGGGCACCATCGTCACCATCACCGATCCTGCCTGATTCTTTCGACAAGACACGTTTGTGTTGCCATGAACAGCAACATTTTCCGTCTCCCATAAAGACAAAAAAAAGGAGGTGACATCACCGTCGTGTTGAGGGAGCAATACTGTTTATCCAGAGGAAAAAATCAAACAAGGAGGTGTTCGACATGAAAATGCTGCGATTCGGACTGGCAGCGGCAATCGCCCTGCTGCCCCCTGCGGCCTTTGCCGCTGAAAAAAAAGCGAACTCCATCGATGAACTGGCAAAGATGTATGATGTAACCTCGTGCAAGGGTTGCCACGCCGAGATCTTTGCGGAATGGGAGAAATCCTTCCATGCCACGTCCCTGATCGGTTCTCCCCGAACCATGGCCACCATCGCCAGTACGATCAAGGACGGATTGTTAAAGGAGTACACTCATTCCGGGGCCAAGGAGGTCAATGATCTCACGGTGGAACACATGATGATCTGTGCCAAGTGCCACCTGCCCCAGCTAAAGAACGCCACCGATGCTGTGGCCCGGGAGATAGCCCAGGCAGCCATCGATGGCGCCGCGGGTGACGAAAACGCCAGAAGCCAACTGGCCAAGGTCGGCATCAACTGCCTGATCTGCCACAACCAGAAGGCCCTGATCCACAGATGGACCGACGGTGAAATCGATCCGACCGCGGTTTACGGCAGCAAGGATGGCGACCATCCGGATGGTACATTCACCAAGATAAAAAAAAGCGAGACTCTGCCGGAGTCGATCATGTGCGGCCAGTGCCACGGACTTGGCCCGAATTTTGATCTGGCCGAGCCGACCCAGTGCGCCACCCTCTATGGCAGCTATCTCCATGCCTATGTGCCCTCGGGCGGCAGTGAGACCTGTCAGGACTGCCATATGAAAAAGGACGGCCACGGCCACTTCATGCCCGGATATCGTGATCCGTCAGTGGCCAAGAGCGCCGTGACGGTAGAGGTCGATGCCCGCGGCTATTATTTCCTGCCCAAAGCTGGCGACTCGGTGCCAACAGCGGTGGTAACGGTAAAAATGACCAGTAATGCCGGCCACCGCATCCCGGATGGCTGACCGTCTCCAAACCGGCTGGTCCTGGATGTGACCGCGAAAACCAAAGACGGCAAGGAAGTGTTCAATCAACAGAAAATCTACACGCCCCAAAGCGCGGCCAAAGGCCGGGGTGACAAGATGGTCTACGGACCGCACCGCAAATCCGGCATGCTGCGGGATACTACGCTGCAGCCTGGACAGACCAAGGCAGAAACCTTTGAGATCAATTTCCCCTATGAGGACAGTGACAAAGACGACAAGAAGATCCGTAATGTCACGGCCAAGCAATTGGAGGTGGTGGTGAGACTCTGGCATCTGCCGGCCGGCGGCGAACTGGCCAAGCTGGAAGTGGACAAGGGCAAGTTCCTCTTCCATGAAAGCACCAGAAGCGTCACGGTGGAATAGCAGCCGGAGACGCCAGACAACCCTCCCGCGCTGCCAGTAGCTGGCGGCGCGGGATTTTTTTTGGGGCGGCCAATGCTGTGACAGACTGACAACAACCCTCGGCATGGCTAAGGCCGAGAAAGGGGATTCTCTCTTTTTCCGGCAGTTGCCGAAGATGTTCTTTTTGCTATGATTGATGCCATCATGGAAGCAGCAGTTGAGTTCGTTCACATAAACAGGCGATCAACGATACATTACGCCATGTATTCAGCAAGTTACGCTAACATGGAAAGTTGAGTTCAACTATCAAAAACATCCCCTTTCATTGATGCCAACCCTTCCCATCCATGAGGTTCTCGCGGATCTGCGAGCGCAGCTGGCCTGTCATCAGGCGGTGATCCTCAGTGCCCCGCCCGGTTCAGGCAAGACCACGGTTGTGCCCCTGGCCCTGCTCGCCGAGCCCTGGCTGACTGGCCAGACTATCCTGATGCTGGAGCCGCGCCGGCTGGCAACCCGGCTGGCCTCCGTCTTCATGGCCAGCCAGCTCGGCGAAACAGTCGGCCAGACCGTGGGCTACCGGGTGCGCTTTGACTCGAAGGTCTCCCCGGCAACCCGGGTGGAGGTGGTGACCGAGGGAATACTCACCCGCCGCCTGCAGGACGATCCCGAGCTGGCCGGGGTGGGGCTGGTGATCTTTGACGAATTTCACGAGCGCGGCCTGCAGGGTGATCTGGCCCTGGCCCTCTGTCTTGATGTGATGGACAGTCTGCGCGAGGATCTCAAGCTCCTGATCATGTCCGCCACCCTCGACACCGGGGCCGTCAGCCGACTGCTTGATAACGCCCCGGTGGTCATGGGCACGGGCCGGACCTATCCCGTGGGGGTGGAATACTGCCGGACCGGACAGCCTGCCGGCCCCCAGCCCCGTAAGATCGCCCGACAGATGGCAGCGGCCATCCACCAGGCCCTGACCGAGCAGCCTGGCGATATTCTGGCCTTTCTCCCCGGCACCGCGGAGATCCGGCAGACCCAGAGGCTGTTGACTGCGGCCCTGCCTCCATCTGAAGTCATCATCCATCCCCTCTACGGCAATCTGAGCCTTGCTGCCCAGACCGCTGCCGTGCAACCGAACCGGGAAGGGAAGCGGCGCATCATCCTGGCCACGCCCATTGCCGAAACCAGCGTCACCATTGAGGGCATCCATACCGTGGTGGACAGCGGCTGGAAGCGAAGCCCGCAGTTTGACCCCAACAGCGGCCTCAGCCGCCTGACCACCCGACGCATCTCGCACGCCTCGGCTACCCAGCGCGCCGGCCGGGCCGGACGCCTTGGCCCGGGCCACTGCTACCGCCTGTGGAATCATGGTGAAGACCACGGCCTCAAGCCCTTTGACCCGCCGGAAATCCTGGCCGCCGACCTGAGCCAGCTGGTCCTCGACCTGGCCCGTTGGGGAGTGCATGGGTCAGAGGCCCTGCGCTGGCTTGATCCGCCGCCGGCCGGTAATTTCGCCCAGGCACAAGCCGTCCTGCTGGCTCTCGGGGCCCTGGACCGGCAAGGGCATATCACCTCCCTTGGCCGGCAAATGGCCGCGCTCCCCGCCCACCCGCGCCTTGGCCTCATGCTGCTTACAGCTACCAGAAATGGCACCACCGGTCTGGCCTGTGACCTTGCCGCCCTGCTCTCGGAACGAGACATCCTTAGGGGAAGAGACCGGACAACAGACATCGAAGACCGACTCCACGCCCTGGCAGTATTCCGCCGGCAGGGCGCGGCGGCGGCAACATCTCTGGAAGCGGATATCGATGCCTGCCGCCGGGTCGAGCAGACCAGCAGGAAACTGCGGGATCACCTGCCGAAAGCCGGCAGGAGCAAGGGTGGAGAGATGACGGCGGGCGAACTCCTGGCCTTGGCATTTCCGGATCGGATCGCCCAGCGCCGTACTGTCGGCCAGGGGCAATACAAGCTGACATCCGGCCGCGGGGCTCTGCTTCCCGGCCATGACCGTCTTCTGGCCCACGAATATCTGGCAGTCGCCGAGCTCGATGCGGGCCGGATCGAGGGCCGTGTTTTTCTCGCCGCCCCCCTGGCCAAAGAAGCCCTGGCTCCCCTGTTTTCCGCCCGATTGCAACGAGAGGAAAAGGTGTTCTGGGACGAGCAGAGTGGCACAGTCAAGGCCCACCGTCTCCTGCGACTCGACGAGCTGACCCTCGACACAAGACCGCTGCCAAATCCTGCGCCGGAGGCGGTGCTGGCCGCCCTGCTCTCAGGAATTCGCCATCTTGGCCTTTCAGCCCTGCCCTGGAGCGACCAGGCCAGGGAGTTGCAGGCGCGGCTGGAAAGCATGCGACTCTGGCAACCGGAGACGGGCTGGCCGGACACATCCGAGACCCACCTGCTGCGGAGCCTTGAGGTGTGGCTCGCACCCTATCTCAACGGCATGCGGAGCACGGAACATCTCAAAAAGCTCAATCTCTTCTCCATCCTTGCGGCCAGACTCGACTGGCGGCAGCAGAACCAGCTCGAGTTGGAGGCCCCCAGCCACCTCATGGCGCCCAGCGGTTCACGGATCAAACTTCGCTATACCCCGGGCGCGGCACCAGTGATGGCCGTGCGCCTCCAGGAGATGTTCGGACTGGCCGATACGCCAATGATCTGCCACAACACGGTACCGGTGCTGCTCCATCTC
The DNA here is from genome assembly GCA_019429465.1 of Desulfoarculaceae bacterium. GTDB lineage: Bacteria > Desulfobacterota > Desulfobulbia > Desulfobulbales > Desulfocapsaceae > UBA2270. Next base: position 15,467 of record JAHYIV010000003.1, read on the forward strand.
CTCTCCCCGGCCCAGAGGCCGATGCAGATCACTCAGGACTTGCGGGGCTTCTGGGAGGGCGCCTACCATGAGGTGAAAAAGGAGCTTCGCGGCAGATATCCCAAACACCACTGGCCGGACGACCCCTGGCAGTCACAGCCGACCAGCCGGATCAAACAACGCAAGTAATTGAATGGGGTTTAAACTGCACCACAATCACGCCAGCCATCCGTCAACCTCAGGAACGTCTCTGGTTACTCCTCCATGGCAAAATATATTTCGCTGGCTTGACAACGGTTGTTCGTTGAGTACAATTATATTTGAAGGTAGCCAGCAACGAGGGCAGTCGGCATGCTGCGAAACATTCGCCGCGAAGCCTCCCCCATGTGTACCGCCAACGCCCGACGGTTCCCCTCTTGTACGTCCTGCTTGAATCAAGCCGGGGATGAATTGTCATGCCCGGAATCCTTTTTCGAAAAGGAGATTCACTATGAATTACAGAGCTGTTGGCCTGGAAAACTCGACCGCTATCAAGCTATGCCCTCAAGATCCGGGTAACGAACAGCCGGTAATCTTTTCCCATGACCGGACGCTGAAGCTGACGACGTCCGCCAATACCGTCGGCCTGCCAATCGTGTTGGCGCCGGGCTCCATATCAATAGCCTCGCCGATCACCCGCAGTTCTCATTCCCAGGCTGCTCAAAAGTTCCGCTGTTAACTTGTGTCTGTCCATAAATGAGGATTTTTGTTCGAGATCAAGGACTGCGAAAAAAATAAGCGCAGGCATATGTATGATATTCAGAGCATTATTTTTTGAACATGACGCAGAGATCGGGCAAAAAGACCATTTATGGACAGGCACTAACTTAGAGTTCCAGCTATCAGATCACAATCCTAAAGGAGGAAGACCATGAAATCCAGCACCAAGGACCAGGCGGAAGGCACGTTTCACCAGGTAAAGGGTAAAGTCAAGGAGGTCGCCGGAAAACTAAGCGATAATCCAAAGCTGGAAGCTGAAGGGACCGCTGAAAAGATAGCCGGTAAAGTTCAGGGGAAAATCGGCAAGGTCAAGAAGGTTTTAGAGAAGTAATGACAGCGGCGTATCCTGCCCCGGCAGCGATTGCCGTAACAAAATAACGGAACGGGGACACAAGAGAACAAACTAAACCCGATGTACGGGATAAGTACCTTACAAGGAGGTTCTATGCCATTGATTCAATTAGTGCTCGTTTTGGTTGTCGTTGGGGTGATCCTATGGGTAATTAACAGCTATATACCAATGCAGTCTACCATCAAGAGAATCTTGAATGTGGTCGTGGTTATTGTGGTGATTATATGGCTCTTGAATGTCTTCGGACTCATCGGAGACCTCTCAACGATTCGTATAGGGAAGTGAAGGGCCTGAAAACACGCACTCAATGGAATTAAGCCGCTGTAAAAAAATAACATGGCCATCTAAAGGAGCCGTAACAAAATAGATATAAATGGCCATGTTATTTCGTAACGGCTCCTAAGACGGAGCAGGAGACAAGATCAAACAGAGAGGGCGAACAAGACTATCCGGTTGAGCCGCTGCGCTCAGAGGTAAAAGAGACCAGGCTCAGGGAATCATGATGAAAAATCCTTGTATGATTCTGTTGGCACTGGCACTGGTAAGCTTTGCCTGTGCTAAAGCTGTCACCAGCAAAGATGCTGTCCGTTTCGACTCCGACATGGAAGCAGAACAAGGTGACTTGCTTAAGGCCAGGGGTGAGCCTGGCCAAAACGATCAATCCGGGGAGCGGGATAACATGGACTTTGCTGAGGGGAAATCGGGTGGCATAACCAGATTTGAAAAGGTCCCTGCTGATGAAGAACGGCTGATCAAAGACATGGCGCTTATATTACAGGAAAAAATGGCCGCGGATTATCCCGCCGGCCAAATCAGACGCGGAGCCCACGCGAAAACGCTGGCCTGCCTGCAGGCAGAGTTCATTGTGGAGCCGAACATCCCGGCGGAGCTGAAGAGGGGAATATTTGAGTTTCCCCGAAGCTATCCCGCCTGGATTCGCATTTCCAGTGCCAGCGGTACAATCCAGTCGGACAAAGCCAAAGACGTCCGTGGTTTTGCCATAAAAATCATGGGGGTCACAGGGGAGCGGTTTCAGCCGCGAGACGAGGAGAAAGAAACACAGGACTTTATATTAATGAGCTATCCGATCATGCCCTTAGGCACGGTCAAACTGTTCCATGACGCGGTGTACTACACCACTAAATGGTCGCCCCTGGTCTTTCTTTCCCGTCTGGTTATGTCGGGTAATTTTCATATCATCAATGAACTCCGCAAGGCCCAGCAAAACCAGATCTCGCCGTTGGACATCCGCTACTGGAGTACGACTCCTTATCTCTGCGGACCAGATCACAGTGTAAAATACTCCCTCATTCCCGCTTCGCCCCTGAAAAGCTCCCTGCCGCCACTACTCACCGATCATTATCTTGCTGAAAACATGGAAAAACACCTGGCCGCGGCTGAGGCCAGCTTTGATTTCATGATACAAGTACAAAGAGACCCTGTCCGGATGCCGATTGAGGACGCCGGCGTGGAATGGAGCGAGGAAGAATCTCCCTTTATCAAGGTGGCCACCCTTCGCATTCCTCCCCAGGCCTTCCGTACCAGGGAACGTAAGGAGTTAGCTGAGGAGCTGTCCTTCTCCCCGGCACATTCCTTGAGTGAACATCGACCGATCGGCGGCCTCAACCGGGCGAGGGTTGAAATTTACCGGTCCTTATCCAGATTCCGTCATCAACAAAACAACAAAGACCTGATCGAACCCCGCAAGTAGCGGGATGGCGGGTGCCCCGGCGGTGACCGTAAAACGGTATCATTCGGCCCGCAGCGATCGTAACGTCATCCTGACGGAGGTGTTCAAGTCCAAAATGATTCTGGTCGGGTCGCCGACCATCAATCGCGGCATCCTTTCTTCCGTGGCCGCGATCCTTGAGGAGATAAAGGGGCTGGGGTTCAAGGGGAAAAAGGCGGCGGCCTTCGGCTCTTATGGCTGGAGCGGCGAGGCCATAAAAACCATCGACAGTCGACTGCGGGAGGCAGGTTTCGAGGTCGTAAACGAGGGGATCAGAACCCTCTGGAATCCGGATAACCAGTCTCTTGACAGCTGTTTTGAGTTTGGCGCTTCAATTGCGAAGCAATGTCCCTTTTAACAAGTGTCTGTCCATAAATGAGGATTTTTGTTCGAGATCAAGGACTGCGAAAAAAATAAGCGCAGGCATATGTATGATATTCCGAGCATTATTTTTTGAGCATGACGCAGAGATCGGGTAAAAAGACCATTTATGGACAGGCACTAACAAGGAGAGTGCATTATGGATATTTATGAATATGCCATGCAGATGGAGCAAGATGGCGAGAAATTTTACCGTGAACTTGCCGGCAACAGCAGGGTCGAAGGCCTGAAGACTATTTTTACCATGCTGGCGGACGAAGAGGTGAAGCATTACCAGGTCATTGCCCAGCTGCGTAAACATGCCGGCAATGCCTCGCTGGCCAAAACCACGGTCCTGGAGAATGTCAAAAATATCTTTGTCCGCATGCAGGAAGAAAAAGCCGTGGCCAGCTTTGAAGCCTCTGATCTTGAGGCATACCGAAAGGCCTTCGACATTGAGAAGATGAGCCGGGAGTTTTATCAGGACAAGGCCGCCGATGCCGGTGAGGAAGAGGTGAAGCAGCTGTTGCTGCGCCTTGCCGGTGAAGAAGAAAGACACTGCCGGATAATGGAAAATATCGTCGCCTTTGTCGCCCGGCCGCAACCGGGAAATTGGCTGGAAAACGCCGAATGGCACCATCTGGATGAATATTAGGAGCCGTTACGAAATAACATGGCCATTTACCCCCCCCCTGAATTAGGGAGGGAATTCCGGAAACTTTATGGACAGACACTCACTAACATCTGAAAGACCAGCAGGAGACGTATCATGCATGCATAAGAAGAATTGCTGAAGAAAATAACCGACATTTATCCGGATATCCGTCAACAGGGCATGGATATCAGCGTTGAGTTTGACCCAGTAAAGAATGTATGGCTGGTTGACCTGAAGAAAGGCGATCATGAGCTCAAGCATCATCTGGAAATAGCTGACGCCGATGGCTGCATGGAGGGGAGGGAGTGCGTCTCCCTCGGCCTCGAAATCGCCCAGCTCAAAAAAAACATCGAAGGGCAGCAGTATTAACGGTCAACTCAGGTACCACATTTTATCATCAGCAGAGATTCGGAAAATGTGCTGCACCTCCATCGTCTCCCTTTAAAAATGGGAGGCGCGATTGCCGGTCACGATTTTCCGAGTCCCGAACCAAGAAGGGACGTATGGATTACTCCATCAAAATCGGAGGTGAAGCGGGACAGGGCATCCAGACCATTGGTAATGCCCTGGGACGCGTTTTCGCCCGCTCCGGCTATCACGTCTTTTCCCACCAGGATTATGAGTCGCGCGTCCGCGGCGGCCATAACTTCTATCAGATACGACTTTCCAACCAGCCCCTGGGCGTACCGGGCGACGCCGCCCATCTGGTGGTTGTTGACAGTGATGAACATGACGAGGAGGGCCATATTGTCGAGGACGGTGCCACCAGAAAACGGATGGTCGACAAGCGATTCAGGAAACTGCCGCTCATCACGAATGAAATCGCCCCGCCCGAGCTCTACGGAGACCACGAGGCGCGCATCGTGGTGGTGGGATGGGGCTCAACCTATGGCGTCATGAAAGAAGCCGTTGACGCGCTGGCACAGTCAGAGAAGATCGCCATGCTCCATTTCAGTGAAATCTTCCCCCTGCCCGACCGGGCTCATTTTGATTATCCGGCCTTCCTCCACCAGGCGCAGCTTGCCTTGTGCATCGAACACAACGCCACCGGCCAGTTCAGCCGGCTGCTGCGTGCTGAAACCGGCTTTGAGTTCAAGGCCACCATCCACAAGTATGATGGCAGGCCCTTTACGGTTGAAGAACTGACAGGAGAAATTCATGGTCACATTGGAGACATTTAACGGTCAAACGCCGGCCTGGTGTCCGGGGTGCGGTAATTTTGCCATCTTGAAAACGTTCAAGGAGATGCTGGTCGAGCTTCAGCTTGAACCCCATCAGTTCACCGTGGTCTCGGGAATCGGCCAGGCGGCAAAACTGCCGCACTATACCAGGGGCAACACCTTCAATGGTCTGCACGGCAGGGCCTTGCCGGTGGCAACGGGCATCAGGCTCGCCAACCATGCCATGCCGGTGATCGTCACCACTGGTGACGGCGACTGTTACGGTGAGGGCGGCAACCATCTCCTGGCCGCCATGCGCCGAAACATCAATGTGAAGCTCCTGGTCCATGACAACCAGATCTACGGCCTGACCAAGGGCCAGCCCTCGCCCACCAGCGGCGAGGGGACAAGGGCCAGGAACGTCCCTGCCGGGGTGATCTCCAATCAGTTCAATCCCATGGCCCTGGCCGTGGCGCTCGACTGTGGTTTTGCGGCCCGGGCCTTTGCCGGCGACACAACGCATCTCAAGGACCTGATGCAAAAGGCCATGAACCACCAGGGCTTTGCCCTCATCGACATCCTCCAGCCCTGTGTCACCTTCAACAAGGTGAATACCTACCAGTGGTACCGCGAGCGCGTCTATCACCTCGAGCCGGACTATAACCCCGAAGACCGCAACGCCGCCTTTTCCAGGGCGCTCGAATGGGGCGACCGCATCCCGATCGGCGTCATCTACCGGAATAACCGCCCCCCCTTCGAGGCACGGGTCCCCATGCTGGCAGCCGGCCCCCTCGTCCATCAGACCTTCGACCCCTCAAAGGTCGAGGGGACGCTTCAGGATTTTTATTGACAATAGGGGGCGACTCCTGATGTTGAAAGTGGCAGAAGAGACGCATGGTGGAGAGCGGAGAAGAAAAAGCGGTCAAGATCCAGATTAACTGGAGGAGATCACAGATCGAGAAGCAACATCCACATTCTTTTACGGAGGAAATATGAAGGCCTTAATTTTAAGTGCGGACCATTTTGAGGACTCTGAGCTGCTGGTTCCCTACTACCGGCTGCAGGAGGCGGGCGTTGAAGTGGTCGTAGCCTCCCTGCGCCGCGGGGCCATCACCGGCAAGCACGGCTATGAAGTGGCCGTTGACATGACCCTTGACGAGGTCAATCCTGACGACTATGCCATCCTCATCCTGCCGGGTGGCGCGGCGCCGGCGGTGGTGAGAGAAGAGCCGATGGCGCTGGAGATCGCCCGGCGTTTTTTTGCGGAGAAAAAACCGGTCGCCGCCATCTGCCACGGGCCGCAGATCTTGATCAGCGCCGATCTTTTGCTGGGGCGACGCGCCACCTGCTACAGATCAGTGGCTGATGAGCTGAAAGAAGGTGGCGCCCTCTATGAGGACCTGGAAGTGGTGGTTGACGACAACCTGATCACGTCCCGGCAACCGGCCGATCTGCCCGCGTTCATGCGCGAGATCATGAAACAGCTCGGACTTTAGTGCCTTACAGATTATTTTCTCGGAGTCTGCGCTTACCTGTTTTTTTGCCAGAAAACAATCTGCGAAAGGCACTTATCCCGTTCATCGGGGTTAGGAGCCGTTACGAAATAACATGGCCATTTATATCTATTTCGTTACGCAGGCCAGGGATGGCCCGGTGTCGCGAGCGCCATGGACGGCATAAGGAGCGACCGGCTCCTTATGCCGCTCCGGGCACTTAGATGACCATGTTATTTTTTTACAGCGGCTTAGCCTGCTGTTCCCGGTGGGAAAAGAAGGAGAGCAGTGTCAGCAATGCGCGAAAACCTGCCATAAATGGGCAGGAGAATGCCGAAAAATGGCACAGAAACAATTCTAGAACAGTCCGCATAGTTTCTTGCTGCGTTCTCCCGTCAGGTAAATTCTTTACCCATGGCTGGACGGTCATCTGGAGCATGTAAAGGGAAAAAAATGGGTATTGGCACTCTCATTGCCTACTTCGCAAAACAGGATGAAGCCCGAAGAGCTCTCCGGGAACTGACACGGCAAGGCTTCAGCCGCACCGCCCTGGTGTATAAGGATGCGAACGGAGATATTCACAGTGCAGGTCCTATCCTCTGGCGCCGTGCCCTCAGGGTAACCCTGGCTGCCTGTCTGTTTGGGGGGATTACCACTCTGCTCCTGCATTGGCCCCAACTGCTTCCGGACTGGAGACCTTCCACGCTTCTGGCGTTTATCTTTGCAGGTGTCATCTTCGTAGCCCTGGCAGCGCTTCTATGGCAGCGACTCTTCAGGTATGGTGTTGAGTCTGAACTTATTCGTAATCACGCCCGCTGGCTCGTGTCCGGGGAATCAGTCCTGATTCTCCAGACACCCTGCGAATCGTTACCGCGGCCAGTGGCTCTGCTGCGGGAAAGCGGCGATATCCCTCCGCGGCTGTTCATCATGCATCCCAAGCGCGAACGACGGGTCACGGCGCGGGGCCCCGAGGTAAAGCTTTCCCCGGCCCAGGTTCTGGAGCATGCCCAGCGCCATGCCAGGGAGCAGCAGGTGGATCTGCAGCCGCAGCGCAATACCGAGCTGCTCAAGCGCTTCAAACACTCGCGCCAATGGCTCCGTCAGGTCTACGCGGACCTTGCCGCGGCGAACCGCCTTGAGCAGAAGTCCACACCGACTGCCGATTGGATCCTGGATAATGAGTATATTCTGGAAGGCAACGCCCGCGCGATCCTGCTGAACCTTCCCCGGCGCTTTTACCAGCAGCTGCCCATACTGGCCTCTGATCCCTATCGGGGGCTGCCCTGTATCTACGGTCTGGCCAAGGATCTCGTTTCCCATACGGAGATGCGCCTGGACCGGGAGAATATCCTGGCCTTTATCGAGGCCTACCAATCCGTGCGCACGCTGACCATCGGCGAACTCTGGGCCATTCCCCAGATGCTGCGCTTCGCGCTTATTGAAGGCATCCAGAGCCTGGCCGTTACCGCCCTCGCTGACCTGCGCGAACATCAGTTGGCCGACTTCTGGGCGAACAGGTTGATCGCTGCCAATCGCCGCGATTCCAACCAGCTCTTCGCCATCCTGGCGGAACTGGCGAAAGCGGAGGTGCACCCCAGCCCTTATTTCGGGGCGCAGTTGGTAGGTCTGCTCTACGACGAGGCGGCCGTACTGGCACCGGTCAAGAACTGGCTTGAACGCACCCTCAAAATCCTCCTGCCCGACCTCCATCGGCATGAGATGAACCGGCAGACCAGAGAGCAGCTCGCCAGCGGCAACGCCTTCACCAGCCTGCGTCAACTTGCCCTGCTGGACTGGCGGGAGATCTTCGAAAAACTCAGCCGGGTGGAGCAGATACTGCGCCATGATCCCTCCGGGGTCTACGCCAAAATGGATTTCGCCACCCGTGACCGCTGTCGTCGGGCGATTGAAGAACTCGCCCGCGCTGCCGCCCAGCCCGAGGAACAGGTCGCGGGGCGCGTCATCAAGCTGGCCCAGCGTCAAGCAACCGTCGATAAAGAGCGCGGCCACGTCTCCACCTGGCTCATCGGCAAGGGACGGGCGGAGCTGGCCCGGCTGCTCGCCTGCCGTGAAACGTTGCGTTATCGTACCCTGGCCTGGATCCATGACCACCACACCGCCATTTACACCTTCAGTATCGGCGGTGTTACCGCACTCTTCATCTTCCTGCTCGTCGCCTGGGGACTGAGCCCCGGCTTCGACCAGCCGGGAGGGTCACCCGCTCTCCTCCTGGGACTCGTCTTGCTTCTCTTGATTCCGGTGAGCCAGCTGGCGATCGAGCTGGTCAATTATCTGATCACGCGACTTCTGCCGCCCCGGTCCCTGCCCAAGATGGATTTCGAGGAGTCGGGGATTCCCGATGAATTCCGCACCCTGGTGGTGGTGCCAATGATGCTGGTGAACGCCGAGACGATCCGCGCCGAGGCGGAGAAGCTGGAGATCCGCTACCTGGCCAACAAGGAAGAGAATCTGTTCTTCAGCCTGTTCACGGACTACACCGATTCAGCCACTGCTTCCCGGGAAGAAGACAGCGGGCTGCTCCAGACCGCGAGGCTATGCCTGACAGAGCTCAATGGGCGTCATGGAGGCGAGCGTTTTTTCCTCTTTCATCGGGAGCGCACCTGGAGTGAATCCGAGCAGAAGTTCATCGGCTGGGAGCGGAAACGGGGCAAGCTGGAAGAACTGAACCGCTTGATCGACGGTACGCGGCCCGAGACCGCTGCCCCCCTGGTCTACGTGGGCGACCCGGACCGGTTGGCGGACATCCGCTTCATCATCACTCTCGACAGCGACACCCAGTTACCGCACGCCTCGGCCCGCAGGCTGGTCGAGACCCTGGCGCACCCCCTCAACCAGCCCCGCTTTGATGCGGATGGCTGTATCATGGCCGGCTACACCATCATTCAGCCACGGGTAAGCCCTACCCTGCCGAGCACGAGCGGCTCAATCTTCAGCAGGCTCTTCAGCGATGCAGTGGGGATCGACCCCTACACCCAGGCGGTCTCCGACGTCTATCAGGACTTGAGCGGGGAAGGGTCTTACCACGGCAAGGGGATCTACGATGTCCGCGCCTTCAGCCGCCTGCTCTCCGGACGGTTCCCTGAAGAGTGGGTGCTGAGCCACGACCTGCTCGAAGGGGCCCATGTCCGGGTGGGGCTGGCCAGCGATATAGAGATCTACGATGAATTCCCTCAAGGATACCGGAGTTACAGCAGCCGGGCCCACCGCTGGATTCGCGGCGACTGGCAGATCGCCGGGTGGATTTTCCCGCGCGTCCCCCAGGCTGCAGGCGGACGGGGCGCCAACCCGCTTTCCCTCTTCAACCGCTGGAAGATTCTTGACAACCTGCGCCGCAGCCTGTTGCCTGCCACCAGCCTGGCCCTGTTGACTGCTTCCTGGTTCATCTCCCCGAGAGCCGGCGGAATCGCAGCCCTGGTAGTTGGCCTGCAGCTGCTTTTTCACCCCCTGGCGCAGTCCTTGACCATGGCTACCACCCGCATGGGTTTGAGGTACTTCTCCCCGGCGAAGCTGTGGCACGACTTGCTGCGGGCCGGCGCCGATGCGGCCCTGTTGCCGCACCAGGCCGCGATAGCCCTGAACGCCATTGTCAGGGCCTGCTACCGCCTCATGTTCTCCCGGCACCACCTGCTGGAGTGGACGGCCCAGGCAACCGATTGGCGCGCCTGCCGCCACCAACCACTCTTCGTTGCCAGTCTGGCCCTGGGGAGCATCTTCAGCGCCATCGCGGGCTGGGCGATCTGGCGGATTATGCCGGACAATCTGTTGCCGGCCTCCCCCTGGCTCGCCTTGTGGTTTCTCTCCCCGCTGCTCGTTTGGTTCTTGAACCTGCAACCCGGTGAGCAGCAGCGGGCACAAACACTGCCGGAAACGGACCGCCGCTTCCTCAGGCTGGTCGCCCGGCGGACCTGGCGCTATTTCTCGTCCTTTATCAGTGCCGACACCTCCTGGCTGCCGCCCGACAACTATCAGGTCGCCCATCAGAACAGCCTGGCCATGCGCACAAGTCCGACCAACATCGGCCTGTGGATGACCAGCGCCCTCGGGGCCCATGACTGCGGCTACCTGACCATTAATCAGGTCGTCGAAAGACTGACCCGTACCATGGAGACCATCGACCGTCTGGAGCGCTACCAGGGGCATCTCCTGAACTGGTACGATATCCAGACCCTGGCCCCCCTTGAACCCCGCTACGTCTCCGCCGTTGACAGCGGCAATCTGCTCGGAGCCCTGTGGGCGCTGGAGCAGGGAATCGACGAGCTGGTGCATGGGCCCCTCCTGGACGGCAAGGCCTTTTCCGGCCTGGCTGACACCGGGGAAATCCTGAAACACGGCGCCATCCTTGAAGGAACTGCCGGCCTTGATCGCCAGACACTCGACCGACTCCTGGCTGAGTGGAATGCGCCGCCCACCTCCATCGTCGATCTGCTGCGCCTGCAACGACAGACAGAGGTTAATGTCAGGTCTGTTGTCGCAAGCGCCGGAGCGGCGCCATGGGTCGCGGAGCTGGAGGAGCAGGTGGCCGCCTGGAGAATGATCTCGGATCGCTATCTCAGCTGGGTCGAAATCCTGGCCGAGAAGACCCTGGAGGAGCTCGCCCCACTCGGCCAGGAAGCCCTGCTCGCTATCCGGCACGATCTTTCCCGACCACCGTCGCTGCACGATCTTGCCCATGGCCTGATCGGCTCGATCACGATTCTTGGCGCCATCCGTGAGGAGTCCCGCCAGGCCGGCACACCACTGGACCCTTGGCTCGACCGGGTTATAGCGGCACTCGCCACATCACAATGGCTGGCCGGGGAAACCATGGGGATGGCAGAACGGTTGATCATCAAGATCCGCGAGCTGTCGGCCGGACTGGACATGGGATTTCTCTATGCCCCCAAGCGCAAGCTGTTCGCCATCGGCTTCAATGTCTCCACCAACCTTCTGGACGATTCCAGTTATGATCTCCTGGCCAGCGAGGCACGCTTCGGCAGTTTCGCAGCCATTGCCCGGGGCGATGTCCCCATGGAACACTGGTTCTCCATGGGCCGCCCCTACGGTGCTATCGGCCGGCAGCGGGTGCTGCTCAGCTGGGCCGGGACCATGTTCGAATACCTGATGCCGCTCTTGTTTCAGTACTCCTACGACAACTCACTCCTGGACAAGGCGGCCCGGGAAGCGGTGGCGGCCCAGATCGCTTACGGCCGCGGGCGGCATGTGCCCTGGGGCATTTCCGAGTCCGCCTTTGGCAATATGGACCTCAACAAGACCTATCAGTACCAGGCCTTCGGCGTGCCGACGCTCGGCTTGAAACGCGGCTTGGAGGAACAGCTGGTCATCGCGCCCTATGCCACCCTGCTGGCCCTGAACGTGGCGCCGCGCGAGACCGTGCACAATCTGAAACAGCTGAACGGGCTGGGAATGCTCGGTGATTACGGCTATTACGAGGCCATGGATTTCAGCCGGCAGCCGCAGCGGGAGGGCAGGCGCGGGGTGATAATCAAGGCGTATATGGCCCATCACCAGGGCATGGCCTTTCTGGCCTTGATCAACTTCCTCCATGGCAACCCGTTCCCGCGCCGCTTTCATAGCGATGCACGGGTGCGTGCCTTTGAACTCCTCCTGCAGGAACGCATCCCGGTCCTGCCTGCACTGCACCTAACCTCAACGCGGCAGACGGAGCCCGTGCTGCCGGGCGGAGAGCTGGTCGCGCCGACAGGAAGCACCTTTACCACTCCCCATACCACCATACCGAAGACCCAGCTGCTCAGCAACGGTCGCTATGGCTTGATGGTCACCAACAGCGGGGGCGGCTACAGTCGGTGGGGCGGCCAGGAGCTCACCCGCTGGCGCTCGGACCCGACCTGTGACAGTCAGGGAACCTTCTGCTACCTCCATGAGCCCGATGCGGATCATCTCTGGTCCACCACCTATCACCCGGTCGGCGGCAAGGTTGCAGGCTATTCCGTAGACTTTACTCTCGACCGGGCTGTCTTCCGGCGTGACGACTACGGTATCCATACAGAAACAGAGGTGATCGTTTCACCGGAAGACGATGTGGAGGTGCGGCGGATTACCCTGGTCAATCGTTCCGACCGTGCCCGAAGCCTTCATCTTACCAGCTACGTTGAACTCTCCATGGCACCCCACAACGCCGACCGCCAGCATCCGGCCTTCAACAAGCTGTTCATCCAAACCGAGGCGCTTCCCGAGCAGCAAACGCTCCTTGCCTTCCGTCGAGCGCGCAGCGAAAACGAACCGCCGCTCTATGTGGCCCACCGCCTGACCTTTGAGCACCCCGGAGAGGAGTGCCCGCCTGCAGAGGGCTGGCAATTTGAAACCGACCGGAGCCGTTTCATCGGCCGCGGCCGAACCCTGGCAAGTCCCATGGGGACAGTGCAGGAGCTCGGCAACAGCCAGGGCTTTGTCCTGGATCCGAGCTTAAGCCTGCGGCACAGTCTCACCCTGGAACCGGGCCAACGCATCCAGCTTTCCCTGGTGCTCGCCGCCGGTCCAACCCGCGAGCATGTCCTGCTGCTGATGGATAAATACTGCGAGCCCCAGGCGATCAATCGGGCCATGGATTTTGCCTGGGGCTCGGCCCAGCAGGAGCTGCAGATGCGGCACATCCAGCCTGACGAAGCACGCCGATTTCAGAAACTGGCAAGTCACCTGCTCTTTCCCAACGCCCTCCTGCGTGCTCCCGGTGAGCGGTTGGCTGAGAATCGCAAGGGCCAGGCCGGATTGTGGGCCTACGGCATCTCGGGTGACCTGCCGATAGCCTTGGTTACTATTGGTAAAACGTGGGATATCAGCCTGGCCCGCCAGATGCTCCAGGCCCACAGCTATTGGCGGATGCACGGATTGTCCACCGACCTGGTGATCCTCAACGAAGAAGCCGGGGGGTATGAGCGGCCCCTTCAGGAGCGACTGGAACGGCTGCTCCAGGCAAATTCCCTCTTTAACAGGAGCGACCAACAGGGCGGGGTCTTCCTGCGCAACGCGGCGCTCATTCCCGAAGAAGATCTGCAGCTCCTCAAATTTGCAGCCAGCGTCGTGCTGGTGGCGGCACGCGGCACGCTGCCCCAGCAGCTGGGGATGCCGATGGAACCTCCCGAGCTCATGGCAAGGCTGATCCGGAAACCTGTCCCCCGGGAGCCCTCGGCCCCGCTCCCCTTCATGGAGCTGCACTACTTCAACAGTCTCGGCGGCTTTACCCCGGACGGACATGAATACGCGATCTATCTCGGCCCCGACACCAACACCCCCGCCCCCTGGGTGAACGTCATCGCCAACCCGACCTTCGGCACCATGGTCAGCGAATCCGGGTCCGGCTTCACCTGGTATGGCAACAGCCAGCGCAATCGTCTGACCGGCTGGTCCAACGACCCGGTGGTGGACCCGGCCTCGGAGGTGCTCTACCTCCGCGACGAGGAGAGCGGCGTCTTCTGGTCGCCGACCGCCATGCCTATCCGTGAAGAGAGCGCCTATCGAGCCCGGCACGGGGCGGGCTATACCATCTTCGAGCATAACAGCAACGGCATCGAACAGGAGCTGACCGTTTTCGTCCCCGTGGATGAGAACGGCGGCCAACCGATCAAACTGCAGCGGCTGCGGCTCACCAATGGTTCCTCCCGGAGGCGCAGGCTCTCAGTCACCTATTATGTGGAATTGACACTCGGCGAGAACCGCGAAACCTCCCAGATGCACATCATAACCAACTGGGATGACGAGGCCCAGGCCCTGCTGGCGCGCAACCGCTACCACCCCGAGTACCCGGAGCGGGTCGCCTTTGTGGCCATAACCCCCCAGGCCGAGTCATACGACGGCGACCGCACCGCCTTCATCGGCCGCAACCGCTCGCTGGCCAACCCGGCAGCCATGGAGCTGACCCGGCTGTCACGGCGGACCGGGGCAGGACGCGACCCCTGCGCGGCACTCCGGGTTACGGTGGAATTCTCTCCAGGCGAGCAGAGGGAGATCACCTGCATGCTGGGCCAGGCCGGGTCGGTAACCCAGGCCCGGGAGCTGGCACTCCGGTTTCAGGAGGATCAGGCCCTGGAGGAGGCGCTTGCGCAGACCAGGGCCTGGTGGGATGCTCTGCTCTCCACCATTGAGGTGCACACCCCCGACCTGGCCGCCGATCTGCTGCTCAACCGCTGGCTGCAGTACCAGTCCTTAAGCTGCCGGATCTGGGGGCGCTCCGCTTTTTACCAGTCAGGCGGCGCCTTTGGCTTTCGCGATCAACTGCAGGATGTCCTGGCCTTTCTCTACTCCAGGCCGGAACTGGCGCGGGACCAGATCCTGCTGGCCGCCAGCCGGCAGTTCAGAGAGGGGGATGTCCAGCACTGGTGGCATGAACCTGCCGGCACCGGCATCCGCTCGCGTATCACCGACGATCTGCTCTGGCTCCCCTATGTGGTGGCGTACTACGTCCGCACCACAGGCGATGTGGAGATCCTCAAGGTGGAGATGCCCTTCCTCGACGCCCCCGTGCTGGCAGAGGATCAGCACGAGGTATTCTCCACCCCCGAGGTCACCCCGGAACGGGCCACCCTCTTTGAACACTGCAGGCGTGCGGTCAGCCGCGGCCTGACCATCGGGCCCCATGGTCTACCCCTGATAGGAACGGGGGATTGGAACGACGGCATGAACCTGGTGGGTGCCGGCGGCAAGGGGGAGAGCGTCTGGCTGGGCTGGTTCCTCTGCGAGGTGCTGCAGGGGATGGCTGAGCTGTCGAGCCTCCTGCACCAGCCGGAGCTGAGCCGGACCTATCACGAGGAGAGGTCTGGCCTGATTCAGCGGGTCGAGCAGGCCGGCTGGGACGGGGAGTGGTATCTGCGGGGGACCTTCGATGACGGCACCCTGCTGGGGTCCGCGACAAACACGGAGGCGAGGATCGATTCCCTGCCCCAATCATGGGCATGGCTTTCCGGCGCCGCCGATCCGGCACGGGCGGATCAGGGACTGGAGTCGGCCTGGCGCCATCTTGTCCGCCAGGATGAAGGTCTGGTGCTGCTCTTCACGCCCCCCTTCGACAAAACGGAACCCTCGCCCGGCTACATCAAGGGGTATCCCCCAGGGGTGCGGGAAAACGGCGGCCAGTACACCCACGCCGCCCTGTGGATGGCCATGGCCATGGCCCGCAAAGGGGACGGGGAGCGGACGGTGCAGCTGCTGCGCCTGATCAATCCCATCGAGCATGCCCGCGATGCGGAGGCAGTCTGGCTCTACGGGGTTGAGCCCTATGTGATTGCGGCCGACGTCTACCGGTTGCCCGAACGGATCGGCCAGGGAGGCTGGACCTGGTATACCGGTGCAGCGGCCTGGATGTACCGGGCCTGGGTGGAAGAGGTCCTGGGCTTACAGGTGCAAAGCGGGCAGATGCAGGTGAATCCGGTCATCCCCGCGGCCTGGGAAGGCTTCAGTCTCCGCTATCGGCACGGGGAGACGGTCTATGCGATCCAGGTGGAGAATCCGCACCACTGCCAGTGCGGTGTCGCCTGGGTGGAGATGGATGGCCAGCGCCTGGCCGGCGGCGTCATTCCTCTGGAACGGGGACTGGTGAAACATCGGGTGGTCGTCAGGATGGGAGATTCACCAAAGCCAGGTGTGGAGGAAAAGGCGCCTCCAAATGGCGAAGAACAAGGCTGACAGCTGAGCAGGATGTAAATATTGCAGGTACTTCCCGTCAGTTACCAACCCGCTGATCTAAGAGCAAGGAAGAAGGACAGCCGACCAAGTCATAATATAACTTTCATCAATGGCGAAAACCCGTTTCCTGTGTTATATTTTGCTCCAATTAGATAGTGCCTGTCCATAAATGGTCTTTTTGCCCGATCTCTGCGTCATGCTCAAAAAATAATGCTCGGAATATCATACATATGCCTGCGCTTATTTTTTTCGCAGTCCTTGATCTCGAGCTAAAATCCTCATTTATGGACAGACACTAGATAGAAAGAAAAATACTTTATCCTTCCATTCGTCTACAAAGGGCCTGCGGCAGGCTCACGGTGAACGGCAACAGGCTGATCCATCCTCAACTCTGCGCCTTCGCCCTGAACAACCTTGGCAGGATTTTTCAACTCCCTCAATCAACACATTTTATCTCTTCCCATGGCCATACGTACAATTTTAGAATTTCCGCACCCTGTCCTCCGTCAGAAGGCAAGCCCGATCTCCGTCTTTAACGAGGAACTCAAGGACATGGTCGCTGACATGACCGAGACCATGTATGACGCGCCCGGCATCGGTCTGGCCGCGCCCCAGATTGGCGAGTCCATCCAGTTGATTGTGGTCGATGTGGCCAAGCTCGAAGCAGAGCAACAGGTCCTGGTCATGATCAATCCCCGGATTATCAGCCAGGAAGGAAGCCAGGTCGACGAAGAGGGCTGCCTCAGCGTCATTGACCTGACCGCCAATGTTAAACGGTTCCAGAAAATCACCGTGACCTATCAGGATCTTGACGGCAATCTGCTGGAAATAAGCACGGAAGACCGCTTTGCCGTGGTCCTCCAGCACGAGATTGATCACCTGCACGGAGTTCTCTTTATCGACCACCTGAGCGCCCTGAAACGAACCCTGTACAAGAAAAAGGTCCAGAAAATGCTGACCGAAAAAAAGGCATAAAAAAGGCGTAACAGATGACAGACACAAGCCTCCGCATCATCTTCATGGGCACCCCGGACTTTGCCGTCCCCGCCCTGCACAAACTGCTGGCCGGACCAGATGAGATAGTGGCCGTAATCACCCAGCCTGACCGTCCCAAGGGCCGCGGCAAAAAACTGAGCCCCCCGCCGGTCAAGGTTGCAGCGGAGCTGGCCGGTATTCCGGTGCTGCAACCCACCAGGCTTCGTACCGCAGAATTCACGGATACCCTGAAGAGTTACCGGCCGGATCTGATCATCGTCGCCGCCTATGGCCGCATGCTGCCGGACTCCATCCTCGAACTCCCCCGACTGGGCTGCATCAACATCCATGGCTCACTGTTGCCCCGACACCGCGGGGCCGCTCCCATCCAGTGGGCAGTCATCAAGGGCGACCAGCAGGCCGGCATCACCATTATGCAGATGGACGCAGGCATGGATACCGGAGACATCCTGCTACAGGCGGCAATCCCGGTGAGCACAGACGAGACTGCGGGCAGCCTTTTTACAAAACTCGCGGAACTGGGGGGCAGCACCCTGATGCAGGCACTCGACCTGCCGCGCTTGGACAAACTCAGCCGGACCCGCCAGGATCACAGCCTGGCCACCGCCGCCCCGCCGCTGACCAAGGAAGACGGCTGCCTTGACTGGAACCAGCCGGCAGCAAAACTGCACTGCCTGATCCGCGGCCTTGACCCCTGGCCCGGGGCCTACAGTTTTGTCAACGGCCACCGTTTCCGCTTTTTTGCCCCGGAGATCGTCCACAAAGAGAGCAGACAAGCTGCCGGAACCCTGCTCCTGGCCGACACCCAGGGTCTGCTCATTACCACCGCCCGGGACTGCCTGCTGATCAAAGAGATCCAGCCGGAGGGAAAAAAACGGATGACGGTTGAGGCCTACCTCTGCGGCCACCCGCTGGCACCTGGCATGCAGTTCACCCGAGAATAATCTCCCCCCCCTCTGCCTCCTTCAGGACACCCTTCAATCCGCCATGTCCACATCCACACAAGCCCAAAAAATTGGCTACACCGACTGTTTCTCCGGCATCAGCGGCGATATGTTTCTGGCCGCCCTGCTCGCTGCCGGCCTTGACGAAAATCTTCTGCGGCTGGAACTCGATAGACTGGATATTGGACCATTCGATCTGACCGTCACCAGCACCAGACCCTCGGGGATCAAGGCGACGAAGGTCGAGATCAGCGCCAGGGGGAATCAGCAGTTTCGCAATCTGGCCGCCATCCTTGACATCCTTCGAGCCAGCGATCTTGCGCCAGACATTATCGCCAGGGCCGGCGAGGTCTTCACGGCCCTGGCCAGTGCCGAGGCCAAGGTCCATGGCCTGCCGATGGACCAGATCCATTTTCATGAGGTGGGAGCCATCGACACCATCATTGACGTGGTGGGTGTCATTGTCGGCCTGCACCATCTGGGGATAGAGCAGCTGGTCAGCTCACCCCTGCCCTGGGGCCATGGTTTTGTCGACTGCGCCCATGGCCGCCTGCCGCTGCCGGCGCCGGCCGTCTGTGAACTGCTGACAGGGGTCCCGGTGCATGCCGTCGACATCACCCAGGAGCTGGTAACCCCCACTGGGGCCGCTTTGCTCACCACCTTGAGTCAGGGGTTTGGACCGCTTCCGGACATGACCATCACCGCCACAGGATATGGGAGCGGCAATCATATTCTCCCCAACCGGCAACCCAACCTGCTGCGCCTGATTATCGGCCACAAGGCACAGGAAGCCCAGACCGTCGAGGTCATCGAGACCCACCTCGACGACTGGAACAGCGAGGGTTTCCCCTATCTCTGCGAGCTCCTGCTCAGGCAGGGGGCGCTCGATGTCAGCCTGACCCCGATGCTGATGAAAAAGGGACGACCGGGACAACTGCTGCGCGTCATCTGCCACCCATCCCATGGACTGCCGCTGAAACAGACCATCCTCTCGGAGACCACGGCCATTGGCCTGCGTTTCCGCACGGAATTGAGGATGACCCTGGAACGTGAACAGGTGCTGGTTGAGACCCGATGGGGAAAGATCGCGGCCAAGAAGGTGCAGACCCCGGCCGGGGCGGTGATCTATCCGGAATATGAGGCCTGCAGAGAGATTGCTAAAATCGCGCAGGTTCCCCTGCAGCAGGTGTACCGGGAAGTGTCCGTGGGCAGAGAAACAAAAAAAGAAGGGAAGGAATAAATATGAATCGTCTGATTATGGCCCTGGCAACAGGATTCTATTCCGGCAGACTGCCGCTGTGCCCGGGAACCTGGGGTTCGCTTGCCGCCATCCTCCCCTGGTTTTTTCTGCGCGAGCTGCCCTGGCCGGCCTACCTGCTCATGCTGGTCCTGGTCTTTATCCTCGGTTTTTTTGTCTCCGGCTCGGCCGAAAAACTGCTGGATCAGCCCGATGCCGGCCCCATCGTCATCGACGAGTTCCTGGGCATGTTCATCACCCTGGCCTTCGCCCCCGATCATCCTGCGGCCTGGGTCCTGGGTTTTCTGCTGTTCCGCTTTTTTGACATCAAAAAGCCCTTTCCCTGCTCCTGGTTTGATGAGCGCATCCATGGCGGCATCGGCATCATGATGGATGATGTGATCGCCGGGATCTATGCCCTGGCCAGCCTGCAGCTCATCTGGTTTATCGGGGATATGATCTGGAGCTGAGACGCTGATCTGCTCCTGTCATTGGAGGCGGAAGGTCACGACCAGAGGCAGATGATCAGAGGCCACCTGGGCCAGCTCATTGGCCGGCACATCAACATCGATCACCTCTATACCGGGACTGATATACACGTGATCAATCCTGGCCAGCGGGAATCGACTGCAGAAGGTGTTCATCGGCCGCCTGTCGATTCTCTGCAACTGAGCATCGGCAAGACCCGCCTGCATCCGCCTGCAGACAGGAGATCCGGGTGTGGCATTAAAATCACCACACAAAAGGGCAGGAAACCGGCAGTCAGGATGGGCCAGCCACTCACTGCCCATCAAGGCCTCGACCTGAACCAGCCGCTCTTTAGGGAAAAGGCCCAGATGGGTATTCAGGCATTGAATCTCTTTATTCCCTACCGTAATCCCAACCCACAAGGCGCCGCGCGGCTCCAGATACGGACTTCCCGGTAGACCGGGCAGGGGCCCGGCCTTGACCAGCCGCAAGGGCAAATGGGTCAAAATGGCATCGCCATAGAGTTCATCCGCCACCCGCACCGTAGGATAAAAATGATGCGCCATCTCCAGATACTCGGCAATGACCCGGGCCTGATCAACACCCCCTGTCCTGCCTTTGCCCACATCCACCTCCTGCAGGGCCACGATATCAGGATGATGCCGGCCAATGACCCGGGCAATGCGTTCCGGCGCCAGCACCCCATCCATACCGAGACAACTGTGGATATTATAGGACATGATCCGCAGGGTCTGTTGCTCTGCAGACCTCACGGGGCGTGGCATACTTCTTCTCTCGGGATGGTCCAGAATACGACAGGCGGCGTAACGCAGATCATGAGGACGCAGATAGCCGAACCCTCGCTTCGGCAGAATGACATCACCAGGCAGCAGGGTAAAGGCACCTGTCTCTTCCGGTCCGGCCCCGCAATGCGAGCCGTTTTCCATGGCAAAGGTGATTGACGGGGCGCCAACACGCCAGCCGGACAGGACAAAATCGCCGGCATCCTGATGCTGACACAGGGTTATCATGTCGGCACAGACCTCAGCCAGAAAGGGGTGTCGCGGACCGAAGATCTTTTCCTGCTCGTCGGGAAGGAGATAACTGCCTTCACTGGTCCAGGCCTTGACACGACCTGGCCGCTCACTCACCAGTACCAGGGGAACATGGCCCCTGGCGACCAGATCCACGGCCATCATATCGCGCCGGTCCGCATCCAGCTCAGAGGGCAGATAGACAAAGGCCAGCGGCCCCATGGCGGTCACCACCACACCCTGGATGTCTGTCTCCATGTCATCCGCATTGAAGACCTTGAATATTTTTTGAAGACGCTTGCCGCCGAGCAATCTGACCCGATGCGACTGGATCCCCCGATGATTTCCCTTACCCTGGACCAGCCCTTTATCCTCATGCCGGGCAAAAAGAGAAGATACCACCTCCTCGATGGTCCTCCCATACTCCTTGATATAAGAGAGGGACTTCTCCTGACCATGGTCAGAATAGATCCAGAGCTCATAACTGCGGCGGCTGGATCGTTTGGCCGCCCGCCAGATACGGGCAATGGAGTCATCTATTCCCTTCAGGCCCCAATGGGCAAAGAGGGACGAGGGGCCGCGGCGATGGGCCTGTTCATCATAACCGATAAAGTTGAGGTGGATGACCGGCAGACCTCGGGCCACATCAATCTTGGCGCCGATAGTGATCAACTCCCTGAGCAGAACACAGATTCCCACCCTGGTCGGGACAAAAATAAGTTCCTTACCCAGATTATGGCCGTCAATAAGGCCGGAGACGCAATCAGCCAGGGCCAGAAAGAATTCAACAATCAAGAGGACCAAGACCCTGATAAAGCTGTAGATATTGGAAATCAAGAGGGACAGCAGAGCAAAAGGCCTGGTGGCGCGAAGCAAGTCCCCCCAGCCCATTGTTGATGAACAGAAATGTGATTCCTCGGCACCACCGGTAAAAATATCAGAGTAGGCGCTGCCGCCAATGAGAAGAGGAATGCCCTTTGTTTCCAGCTGCCGTTCGATCTCTGCCGCCGAATCAGGATCAAGCATCCGCACAATCCGTCCTGATTTTCTATCCATAAAACTGAAGGCGGGTACCGCTCCTTTTACCCCATAAAAAAGTTCCGCCTGCACCGCCGGGGTACTGGATGGCAGGCCGGAATAGTGATGATGGAGCTGATAATGCTCTTTCTTCAGCAGGCGGCGGACAAAGGGCATCTTTTTCTTCTTCAGCGCCTGCTTGAGCTGATTATAGGAAAGGCCGTCCACCTGGATCATGACAATGCCGGGCGACTGGCTCTCTTCCCCTGACTGTGGCAGAGACAGAAGACGGATGGCCCGTTCACTGCGGCTGATCAAGCGACGAATCCTTCTGAAAAATTGTTCCACTCGCAGGATCATGGCTGCTTTTTATCCTCTGACTCTCCGCCATGGAAAGCGGCATCGGCGGCATCAAGAACATTTTTGAAGATATCCCACTCCACCCTGATCCTGCGCACCATTTCCTCCCAGGTGCCATACTCCTCATGAGAGCTGACAGTTTGACGGTTGCCTTTCTCTTTTCTCTGCCTGACGCCTTCATACAGGGCCAGGGCCCTGGAGGCGGTCGATTCATGAGAAAAATTCCAGGCCGTGCTCCGGGCGCCCTCCTGCAGCAGGGTCATGCGGCCAGACGAAAGGTTGGCCAGCGATTGCAGGGCGGCGACAAAGGCATCATGGGATTCGTCCTGGAGCAGTCTGCCGTTGACGCCATCGACCACCACCTCACGCACTCCGGGGGCATCGAGGGCCACCACCGGCACCCCGGCGGCCATGGCCTCGGTCAGCACCATGCCCTGGGTTTCACTCCTGGAGGCAAAGGCAAAGAGATCCATGGCCTGATAGCTGCTGGCCAGCAGGGGCTGCTCCAGCAGGCCCACATGGTGCAGACGAAGAGCCAGATTAGCCCTGGCAAAGATCTGCTTGATGGTCTTTTCAGAAGGGCCGCTGCCGATCAGCAGAAAATGGGCCCGGCTGTCCGTCTGCAGATAGGCGGCCACGGCCGTGGCCAGAAACTCCAGATTCTTCTCCGGGGCCAGACGGCCCAGATGGCCGATGATAAAGGCATCGGCAGGGAGACACATGGCCGCCCGGAACCCGGGGCCTGAGCCCCGGGCAAAGTCCTTGACATCCACACCGGTGGGCACAACCTCAATGGGGGTGCGCACCCCCCGTCCCTGGAGCACCTCGGCAACACTCTGACTGGGGGCAAAGACCAGATCACAGAAGTTGGCATAACTGGTTGACAGTTGAATGACAAACTGTTTCATGGCCTGGGAATCACCCGGCACATAATGGGTGTACTGCTCATACATGGTATGATGGGTAAAGATCAGCGGCAGGTCATAGCGACGGGCCATGCGCAGGGCCGTACCGCCAAGGAGAAAGGGATGATGGGCGTGAATAATATCAGGATGAAAGTCCTCAACCGCCGAGGCAAGAGGACCATGGACCGGCAGAACCACCGAAAAATCACTGCCGTTGAAATGCTGAATGGCCGGGATGCGGACAACATCCATCTCGTTTTCCGGCATCTTTTCAAATTTTGGGGCCACCACCAGAACCCTGTGCCCCTGCCGTCGATACTCGGCGGTAAATCTTTCCACGGAGCGGGCCACGCCACCGATATGGGGAGTGAAGGTATTGGTCATCATCATAATATTCATGAAGATTGCTCCTTTTCAATTTCAAGGGACTGCTGTCCCGCTCCGGCCGACCGGGGGACAAAACCAGGCAGACGCACCTCAATGGGCGGGGGCTCCGCGTGCCATTGGGCCTGCCATGTCACCAGAACCTTGTTCCCTGGCCCCTCGTCCCTCCTCTCCAGGCGAACCGAAACCGCGCCAAACGAGGTGGGAGCCGGGCCAAATGAAATCGAATCCGCATCAGCAAGCCACTGTGGCGCCACTCCTGCCCCCAGGATAAGACCAGCCCCCTCTTCACGCACGAAACAATTTCTCATCATGACAATCCATTCGGCCGCAGCCCAGCTGTGCTGGCCATCACCCATGCAGCCGCCGAGGGTGCGGGGATGGATGGCCTCCGGCCACTGACCAGTCGGCGAGGCCAGCCCTGCCGCCACCTCCATCAACTTCAGATAGCGGGGATCACCGGCCCGCAGCAGCACCTGGGCCAGATGCAAGGTCAGGTAGGCATTGATCCCGGAGTGGATCATGTCCTGAAAAAATCCACCCTGAACCATGCAGTTGTCCAGGAGAAACTCAACGGTATTGAGCAGACCGGGATCCCGAGGATTGCAGAGTTGCAGGGGATAACCGGTAACGAGGGAACCGATGGCTCCGGCATCAAGGCGCCGGTAGGGCGAGGCCGGCAGCACCTGTTGGTGCAGACGGAGAGTTACCTGCCCCAGACTGCGCTCAATTGCCTGCATGAAGGCGTCTGCCTCCTCGCCAAATTCTGCCGCCGCCTTGTGGTCTCCGGCCATGGACATGAGTCGGCCGGCAGCGGCAAGGCCGGCGACCCCCCAGAAATCATCCCAGTAATAATAGTCATTGGGCCCCAGATGTTCAGCGCTGAAGCCGGCCGGTAACAGACCTGCGTGCGGCGAATCCTGCTTCTCCTCCGTCCGTTTGCGGACAATCCAGCGGCCGCCGCGGCGGATCGGCTCGAGCCAGTCGGGATGCGGCGGCCTGCCGCTCATCTCACAAAAGCGGCAATAGATCCACAGGGCCTCGCCATTGGAATCCCACTCCCCTTCCTGGGAACGAAAGTAGCCACCACGCGTCTGACGCCTGGAAAAGAGATGGAGGGCCCGCTCTGCCCGGTCAAACATGTTGCCGCAGAGCAGTCCGTGAATAATAAAGGCGGCATCACGGAACCAGAATCGCTTGTAGGTATAAGGTCCGGGGTAGACCTCATCCGGGGAGTGCAGGATCAGGGTCCGCAGCGCCGCTTCATACAAAAACTGCAGGCGCTGGTCGGCAATCCGCAGCGCGCAGTGGCCTTGCAGGCTCTCCTGCCACGACACAGCGGGGATGGGACGCATCCCCCGGACATGATCCAGGGCCACGCTGACCGCAACCATCCTCGGCACTCCCGGCTCAATCCTGAAGAGGGCGGCACCGGTCAGCATCCCCACATCACACTCCCCCTTCTCTTCCTCCTGCCGGTCATGGAGATGGAGCAGAACGTCTCCGGCACCATAGGTGGAGATCTGATGGCGCTCGGCCGGATCACTGAAGATGACCTCCTGCTCCCCGTTGACGGTCCAGCCCCTGTGATCTTTCGCCAGGACCAGATCATGGACAAAGCTGATCCCTTCCGGGTTATAGGGCCGCAGGGCCAGCACCAGCCAGGCGGCCGTCCCGGCCTCAGCCCGTATCTCCAGCAGACACTGCGGCATGCCTGATTGCATCTGCACCTGGGCCCGCGACCGGAGGATCAGATCGTCCCGGGCCATATCGGTCTGCACCGCCAGCCCCTGATCATAGTCAAGATGCTGGCTGACCGCCTTCAGACGGGAGGGCAGGAGCTGACGGTGATCGTCGGTGACGATCCAGCAGTCCAGGGACCAGCCATCCCAGAAAGGGGTGAGCAGCCCTCGGGGATCAACAATGGGAAGTTCCTCACAGTCGGGCACGCCAACAGCGGTCCAGTTTCTGTGGGTGAGATTGATATGGGTAATGGAGAAGGCCCGGGGGATGAAGGCATCGTCATGCGGGTCAAACTGTCGTTCCACCCAGTACGGCCACAACCAGTCCAGATTATGCTGGATGATCCTGCTGTTAATGAGACCACGGGCATGGAGGACCACCCCGGCCCGCAGCAGTTCAATGGGTTCGCCGACCTCGGAGGGCTGGGCAAAACGATGGAGGCTGGCCAGCAGGGCGATAGGATCAATGAAGCCATGACGCCGGGCGGCATGACGGACGATATATCTCCAGGGAAACCATTTCATCCACATCACTTTTTCCCTCCTGACAGGTAGGACTCCATCAGCCGGCGCGCCAGACGGGTGCCATAGATGAGCAGAACGAGGACCAGCAGAAATCCGAGGCCATACAAAAACCACTGGAGCGGTGTCCTTTCCAGCCGCTGCGCCCGCAGCAGGGTCAGGTCGGCGGCCAGGGAACCCAGATAGACATTAAAAAAGGTGATGGGTATGATCCCCAGAAAAGTACCCACACAGAAATCGCGCAGAGAAAAGCCGGCAAGGCCGAAAAAATAGTTGGAAAGCTTGAAGGGAAAAAAGGGGATGAGACGGGTCAGAAGGATAACACCCCAGCCCCGCCGCTGCGATAGATTGGTTATGAGCAGAAAACGGGGATGGGAGAGGCAGTATCTGGCAAGCTTTGTGGTGGCCAGAAAGCGGCGGGCAATCACAAAGGCAAGGGTGCCCCCCATGGTGGTGGCAATAACCACATAGGCCCCACCATAACCAATACCAAACATGAAGCCGGCGCCCAGGGTGAGGAGGACTCCCGGCAGGACCAGGACAACGACCAGGGCGTCAACCAGGATAAAGATCAGCGGCGCCCACGCCCCCTGCGACTCAAGCCATTCGAGGAAGGGCACGACCTGCTCATCCAGATCAAAATGAAAGAGCAGCGCAATCCCGGCCATGACCAGCACGACCGTGATCAGCAACTGTGCCTCCTGATAGACGAAATGAACAATCTTCTTTATCACGGCGATGCGACCCCTCACAATGAGCGATTTGAGGACACGACAATCCTTCCCTGACCACCTATCAAACCCGCACCCGTTCAATATAAGAGCGCAAGCGCAATCCATCCCTGGATCATAATCAGTATACAGCATAATTTGCAGATATCAAAAAAAGGCGGCAAGGAGAGCATCCAGCATCGGCCACACGACTCTCTTTTTTTGTCAGGCCCTTGGCTCAGGATCGAAAATAAGATATAATGAACAGAGAATGCAAATATCTTTCGGGAGGAACGTCTTTTCCCGAATCCCTTATCAACCATCACCACAGGAGATCACCAGATGGCCACTCTGAAAGGAACCCAGACCGAAAAAAACATCCTGACCGCCTTTTGCGGCGAGTCCCAGGCCCGTAACCGTTACACCTATTTTTCCGCCCAGGCCAAAAAAGATGGCTTCGTCCAGATCTCCCAGATCTTTGAGGAGACGGCCAATCAGGAAAAAGAGCATGCCAAGCGTCTGTTTAAGTTGCTGGAGGGCGGTGAGGTCGAGATCAAGGCCAGCTTTCCTGCCGGAGTCATCGGCACCACCGTCGACAATCTCATGGAGGCGGCTGGCGGCGAAAACTACGAGCACACCGTCATGTATCCAGGTTTTGCCAAGGTGGCCAGAGAGGAAGGGTTTCAGGATATTGCTGCCATCTTTAAGGCCATTGCCGTGGCCGAAAAGCAGCATGAAAAGCGGTACCTGGATTTAAAGGCCAATATTGAGGCCGGCCGGGTCTTTGAGCGAAAAGAGAAGGTCACCTGGCGCTGCCAGAATTGTGGTTATCTCCATGAAGGCAACAAGGCCCCGGACAAATGCCCGGCCTGCGACCATGCCCAGGCCCATTTCGAGCTGCTGGCCGAGAATTGGTAATACAAAAACAAGAAACGAATTCCTAAGGTTCTGATCATAAATATGTTGTGGCCCCCACTCTACTGTATCCATAGCAGTACGGTGACCAGGTTCATACAGCAACAGGAGGCAACTTTATGAGTGATGAGAAGAAATGCCCGGTAACGGGAAGGACCAACAGACACGTAGTAGGCGGCAGGTCGAATCGTGAATGGTGGCCGAACCGGTTGAATCTGGATGTTCTGCGCCAGCATTCCACCAAGTCCGATCCGATGGGCGAGGGATTTAACTACGCTGAAGAATTCAAGGGCCTGGACCTCGCAGCTGTGAAAAAGGATCTCCACCATTTGATGACCGATTCGCAGGACTGGTGGCCGGCGGATTACGGTCACTACGGACCTTTTTTCATCAGGATGGCATGGCACAGTGCCGGTACCTACCGCACTGGCGACGGCCGCGGCGGTGGAGGGACGGGTAACCAGCGTTTTGCGCCCGTCAACAGTTGGCCCGACAACGTCAACCTCGACAAGGCGCGCCGGCTGCTTTGGCCGATCAAGCAGAAGTATGGCCGGAAAATATCCTGGGCCGACCTGATGATTCTCACCGGCAATGTCGCGCTCGAATCGATGGGATTCAAGACCTTCGGTTTCGCCGGCGGACGCGAGGATATCTGGGAGCCGGAGAAAGACATCTACTGGGGGGCAGAGGACACCTGGCTGGGCGATACGCGCTATTCCGGCGGGCGGGACCTGGAAGATCCTCTTGCCGCTGTGCAGATGGGCCTGATTTACGTGAACCCGGAAGGGCCTAACGGCAACCCGGATCCGCTCGCGTCCGGGCGGGACGTTCGGGAGACGTTTGCCCGCATGGCAATGAACAACGAGGAGACAGTCGCGCTCACCGCCGGCGGACACACCTTTGGCAAATGCCACGGTGCCGGCGATCCGGCGCTGGTTGGGCCTGAACCCGAGGCCGCCGGTCTCGAAGAACAGGGACTCGGCTGGAAGTGCAGTCATGGCAGCGGCAAAGGCGGCGATACGATCGGCAGCGGTTTGGAAGGCGCATGGAACACGACCCCGACGAAGTGGGACATGACCTATCTGGACATGCTGTTCGGCAACGAGTGGGTACTGACAAAAAGCCCGGCGGGCGCTCAGCAATGGACGCCGAAGGAGGCAACTGACAAAAATCTTGCGCCGGCCGCTGACAATCCGAAAAAGCGGGTGCCGATCATGATGACCACCGCCGACATGGCGATGCGGATGGACCCGATCTATGAACCGATCGCGCGGCGCTTCCATAAAAATCCGCAGGCGTTCGCCGATGCCTTCGCCCGCGCATGGTTCAAGTTGACGCACCGGGACATGGGCCCTCGCGCCCGCTATCTCGGCCCGGAAGTTCCCAGCGAAGAGCTGATCTGGCAGGACCCGATTCCGGCGGTCGATCATGAACTGATAAACGAGAGCGATATAGCCACCCTGAAGGGCAAGATCCTTGATTCCGGCCTGTCTCTCTCCGAGCTGGTTGCAACCGCCTGGGCATCCGCTTCGACCTTCCGTGGTTCCGACATGCGCGGCGGTGCGAACGGCGCCCGCATTCGTCTGGCACCTCAGAAGGATTGGCAGGTCAACCAGCCGGATCAACTGGCGAAAGTGTTGAAGAAACTGGAAAGCATCCAGGACGGGTTCGACAAGAAGGTCTCCATGGCTGACCTGATCGTGTTGGCAGGTTGCGCGGCTGTTGAGCAAGCGGCGAAGAATGGTGGTCACAAGGTGACGGTCCCCTTCACGCCGGGCCGCATGGACGCCTCGCAGGAGCAAACCGATGTTGTGTCATTTTCCGCCCTGGAGCCGGAGGCAGATGGTTTCCGCAACTACCTCAAGACCAAATACACCGTATCGGCTGAGGAGATGCTGGTGGATCGGGCACAATTGCTGACACTGACCCCGCCTGAGATGACGGTTCTGGTTGGCGGTATGCGCGTTTTGCATGCCAACTACGCCCAGTCCCCACACGGCGTCTTCACCAAGCGGCCGGGGACGCTCAGCAATGACTTCTTTGTGAATCTGCTCGACATGAGCACGACATGGAAGGCAACCTCGGAAGACAAAGACCTGTATGAAGGCAGCGATCGCTCAACGGGTGAACCAAAGTGGACCGGCACCCGTGTCGACCTCATCTTCGGTTCGCACTCCGAACTCCGCGCCCTGGCTGAGGTCTACGCAAGTGCGGACGCGCAGGAGAAGTTTGTCCATGATTTCGTGGCAGCCTGGAACAAGGTCATGAACCTGGACCGCTTCGATCTTGCCTGAACGGAGTAAAAGCTTTTTTGAGGACTTCTGAGACGTATTCTGAACTGCAAAACAGATGAGAGGAAGAACGATTGCATGGATGCAGTACAACGAAGTATCCAACCCTTTAACCAGCGGCGATGGCTAAGCGCAAAGGGCCAAAGACGAGGCGTACCAATCCTGAGGAATGAGGCGTCCTGTTGGTACGCCGCAATGACGAAGGATGCAGTACAACGAAGTATTTGGCCCTTTGCGCGACGCCATCAGGCCTTGACGCAATCCATGGCATAGACCACCTTGCCGTTTTTCACTTCTTTCACCAGGCCGTGGATATCGGTCTCAAACCCGGGGAATTTTTCATTGAAACTGCGGGCGAATTTCAGATACTCGAGAATATTCCTGTTGACCCGCTCTCCTGGAATCAGCAGGGGAATCCCGGGAGGATACGGGGTGAGGAGGATACTGGTGATCCGCCCTTCGAGATCATCGATCTCAACCCGCTCAATATCATTATGGACCATCATCGCATAGGCGTCCGCCGGCTTCATCGCCGGTTCCATGTGCGAGACATACATCTCGGTGGTCAAGCGCGCCACATCATTCTTTTTATACATGTCATGAATCGAATCACACAGATCTCTTAAGCCGATGCGCTCATAGCAGGGGAATTTTCTGAGAAAGGTTGGCAGCGCCCGCCACAGGGGCGCATTGCGGTCATAGTCATCCTTGAATTGCTGCAACGCTGCCACCAGGGTATTCCAGCGCCCTTTGGTGATACCGATGGTGAACATGATGAAGAACGAATAGAGGCCGGTCTTTTCAACGATAACACCATGTTCCGACAGGTACCTGGTCACGATCGCCGCCGGGATGCCGGTGGCGGCGAAATCACCGTTGACGGCCAGCCCCGGCGTAATGATGGTGGCCTTGATCGGGTCCAGCATGTTGAAACCATCCGCCAGATCGCCAAAACCATGCCAGGATTCACCCGCGCGCAGGATCCAGTCTTCACGCTCTCCCATGCCCTCTTCCGCCAGCTCTTCCGGGCCCCAGACCTTGAACCACCAGGAATCCCCGAACTCCGCATCCACCTTGCGCATGGCCCGGCGGAAATCCATGGCCTCAAGGATGGATTCCTCAACCAGCGAGGTTCCACCCGGCGGCTCCATCATGGCCGCGGCCACATCGCAGCTGGCAATAATGGCATACTGCGGGCTGGTGGAGACATGCATCAGATAGGCCTCGTTAAAGCGGTCCCGATCCAGGTGACAGTTCGGCGATTCCTGCACCAGGATCTGACTGGCCTGACTCAAACCCGCCAGCAGCTTATGGGTCGATTGACAGGCGTAGACCATCGGCCCTTCGGAGCGACGGGTATCACGGCCGATGGCGTGCATGCCTTTATAAAATTCATGAAAGGTGGCGTGCGGCAGCCAGGCCTCATCAAAATGGAGATTGCCCACGCTGTCGCCCAGGATCTGCTTGATGGTATCGACATTATAGAGAATCCCGTCATAGGTGGACTGGGTGATGGTCAGCATCCGCGGCTTGGGGCACAGATCCTTGGCAAAAGGGTGGGCGGCAATCTTGGCTCCAATGGTTTCCGGCAGGAATTCGGATTTCGGGATCGGCCCGATAATCCCGTAATGATTACGCGTCGGCATCAAAAAGACCGGCACCGCACCCGTCATGATGATGGCGTGCAGGACCGACTTATGACAGTTGCGGTCGACCACCACGACATCGTTGTCAGCAACATTGGCGTGCCAGACGATCTTGTTGGAGGTGGAGGTGCCGTTGGTGACGAAAAAGAGATGATCGGCGCCGAAGATGCGGGCCGCGTTCTGCTCCGAGGCCGCCACCGCCCCGGTGTGGTCAAGCAGTTGTCCCAGCTCATCGACGGCATTGCAGACATCGGCGCGCAGCATGTTTTCGCCGAAGAACTGATGGAACATCTGCCCCACCGGGCTTTTCAGGAAAGCGACCCCGCCGGAATGGCCGGGACAATGCCAGGAATAGGAGCCATCGGCCGCGTATCCGGTCAGGGCGCGGAAAAAGGGCGGCGCCAGGGAATCGAGATAAATACGGGCCTCACGGATAATGTGGCGGGCCACAAACTCCGGGGTATCTTCAAACATATGGATAAAACCGTGCAGCTCCTTGAGCACATCATTGGGGATGTGGCGCGAGGTCCGGGTCTCACCATAGAGGAATATGGGGATATCCTCGTTGCGCCGCCGGATCTCCCCCACAAACAGACGCAGCTTGTCGATGGCCTCATCCTTCTGGTTTTCATCGGTAAACTCATCGTCATCAATGGAGAGGATAAAGCAGGAAGCCCGGTTCTGCTGCTGGGCAATCATGGCGGTATCGCCAAAACTGGTGATACCGATGGTCTCCATGCCCTCACTCTCAATGGCCTCGGCCATGGCCCGAACCCCGAATCCTGATGCGTTTTCAGAGCGAAAATCTTCGTCAATAATGACGACCGGAAAGCGAAATTTCATCTATCCAACCTCAAGGGTAAATCGTAAAAAAAAATCATACCTGCTCAACACTGGCACAGCCAATTCTGCTTCAGGGATTTGAAAATTGCAAAATTACCAGAGAGTCACAACAAGAGTAGGTCGGACTTCAGTCCGACAACGGTGGTGGCGACAAAGCCGGCTGTCGGGTTGACACCCGACCTACATATTCAAAAACGGTAATCTGGTAATTTCTATGTCCCTAAGTGCCTTTCGCAGATAATTTTCTTGCAAAAAAACAAGAAAATTATCTGTAAGGCATTAAGGCCAGTTTCCTGACGGAAAATGACGATTTTCTATACCATGAGAGCGATGATGGTACAAGTTGCAATTGATTCCCCGTCATAATGGCTCACGCCCGCCCGTGACCAGAATCCGAATGTTATCTGATCCGGTCACGGAATCCGGACGCCGCCGCTTCTGTTATGAGCCATTACGAGGCCTTACCCCCTCAGCGAGTGGCAGCTCGACAGAGACTTTTATTGCACATTTCCGGTGAAATTACTATAAACTTGATTTTTTACATGTAGAGTGATCCGGTGCAATTTATTCCGTCCGTTTTTTATCCAAGGCCCTTGCGTTTATTTTGCTGAAACAGACAAGAGGCATACTGGTGTTTTCCCCCGGCAAGGGGGCCTGTTTTTTTTCAAAAGAGGTATCCATGCGTATCATAATCGTCGGCGCGGGGATGGTCGGCTACCACCTGAGCGAAAAGCTGTCGGAGGAGGGACAGGAAGTTGTCCTCATCGACCAGGATGAGTCCAAACTCCGCCGACTGGAACGGATTCTCAACATCCAGACCATCCGCGGCAGCGGCGCCTCAGCCCGCGTCCTTGAAGAGGCAGGCATCGCCAAGACAGACCTCTTCATTGCCGTGACCGACAGCGACGAGGTCAACCTCATCGCCTGCATCATTTCCAAAAATTATAATGTCACCACCCGGATAGCCCGGGTGCGTAACGACGACTTTTACACCCAGGGCACCTCTCAGGCCGAAAAGGCGCTCGGCATCGACCTGCTGATCAGCCCCGACCTGGCAATGGCCGACGAGATCATGCAGCTCATCAATGTCTCCGCCGCCTTTGAGGTGGCGGAATTTGCCCACGGCCAGGTCGAGCTGCTCGGCTATGTCGCCATGGAAGATCACCCCTGTGTCGGCTCCACCCTGCTCTACCTCCGCGATATGCAGGGGATCTACGACTTTGTCATCGTCGCCATTACCCGGGGAGATCAGACCATCATCCCCCACGGCCAGGACACGATCGAGGCCGGAGACAAGGTTTATCTGGTCACCCGTAAAACAGATGTGCCGGTAGTAGAGCGATTGCTCTTCAATGCTGAAAGCCAGGCGCCGGAGAATGTTTTCATCGTCGGCGGCGGCACCATCGGCTACCTGGTCGCCCGCCGGCTAGAGCAGAAAAAGATAAATGTCCGGATTGTAGAGCAGGATGCAGGCCGTTGTGAATTCCTCTCCGAACAGCTTGAACATGCCATGGTCCTCAACTCCGACGGACTGGAGGCGCAGGATCTGCTCGACGAGGGCATCGACCAGGCGGATCTGGTCATCGCCGTCACCAACAGCGACACCACCAATATCCTCTCCAGTCTGCTGGCCAAGCACCATGGCACCAAAAAGTGCATCACCCACATCAACAGCCCCGGCTTCATCCCCATGCTCGGCAAACTGGGGATCGATGTAGCCTTGAGCCCCAGGCAGGTTGCGGCCAATATGATCCTCCGCTTTGTCCGCGGCGGCGGCAAGATCGTCAACGTCGCCACCCTGGTCGGCAGCGATGCCGAGGTCATTGAGATCAAGGTTCCCCTGCAGGAACATTTTATCGACCTCCCCCTCAAAGACCTTGATTTCCCCAAAGGCTCCATTGTCGGCGCCATTATCCGCAAGGACCAGGTGATCATCCCTTCCGGCAACACCAAGCTCCAGCCGGGCGACAACCTGGTGGTCTTCTTTACCCATAAAGCGCTTTCCTCTCTCGAAAGCCTCTTTCACGAGTAGGAGCAGAGAAAAACGATGCGCACCGGCGGCGTTCTCAATATCTTCGGCAAACTACTGATCCTGATTTCACTGTGCCTGCTGACCCCGATTCCCTTCAGCCTCTATTTCCAGGATGGCATGACGCCGACCTTTTTCCTCTCCGCCGGTATCGGCGCGCTCCTTGGCCTTCTGTTTGTGGCGCTCTTTGCCCCGGAAAAGGATCTCGGCTACCGGGACGGCTTTGCCGTGGTGGTCTTCAGCTGGCTGGGATTGGCCTTTCTCGGCGCACTGCCCTACTATCTCGGCGGCCAGATGCCCCTGTTCGTCGATTGTTTTTTCGAGTCGATGTCAGGCTTTACCACCACCGGCTCCACTGTCCTCTCCCAAGTGGAGATTCTGCCGAAGAGCCTCCTCTTCTGGCGCTCCATGACCCACTGGGTGGGCGGCATGGGCATCATCGTCCTCTCGCTGGCCATTCTCCCGCTCCTGGGCGTGGGCGGCATGCAGCTCTTTCAGGCCGAGATGCCGGGACCGACCAAAGACCGGCTCGCCCCCCGCATCCAGGACACCGCCCGCATCCTCTGGGGTGTTTACTTTTTCTTGACTGCCATTCTCACCGTACTTCTCCTTGTGGGAGGCATGAGCTTCTTCGATGCCATCTGTCACTCCTTCGCCACCCTGGCCACCGGTGGATTTTCCACCCACTCCGCAAGCGTCGCGTACTTTGATTCCGTTTATATCGAGACCGTGATCATCATCTTCATGTTTCTGGCCGGGATCAACTTCACCCTGCATCACTCCGGGCTTAAAGGCAATCCTGCCGCCTACTGGCGCAATGAAGAGTTCCGCTTCTATCTCAGCCTCTGCACCGGCGCCATCCTGTTCATCGTGGCGGTAAACTCCTACCACCAGGTCTATGCCACCTTTGGCCAGACCCTGCGCACAGCCGCCTTCCAGGTTGTCGCCATCATTACCACCACCGGCTTTGGCACCGCCGACTTCGAGCAATGGCCGCCGGCCCTGAAGATCCTGCTGGTCTCCCTGATGTTTGTCGGCGGCTGTGCCGGCTCCACCAGCGGCGGCATCAAGATGGTCCGCATCCTGCTTTTCTTCAAGTTTGCCCGCCTGCAGCTCAAGACCCTGGTCCATCCCCGCTCGGTCGGCACCCTCAAGTTCGGCAAGGTCAAGGTGCCGCCGGAGGTCATGGTCGCGATCCTGGGCTTTCTCGCCCTCCATATCGGCTTTTTTCTGCTGGCCAGCCTGGCGATAACCGCACTCGGCGTCGACATCATCACCGGCACCACGGCGGTCATCACCACCTTAAACAACGTCGGCCCGGGCCTGAACATGGTCGGACCAGCCCAGAATTTCGGCGCTCTGCCGCCCCTTGCCAAGGCAATCTTAAGCTTCTGCATGCTTGCCGGCCGCCTTGAACTCTACACGGTGGCGGTGCTTCTCACCCCGGATTTCTGGCAGATGGCAAGAAAGCCGGTATGGCGCTGGCAGACGGCCAGAACCTCCGCCCCCTACCGCTTCTGATGGGCGTTTGAATCCCTCCGGAGATAATCATTGTTAATAGAGGCTGACCTGAACGCTCCCGCCTTAATCTGTACACAAGGTGAATAGTTCTTCTTTGTCACATTGTTTCACCGTCGTATCCGGCGACTCTTTAACCCCCCTTAATCCCCCCTGAATCAGCTGTTCTTTACCCATATTTTCGCTGGACACCGGAGTTATGGGACGTTAGAGGTGGATGTTCGAGGATGGCACTCATGACCTTCCACATTTCGGTGATGTCGTCTCATCGTTGCAGTCCAAGCCAAAGCGTTTGGGTTCCTGGTTCTCCGTCACTCTTTCTGCCCAGAAAGCCACCGAGAACGGCAACAATACGGATGGCTTCCCGCAAGGTTGGAGGCTTTGAAGCAGGAGTTGGATTTTTGGTGACAAAGGTTACCAGGGCTTTCCACACCGCCTCCTCAAAATAGACGGAACAGGGGACATCGGGGGTTTCACGGCCAAGCTTGGTGAGATGATGAATACGCCAAGCCACGACCAAGTCAATGGCCAGACATGCTTCAAGGCGGTTCGCGCTGCCCAGCTGCCTGTTTTCTATCAGGCAGCCGCTTTTCAAGGTGCGGAAGAATATCTCAATGGTCCATCGTTTGGCGTACCACGCAAGGCGCTCACAGGCGTCTGCGAAATTCTCGGTGGGGGCCGTAGTCAGCAAGACCCACTTGAGCGGTTCAACACCCTCGGGAGCATCTTCTTCTGAGGCGATAATCGCCCGGATGGACAGTGGTTTTGCATCCGCATTCCGTTTGGGGACGGCCAGCATGACCTTGCTGTGGCGAACCGAAAGCCTTGCCGTGCGAGCTGGGCGATTCCCTCTTCTGGGAATGACAAGCTCCTGGATACCGGCCTCAGGGCATTGCCTCAGATGTTCGAGCAGATGCCCTTGTTCCGCCGCCAGCTCGCGATCATGTCGAGCGCGTACCAGCAGCAAAGGGGCGTTCGGTGTTCTGTCGGCCAGGGAAAAAAGCTCATAGATGTCCGCTTCCCGGTCGCCAACACTGACAACCGTTGTTTCCGGGCATGATTTCGCGATGCTTGCGGCCGCGCTGAAGCTTTTCAGCCATTTATTGCTCTCCTTCTCTGTAATGGGAAGGGAATGTCGTTTTGCCTTTTTACCATACTCTTCAGGCTTTCTTGCCCAGCATTGGGCATCGATCAGGCCTAAAGGGGTGCCTGCCGGATTGACTGCCAGTGTGGCGTGCAGCATAAGGCCGACAATACCTTCGGGACTGCTGCCGATTGGCCCGAGATTCTCGGTTGCCGGATGGGTGCTGTAATTCAGGCTGCTGCTGTCCTGAAAGGCCAGAACGATTTTCTCTTCGGCAATTCGCCTGGTCGTTGATTCGATATGAGGTGTGAGTATATTTTGCAAGGTGGCCTTTTTATGATCAAAAAAACGATACGCGGCTTTAGTTTTTGCCCTGCTGCCGCAGGTTTGCGGAATACTTGCCTGCGGCTGGGTGTAACGATCCCGTCCCAGGGTGACAAGCCGCTCTACCAGTCTGGCGTCACCAAGGGGCGCACGGCCCCATTCCTGCTCTGCCCAGTCACCGGTGGGGGCAACGCTTGTTGTGGTGGAACCCCCAAGCTGTTCACGCCACTTTCGATGGAGAGGGTAAAGATAGATCTCCTTGGGTGTTCCAACCCGATCATGGTTCCGATCCTGGCGACCCCGGCCGGTCGTGGAACCGGCACGAATCCAGTTTGCCGCACGATAGCTCGTGCCGGGGAAACGACTGGTGTCCACAAAGGTTTCCACAAGAAGCGGCTTCGCGCCAAATTTGTTCCGCCAGTCCTGCCGAAGCAAACGGACGGCCTTGCCAAGAATATGGGAGGCAAGGTGGGGGACGTGGACTCCCGGGTGGATAAAAAAACGACTGTTGCCGATAACCTGATGCAGATTGTTCCGGCGAGACTGGTCATCCCACCCGACAAAACTGTCCCTGGCAGCTATCCGGAAAGCAGCGCTGGCAAAGGAAAGGGCGCCGATATAGCCATGCACGGAACTCTGCACGAGATATCGTAATCCGGAATAAAAGGTGCTGCCACCCAGATAATGACCAGCCATAAGCGATTTCCAGATGGCGGCTTGTTCACTACGCGGGTTGTCGATCAGTACCAGATTGACACTGCCAAGCTCCTTCAGCGTACAGGCAACTGCAGGGCGAACATAAGGCTCACAAGAAACGGTTGGTGCCATAAATCCAGGAACTGGCGATGCTTCAGGCAAGCAAACAAGGCCGAGACTGTGTAATGTAGAAATTGCCTTGCAACAAGCGATCTCCTTTAAGCGACCGGTAGCACTGCGCCAGTCAAAGGACTCGCACAACTGTTTTGACAACGAACGACGGCTGATCGCAGGATTCACATCAACGGTACGTTGGATGTCTCCAATGGTCTCTTTCGCAAATGTCAGGCCGCATAGTTTCATGCAGCAATTTATATACAAAAACTCTCCCGGTGTTCAGCATTATTTGTGGGACATGGACAGCTGAAAATAAGGAGGGGGATAAAGTTACATCTGGTTCCTCTTTCCGGGCGGGTTCACATTGTTGCCGATGGCGCGGTCGTCGGCAAGACGGGCGAGCCATGGTCCATGGCAATACCCCATGATCACGAAGACAGCGGCGTCACCAGAGTTATCGCTTGCTCCCCGTGCTGTTCACGGCTATACCGCGAATCAAAATTTATAAAAATATGGCCTTTGATGCTAGTTTTCACAACAAAGGAAGGTTTTTCATGGAGACATCGCCGAAGACACAGTTTTCAGGGCCCAGTACCATATCGGGACAATCGTCTGCCAGTCCAAGCCACTGCCGCCGGATACAGTGCCTTAATCGATGCGTATGGACTGGCGGTGCCCTTGCCCCGGACACTTTACGCCACCGGCGAGCGCCATCGGATCGTGGAGCAGGACGGTTGGCGTATTCTGACCCCGCGCCACGCGCCCGAACCGAGTCTTGCCGGCCATCTCGGCTTTGCCTTGAAGTACGAGGGTGGATCTCGCCGTCCTCAAACGGCTGTTCCTGGCCACCGGCCCCGATCCGATCCGGGCCCTGGTCCGGGCCGCTCCGACCGGCATCTACAGCCGCCGCACCTGGTTTCTTTACGAATGGCTGACCGGCCTTACCCTGGATCTGGAGGACGCCACGGGCGGACGCTATGTTCCTGTTGTCGATCCCAAACAGCAATACACGATGGCCGGCGAAAATTCCCGGCGGCATCGCGTGAAAAACAATCTTCCCGGCACCCCCGGATTTTGCCCGCTGGTGTTTCGCACGGAAGCTCTCGACCAGTTTATGACACTGTCCCTGCGGCAACGCGCCCGCGCCTTCATAGCCGACGTGCCGCGTGATCTCCTGGCCAGAATGACCGCCTTCCTGTTGCTCAAGGACTCCAAATCCAGTTATGCCATTGAAGGTGAACGCCCGCCTCAGGACCGTATTCAGCGTTGGGCAGGGCGATCGGTGAAGCCGGCCGCCGCCCCCTTGACCTGGCGGAGATGCTCAGGCTGCAGCGGCTGGTTATCGGTGATGCCAGGTTTGTCAGTCTGGGAATCCGCCTGGAGGGCGCTTTTATCGGTGAACATGACCGGCAGACCCACCAGCCGCTGCCGGATCATATCTGCGCCCGGCCGGAAGATCTGAGCTTGCTGATTGACGGCATGATCGCCTTTGATCAGGGGGCGGCCAAACAGCTCGACCCGGTCATTGCCGCCGCGATCTTGGCGTTTGGTTTCGTCTATATCCATCCCTTCGAGGACGGCAACGGCAGAATTCATCGTTACCTGATCCACCACGTTCTGGCCCAGCGCGGTTTTAATCCGCCGGGAGTGGTGTTTCCGGTATCCTCGGCAATCCTGGAACGACTGGATGATTACCGCCAGGTTTTGGAAGACTATGCGGGGCGCCTGCTGCCTCTGATCGAATGGGCGCCGACCCCACGCTCCAATGTGCAGGTCTTAAATGATACCGGCGACTTCTACCGCTTCTTCGATGCCACCCCGCA
This sequence comes from Desulfoarculaceae bacterium, assembly GCA_019429465.1. Lineage (GTDB taxonomy): Bacteria > Desulfobacterota > Desulfobulbia > Desulfobulbales > Desulfocapsaceae > UBA2270. The sequence continues at coordinate 55,216 of JAHYIV010000003.1, forward strand.
GGCGGAATTTCTTTACGCTTGTGTCCGGAAGACTATCGAGGAAGACCTGCCGCAGGAGACTGAATTCTTGCGCCGACATGATCAGTTCCGGGGAGCAGTCCAGGCCCTGATTGACATGCCGGACCGCACCGCTGAATTGCTCCTGCGCTTTCTGCGGCAAGGCTGCGGCCGGTTGTCCGGACGAGCCCGGCAACGGGAGTTCGCGGCCCTGACCGACAAGGAAGCCGACTATTTCGAAAAAATATACGCCGATATTTTCCAGGAATAAAAAGTGGCACCAAAGACAATCCCCACCCCCGTCACTGCGAGGCGCGCCAGCAAGGTGGCAGTCCAGAGAGGTGTGGGGCCATGGTCGCCAGGACCTCCTGCGTTACATCACTGCTTTCGTACAAACGGGCCGGATTCTCTGGATTGCTTCGCTGCCGCTCGCAAAGACGATGTCCCTGGCACCTTCGCAGCCATCCGTCACTGCGAGGCGCGCAGCAACGTGGCAGTCCAGAGGTGTGGGACCCCGGTCACTCTGACCTCCTGCGTTACTTCACCCCCTTCGCACAAACGGGCGGCATCCTCTGGATTGCTTCGCTGCCGCTCGCAAAGACGATGGCCTTGGCACCCTTCACCGCCCTTCACCCGTCACTGCGAGGCGCGCAGCAACGTGGCAGTCCAGGGGTGTGGGACCCCGGTCACTCTGACCTCCGGCGTTACTTCACCCCCTTCGCACAAACGGGCCGGGTACTCTGGATTGCTTCGCTGCCGCTCGCAAAGACGATGTCCCTGGCCCCTTCACCGCCCTTCACCCGTCACTGCGAGGCGCGCAGCAACGTGGCAGTCCAGAGGTGTGGGACCCCGGTCACTCTGACCTCCGGCGTTACTTCACCCCCTTTGCACAAACGGGCGGCATCCTCTGGATTGCTTCGCTGCCGCTCGCAAAGACGATGTCCCTGGCCCCTTCCCCGGAAGTTGTGTAATACCTGGGGGGCTGGAGGGGGTGGAGGGGTATTCGGGGCGGGGGTTGGTTTGATGTTATTCCGGGCCCGGATTGCGCTGGCGCTTCATTCGGGCTACTGGTTGTATCAGGGGCTGCTGGCTACTTGCTCCCGTGGCTGTGTGGCGGGGCGGGCTAGAGTGGTTCCTGGTCCTTGAGCGTCTTGATGATCGTGGCTGCTCCCATGACGATGAGACAATCGCCTGCCAATACGCGGTCGGCCGAGATTATGGTCGGCGAGGATTCGCAGATTGCCGGACAGTCGCTGGCCGATATCCTGAATAATAAGAAAGCCGATCGCAATCTGGCCATGCAGAGAATCGATCTCTTTCTTGTCGGACAGCAGCTTGACAATGATGATGGTACTTGAAAAGGTCAGCGCCACGGCGACATAGGCCGCGGTGAGGTAGTCCATATTCAGGGCGACGGCGATGACGAAGCCGATTGCCGAGGTAAAGATGATCTGCCCGAGGCCGGTGGCCAGAGCGACCGGGCCGGTGGTGCGGATCAGATGCAGATCAAGTTTGAGGCCGACAATAAAGAGCAGCAGGGCAATGCCGATCTCGGCCAGCAATTCGACCTGATCATAGCTTTGGATAATACCCAGGCAGGAAGGGCCGGCCAGAATGCCGGTGGCCAGAAACATGATGATCAGGGGCTGGCGCAATTTCTGGCCGACGATGCCGACAAGCGTCGCCAGGCCTAAAATGGCGGCAATTTCTACAAAGGCGCTTCCTTCTGTCATTTCCTGCAGTTCCTGTGAGATCGGATAAGGGGAGGTCGTTGGAGTTCAGCTGGTGCCTGTCCATAAATGGTCTTTTTGCCCGATCTCTGCGTCATGCTCAAGAAATAATGCTCGGAATATCAAACATATGCCTGCGCTTATTTTTTTCGCAGTCCTTGATCTCGAACAAAAATCCTCATTTATGGACAGACACTCGCCGGGCGGGCGGCAACATACTTTCCCGCTTGCTTGTTCACCTTTTATTATCACTGGACAATCGGCCCTGCTGGTACTATTATTTTGCTACCCGTGACGGACAACATGCGGGGCCGAGCGCCACCAGAAGCTACCCTCTCTTTATAATCAAGAGACCAACAAAGGACAACACCATGATCATCACAGACTGGGTTCACACCATCGCCGGATTTCTCATCATGCTCTCTCTGGCCCTGGGGGTTGAGGCAAGCCCCCTGTTTCACCATCCTTACTGGCTCTTTTTCACCGCCTTTGTCGGGGCCAACCTCTTCCAGTACGGTTTCAGCAAATTCTGTCCGCTGGCCATGATCCTGAAGGCGTTAGGGGTGGCGGAGACCCGGGGCTGCTGTTCGGCGAAATAGCCGGTCTCGCCAAAAGAACCGCATTTTTTTCCCACCCGTCACTGCGAAGCGCGCAGCAAGGTGGCAGTCCAGAGAGGTTTTACATTACTCCCCACATTAATTTAAAGCAGTTGACATGGAACCCTTATTTAATTAATGTAAATCGCCATGCAGAGCGGATAATACGGTTTCCTGCATCCAGATGGTGATCTCCATTCAAGGTAAAATACCCTATCCCCGATGAACGGGACAAGTGCCTTTCGCAGATTATTTTCTTGCAAAAAGACATGAAGATAATCTGTAAGGCATTAAAAATCATTTATAAAAAATTGCTATCGTCATGAGTAAAAATATCCCATTAAACGAGAGAATAATCTTCGCTCTTGATGTGTCGTCACATGAAGAAGCGATGGCTCTGGTGGAAAAGTTAGACGGTGAAATTAAATTTTTCAAGGTAGGCCTGCAACTCTTTCTGGCTGGCTGGTTCCAGACCATTGACGCTATCATTGCAAGAGGAAACAAGGTCATGGTTGACCTTAAATTCTTCGACATCCCCGAAACCGTCAAGCTCGCTGTCGATCAGCTGAAAAATAGAGGTGTCACCTTTGCAACTGTCCACGGGAATGACCCCATCCTCAGGGCGGCGATTCAGGATAAAAATGGTCTCAAGATTCTTGCCGTGACCGTTCTGACCAGTTTCAGTGAGGATGATATGCGCGAAATGGGAATGACGGGAAGCATTAGAGACCTCGTTCTTCTTCGCTCAAGAAAGGCATTGGAACTTGGCTGTGATGGCGTCGTTTCTTCGCCACTGGAAGCGCAGCCCCTCCGTGATGAGCTTGGAGAAAACTTTCTCATTGTCACCCCGGGAATAAGACCTGGTGCAAATATAGAGAATGAAGACGACGATCAGGTGCGCATTGCCACCGCAAAAGAAGCAATTATCAATGGTGCGGATCATGTCGTCATAGGCCGCCCGATACGAGATAGCAGTGACCCGATAGCTCTCATAAAAGAGTTGCAAAGAGATATTGCAGCCGGGCTTGCCACAAAGGGGTAGCACCGTCACCAGCTCCGCAAATCCATAACCGCTACACTGAAGGCCGGTCAAGAAACACCACTTTCCGGACCGACCCGTTCCCAAAAACTTATAATCTGCAGAACATCCCCCACGTCCACCCGCGTCCCAAAGCTGGTCGATAAGTGCATTGTTCCCACGCTCCGGCGTGGGAACACAGTCCGATATGCTCCGGCGTGGGAACACAGTCCGATATGCTCCGGCGTGGGAACACAGTCCGATATGCTCCGGCGTGGGAACACAGTCCGATATGCTCCGGCGTGGGAACACAGCCCGAGACGCTCCGGCGTCGAATCACCAAGCATCTATCTCAATTAACCCAGGCAGACCCATATAATAACCCGCACTGGAATAACGCCAATGTTCAGGCAGATTGATATAACCGCGCTTTACCGGATTAGCATGGATATAGTCCAACTTCTCGCGCATCATCGCCTCACTCAATATCATCTCGGCGTGAACACCCTCTTGCCAGAATTGATACTCCCGGTCTGCTTTATGCGCCCGCTTGGCAAAACGAAGCCGGTCTAATAACCGATCAGCATGGTGAGCCTGCAAATAATTGATCAGTTGCCGGGCAGTGAACGACTTAAAACTGCTGATGCATTTATTTAAATCCTGCGCCTGGGCGATTAAATGCAAATGATTTTCCAAGATCACGTAGCCATAAAGACGCAAGCCAGCCTGTTCTCTTTGATAGCGCCAGCAAGCCAGCAGGATTTCTACTGTCTCCGGGCGAGCAAAAACCGGCAGCCATTCCACCACCGTACACGTCATAAAATGCGGTTTATCTGCTTCGGTGATGGTGTAACGACTTCTGCCCATAATAATCTATGCGGGTGTGGTTTTAGTGCAGGCGACGCTGGAGCGTCTGGGGCTGCGTTCCCACGCCGGAGCGTGGGAACGATGACGAGCGCCGGTGCGTGGGAACGATGACACCGTCAGCGGACGGCCAGCTATGCCTCTTCAGGCACACTCCTCGCCTTGGCCGATGCGACAAAGTTCATGAAAAAGGCCAGGAAGATACCGCCCATCAGGCCGATGACCAGACCCAGGGCGACCACAAGCGGCCGTTTTGGCTTGATGCGTCTTTCTGGCGGGAAGGCGGCTTGATCCAGCCGTGCTGTGATCACAGTCCGTGGATCATTTTGAATTGATTCCAGATACGCCAGCTCATTCTCCTTATCTCGAAGAGGCTCGATAAAGGGGTCGTCATTCTTTCGACTTTTGAGCTGTTCAACTTTCCGATTATGTTCAAGGATTGCCAGCTGTTCCTCCAGATCACGCAGCTCAGGAATAAAGGGATCGTCAGACGTACGCGCTGACAGACTTTGAATTTCAGCCTCAAGCGCCTCAAAACCCAGGGTATAGAGCTGGGGGGCAGGCGTTGTTAGATCCGTCATAATTTGTGTTGTACCTGGAGACGCACCACTGATCTTGTCCAGTTTATAGAGGATCGGGTCCTTGATCCCCAAGGAATGGGCAATCCCGGCTGCTTCACGAAGAGTTGCAATTCTGTCCAAACGCTTCTTTTTAGCAGACACTCGCAGCGCTGCAATCTTATCGGTAATCGTTTTTCTTTTTAAGACATCGGCCGTTTCCAGGCGTTCAACCTCATCCAGACGATGTTTTATCGTTTTCTCACGGAGAAGCTGGATTTCCTGATTTAGATCTTTTATTCTCGCGTTTACCTTAGCCTGCAGGTTTAAAAGAACCTTTGCTGCCGTTACCCGCCGTGCCTCTTCTCCGAGACGATTGGCTATCTCGGCAACAAGTACAGGGTCCTCACCTTCCATTGACAGAGTGCTGGTTAAAAACACATCTCCATCTTTGGTCGGTTTTGGGAAGGTAACGGTGGCTCCTCGCTGTTTCAAGTGGGTAAACCAAATTTAAGATTTCCGCCGATGAGGTAAGTCATGGCGATTAAATTCCTGGTAGTTCTGTAACCTCGAGCTCTTGCTTTGGCTGCTTGAATCAAGCTGTTGATCCCCTCGAGAACACCATTGGTTATTCGCGATTTAAACCATTGGAGGACACCATTCCAGTGGCGTTTAATTGTATGGGCTGCATCTACGATCGGTTGCAAACGGCTGTGAGTTGCCCAGAAGTACCATTTTTTCAACAAACACTCCGCCCCTTCATCTGTCTGGTTGAATATCTCCTGAAAGTTCAGTTTGATATGATAGGCACGACTGGTTTTCAGGTTGAGTTTCTTCAGGGTAAGGCTATCAAGTTTTTCAGCCTGCTTTTTTGTCAAGTTTTCGTAACTATCCACCTCGAGGCCGGAAAACACAATAAACCCGGAACCGTAACTGTTCAGCAGCGCCGCAGACGCTAGGAAGCGGCCTGCGATGTGTGCTTTTCGCACATAAGCAGGCTGCTGACAACGCAGATGTGGTGCTGCTGAACAGTTACAAGTTTTCAGAATTTTTGAGCCATACAAAACGGGATTTGGCCAGATCAGAATACTGCTTTTGCTCCTCTCTGCGAACCTGATCAACTGCCTCATTCACGATCTTCATGATGTGGAATTTATCAAAGGTTAACTCAGCGTCAGGGAAATTCTCTGTAACTCCTTTGATAAAAGCCGGGGACATATCACAGCACATCTGCTTGATATTCTTCTCGGCGCCACCATGGGCTATCAAGTCTTCTTTGAACTTCGTGACAGTGGAAGCATCCTTACCTTCTGTAGCAAAGAGGATGTCAGGGCCTGCCAGATCAACAAAAAGGCTGACGTGGTTGTGACCTCGCTTGCTGGAAGTCTCATCGAATCCGACGTCTTCAACCTCGCAGTGGTCAGAGTCAGCACGTCCCTGATCAACGTAGTGATGGATTACACGCCACAGACGGGTGTCATGCTCCCCAACATATTCCGCCAAGGTCTTGACCGGCATCGCCTTGGCCGGCATCATAACCAACGCCTCAAACAGCAAGGTGAATCCGCTGCCTGGTCTGGCCCAGGGAACATCTACAAGGCGGACACCGCAATGGTCACAATGTACGCGTGGCACCTTGGCCGTCAAGTACGCTTCGTGTTGAAAAAAAGTTTAAGTGCCGCCATGTCTTTTCGATGGTATCATGCGCCTGCAAAGACATCTGCCCACAATCAGGGCAGGTAAAGGTGCTACCCCTGGCAAAAAATAAAGTGATATCAAGTCGCTTTTGATCAAGATCAAAGCGTGACGACTCTACCTCCCACGGGGAGGATAGACCAAGGGCCAATTGGAATAAGTCTGTATCTCTCATAATGACCGAGAGCATACCAGAAATACGCTACACCAGAAACCCTTACCCACTCAAAATAGCGAGGAGCCAGAAGTTCTCGACGAATTGGATGTTATTGAATGCTTTGAAGTGCCTGGACGACGACTTCAGGTTGGCGAGGCCACCAAGCATCAGATGGAACTCTACACCAAATTGGGGGTCAAACCTCCCGCCTCGTTACAATAACACGGGAATTTAGGTTGCAAGTCCCCTTTTTCACCATCCGTACTGGCTCTTGTTCACCGCCTTTGTCGGAGCCAATCTCTTCCAGTTCGGTTTTTTTCAGCAAATTCTGTCCGCTGGCCATGATCCTGAAGGCGTTGGGGGTGGCGGAGACACGAGGCTGGTTTTCGTTGAAATAGTCCCTTCAAGAGTTTCAGCCTGACGACAGGGGGGCATTGCCAGACCTTCGTCGGGTTAAAACCCGATCTACTGAAAGAGCCCAATATCTTTAATGCACCGAGCAGGAGATGCAGGGGTCATAGGCCCGTACCAGCATCTCGGCCAGCAGCTCGATCTCTTTATCCGTCTTGCCCTGATCGACACAGAACAGGGCCAGCGCCTCGATATCATGAAGGATATTGGCGTGATTCTGGCTGGTGGGGATGACGCAATCGGCCTTGACGATCCGGCCGGCACCGTCCAGATGCAGGCAATGATAGAGAATGCCCCTGGGCACCTCCACGGCCGCCACGCCGATGCCTTTCCGGGGTTCAACCGTCTGTCGCACCTCCTGCCAGGGCTCGGCCAGCAGCTCATCGATCAACTGCATTGATTCCAGCACCACCTGCACACACTCCACCAGCTGGGCCACCACATTCATGAAGGGATTATGGACCACCACCGGCCCGAGGCCAAAGCCCTCGGCAATAGCCTTGGCCTGAGGCAGCAGTCCGGCGAAGTTGTTATTGATCCGGGCCAGGGCGCCGACGGCCATGGATTTGCGCGACAGGCGGCTCAGCTTGGAGGTGGAGAAGTCCGCCATATACTCATTGGTCATGGCCGCGTATTCCCGCTCCTCTTTCACCACCCCGTCGCTTGATATAAGATTGCCGCCGATAAAGGGATAGTCGCCCTCACCCTTCAGGGAAACGAACTCGGTCTGCCGCTGAAAATCAGGGATGGTAAAAGTGGCAAACAGCTCGACACTGGCGTCCAGATCGGCAAGGGATGCCTGCAGTCGCTGCCGGAACTGGCCCAGACGGTAGCGGTCCGGCAGCATGGTGAAGCCGCCGACCACGGTGCGGGTGGGGTGCAGCCTGCGGCCGCCCACCTCGTCACAGATATCGTTGGCCAGGAGTTTGAGGCGGAGGGCCTGCTGCACCACCGCCGGATGGCTCTGGGTCAGCGGCAGGACGCTGCCGACCCCCAGATAATCAGGGGCCGCCAGAAAATAGATATGGAGAATATGGCTCTGCAGGGTCTCCATGTGTTTGAGCAGGAGGCGCAAGCGCCTGGTCTGCTCCGTGGGGATGATCCCGAAGGTGTTTTCCACGGCCCGGATCGAGGCCAGGGTATGGCCGATGGAGCAGATGCCGCAGATCCGGCCGCAGATGTAGGGGGCGTTCTCAAAATGCTTCCCCACCAGGATGGCCTCGAAAAATCTCGGAGTCTCCACCACCTCCCAGCGGGCCTCCCGCACCCTGCCGTCTGCAATGACAATGCGGATGTTGCCGTGCCCTTCGACCCTGGTCAGATGCTTGATATCGATATCACAGGAGATCTTCATCATCGTTCCTCCTTTTTCCCTTTGACCTCGGCGACAAAGCCGGCAAAGCCGCCAAAACATTCCAGCCGGTCGATCATCCGCTGCCGGGAGATACCCCGTTCGGCCATGATGATCTCCAAGCGGGCAAGATTGGCCTCCGGCGCCGGCCCCCGGCAGCCCCAGCAGCCCATGCGGTTGGCAGGACACCAGGCATCGCAGCCGGCCCGGGTCACCGGCCCCAGACAGGGCTCACCCAGCTCAAAGAGGCAGATATTCTCGCGGGCCTTGCACTCCATGCACACCGGATATTGCGGATGACGGACCTCCTGGCCGAGCACCAGGGCGGTGACAATACGCTCCACCTCCTCCTTCTTGATCGGACAGCCGAAGATCTCCAGATCCACCTCAATGACCGCGGAGAGGGGTTTGGCCTCCTGGCTGTCGATGGGATGGGAGCCATAGACCTCTCTTTTCACCCACTCCAGATCATTGAAGCGATTCTTCAACTGGTTGACCCCGCCAAAACAGGCGCAGCTGCCGAGTGCCACCACCACCCTGGCCTGCCGGCGGATGCGCTTGAGCCGCTCTTCCTCATCAGCCCGGGTAATAGAGCCTTCGACAAAAGCGATCTCATACTCATCACCCGCCTCCTTCATCCCCTCCCGGAAACGGACGATCTCGACCAGCGAGAGAAAGTCAAGCAGGGTCGCCTCATTATTGAGCAGCTGCAGCTGGCAGCCCTCACAGGAGCTCAGCTCCAAAAAGGCCACCTTGGGCCTGGCCACCGGGACTCCCAGGAATGTCTTTGTCATCGTCATCTCAGGACCTGTTCATGAATAAGTTGGATGGGTTAATATGCATAAGAGGCCTCGGCAATAATACATTGTTCTGTACGCAGGATTTAGTGCCTTACAGGTTGTTTTCTTGTTTTTTTTTTGCAAGAAAATAACCTGCGAAAGGCACTTATCCCGTTCATCGGGGTTAAGGTAACAAAAGTAGGCTGGATGGAGCGGCAGCGGAATCCGGGGCCGGTGGGTGTCTCTACCACGCCCTGCCCCGGATTCCATTGCATTTCATTCAGGCTACAACTACGCCCTCCGGCGTTAATTCACCCGTCACTGCGAGGCGCGAAGCAGCGTGGCAGTCCGGAGAGGCGGGGGACCACGGTACCAAGACCTCCGGCGTTACTTCACCCGTTCGTACAAACGGGCAGGGTACTCTGGATTGCTTCGCTGCCGCCGCAAAGACAGGCAGGCCACGGTCACTAAGACCTCCGGCCTTACTTCACCCGTCACTGCGAGGCGCGAAGCAGCGTGGCAGTCCAGAGAGGTGTGGGACCACGGTACCAAGACCTCCGGCGTTAATTCACCCGTTCATACAAACGGGCAGGGTGCTCTGGATTGCTTCGCTGCCGCTCGCAAAGACGATGTCTTTTGCACCTGACCACTTCTCCAGAAGATTACCTGGCTATGCTGCCAACCTCCCTTGCTATCCGGCATCAGCCGCTATCAAGTACAGCCCGAACTGATTGGCTGTTCCCGAGGGGCGGCATAAGAGGCCGTAAATGACACAAGCAAGAAAGGGACCTTGCTTTCTGCCGACATTGTTGCTTTCCGGCATCGGCCGCTCTCGGGAACAGCCCGAACAGATTGGCTGTTCCCGAGGGGCGGCATAAGAGGCCGTAAATGACACAAGCAAGAAAGGGACCTTGCTTGTGTCATAACGGTCTCTAAATAGCCTCCTTCAAATTCAGTACCGACCAATAATCGAAGACCGGGCCGTCAAGGCAGGTATAGGTGGAGCCGATATTACACCGGCAACACTTGCCCCGGCCACAGTGCATGCGCCGCTCAAGCGAGACAAAGATCTTTTCCACCGGCACCCCGGCGGCGATCAGCAGATCACAGACAAAACGGAACATGACGGGCGGGCCGCAGACAATGGCGCTGGTCCGCTCCCGGAAGCGATCCGCGTGCCCCTTGGCAATCCGCTCTTTCAGAAGCTCGGTGATCAGCCCCACTGGCCCCTGCCAGCCCGGTTCCGCCCTATCGACGATGATATCAAGCCCCACATCAAACTGCCGCCACATGGCGTATTCATAGTCAAAAAGCAATTCAGAAGGACTGCGCGCCCCATAGATGATATCCACCTGACCATAACGGCTGCGATTTTCCAGCACCGTCAGAATGGGAGAACGCAGCGGCGCAATCCCAAGACCGCCTCCAATAAGCAGGATATCCTCTCCTTCCATCTTCTCCACCGGGAAATGGGTGCCGAAAGGGCCGCTGATCCCGACCATGGTTCCCCGTTCCACCCGATCGAGAAACCGGGTCATATTGCCGACCGCCCTGATGCACAGCTCGATATCGCCGTGACGCACCGGGGATGAAGTAATGGAGAACGGGGCCTCGCCGATACCCGGCAGCTCCAGCATGACAAACTGACCCGGTCTGAAGGTGAAGCGCTCACGTTCCAGCGGGTCAACAAGCTGGATCTGATAGAGTTTTTCCATCCCGGTCAGAGGATAGACATTGGTGATCTCAGCCTTATAGGAATACTCAAACTGCTCGCCGGCACCAGGCTGGACAAATTCACGTTCAGTTTTCATTATCTACCTCTTGGGCCTGTAAAAAATGGGCTGGGATAAGCCATCGTCGGGTTAAAACCCGACCTACTTTTTACCATTGAATGGCAGGTCGGGCTTCAGCCTGACGAATTATTCCTTGCCGGCCCGGACACTGGCTATCACCTCCGGCACCGTGATCCGCGCCAGGCAGGCCTGGCCGCAGCGGCCGCAGCCTACGCACAGCGACTCTTCAAAGGCCTCCACAAAACCCCGGTGTTTATGGTAGTAGCGATATTTTATCCGGGTATGGCTCTCGGGCCGGAAGTTATGGCTGCCGGCCACCGAGGCAAAATCGAGGAGGTTGCAGGAGTAGAGCTGTTTCTCCTTCCAGGCACGGCTGAAATCCATATCCACCTGCTCGGTAACCCCGTAGCAGTAGCAGGTAGGACAGACCTGGGCGCAGGTACCGCAGGAGAGACATTTCTGCCCCCACTCCTGCCAGACCGGGGACTGAAACTCGAGATCCAGAATCTTGGTCAGGTCCGAGGTATCGACGTGGGCGACAAAGAGCGATTCCCGTTCCTCCATCAGGTCCAGGTATCGGCGATGCTCGCTGCTGTCGGGATCGCAACAGTCAATCTGCTCCAGCAGGTGCAAGGCGCGGGGTGAGAGGATCTCGGCAAAATAGAGATCTCCCATGCGGGTGAGAAAGAGATCAAAACCACGTATGGCCGAATCCGTGCCCATCGACTGGCAGAAGCAGAAAGGCTGCGGAGTGCAGGAATGGCCGACGATGAACATGTTTCCCCTCTTCTCCCCGTAAAAGGGGTTGGGATAACGGCCTCCGAGCAGAACCTTGTCCAGTTTATTCAGGGCATTGATATCACAGGGATGCAGACCGAGGAGCACCAGCGGCGCATAGACCCCGTAATCCACCTCCTTCTGCCAGTCGTCATTCTGAAAGGTAAAGGTGCAGAGGTCCTCGCGGTAGGGCAGAAAATAATTCTTGGCCGAATGGATGGTCTGGGTGTAGTCAAGGTGCAGATCCGCCAGATCATGGACCACATCAAAGTCATAGAGGGGACGGCCTTGCTGATCTTCCCCCTTTTTCACCGGCCCGACAATCCTGTCTTTGGCCAGCAGCTCAAAGAGGCGAGTCAGTTCCGCCTCCGGAAAAACCTTGAACAGCATACGTGACCTCCTCAAGATAAATTGGCAAATGCCTCTTTTTAATATCAAGGGTTTCAGGCTCGACTTCATTCCGGGCCGGGTTCACTGGATTGCTTCGCTGCCGCTCGCAAAGACGATGTCCCTTGCCCCTGACCACTTTCCCGGAGGATTGACCGGGCTCTTCTCCTTGGTAACCTTAAAACCATCCCTACAGCGGCAGGATATGCATCTCTTCCCGAATGGGATGCATCCCCACGAGCAGCAGCCCTTTCCTGCCGTCGATGGAGACGGGATCACCAAAGCGGATCACCTGGCTGCCGATCTCGCAATACTCGCCGGCCTCGTAGACCTTCAGATGCTTGCAGCCGACGACACAGGTCTTCTCCAGGCGGACGGCCACCACTGAGGCGTGCGAGGTCTGACCGCCCCTGGCGGTCAGCAGCCCTTCCGCCATATCAATAACCTTGATATCCTCGGGCACCGTATCCTGACGGATCAGGATCAGGGGCGTCTTTGGATCAGTGGCCCGCAGCTCCAGGATATTCTCCTCGGAAAAGACCGCGCGCCCGGACAGGGCGGATCCCGAGACCCCGATCCCCTTCCCCAGAAAAGCGTTCTCAAGCTCCGCTGTCTCGACAAAGACGTTGAAATGTTCCTTCTTCTTGATGGTGATCATATCGCGGGTCTGCAGGAGATAGAGATGTTCGGGCTCCGGTCCCTCAAAGGTAAACTCAATCTCCTGCGGATCCCAGCGTTTCTCATAGACCAGATCCCGGGAGATGGCGAGCAGACGGTCATAGATCAGGGGGAAACGGAGCTCCAGACTCTCAGCCACAGAGCGGCCATCAAGCTCGGCCTGCTCCACCGAGATCGGCAGGCTGGTGACCAGACCCGAAACGATATCCTCGCCCTGATCGCCATGGGCATAATCGCCCCACAGGGCCACCCGCTGCACCTTGCGATAGGGGTGCGAGGTGAACAGCACCCCTGACCCGGCGCTGTCACTGCGATTGCCGAAGACCATGGCCTGGACGATCACCGCCGTTCCCCAGGCATCAGAGACATCCATAATCCTCCGGTAATCAGTGGCCTTGACCGTCTGCCAGGAATCAAGAACCATGGCCACCGCATTCACCAGCTGCAGCCAGGGATCTTCGGGTATCCCCAGACCTTTTCTGCGCACCAGCTGTTGATACTCAAGGGCCAGCTGCCGCATCTGTTCGGGCGTAAACTCCCGCTTCAGGTTCACCCCATGCCTGGCCTTGGCCCGGTTCATCAGATCCTGAAAATCCTCGCGCTGCATCCCGGAGGTCATGGCCCAGGACTGGAGAAAACGCCGGTAGTTGTCCCAGGACAGATACTCCTCACCATGGGCACGCACATACTCCTCGATGATCTCCTCATTGAGCCCCACATTATGGATCGTGGCCATCATCCCCGGCATGGAGACCGCGGCCCCGCTGCGAATGGAGAGGAGCAGCGGGTGCTCGGAGGAGCCAAAGACCTTGCCGGTTTCCTGCTCAATCTCATCGAGGGCCGTGCGGATGCGCTGCATGAACTCGTCGCGGGCCTTGGCAAAACCATAGATCACCTCGCGGCAGCGAAAGACCTCGGTGGTGATGATAAAGGCGGGCGGTACCGGCTTGTTATCTTCATGAAGGGTCACCAGATTAAAGCCCTTGTTGCCCAGATGGATCAGGTCATGGGTATAGGGGGTCACCCGATGGAGCAGGGAGATGGACTTTTCCGGATTATAGGTCATGAGCAGATCAAGCATCCGCTGATCAAACATGTTTTTCTGGATCTCCAGGGTGCCGATAATCCTGGAGATAAAATTATCGAGATGCTGCAGGCCGAAGGTGGACGAGATCAGATCCCGGAGAAAGGACTCCGACAGACGATGAACCGTATTCACCATATCCTGCTCATCCCACTGGGAACGATATTTAGTGAGCAGGTTCTTCTCACCGATCTGGGGGATGATGATGGAAAGGTTGTTCTGATGGATGTTGGTATAAAAAGAGTAGATAACATCCTTGACCCCTTCGGAAAGGCCCCGGAAGATATCAAGGTACTGGGTATAGGAAAAACGCTTGATCCTGAGCGAACTGCGCAGCAGCAGCAGATAGGTATCAAGGCGCCGGGAGGAGATGCCGTCAACCCGCAGGGCCTGCATATAGAGCTTGAGACACTTGGCAATGCGGTAAAAAGTAATCTCGGTGATAAAGGAGAGATTGACGGTCTCCGGCAATTTTTCCAGATAGATTGTGGCCAGATTCTCCAGACGGAAGGTCAGCCCCAGGCTGTCAAACTTCCGTTCCGCGTAGCGGCCATAAACCGAAGGAATATCAATGGCGATATGACGTTTGTAATAGATATCCTCCCGGGCCGCAAAATGTTCCCCGGAAAGAATGGTTTTCTTCAACCCCTCAAGGGTATTCAAAAGAGCGACCAGACACCCTTCCGTATCACAGGATTCCAGGTCGGCCAGCAGTTTCTCCATCTGGGGAAATCCTTCCTGGGCCGCCTGCTGCAACTCGGAACGAAGCTCCTGAAAACCAAGGTTATATTTCTGATGCAGCAGTTGATACATCTGCACCAGCAGATCAAAGCGCCGCCTTTCCGCCACCGGCAGATCGGTCTGCGCCTCCAGATACTGCTGTCTCTCCTCCCGCTTCCAGGAGAGAAGCTCTTTCATCGACTGGAAGTGAAGCTGCTCACCAATCCGCCGGGATAGAATATGCTGATCATCAATGAAGGGGCCGGCGCTTTCGACCTCCGCATAGACCTCTTCGGGCAGAAAGGGGAGCAGCACCTCTTTATCCCTGGTCTTCCAGAAGCGAAAGATGGCCTTGAGAAAGCCGACGATCAGGTTGGAGCTCTCGACATGACTCTGCTTGCGCAGAAAATGAATCAGCACATCATGCCGTTTATGGATCTCGTCAAGCTCGGTGGAGACATCACGCAGCTGGCCTTCCGCCCCGATCTCATTGAAAAAAACCGGCATCAGTTTGGTAAACTGTTTGGCCAGATTATAGACGGGTTCGATGGGATGATTGAGCAGCTTGGTGATATCCCGCTGAAAAAGGTCGGTGTCCTTGACACAGGTGCCGGTCAGTTTCAGATTGATGATCAGCGCCGAGAACAGGGTGGAGCACCATTTCGGCTCCTGCATGATCAGGTTGAGCCAGACCCGGATATTGGCCAGATGGGCCGGATTGGTCAGGGGCTGCCAGTCTTCATCAACGCCCGTGACATTGGCATACTGGAAGCCGAAGCGAACTACCTCCCAGAGAAAGGCCTCCACCATCTTGCTCTTGCCCCGGTCAAAGACCTCGCCACCCAGCACCTGGATGCACTGCAGCGATGTATGGGGATACTTGCGGACATTGGCCCGCAGCAGCTGAAAGGCCGTGAGCAGAAACTGTTCGATCTCTTCAAAGCTCTGCTGCCGGATGAGCTGCACCAGACTGCGATTAATCTCGCGCAGGGTCTCCTCATGGATCAGATAGAGCCCCTTGGTATCCATGATCCGGAAGAGAAACAGCAGCTTCTGATTTTCGGCAAAGCGGTTGGACTGCTGGTCCTGATCCGGGCCGGGACTTCCCTCTCCGCCGGCATCAGCCAAGGCCAGACGGGCCGGGATTTCTTTATACAGTCGGACGATATCGACATGGGCCGGCAGGCTGAGGATCTGCTCCAGGCCTTGGACGGGATCGGTGTCGATATCAATGGCCGCCAGGGTCTCCTTATGCCGGTTCATGGCGTCATGGGAGATGGCGGCAAAAAGCTGACCGGAATGAAAGTCCTCGCAGAGGACGCCGCAACGGCCAAGAAACCAGGGCAGCGGGTCATCTTCCTGCAGCCAGTAGTCATAATTCCGTTTGAGGATGATACGCATCAGGCTGGAAACAGGACGATAATCAAAATCGAGCTCTTTATCCTCGGAAAAAGCCAGGAGACGAAGGGCCAGTTTCTTCATCGGATGCTGACCCTGGGTGATATACATCATGATGGGCGGATTGGTCTGATCAAAGGCGGCCAATCGCTGAAAATAGTCATTGAGGGGTGGCCCGAAACGCTGCAGATCATGGCTGTCAAAGAGCGACAGCAATTTCTCCACCCAGGCCAGCTGGGTCTCGATGATCTGGATGAGCAGGGTGCCTTTCTTGACCGAATCATTCAGGGCCTGGAGGAACAGGCCGGTGAACAGGGTAAAGGCCTCCGGCCCCTGGGCGTGGCGCTGATAATAACTGCTGTTTTTCAGGCAGAAGCTGCGGAGTTGGGGAATGAGCAGGGACCAGTTCCGATAGGGATGGCAGATCTCATAGAGGAGATGTTCAAGGGTTAAATGAATCCCCTTATAGCCCGAGACGATATCCAGCAGCAGCCTGAGCTCCGGGTCAATGACCACCTCGCCGGCCGCGGCAGCCGTCTCCGCCAGATTGGCCTTCAGGGCATCGGATTCCAGCTCTGTTGTTGTAGGGATTTTGCTCATATATCTCGATTTACCTGTTCGTTAGTGCCCCGGTTACATTCTTTTTTTTCCCGCCGAGACGCCTCGGCGGGAAACCAGCCTTTCGTTACAAAGGTAAACGCCAAAAGAACCGCATTTTTTATTCTCCCACCCGTCACTGCGAGGCGCGCAGCAACGTGGCAGTCCAGAGGTGTGGGGCCACGGCCACTAAGACCTCCGGCGTTACTTCACCCCCGTTCGCACAGACGGGCCGGGTGCTCTGGATTGCTTCGCTGACGCTCGCAAAGACGATGTCCCGTGCATTCGCAAAGACGATGCCCGGGCCCCTTTCACTACCCTTCCCCCGCCACCCGTCACTGCGAGGCGCGCAGCAACGTGGCAGTCCAGAGGTGTGGGGCCACGGCCACTAAGACCTCCGGCGTTACTTCACCCCCGTTCGCACAGACGGGCCGGGTGCTCTGGAGTGCTTCGCTGACGCTCGCAAAGACGATGTCCCGTGCATTCGCAAAGACGATGCCCGGGCCCCTTTCACTACCCTTCCCCCGCCACCCGTCACTGCGAGGCGCGGAGCAACGTGGCAGTCCAGAGGTGTGGGGCCACGGTTGCTAAGACCTCCGGCGATACTTCACCCCCGTTCGTACAGACGAGCCGGGTTCTCTGGATTGCTTCGCTGCCGCTCGCAAAGACGATGTCGCGGTATTCGCAAAGACGATGTCCCGTGCCCCTGGCCACTTCTCCGGAGGATTACCTGCCGGCTCTGCTTCCCTGGAACTTGACGCAAGCGCACTTGCTTGGATAGGACAGGTGGAGGGGTTTATTGGGCGCTTACCTACAGCGGCTTGTTGGCCTCCATGTGGAGAAGCAGATCCAGCATCCGGTTGGAATAGCCCCACTCATTGTCGTACCAGCTCATCACCTTGACCGAAGAACCGATCACCTTGGTGGACTCGGCATCAACGATGGAAGAACGGGGGTCTCCCTGAAAATCGATGGAGACCAGCGGCAGTTCCGTGTATCCCAGATACCTGCCTGCGGCCTGCTTCAAGGCCTGATTGACCTCCTCAACCGTGGTCTCCCTTTCCACCTCCATCACCACATCGACAAGCGACACGTTGGGGGTGGGCACCCGCACCGCCAGGCCGTCAAACTTACCCTTCAGGACCGGGATGACGAGGGCCACGGCGGCGGCCGCTCCGGTCTTGGTAGGGATCATTGACAGACCGGCAGCCCTTGCCCTCCGCAGATCCGCATGGGGAAAGTCAAGAAGGCGCTGATCACCGGTATAGGAATGGATCGTGGTCATCAGCCCCCGTTTGATTCCGAAATTATCGAGGATAACCTGGGCCACCGGGGCCAGACAGTTGGTAGTACAGGAGGCGTTAGAGACCACATGATGCAGCAGCGGGTCATACTCATCCTCATTGACCCCCATGACAAAGGTCTTGACATCGCCCTTGGCGGGAGCGGACAGGATCACCTTTCTGGCCCCGGCATCGATATGGCTTTTAAGCGAATCGAAATCGCGGAATATCCCTGTACATTCAGTGACATATTCGACTCCCAGCTTGCCCCAGGGGATGTCAGCCGGAGTGCGGTGACTGGAGACCGCAATGTGGCGACCATCGATCATGATGCCGTTGGCGTCACTCTCCACCTTCTTTTCATAGATCCCCATGATCGAATCATACTGCAGCAGATGAGCGAGAGTGGCATTATCGGTAAGATCATTGATGGCCACCACCTCAATATCAGCAAAAGCCGGATCTTTGCTGATCGCCCGAAAAATACTTCTGCCAATACGACCAAAACCATTAATGCCTATCTTTATCGTCATATCCATACTCCTTGATGACTCAATGATCAGTTATCAATGAACACCTGTCCATTGCCATCTTTTGCCTCTTTATACAGCTGCAGATACTGTTTCATCACTATCTGCCAGATATGTTTCTCCTGAATCCGCTGGACGGCCTGCCGCTGCATCGTCCTGATCCTGGCAGGATGTTCCTGATACAGGGCCATGGCCCTCTGCATCGCCTCAATCAGGGCGGCCGCTGTATGCTGCATGTAGGAAAATCCGGTTTCCCCGTCCAGCACCTTCACCAGGCCGCCCACATGATGGACAATGGGCAGGTTGCCAAAGAGCTGGGCGATAAAATCAGTCAGACCGCAGGGTTCATAGCGGGAAGGAATCAGGAAGAAATCGCCGGCGGCATAGACCCGGTTGGCCAGGGCCGGATTAAACCCCTTGAGGACACAGACCCGGCCACGATTTTCCACCTTTTCAGCCAGACGCGTCAGCCCCTGCTCCTCGTCATGACCGCCGCTGCCCAGCAGCAGAAACTGAAAATCCGGCTGCTCTTTTAACAGCCGCCGCAAAGCGGCCAGCAGCACTCCGACCCCCTTCTGGTCGTTGAGGCGGCCGATAAAGGTAAAAAGGGGCAGATCAGGCCGGAAATCGAGGGAGCCAATGGGCAAGATTCCGCCGAGTCGCTCCTGCGTGCTCCGATCCCCGGCAAGCTCCCGCAGCAGATGCTCCTTGCACACCCGCTTCCCTGACAACCCGCCGGCGGCCTGTGGGTTGAAGGGAGCATCAATGCCGCTCTTCCCTGCATCGGTCGGATCAAACTCGGACGGGTCGATGCCGTTGGTCACCCCTTTCAGAATCACCCCCCGTTCCTGCAGGGTATGGCCAAGCCAGCCGGTCAGCTGGTCATTATCCGTCTCCTGCAGCTCACGACCATACTGCTCGCTGACCGTATTCATCACCGCATAGCGGGCCGCCGCCAGCAGGGGATCGAAGCAATCGGCCAGCCGGTTGCCCATAATGACCGTCCACGGCAGACCGGTGACGGCATGGGCAAAGGAGAGGTCCGCCACCTCCTGATGGTAGCCCCGGCCCGCATTGTGGATGGTCACCACCGTGCCGGTCCGGCGGAAGAAATGACGCCAGCCGCCATTTTCATGGATCATGGCCGGCAGCACGGCGGTATGACCATCATGGCAGTGAATGATATCCGGACGAATATCAAGCAGCAGCATGAGATCAAGCGCCCCTTTCTGGAGCAGGATATTCATGGCAAAATAATCATCATGACCCTGCCCTGCCCTGTGCGCGGGATTGGCCAGCTCATCGGCTGTGGTATAGCCATAAACCGCGGTTTTGTCGGCAAAACGGTCGGCCTCAAGGAGATAGAGAGTTACCCGATCTCTCCTGGCCACCCAGACCCGCACCTTTTCCCGCCGCTCGACGTGGGCATAGTCAAGATCGACCTCATAGTCAAGGGCGCGCTCGGGAAACGACGGATCAGCAAGAGGGGCAAAACCGAGAGCCACCGGATCCATACAGCCATAGCGCGGCATGACCACACTCACAGAGCGGCCGGACCAGCCGGCCAGGGCCTTGGACAATTGCAGGGTCACATCCTTGACCCCGCCGGCCCCGGCCAGATTGCCATACTCACGGGTCAGCATCCAGATGGTGCGGATAGGTGTACGTCCGGGTACAGTGCCTGGACGCCCCGATTTCGCGGGTGCCAGGGCCTGCGTCTCCGCTTCGCTCCGCTCACCTGGATGAAGCGCTATCGGCGCAAGGGCGACTTCACGTTTTTTGCTCATGGCCACTCAACCCTCCCGACAATCAACGGCCATCTGCCGCAGCAGATGATCAGCCAGGGTCAGACGGACCATGGCCTCACAGACCGGGATGATCCTGGGGATGGCGGAGATATCATGACGGCCGCCGACCTTGATCGCTACCGGCTCATTGGCCAGATTGACGGTCTGCTGCTCGCGGGCGATGGAAGGAATCGGTTTGACCGCCACCCTGATCACCAGCGGCGCTCCGTTGGAGATCCCTGCCAGAATTCCGCCGGCGTTATTGGTCAGAAAACCATGGGGGCCAATCGGGTCATTATTCTCCGAACCAAGCATCCCGGCCACCGCAAAGCCGGCACCGATCTCCACGCCCTTGACCGCGCCAATGGACATCAGACCATGGGCGAGCTCGGCCTCCAGCTTGTCAAAGACCGGCTCGCCAAGGCCGGCCGGACAGGAGGCCACTATCTCGACGATCCCGCCGACAGTATCTCCCTGTGCACGCACCTCCTGAACCCGCTGCTCCATCAGCACGGCCGCCTCGCTATCCGGGCAATAGTAGCTGTTGGTCTCGAGCCGGGAGAGATCACGCCGGCTGGCATGCACCCCCCCCAGAGCCACGGTATAGGCCCGCACCTCGATTTTGTATTGGAGCAGGAGCTGTTTGGCAACAGCTCCTGCCGCAACGCGTGCCGCCGTCTCCCGGGCCGAGGCCCGACCGCCGCCGCGATGATCGCGAATGCCGTATTTGGCCAGATAGGTCACATCACCATGCCCCGGCCTGAAGATATCACGCAGGTTGTCATAGGATTTGGAATGGGCGTCTTTATTATAGATAACAAGGGAGATGGGAGTGCCGGTACTGCGCGGCAGATCAGCACCCTCCGGGGTAAAGACCCCGGAGAGGATCTCCAGTTGATCCGGCTCCTGGCGCGGACTGGAGGCCCCGCCCTGGCCTGGCCGCCTACGATCCATCTCCTTTTGCAACTCCCTGGGATCAAGGATTATCCCTGGCGGACATCCGTCTATCACCGCACCGACTGCCGTGCCGTGCGACTCTCCCCAGGTGGTCACCCGGAATACTTTACCAAAGGTATTTCCTGCCATTTTTTTCCTCTCAACTTATAACCATTACAAATTACGAATTAAAAAGCAGGATGAATTGACGAATTCGTAATTCGTAATTCGTAATTCGTAATTATTTTATCGACGATCTCGGACACGCTCAGCTTGCCGGTATCGATAATAATATCGGCGGCATCACGATACAAAGGCTCCCTGACCGCCAGTATTTCCCGCACTTCCGCACACACCGTCTTCCCGGACAGGGAAGGACGCAGGTCGGCACTGGTACTGTCGGCCAGGATCCGCTGACAGAGGATTTCAGGATCCGCGGTCAACCAGACCACATGGCCATGCTCCTTTAAGAGCGGCCACAGATGGCGATGGAGAATAGCGCCGCCGCCGGTGGCAATCACGCAGCGCCTCTGTTCGCCAAGTGCCAGCAGGACCTCCTGTTCACAGCGGCGAAAACCGTCCCAGCCCTCATCCTTGACGATCTCATTAACCGTGGCCCCTTTCTTTTCACAGATAAGGACATCGGTATCCAGAAAGGAATAACCAAGACGAGCCGCCAGTTGCCTGCCAACCGTTGTTTTTCCCACGGCCCGAAAACCAACGAGAAAAATTATCTCCATCATTCTGTTTTTTCCCTTTAATTTACAGTATAGTATGCGGTAACATAAAGTTGTGTCAAGTGAAGATACCGTTGCCAAGACAGTGTCGTTATAAAAGGATTACCATCCTCTTTTCACCCTACACCTTTGGTTGCTGGTTAGAAATAATATTGTGCGTAAAATGACATGGGCAACATAAGGCACAGACAAGGAAGGTATAATGAAATTCAAGGATTATTACCAGGCCCTGGGGCTAAAAAAAGATTCCTCCCAGGACGAGATCAAACGAGCATACCGCAAACTGGCCAGAAAACTCCATCCCGACGTCAATAAAAGCCCTGAGGCCGAAGAGAAGTTCAAGGAAATTGGCGAGGCCTACGAAGTCCTGCAGGATCCGGAAAAAAGGGCGGCCTACGATAAGTTCGGCAGCAACTGGCAGGCAGGCCAGGACTTTAAGCCGCCGCCCAACTGGGATGCCGGCTTTGAATTCAGCGGTGGCGGCTTTACCCAAGCTGACAGCTCACAGTTCAGTGATTTTTTTGAATCACTGTTCGGCAAAAGCAGCGGTTCCCCGCATGCCCGACCCGGCTTTCATCCCCATGGATCCTTTCATGCCAGAGGCCAGGATGTCCATGCCAAGATCATCATCACCCTGGAAGACAGTTATCAGGGCACCCAGAAGACCATCACCCTCAGCCGGCCGGGTGTCGATCAAAGCGGCCACGTGACCACCTCCCCGCACACCATAACACTCTCCATCCCCAAGGGCATCATAGAAGGACAGCAGATCAGGCTTGAGGGCCAGGGCGCAGGCGGCAGCGGACAGGCTGGCAATGGTGATCTCTTCCTGGAAATCGCCTTCGCCCCCCACCGGATCTTCACCGTGAACAAACGTGACATCCAGCTCCTGCTGCCGGTCACCCCTTGGGAGGCGGCGCTGGGGGCGACGATCCCGGTGCCGACCCTGGGCGGCACCGTAGATCTGAAGATCCCACCCGGTTCCCAGTCCGGCAAGAAAATGCGCCTGAAGGGACGCGGATTGTCGTCCGCCGCCCAGAGCGGCCACCAGTATGTCATTCTGACCATCGTCACCCCGGAGCCGGTAACAGAGGCCCAGAGAAAAGTCTACGAAGAGATGGCCCGGCTCATGCCGACAAACCCGCGCCAAGGGGTTTTTCCATAAGGCACCACGGGCGAGTCACCGCCTCGCCCCTACGGATGGAATACGCGGTGTCATTTTTTTTATTACAAAACCGGACAAGGAGTGCACTCATGACTAACACTATACTGCCCTGCACCGCACTTGACGAAACCACCTTTTTTACCCTGCGCCAATGCTGTGCCCTGTGCCGGGTCAACGCCCAGATCATTCACGAGATGATAGACGAAGGGGTCATCAATCCCACTGGCAACAACCCGCAAAGCTGGCGTTTTGCGGCCACCCAGATCAAACGGATCCAGATCACCCTCCGCCTGCAACAGGACCTGAGGGTCAATCTCCCGGGCGCGGCCCTGGCCCTCGATCTCCTGGAGGAACTGGCGGAACTGCAGGGCCTTGTCACCACGGACAATCCGTAACTATCAGGTATGACAACATGCAGTGGGAAAATAAATTCAACCATTGAGAACATCCTGATACAACTGGGATTTTACATTACCAGGCATTTTACCATGGAAGAACAATACATGAGGGCCTCATCTTCTCCGGGTCTTCCCGAACAGCTTAAGGCCCATACCTCTTTTTATCAGTGAAGCAGAAGTAACTATCCAGCTTAATGCCGGGAAAATGCCAAAACACATGTCACGTAACTATTCCTGGTCCACAGATAAACACCAAAAAACTGAGTGAAAATCCATTTCTGCCTGAGGCAAGACGGTTTCAGACCCGGACACTCTCAAAGATAAAAACATTGACAACCCTCACCATGGGTGATTATTTTACGAAAATTGAAAGGGTTACTCTCATACCTGCAATCCCTGTTTTACTCTGACGAGGTTCCATTGATGAATAAAATGTTTCTCACCGCCATTCTCCTTTTTTCCATCCTCACTTCCTCCTGTGCCACCAAAGGGCAGACTGGTGCCGGCGTAGGCGCTATTGGCGGTGCGCTTGCCGGACAGGCCATCGGCCACAGTACCGAGGCCACCCTCATTGGCGCGGCGGTTGGTACCATGCTTGGCTATATGGTGGGCAACGAGATGGACAAATATGACCGGGAGCAGCTCAATCATGTGTATGAACGAGGGACCTCCGGCAAGGCCACTTCCTGGCGTAATCCTGACACCGGCAACAGCTATGAAGTAATGCCTCAACCTGCCTATTCTCACCCTGCAACACGCCAGGTATGCAGACAGGCAGAGATCATCGCCGTCATTGACGGCAAGACCGAAAGAACCTACTCCACGGCCTGCCGGGATGACACCGGCCACTGGCAGTTACAAAACTTGTAACCAGCATGGCTGGACCAGATTGGCCAGCCACTACGAAAAATGAAAGTTGGTCGCTCCGGCATTCAGCGGCCTTCTCTGCGATCGACTTTCATAGAGACCATGACCCTTACCCCCTCCCAAATCTGTTTCGGCCTCAGTGAGCAACTCGACCAGCAATCCTTCTCCTGCTTTCTGCAGCTGGCAGGCAGGCGTGAATTTGCGGATATTTTGAGCCGGCGCCTCTCCGAGCAGGAGATCCATGCCTTTGTCGATTTTTTCACCGGCATCCTGAAGCGCAATTTCAGTGAAGAAGAGTACCATCGCCTCTTTCTCCAGTACGAGCACGGCCACCCTCATCACCCGGAAGGAACTGAATAGATCATGACCGAGACCCTGGCTGACCTGCGCAGCTACATCAAGCTGCTCGAGCGAGAAGGCGAGCTGCTCATTATCGATCAGGAAGTGGATCCCTATCTGGAAATCGCCGAGATCCATCGCCGCGTTATTGCCAAAGGCGGCCCGGCCCTGCTCTTCACCAAGGTCAAGGGCAGTAGTTTCCCGGTGGTGACCAATCTCTTCGGCACCAATAAACGCCTTGAGCTGGCCTTTGGCCGCAGGCCCCAGCAATTTGTCCGCGATCTGGTGCATCTTTCCGAGACCATCATGCCCCTGAAGATGAAAAAGCTGTGGGACAATCGTCACCTGGTCACCGCAGGACTGAAGATCGGCCTGAAAGAGAGGTGCAGGGGCGCGATTCTGGAAAACTGTCAGATGCCCGCCCGGTTGAGCAGTCTGCCCATGCTCACCTCCTGGCACAGTGACGGCGGCCCCTTTGCCACCCTGCCCCTGGTCTACACCGAACACCCGGACGGCCGCGGCCATAATCTCGGCATGTACCGCATCCAGCGTCACGATGACACCACCACCGGCATCCACTGGCAGATCCATAAGGGAGGCGGCTACCACTATCACGAAGCCGAGAAGTTGAATCAAGCCCTGCCCCTTACTCTCTACATCGGCGGCCCGCCCGCCCTCATGCTCGCGGCCATTGCCCCCCTGCCGGAAGATATCCCCGAGCTGATGCTCACCTCCCTGCTCATGGGCAGGAAACTGGAGATGGTCGCTGACCCCAGGGGCGGACACCGGCTGGTGGCCAATGCCGAGTTTGCCATCAAGGGACAGGTCCCGCCGCATGTCCGGCACCCGGAAGGCCCCTTTGGCGACCATTACGGCTATAACTCCCTGCAGCATGACTATCCCGTCTTCCAGGTCAGCCACCTCTATCACCGCCACAAGGCCATTTATCCGGCCACCATCGTCGGCCGCCCCAGACAGGAGGATTATTTCATTGGTGACTTCCTCCAGGAACTGCTCTCGCCCCTTTTCCCCCTGGTCATGAAGGGGGTCAAAGAGCTGAAGACCTTCGGCGAGACCGGATTTCACTGCCTGGCTGCGGCCAGGGTTCAGGACCGCTATCCTCGCGAGGCCTTTGCCTGCGGCCTGCGGATCCTGGGAGAGGGCCAGCTTTCCCTGACCAAATTCCTGATTATCACCGATGGTGATATCGACATCAGTGATTTCGGCAAACTGTGGGTGCATGTGCTCGAACGCATCGACTGGAACCGGGACCTTTTTGTCTTTGCCAATGTCTCCCAGGATACCCTTGATTACACCGGTCCCTCGGTCAACAAGGGATCCAAGGCCATGATGATGGGACTCGGCAAAGAAAAAAAGCGGCAGCTTCCTGGCGCATTTTCAGGCACCCTTCCCCTCTCCTGCAGCCGCCCAGTGGTCTTCATGGCCGGGACTCTGGTTGTTCAAGGCAGTGCCTACAGGGAAGCACCGGAACTGGCGGCTGAGCTCTGTCGCTGGCCAGGAGTGGCGGCGTGGCCGGTCATCATTCTGGTTGATAACAGTACGGATGCCACCTGCTCCATGCAGGAATTCCTGTGGACCCTGTTCACCCGCTTTGAGCCTGCTGCCGATATCCATGGCGCCGCCACTGCCGTCCAGCGCTTCCATGTCGGTCTGACCCCGCCCATCGTCTTTGACTGCCGGATGAAACCCTGGTACACCGACATTCTCGAAGTCGATGAGGCCACACGCAAACTGGTAGATAAACGCATCCACACCCTGCTGCCCCCCAGCCTCCGATGAATGCTACGATCCGCCTGCAAAAGTACCTCGCCGGATGCGGTGTCGCCTCGAGACGGAAGGCGGAAGAGATAATTGTCGAGGGCAGAGTAAGTGTGGACGGTAAGGTGATCACAGCCATGGGGGCGCAGATCGACCCGGCCACGCAGGAGATACGCCTGGACGGAAAACTGGTCACCGCCCATGATGCTCTTCTCTATATCCTGCTCAACAAACCGCAGGGCTATGTAACCACCATGTCAGATCCCCAGGGACGCCCCATTGTCACCTCGCTGCTCTCCGGGATCAAAGCCAGGCTGTTCCCGGTCGGCCGACTTGACCTTGACACCGAAGGGGCCCTGATCCTGACCAACGACGGGGAGCTGGCCCAGAAAATTCAGCACCCCAGCTATGAGGTCACCAAGACCTATGAGGCCCAGGTCCTCGGGCGCCCTTCAGAAAAGATGCTCCAAAGGCTTGCGCAGGGCATCCTGCTCGAAGGAAAAATGACGGCCCCGGCCAGCCTTATGCTTATCGCCAGGCAGAGCGGGACCAGCAGCATCAGGATAACCATCCATGAGGGCAGAAAGCGCCAGGTCAAAAAGATGTTCCAGGCCATTGGTCATCCTGTTGTCCACCTCAAACGTATTGCCTATGGCCACCTTTTTCTCCAGGGACTCGCAACAGGAAAATATCGTTTTCTCACCCCGGAAGATCTGAAAAAAATATTTATTAAAAAATCTCTTTACAAAACAATAAATAGCTGATTAAACTTAAACAGTTAGGAATACTGCAATTGTACAGGGCCTTCATCCAGGCCTCTTCAGCTGTTCGTGCAAGATACCATATTCTTTACTCAGTCCTGAAAGCACACTGTTTTTTTAAGAGATTACCGATTTCTTGAAAAAAATTCTTTTTTTCAACACGGCACCATTGGCCCTGAATTCACCGGAGTAAAGACATGAACAAATCAGAACTTATTGAAGCCCTGGCACAGGAAGTTGACCTCCCGCATCGCGAGGCGGCAGCAGTCACCAATACCATTATCGAAACCATGATCGAGGCCTTGGCCAAGGGTGACAATATTGAGATCCGCGGCTTCGGCAGTTTCGTCATCAAGCATTACCGCTCGTATGAAGGACGTAATCCGAAAAGCGGGAAAAAGATAGAAGTCAGCCCCAAGAAACTCCCCTTTTTCAAGGTCGGAAAGGAATTACGGGAGCAGGTCAATGCTCTCAGCAAGAGATAAGAGGCCAGGCCCGATTGCTCTTCTTCAAGCCCTGAGCCTGTTACAGAGTAAGCGCCAGCGGGGCAGACTCTCCCTGGGGAGCGGCCACTCTCAGCGTTTATCAACCAACAATTTCCCCCACCAGATCATAGACCTGAGCCTCGCTGATATGGACCTGGACGATATCTCCGGGCTTGGCAGTGCCGTCGGTTATATAGACACAGCCATCAACATCAGGTGCCTGAAAGCGGGTTCGTCCCTCCAGCAGCAGATCTGTTTCCCGGCTCACTCCTTCCACCAGCACCGGCTCCACCCGTCCCACATATCTCTTCAGATTCCCCGCTGACACCTCTGCCTGCACCCCGGCAATAAAATCAAGCCGATCCTGCTTCTCGGCCTCGGAACACTGATGCGGAAAATTCTCTGACGGAGAGCCGCTCTCATTGGCATAGGCAAAGAGACCAACGTGATCCAGCCGAGCCTCCCGTAAAAATTGCTCAAGCTGACTGACGTCTTCATCGGTTTCACCGGGAAAACCGACCATCAGCGTGGAACGCAAGGCCACGTCAGGAAGAAATGACCTGATCCGCGCAATCAGCCGATAGAGGTCATCACCTGTATAATGGCGGTTCATCCGCTTGAGAACCGTATCGCTGACATGCTGAAAGGGAATATCCATATAGGGGACGATGCGCGGCTGTTCAGCCATCAAGGAGAGGAGCCCCTCGTTGATACCTGACGGATAGAGATACATGAGCCGGAGCCAGGGAATGGAGCCCCCGGCCAGAAGGGCCTTGAGCAGGGCCGTCAGATAAACCGGGCCGCGGAGATCATTTCCGTAGGCCGTCAGGTCCTGGGCGATAAGCGTCAGTTCCCGCACCCCCTGCTGTTCCAGGTGCGCGGCCTCCTTGACCAGATCAGCGATGGGTCTGCTGCGCAGATCACCCCTGATGGACGGAATCAGGCAATAGGAACAGCGGTTATTACACCCCTCGGTAATCTTTAACCAAGCGCGGTACAACGGGGTGGAAATACGCCGGGGCATGGTGCTGTCCATCAGGAATCGTTCGGGGAGAGACACCTTGTCCTGCAGGGTTCCCGACCGCAGAGCCTCCACCATGGCCACTATCTGCTGAATGCCTTCCGTGCCGATAAAAAGATCAACCTCCGGCAGCTCACGAACAAGCTCTTGCCGGTAGCGCTGCACCATGCAGCCGGTCACGACCAGTAACTTACCCGGATCCTCCTGCTTCAGAAGAGACAACTCGAGAATTTCGTCAATACTCTCCTCCACTGCCGACTGAATAAATCCGCAGGTATTGATAAGCAGCATCGACGCCTGCCGTGGATTTTCCTCAAAGACCCAGCCTGCCTGCTCCAGAAGCCCGAAGATCAGCTCTGAATCAACCAGGTTTTTAGGGCAGCCAAGGCTGATCAGATGAAAGCTCGCCATATTCATTTTTCCTCTTCATGAGAGATATCGATTACTCTACTTTTTCAGCAGATTTTTTTCCAGGCGCCGCCCGGACTCTATCAGGCCATTATTTAGAGAGCAGCATACTTGGCATCGCTGCCATTAACAACCCCGACACGTCCTGACTCCGCTGGCGGAAGGCAGGGGTTGAGAATCCTGCCTGCCACTCTTTTTGCCACAACTCATCTGAGACAAGCAGACAGGCGGCAAATTCAATCCCCCGGAAAAGGGCCACCGTGCAGAGCGCCGAATACTCCATATCGATGGCAGCTATATCCTGTTCGCGTCCTAACGATGCCAGGAGCTGGCGGGATTCACGGTAGGGTGCATCCGTTGACCAGACCCTCCCTCTCTGCCAGCTCAGCCCGCTCAGGATCAGGGCTTCTCCCAGCCAGGCAGTCAGCCCGGCCGAGGGTTTCGGCCCCTGCTCACTGCTGTAATATCGGGAGGTCCCCTCTCCACACAGGGCCTGACCAGCCAACAAGAGGTCGCCGACCCCGAGAGTCTGCTGCAGGGCCCCGCACCAGCCGACCAGAATCAGCCGCCTGGCCCCAAGGACAATCAGCTTTTCCATGCACAGAACAGCCATGGGGGCACCAACCGCCGGTCCGGCCACAAAAAAGGTCTGGTCAGCAGCAACACAAAGACCACTGTTAAAAAGAAACCTCTTTTTGCCGCCCTCGGCAACCATCTTGCTGACGGCATGGCTTGCCTCTGTCGGATTGACAAAAAAAAGCCCTGCCGCCGGCAGCTCTTTTTCCTTTCTGCCCCGTTGCGGACACATAAGCACATCGTCACTCTTGTGGTCATTCATCGTTCAACCTGTTTGCCCATCTACAACCCCCTGCATCAGTCATGCAAAAGCAAAAAGGCCACAGATTTCTCTGCGGCCTTTTTGCGGGATCAATGACGATCACACTGCTGCTGCTGTCATATTAGTGCCTTACAGATTATTTTCTTGTTTTTTTTACCAGAAAATAATCTGCGAAAGGCACTTATCCCGTTCATCGGGGTTAGCTCATCAATGGGTTTGCATACAGAAGAATGAGAGAGATAACAAGACCGTAAATAGCAACAGACTCAGCAAGGGCCATACCGAGAATCATGAAGGTCATCAGTTTTGGCTGTACTTCAGGATTACGGGCCAGACCTTGGGTCGCACCGTTACCAACATTACCAATACCAATACCTGCTCCCAGGCCGGCCAGACCGATAGAGAGTGCGGCGCCAATACAAATCAACCCGATCATCAAATTACTTTCCATAGTGTACTCCTTGTTAAATTAAAGTTTTTTGGCCTTCTTCCTATTAGACAATCTAACCCCGACGAACTGGACAAGTGCCTTTCGCAGATCATTTTCTTGCAAAAAACAAGAGAATAATCTGTAAGGCACTGAAATCAGGGGCAGCCCTGAACGCTTCAGGGCATATTTCATTTCTCAATCAATGCGCATGCTCATTGGCCTGAGTAAAATAAACAACGGTCAACAACACAAAAACCATGGCCTGCACCAGAGAGACCAGGACGCCCAGAACCATGATAGGCAGGGGAGCAAAATAGGCACCGGCCAGCATAAAAAGAATGCCCAGCAGGGTCTCCTTGGCCATGATATTGCCAAAAAGACGAATAGAGAGTGACAGCAGACGGGCAAAGTTACTGATCAGCTCAATGGGGAGCATCAGGGGGATCAGTATCGGCATGGGTCCGAGGAAATGTTTGACATAGGCCAGACCATTGGCCCGGATACCGATGATATGATGGGTTATCCAGACAATAATGGTCAAGGCCAGGGTGGTATTAATACTGGAAGTAGGAGACATGAATCCCGGTATCAGGCCGATCAGATTGGCCACGGCAATATAAAGGGCAAAGGTGGCGATCATGGGAAAAAGCTTATCGGTCAGCTCGCGGCCCATATTTTCGACAAAGAAATCATCCATGCCACCGATGAGAATCTCCCAGAAATTCTGCCCTTTTCCCGGCACCATTTCCAGATTACCAAGGGTCAACTTACCAACCACAACAAGAAAGATCATGGTAAACCAGGTATAGGTCATATACGGGGCACACAGTTGCTCTATCAGACCATGCCCGACCGGACCATGCGGAATGGGCAGTCCCAGTTTCTCGAGGATGATTGATATAAATAGTATCGGATGTTCCATGATCCCTCTTACCTCCTGCTACGGATAATATAGCGTCCCGCTGCACCGACTGTCGTCAATGTAATGGTAAACACTACCGTTGACAGCCCCACCAGCAATCCAAAGATGTTCGCCTTACCGCTCTTGATGAGTATCAGCAAGACAAGCCCAATGATTGCCAACCGGAGCCAAAATTTAATGATATAACGTGCCTTCCCAACCTTAAGGGCCTTTTTTTCCCCCTGCCCTTCCTCGGAAGAATCAAGGGATCTCATGAAGCCAGCCACATCCTTGTGGGTCATCATGAAACTGCCGATGGAGAGGATCCCGCCGACTGCCACCGACCAGGCAATCTCCCAGGACCAGAATATCCAGGCCCCGCCGCAGAGAACGAAAAGACAGACCCAGCTTAATACCTGCACCTGGCGCAGGGACATCAATTCATCCGACACTCTGTTGCGACCGCCCAGACCTTAGTCTTTATCTTCAAACTCTTTATTTTGGTGTTTGATAATATCAAACAGACTCTTAAAACCAGCGGCAATGCCAAAGGCCAGCCCGATAAAGGTAAACCAGGGGGCCGTACGACCATCAAAGACCTTCTGATCGAGGTATATCCCGCCCCCCATACCGATAAAAATTGCCGCAACAAAGGTAAAGCCGATATGACCATAGTTGCCCAACAGGTGGATCATCTCTTTACTCATTTTCGACATCTTCGTCTCCACCACCCTAAGCCGAAACGACTCGTGCATAAACAATCGAATCTGTTAGCACGCTCACCTGTCAAAGTCAACGGGTTTTTTAATTTTTTGCTATTTTTTTGAATGACCATTCAGTCATTTCAAGCCCTTTTTCCAGTTGTTTTTCAGACTGGGCGGCCGAGATAAACATGGCCTCAAACTGAGACGGGGCCAGGTAAATCCCCTGGGATAGCATCTGCCGATAATGGAGGCCATAGCGGTCGGCATCGGCCGTCATGGCCGACTCAAAATCAACCACTTTTTCCGTGGTAAAAAATCCGGTCATCAGCGATCCCACCTGGTTCAACTGCACCGGAATGTTTGTCCGCTCGCTGATCTCCCGGAGACGATCGGCAAAACCGGCAGCCTTATCATTCAACTGCGTGTAAAATCCTTCCTTTTTGAGCAGTTTCAGGGTGGCGATACCCGCAGCCATAGCCAGAGGATTCCCGGACAGAGTCCCGGCCTGATAAACTGGTCCATCAGGGGCTACCTGATCCATAATATCGGCCCGTCCCCCATAGGCCCCCACCGGCAGGCCTCCGCCGATAATCTTACCAAGACAGGTCAGGTCAGGCGTGACCCCGAAGTACTCCTGCGCCCCACCATAGGCCAGACGGAAGCCGGTGATCACCTCATCAAAGATAAGAACGATGCCAAGCTCGGCGGTGAGCGCCCGCAACTTCTGTAAAAAACCAGGGGCCGGGGCAACACAGCCCATATTGCCGGCCACCGGCTCGACAATGACGCAGGCGATATCGAGGGCGCCATCACGCAGGGTCTTCTCCAGGATGGCTTCATTATTATAAGGGATGGAGACGGTATTTTTGACAATCTCCTCAGGCACCCCCGGACTGCCCGGGATACCAAGGGTGATCACGCCGGAGCCTGCCTTGACCAGAAAAGAATCGGCATGGCCATGGTAGCAGCCATCGAATTTAACAATCACCTTTCTGCCGGTATAGCCACGGGCCAGGCGGACCGCGCTCATGGTGGCCTCGGTGCCTGAGCTGACAAAACGGACCTTCTCCACCGACGGTACGGCGTCCACCACCATGGAGGCCAGCTCGATTTCTTTGGGAGTCGGCGCCCCGAAACTGGTTCCGTGCTGCATGGCCTCGGAAATGGCGGCCAGGATCTCGGGATGGGCATGGCCGAGGATCATCGGCCCCCAGGAACAGACAAAATCTATATATTCGTTACCATCGACATCATAAACAGTTGCTCCCAGTGCCCGTTCAATAAAAACCGGATCGCATCCTACTGAACGACAGGCCCGCACAGGACTGTTCACTCCACCGGGAATAACCTTTCGTGCCTGTTGAAACATCTGCGCAGATATGCTTGTTTTCATTGTTCAACTCCTTCGATGATTCTGTTTGATTTTTCTGGACACTCCGGACACTCTTCACGCCTACTGATCTCCATGAGCTAAGAGCCTATCTATAGCACACCCGGAGAAAAGCTGTCAAACAAGTTTTACCCCTTGACCTTACGACAACCATACACAAAGTATGTACTTGAGGATACTTTGATAAATTAACCCTGTGCCTGCGGTAACCCCCAACTACAAACAACATACAAGGAGCAGTAACGAAATGAGTTTGCAATGGTCTCGTTATTTCGTAACGGCTCCTAAATTTTAACTCACGCCTTGTTCTTGAACAAAAATTCTATTTTTTTGAGATCCTTCATGGCTGTTTTACCTCAAACCCGGCAGCAATTTTTACTTGTCAGGCAAAATTCAAGAAGGTACACTGTCCTTACGATTCACTCATTAAAGTATAAAAAACTTGAATATTCAGCATATTCAGAAGCAAGAACAATCAACAATGGAGATCAACAATGGCAAGCGACAAAGTTCAGGCAATAGATGATGCTGCTTTCACGACAGTAATTTCTTCAGACGTACCCTGTCTTGTAGATTTCTGGGCACCCTGGTGTGGTCCCTGCAAGGCAATCGGCCCGGTTATTGAGGATCTGGCCGAGGAGTATAAAGGAAAGGTAACGATCCTCAAGATGAATGTTGACGACAACCCGGCCACTCCCGGAAAATACGGCATCCGCGCCATTCCCACCCTGATTCTTTTTAAAAGCGGCGAGATCGTCGACCAGATTACCGGCGCCGTCGGCAAGAAACAACTTGTTGATCTCATCAGCAAGGCGCTGTGATCTCGTCTCTTTATTGCCATCGTCAAAAATCGGTGCCTAAAAAACAATGAAGAAGAATCACTACGCACTGATCATCCTGGGGTCCGGCCCCGCCGGACTCTCTGCCGGCCTCTATGCGGCAAGGGCCAGGATTGATCATCTGCTGATCGAAAAAGGCGCAGCCGGCGGCCAGGTTCTGCTCACCGACTGGGTTGACAACTATCCAGGCTTTCCTGACGGCCTTTCCGGTTTTGAACTTATCGAAAAGATGGAGGCCCAGGCCCGGCGCTTTGGGCTCAACACCCTGACTGCTAATGTGGTGAGCACGGATCTTTCTCAGACCACTAAAAGCCTCACCCTGGAAGACGGCAGCCAGCTCACCTGCCAGGCACTGATCATCTGTACCGGCGCCCGTCCGCAACGCCTGGAAGTCCCGGGAGAAATCGAGCTCACAGGTAAAGGTGTTTCCTACTGTGCCACCTGCGATGCCCCTTTTTATCGGGACATGCATGTCGCCGTGGTTGGCGGCGGCAATACCGCGGTTCAAGAGGCCGGCCACCTGACCAAATTCGCCAGCCGGGTCACCCTGATCCATCGCCGTGACACCTTACGGGCCACCAAGATCGTTCAGGAAAAAGCCTTTGCCAACAAGAAGATTGATTTCATCTGGAACAGTCAGGTCACTGGTATTGAGGGCGAAAAAGGGGTTGAGCGGATTCAGCTCAGAGACAATGACGGCCATGAGACAACCCTGGCTGTTGACGGCATCTTTATCCTCATTGGGGTGATCCCCAATAGTGAGATGCTGCCCCTGGCACTCCTGAAGGCGGAATACGGCGGTTTCATTCCCACAGACAACGAGACCAGGACGGCCATTCCAGGGGTCATGGCCGCAGGAGACATTCGCAGCAAAGAAATGCGGCAGATCGTTAACGCTGCCGGTGAAGGGGCAACTGCCGTCCTCGCCGCAGAACAGTATCTCAACCATTTGACACTATAAACAATCATGCATTCACCTGTCTTTTCCCCCCGCCCCCTGATTATCCTCCTGCTTTCCACGCTCCTGATGACCACCTCCCTGAGTGGATGCGCCTCCATGAACTCGTGGTTCGGTGTGGGCGGAGAAGAGGTCCAGGTTCCTGCAGAAAGCCTGGCAATAAAGGGTATGGAGGCATACAATGTGGGCAATTACAGTGCGGCCCTGAAACATTTTGATGAGATCCTCAACAATTACCCCTTCAGCCCCGAGGCTATGCTTGCCGGACTGAAAGCTGCTGACTGCAACTATTTTATGGGAAACTATGCGGAAGCGCTGGTTCTCTATAAAAAATTTGAGGAACAATACCCAAACAATGAGGCCATCCCCTACGCCTTGTACCAGATGGCCATGTGCAGTTACCAACAGATTGACACCATTGACCGCGACACCTCGGGTGCGACAAAATCCATCCGGGAGTTTACCCGACTGATCAAGGCCTTTCCCGATTCACCCTATACTGCCGAGGCCCGGGCCCGGATCAGGGCAGCCAAAGAATTTCTGGTCAACCATGAATATCTTGTCGTTGAGTTCTACCTCAGAACAAACAAACACCTTGACGCCAAAACCAGGCTGAACTATCTGATCAACACCTATCCTGACGCCTCAGTCACCCCGAAGGCCAAAACCCTACTTGCCAAGCTTGAATCCGGTGAGAAGATGAGATTCGATCTCTCATCCTGGTTCTCCGGTCTGGTAAAGCTGCCGGACTGGCATCTGTTCTCCTCTGAAAAGGCTGCTGAACAACCCTTACCGGCCAGATAGACTTCCGGCCATCTGCCGGCAGCCGGCAGAGCCTTTCACTCCATTTTCAGGAGATCATTTCTTCTACCAGCGCCTCCTGCCCCAGAGAGAGCGCCATGGCCCTGACCGGACAGATAGGCACACAAAGGCCGCAGCCGGTACATTTATCCGCATCAAAGAGCACTGCCATATCCGGTCGGTGCAGGGACAAGGCACCCACCGGACAGACACCGGTGCAGACACCGCACTGAAAACATTTTTCATCATCCCGGCAGACCCTGGCAGCAAGGCGCTCAACCTTGACCCCCCGATCTTCCAGATACTCAAGCCCTTTCAGCACATTGGCCTTGCTTCCTTTCAACTCCAGGATCATGAGCCCATCCCGCTGCGAGAGGATATCCGCCTTCAGGATATTAAACTCAACATCATACTGCTTGACCAGCTGATAGATAATCGGCTCATTGCTGGTATTCTTGGAAAATCGTAGTATATAAATACGGTTATACATGATAAGACCTCACTTTTGTCTGTTACTCCATTGTTCAATCGAGCATCCGCCTTGCCGCTCGCTCCAGTCTTTTCGTCTCCCTCATGATCCGGCAGCGGAATTGCCCGCATCAGGCCACGCTCCGCCCACAACAGTGACCATCCACTCAGCAAGCAAAGCCAGGAGTGTGTCAAGCGGTTGATTGGTATTGATGTTCAGCAACTGGTCCGGGCCCAGTTCCACAGGGAGCTCAAACCTGGCCTTCTGCTGCAGGTAGATTTCCCAGCGCCCATCGGACACCGCCTGAGGATCCTGCTGCCGTTGTACCATTCGCTCCCGCATCACATCCTCAGGACAGAGGCAATAGACGAAAAGCACCCTGGCCCTGGGCGCCAGCCTCTCCTGCAGCCGTTGCCGCTCACTGCGGGACTGATAGGAGCCGTCAAGGACCACACAGGTTCCGGCGGTGGCGCTCAAATCATGCTCCGCCAGGCTCAACAACCGGTCATAGGTTCGACGCGAAGAGTCGGGGCTGTAAATTCCCTGATCCACTGCCGCCGCCTGCCGGCTCTCTGGAACAAGACCAGCAAGCTCCTTGCGCACCCTGTCTGAGTTATAATAGGGACAACCATGCTGCCTGGCCCAGGCAGCGGCAAGAGTACTTTTGCCGGTGGCGATCATCCCAAAAAAGACCAGAACCGTACTGGTATGGGTCGCCGCCATCTAGCCCTCAGTTCGGACGGCATATTTGTGGGCCAGGACGAAATATCGGGCTGCCTCTTCTGTACACCGGGCGGCCAGAGTGGGATCAACCGCCGGATCACCGGCCGTAAAGAGACCTATCTTGCCACGAACCATGGCCCGGTAACATTTATAGAAATCAAGCATCTCGACCAGCGTCGGATCAACTGACTCTTCCATAAAACGATCAATAAAATAAGCAGAAAGCTCCTCCAGCCCATGAAAATCAAGATCCATGGCCAGAAAGGCCACATCAGCCGCCACATCCGAATAACGGAACCTTTCATTAAATTCAATACAATCAAAGACATGCACCGGCTCATCCAGGCAGATATTGGCAGAATAGAGATCACCATGACAATCCCGGATCTTCCCCATAGCCCGACGCCGCTCAAAACGCTGTTCATCGTTGAGAAAGGCACGGGCATAGTCGCCGATCTCGGAGAACTGGGCGCGACTGAGCGCCCCTTTATCAATAAAGGGTTCCGTCTGGGCAAAATTCTCCAGGACATTGACGGCGACTGAGGCGGCACGACCAAACTCGCTGATGGCCTCCGAGCCATCTGCCCGCCGGTAAAAGGGAACCAGCACGGCTATGATTCGGTCAATCTGGACGCGATCCAGCTTCCCTGCCCGAATGATATTAGCCATCATGCGATCTTCGGGCATGCGGAGCATTTTAACCCCGTATTCAACCACCTCACCACCGCCGTTCAGGCTGTACTGGCTGCCCTCACGGTTGAGGGTGACCACGTCGAGATACAGATCAGGACAAAGCCGGCGATTGAGCACCAGCTCCTGCTGACAGTAATATTTCCGTTTCTCCAGGGTTGAAAAATCGAGGAAGCCGAAATTCACCGGCTTCTTCCATTTATAGACAAAATTCCCGGCCAGCAGGACAAAGGATATATGGGTCTGCACCAGCTGAACGCTCTCAACCGGATGGGGATAACTGCTGCACTGCTGCAGATACTTGATATGTGGCGGCAGGATCTCTTCACTCATTCTGCAACTCCTGATAGAATGCTTCTGTTCATAACGTTTTTTCCTCTTCTTCCTTGGCAAGCGGCAAGGAGACCTTCTTCATCAACCCGGTCAGAGTCAGACAAAACCTTTACCTTCTTTTATTATCATGCTAAACATCCTTTTACAAAAATGGAGTCATTCCTGCAAGACGGGATCACTCTTTTCCGCTCCACTCCACAAAGAAAGACACAAAACCGTCGAAAACCATCTATCTCTGCCCCATAAGCCATGAATCAAGATACACTGACCCAACTTCTCCACGAGGTGCAGGCCGGACGATGCCATGTCGAGGACGCCGTCAGGCAGCTGAAACTTCTGCCCGCCGAGGTCTTGCAGGATGTCTGCCTGGATCACCATCGCTCTCTGCGCACCGGCATCCCGGAGGTCATTTACGGGGAAGCCAAGACAGCTGAGCAGATCATCACCATTGGCACCGCCCTCCTGCGCCAATCTCCACATCTGCTCATGGCCACCAGGGTCGATGCTGACAAGGCCTCGGCAGTACTGCAGGTCTTGCCGCAGATCGACTACCACCCACAGGCCAGGATGCTGACCTCTCATGCAGAAGGGCCGCTCCGGGATAGAGGCCGAGGCTCTATCCTGGTTCTTTGTGCCGGCACCTCCGACATCCCTGTGGCGGAGGAGGCCAGGGTCACGGCTGAGACCCTCGGCCATTCAGTGCAGACCCTCTATGACGTCGGTGTTGCCGGTCTGCATCGCCTGCTGGCCCGGCAACACCTGCTGCAGACGGCCACCGTCATCATTGTGGTGGCCGGAATGGAAGGGGCGCTGCCCAGTGTCGTCAGCGGCCTGGTGGCCTGTCCGGTCATTGCGGTGCCAACGTCAATCGGCTACGGCACCAGTTTCGGCGGGATCGCCGCCCTGCTCGGCATGCTCAACAGCTGCGCGCCCGGTCTGGGCGTCGTCAACATTGACAATGGCTTTGGCGCAGCCTGCCTGGCCGTGACCATCAACAGAAAGCCATAAGATTAAAGCAGAACTTGCAAGATTCAGGCAGTGCTGTATAATCGCTCTACAAATTACCCTGGTTGCCAACCAGCAACCTTCCACTGATATTCATTATCTCTTATTTTCAGAGTAAACCTCTCAGGGACATCAATGAACACATCACTCAAGCTCAAGATCGGCATGCTCCTGTCGCTCATCATCCTCTCCATCGCCACTATCGTGCCCTCCTTTTATTCGGCAACGCCTGACTGGTGGCAGAAATATATGGCGCCGGAAGGATTACGCCTCGGCCTGGACCTGCAGGGCGGGATGCATCTGGTGCTGAAGGTCGATCTGAAAAAGGCGGCGGAAGACTCCCTGGAACTGGCCGCGGCGGATCTGAAGGACAGTCTCAAGGAGAAGTCGATCACCGCGGTGCGTGGTGCCGGCACCCCCGGCACCATTATCTTTACCCTGCCCAACACCGGCGCGGTGGCAACAGTCCAAGACCTGATCAAAAATGATTTCCCCAATATCAATATCCAGGTGGAGGCAAAAGAGGGCTCCTTTCCACGGATCACCCTGAATCTGAAGGATTCAGAGATCGACTTCATCAACACCAATGCTGTCAATCAATCGCTGGAGATTATCAGAAACAGGATTGACCAGTTTGGTGTTGCCGAACCGGTAATCATCCGTCAGGGCAGTGACGAGATCGTGGTCCAGCTTCCCGGGATCAAGGATCCACAACGGGCCATGAAACTGCTGGGGGAAACTGCCCAGCTGGAATTCAAACTGGTAGCGGACACAAGCGGCATCAACCTGCAGGAGCTGATCGCGCAGGCCAAAATCAATGGCCAATGGGCCGAAGGTGAAGATCGGAAAAAGCTCAACCGGGCCCTGCAGAATCGCCTGCCGGCGGACACCGAGATTTATTTCGAAAAGGATAAAGACAAGCAGACCGGCCAGGAAATCATCCGCCCCCTGCTTCTGGAAACCCAGACCCTGATGACGGGTGAAATGGTTAAAAATGCCCAGGTGCGCATCGGCGGCCAGTTCAACGAACCCTATGTCAGCATCGACCTTACCGGTCGGGGCGGCAAGGTCTTTGCCCATCTCACTGAACAAAACGTCAACCGGCAGCTGGCCATTGTCCTTGATGAAGTGGTGCGCTCGGCCCCATCCATCCGCGAAAAAATCATGGGCGGATCCGCCCAGATA
Source organism: Desulfoarculaceae bacterium (assembly GCA_019429465.1). GTDB lineage: Bacteria > Desulfobacterota > Desulfobulbia > Desulfobulbales > Desulfocapsaceae > UBA2270. Next base: position 95,567 of record JAHYIV010000003.1, read on the forward strand.
TCCGGCAGTTTCAGCCATGAAGAGGCAGCTGATCTGGCCATTGTCCTGCGAGTCGGCGCCCTGCCGGCGCCGGTTGATGTTATCCAGAACATGACGGTCGGCGCCAGCCTGGGCCAGGACTCCATCAACAAGGGCGTGACCGCTGGTGCCTTCGGAGCGCTGATGGTTCTTACCTTCATGGTGATCTTCTATCGTCTCTCAGGGGTCGTTGCCAATGTGGCCCTGATGCTCAACATCCTCTTTCTCTTTGCCGGACTTGCCATCCTCAATGCCACCCTGACCGTGCCGGGGATTGCCGGTATTATTCTCTCAATCGGTATGGCCGTCGACTCAAACATCCTGATCTTTGAACGGATGCGTGAGGAGTATGACCTGGGAAAATCGGTCCGATCGAGCGTCGACGGCGGTTTCCGGCAGGCGTTATCCACCATTGTTGACTCACAGGTGACCACACTTATCACCTCCATGGCCCTGTTCCTCTTTGGTACCGGCCCGATCAAGGGCTTTGCCATTACCCTCTCTTTGGGCATTCTCTTCAACCTGTTCACCGCCCTCTACTGCTCCCGTTTCCTGTTTGACGCCCTCCACTCCTTCAAGCTCCTGAAGAATTTAACCTTCCTCCGTTTCACCAGAAAACCCAACCTGGATTACATGAAGCTGCGTCACATCACCTATGCCATCTCCGCGGTGCTGGTCGGAATTGGCCTCATCGCCTCCGTCCAGATTGCCAGGGGCAAGGCCAATATGGGGGTTGATTTTTCCGGAGGCACCCTGCTGCAATACCAGGCAAGTCAGGCCTTTACTATGAACGAGGTCCGTCAGGCCTTCAACAAACATGAGATTGATGGCCTTGATCTGCAAGAGGTAGAGAATGAACACCGCCTGATTGTCAAGGTCAAGAAATCAGAAGAAGTCATTGGTGATTTCAGTGAACAGATCACCAGGATCCTGAGCGAAGAAGTCACCGATAAACAGTTCACCCTCGAAAGCCAGTCCGAGATCGGCTCTTCCGTCAGTGCCGTCCTGCGGAACAAGGCCGGCATGGCCATCCTCATTTCCATGGTCGGAGTTGTTCTCTATCTGGCCCTGCGCTTTGATATCCGTTTCGGCGTGGCGGCCGCTATTGCCACTTTCCATGATATCCTGATCATACTCGGACTCTGCTGGCTGCTTGACATTGAAATGACCCTGCTCATTGTCACGGCCCTGCTCACCCTTGGCGGCTATTCCCTCAATGACTCGGTTGTGGTCTTTGACCGTATCCGCGAGAATATGGCCAAGGACCGGAGCCACTCACTGCTCAGCCAGATCAACAACAGCATCAATCAGGTCGTCGGCAGAACGATCATCACCGGGGTTACCACCTGTATGACCCTGCTTTCCCTGATCTTCCTCGGCGGATCAGTGATCCATGACTTTGCCTTTGTCCTTTTCTGGGGCATCGTCGTCGGCACCTTCTCCTCTATCTTCGTGGCCAGCCCGGTACTCCTGCTCTGGCCTGAGAAGCAGGAACAGCCAGCCAATGAATAAGCCCCTGCTGCCCAGAAATGTCCAACGGATTGAAAAAGAGGAACGATTCCGTTTCTCCTGTCATCCCTCTGTCGGCTGTTTTACCGACTGCTGCCGGCAGCTGGAACTGGCCCTGACGCCCTATGATGTCCTGCGCCTGAAAAAGGGTTGCGGCCTCCGCTCCCAGGAATTTCTCGACCGCTATGTGATCATCGAGCAGGAAGACCATGAAACCCTGCCCCGTCTCTATCTGACCATGGTTGATGATGGCCGGGCCAGCTGTGTCTTTGTCGGCAAGAGCGGCTGCACTCAGTATCAGGATCGGCCAGGGGCCTGCCGGGCCTATCCCATGGGCCGGGCGGCTATCCGGCAGGCTGACAACAGCATGGATGATTTCTACGTCCTGCTGCAGGAGGACCATTGCCATGGCTTTCAGGAACGGCTGCAACAGGATGTCGCCACCTACAGCACGGAGCAGGGGCTGCCGGCCTACAACCGCTTTAACGATGCAGTGGCTCAGATCCTGCAGCATGAGCAGATACGCCAGGGAAAACGGTTTTCAGAACAACAGCAGGAACAGTTTATTCTGGCCCTCTACAATCTTGATCAATTCCGGACCCTGCTCCTGGCAGGCCAGCTCACCGGGGCTCGACCAGCAGATGAGACGCCGGCCGATGACGAATCCCTGCTGCTCTACGCTATCGACTGGCTGCAGGACAGATTATTCAAGGACTGATTGTTTTTCTAACCAATGAACGGGATAAGTGCCTTTCGCAGCTCATTTTCTTGTGAAAAAAAACAAGAAAATGAGCTGTAAGGCACTAAGGTGCTGCCAACCATGCTCAAGCTCATTATCTTCGACTGCGACGGGGTCATGTTTGACTCCAAATTTGCCAACCGCGAATACTACAATCAACTTCTCGCCCACTTCAATCGACCACCAATGGGTCAGGCAGAGCTTGACTACGTCCACATCCACAACGTTATGGACTCTGTCCGTCACATCTTCCGCCATTACCCGGACCAGGACCTCAAGGAAGTGACCGCCTACCGGATGGCCCTTGACTACACCCCCTTTCTCGTCCACATGAAGATGGAACCGGATCTCATCGAGTTTCTTCAACACACCGGAACCCGCTACAAGCTGGCCATCTCCACCAACCGCACCAACACCATGCTCCCCATTCTGCAGATGTTTCAACTGGAGGACTACTTTGAAAAGGTCATGACCGCTGAAAATGCCCGCCGTCCCAAACCGGCAGCAGACGCCCTGCTGGAGATCCTGGATTATTTTGACTACCGGACCGATGAGGCCATCTATATCGGTGACTCCATCATTGACCGCGAACATACCAACAACTGCGGTATGCGACTGATCGGCTTTCGGAATCCGGCCCTGGCCGCCGAATATCATGTGACCAGTTTCATGGAGATTCTGACCCTGCCCCCTTTTCTTGAACCTGCCTGAGCCCATATTCACCGAAGAGATCACTGACGGAACTCCTGCCATCGATAAAAAATTTCCTCTTTTTCTGAAAACCTGCTACATTCGGGCTTCTATTTTTATTATCAGCTCCCTGAACTTAGGAGCTGTTACGAAATAACATGGCCATTTATATCTATTTCGTTACGCAGGCCAGGGATGGCCCAGTGTCGCGATTGCCATGGACGGCGTAGGAGCGACCGGCTCCTTATGCCGCTCCGGACACTTAGATGGCCATGTTATTTTTTTTACAGCGGCTTAGGACCTGCCCTGATCGAGCTCTCTTTAGTGCCTTACAGATTATTTTCTTGTTTTTTGCAAGAAAATAATCTGTAAGGCACTTATCCCATTCATCGGGGCTAGAATCATACCCTCGGGACTCAGTGAACCTTCATGACCATCCTCTCTGAACAGCTTGCAACCATCCTTCAGGAAATCAAGGACAACTTTACCCACCATCAACAGATTCAAGTGACCCCTGTTGCTGGAGACCCCCCTGAGCAGTATCGCGTCATCTATCATCTGCGAGGTCTCTGCCGGGAAAAGGGGGGCGAGGTTCACGAATGCAGTGACCATATCATCACCATCACCCTCCCTTTTGGCTTCCCTCACTTTCCGCCCAGCTGTAAACCGGAAAGCCCTGTTTTCCACCCTGATTTTGATCAGGCGGCCATCTACATAGGGGAATTCTGGGAAAACAATCATTCACTGCCCGAACTGATCATCCATATTGGCCGCATGCTAGGCGGTGAGAGCTATTCAAGAAATAATGCCTTCAATGAAAAAGCTGCTATCTGGTACCAGGAGAATCAGCAGAGGCTGCCTCTGGATACCGTCCAGCAGCTGTCGGTGGGGGCGGACAGCCTGTCTTTTCCTGATGCACAGACAGCCCCCTCTCCTGAACCCCTGACAATGGCTGTCGATGATTTTTTGCCAGACACTGAGACAGCAGCAAGAGATGAACCGGAGGCCGACAGACCGGCAAAGAAGATCCCGGCTGACGAGATGGTGAAAAAAACGTTCTCCCTGCACCCCGCCCAATATCCGGAACCTGATATTGACCAGGAGGACAGCGAGTCGCAGCACCAGCTGGTCAAGGCCCGGCAACTGCATCAGGAAGGTGAGGCCTTTGAACAGCTGGGACAGCCGGCGAAGGCCTGGGCCAGGTATAAAGCGGCCAGAGAGCTGGCCCATGATTTTCCAGAAATAGAGAAAGATATCAGCCGCGCCCAATACTCGCTGGAGATGCTTGGTGATTGGGCAGGGGAGAGCTCCCCAGAAAAAGAGACCGGCACGGTCAGTGGAAAAAGGGCCGCCCCGGTCAAAGAAAGAGTGAGCGGCCCCGGCCCTCAAAAGAAACAGACGTCCCGCTGGCCGGCCATGGTCATTGGCGGTGCGGCCTTACTGCTCATCGTGACTGTTTCTTCCCTGTATATCAACGGCCAGTTGCAGCAGGCGCAAACAATGCTGGCCGAGTGCCAACAGTTTTTGGACAGAGAGCAGTTGACCGATGCCGAGCAGAAATGTACAGAGGCCCTGAAGTTGACCGCCAGGGTTCTCTTCATCAAGCAGCAGGAAAAAAAGCTTCTCACTGAGCATATCCTGCAGCTCCAGAATTCCCGGAAATCAAAGGAGGTGCTGGCGCTCAGTGCCGAGGACAAGGGTCCGCCCAAATGGCAGCAATCCAGGAATCTTGCCGACACGCAGCTGGCGGCGGGAAGATGGCAAGAGGCCCTGGGAAACTATACCCTCGCCCTGCAGCTTGCCTCCGAGATAAGGATAAACGAGCGGGCAGTACTTGAGTCCCTCCGCAACAGGATACGAACAACCAGAATCAATATTTCTGTAGAGGCCGGAGAGCAGTCCCTGGCGGCCTCGGCATGGGATTCGGCACAGAACCACTTTGACCGGGCCATGGCGATCGCCAGCCAAAATCCCCTGGCGCCAGAGACTCTCATCTCGCGGCTTAAATCCTTCTCCGGCCAAGTTGATTTTAACAGGTTAATGGCCTCAGCTGAACAATATTTCTCCCGGAGAGACTGGCAGAAGGCACTGACGGCCTATGAAAAGGCCGAGGCGAGAGAAAAGGAATTCCCTTTTGCAGATTCCCGGACACTTGCCTCTCTCCGGGAGGCCATCAGCAGAAGCAAGGTCTTCAACGCCCTGGAACAGGGAAAAAAGGATTTTGCCAATGGCCAATGGGATCAGGCCATCGAGCAATACGACCTTGCTCTCCAGGTCCTGGAAGAAAACAGTGAGACCCTGGGCCGCGACAATCCCATGGAGAGCCAGCAGGAAATCTCAAAGCTCATGCTGCACGCTACTATTATCAGGGATCAACAAAGTACTGCCAACTCCCTGAAGAACAAGGAATTCAGCCAGGCCATCGACACCCTGCAGATGACCATCGAGACGATCAGCATGAGCTCTTTTGCCGGTGAAGAAGAATTCCAGACGATTATCAAAGAGACAAGGGTCTCCATTCATCAGGCCCGGGAAGATCTGCTAATGGCCGGACATATCTCCTACCTGACCAGCAACTACCAAAAGCTCTTCATCGACAATAACCCGGCCCTGATTGCCGAGAATCTGTCCCATCCCCGGGTAACTTTTCTGAAAAAAATAGGCAAAACCCGGCTTTACCAAATCCAGTGCTCTGAACAGGGCCATAACCGGCCAGTGGTCCTGCAGACGCACTATCTCTTCGATCCAGCGACCAGAAAATGGCATTTTTTTCAGGAAGGCTAACTCCAGCCCACTCTATTTCAGCTTAAGGGCCTGTAAAAAAGAACACGGCCATCTAAGTGCCCGGAGCGGCATAAGGAGCCGGTCGCTCCCACGCCGTCCATGGCAATCGCGACACTGGGCCATCCCTGGCCTGCGTAACGAAATAGATATAAATGGCCATGTTATTTCGTAACGGCTCCTAAATTTGATGGCGTCGTAAAAAGTCGCCAACTGCTTCGTTGCTGCAAATTATCTCGTCACTGCGGCGTACTCAAGTACGCCTCATTCCTCGAAATTTACGCGCCTCGCATTTGACGCTTTTTACTTAGCCATCCCAGAAATTGAGTTTTTACGAAACCATCAAATTTGTTTCACCTTTTTGTTCAGCACCTCAACTTGGGCCGAGACGGAGATATCACGGATGATGCGGTCAGAAACCACCTTGATCGCATGAATCACGGTGGCATGATCGCGGCCAAAGGCCTTGCCGATATCCGCCAGTGACTGCCGGGTATGGGCCCGACTGAGATACATGGCCACTTGCCGAGGGAAGACAATCGCCTTCTTCCGGGTACGCGACTGCATATCCTGGACACTGACATTGAACTGGTTGCTGACAAACTCGCCGATCATGACCGCCGTCAGATTTTTCGGGGGACCGACAATCCCCTCCACGACCTCGCGGACCAGGGCCATCTCGATCTCGCCACCCATCAGGACCGACTTGGCCCGAATGGCCAGGATGGCGGATTCAATCTGCCGGACATCACCCTTGATATGCTGGGCCAGATAGCCAGCCAACTCCTCATCCAGAAAAAACCCGTGTGATTCCGCCTTCTTATGGACAATAAGATTGCGGGTCAGAATATCCGGCTCCTGAATGGTAGTTACAAGGCCGGAGGTCATCCGGGAACGAAACTCCTCATCAATACCACTCAGTTCCCGAGGGGCGCTATTGGCCGTAAGGATCACCCTCTTGCCACCTTTAATCAGGGAATCAAGGAGCTCGTTCAACTCTTCCTGGGTCTTTTTCTTACCGGTCAGCGAATGGACATCCTCCACCAGCAGGATATCACAACGATCATGATACTTCCGTTTAAAAAGATCCATACTGTTGGCCTGAATATTGCGCACCATCTCGGCCGAAAACTGCTGGGCGGTGAGATAATGCAGCCGGGCCATGGGAGAGGTGGCCAGGATCTCATGGGCAACGGCATGGGTCAAATGACTTTTGCCAAGCCCGGTGGAACTATTGATATAAAGACAGGGACCAACGGTATCAGTGCCTGCAACCATTGACTTGCAGGCCGACAGGGCCAGAAGGTTACTGTCGCCTGCCATAAACTCATCAAAGATATAACGGGGATGAAGCGACCGGACCGACGATCTGCTGTCCGGGATATGAGGCAGACGCAACTGACTGGCCTGGGCCGTGGCAGGCAGGGCCTTCTGGCCGACCTCACATAACAGGACCTGCCTGTGTGCGCCATCTATCGCATCCGCCTGCTCCTGAATCAGGCCAAGATGATGATGGGCCAGATGGGCGCGATAGAATCGATCCGGACAGGCAAGCCGTATACTTTCATCATCGCACTGCACACACTCAAGTGGCTCAATCCAGAGATTATACATATTCTCAGCCAGGACATCACGTAAGCTCTCTTTTATCTTCTGCCACATCATGCCAGTTCCCCTTAAGGTCTTACTTTAAAGCCGACACACAGCTATTTGAGACAATTTTCTGACAAAAAAAGCAAGCACATTCCTTCATGGAAGTTGCGAAAAAAAAATTTTGGCAACAGAAGGGAATCAAGCCCCTGAGCAACAACGCTCTTTTCAAGAATCAGAATCTCTTTACCAGCAAGTCACACCACGATATAAACCCTAAATCCCGCATCCAGTCAAAGGCGATTGATGCCTGTTTATCAGAGGGTTTCACTCAAGGGAAGCATCGTCGCAAGAGCGTATGACACCTGACTTCCAGCCCTGCACCCGCCCCGAACCCTTATTTTTTGGGCATCGACAAAAAGACTCTTTTTATCGTGTCATCCTCAAGGCTTATTGATGCCACACACAAGTTATCAACAATTAAGAAATTACTAACATCTCTTTATACATCAAAAAAACAACAAATTACTCTAAATATTGCGATATTGCGCCGAATGATTTTTTAATATATCGCTATTTCAACAACTCAAGCTCAAACCGTTTTTTCTTTTTTTATTCCCCCACCAGACCATTCAAATGCGGCCATTGTCGGCCGCGATAGTTCTTTCAATATTGATGGTTTCATAAAAACTCAATTTCTGGGATGGCTAAGTAAAAAGCGTCAAATGCGAGGCGCGCAAATTTCGAGGAATGAGGCGTACTTGAGTACGCCGCAGTGACGAGATAATTTGCAGCAACGAAGCAGTTGGCGACTTTTTACGACGCCATCAATATTGAAAAAGAATGGTACGGCAACCCTGCAGCTGCCTTGCCGATCGACCGGGAACCTTCCCTTCACCGGTATTCTGCCACCCGGGCCACCGTCACCACGGAGATCTCAACGGCGCCGGCGGCAAGCAGGGCCCGGCCGCACTCGATAACGGTAGTGCCGGTGGTCAGGACATCGTCAACCAGAAAGATCCGCCGTCCACGGACGGCAGCCGGAATCCTGACCGCAAAGGCACCCTTCAGGTTCTTTCTGCGGGTATCCCCGTCGAGTGAAGTCTGCGGCGGGGTATCGCGCGTCCTGATCATACCATCCACCAGCAGTGCAGTTCCTGCCTGCGGGAAAAAGATCCTGGCCAGCAGCAGGGATTGATTGAGCCCCCTTTTTTTCAAACGGGCAGGAAAGAGGGGTACCGGGATAATCCGGTCAGCCGCCGGCTGAAACTCCTGAGCAAGGTCATACATAAAGGGGGCCATGACTTGCGCCAGGGCCGGCAGGGTTGAGGTGTCTGCGGCGTATTTCAGACGATGGAGCAGATGACTGACCGGCTCCTCATAATAGACGACTGACCGCGCCCGGCCATATACTGGCGGCTGCCGCAGACAGAAGCCACAGAGGTGATCACCACCACTGCTGTCAGGAAGCCCCCGGCCACAGCAGGAACAGAGAGGGGATTGCAGATAATGGATTGTGGCCAGACAGTCGGCGCAGATCACCTGCCCCTTACCGGGCAGACCAACCCGGCAGCAGGAACAGCGGCGGGGAAAAATCAGCTCCACACCCCCCCCGGCCCATTTTTTCCAGAGCTTCACAGGGGAGGCAAGGCCGAAAATAAGATGAAAAAATGCAAGAGGAGACTCCTTCTGTTCAATGACTCAATGGAACCCTTCTCTCTTTTTATCGAGTCCGGCTCCATATTGTCAAGGTCAGAAGACCTTGCAGCTCCACTCCAGACTGAAAAAGGCAAGGAATAAAGACAATTCAAACCTGCATCCGTCTCAACAGCCTCAATGCTCAACCAATTACAGGATTCAGGTCAAAAAAGATGTTTTTTCTGACAAATCATGATAGCGTAATCATGATTTATCATAAGGGGATCTTGAAATGAGAGAATTTTCGTTCAAGGGGACCGGTCAAGCCGGTCCACCAATCGAAAAATCTTCTTTTGATGTTCCCATAATCATGACCCTGTGCAGAGACTATGGAGTCCACTGTCGTGCAAACCTCTTCATCCCCCAAGAAAATACTCGGAGTCCTCATCGGCGGCTCCGGCCTTATAGGCGGCACCCTCGCTCACTACTTCAAGACCAAAACCACTGATTCCATTGAGCTCAGGGCCCCAAGCAGCAAAAAACTCTCCATCAGAAACACCGGCGATATCCACGACTACCTCAAACGGGTCCGTCCTGATTTTGTGATCAATACCGCTATCGCCAACATTGGTTCCGACTCCCAACTCGCCTTTGAGGTCAACTATCTTGGCACCCTGAACCTGGCTCGCGCCGCCGCAGCCTTGGGCATCCCCTATATCCATATCAGCTCGGCCGCCATCCTGCCATACGGCGAAGAGATCAAAGAGGAAGAGCATCTGCCCCTCACGGCCGATCTGAACAACTATGCAAAATCGAAGCTGATGGCCGAGCAGACCCTGCGCCACATGCATCAAACTGTCGGCCTCGACTACACTGCTATCCGCCTGGCGGTAGTCTACGGTGAACATGACCATAAGATCCAGGGTTTCCATCGCCTGTTCTTTTCCATTGCCGATGAATCCATGCCGGTTCTTTTCACCAAAAAGAAGGTGCTGCACTCCTACTCCAATGCCGACAAGCTGCCCTATTTTGTCCACCATGTCCTCTTGAATCGCCAGGAATTTTCCGGTGAGACCTATCATTTTGTCGACAAGGAGCCAGTGGAACTGGCAAACCTGATCCTCACCATCAAATCATACCTGGAGGTCAAGACGCCGCGGGAAATCTATGTTCCTTATCCTGTGGCCACGATAGGTAAAAGGACCATGGAGATGTTCCTGAAGATCTTCTCAAAGGTCGGCCTGAAGGCAAATCTGCCGGCAGAGTTGATGTTTCTTGAAAGTTTCTACAGGACCCAGACCCTGTCATCGGACAAATTGCGCCGGTCAAGCTTCCATGATCCAATGCCCGAGGAGACCATCTACACCAAACTTCCGGACCTGGTGATCTACTACCTGACCCGCTGGAGCCATCAAAATCTTATCTCCACCTTCAGCGAGTCGATGATCCAGGCAACTGCCTTGGACACCGAGTTTCAGCAGGCACCTCAAAAGCTGCTGAACACTATCCACCAGGACTCCATCAGCCCATTTACCGACCTCTGCTCCCCTGAGTCATGACAGCCGCAGCCTTCATCCGTGGTGGAATCCTCCTGTTTCTTGCCCCCCTTGTGACCATGTACTACAGCCTGGCTATTGCCGGTGCTATCTTTCTCCTGCGCCTTCCTGAAGACAAGCTGCAACGCTATCCCAGGCAATGGGCCAGACTGTTTTGCCGGATCGCCGGGGTACGGGTCAGCATCGAGGGGGCCGACAAGCTCGATACGCAGAGCGGATATATCTACTGTGCCAACCACCTCAGCCAGTTTGACATCTTCAGTTTCCAGGGCTACTTCCCCTTCAGCTTCCGCTGGCTGGCCAAGGAAGAGCTGTTCAAAACCCCTTTTCTTGGTCGCGCCATGCGCAATGCCGGGGCCATCGCCATCAATCGCAGTCATGGCAGAGAGGCCTTGAAAAGTCTGCAACAGGCCGCGGCACGAATCCACGACGGCACCTCTGTCCTTATCTTTCCTGAAGGGACCAGATCGACCGACGGCACACTTCAGCCCTTCAAAGGAGGAGCCATGCTCCTGGCCATCAAGGCAGGGGTTCCCATCGTCCCCGTCGCCTTTGTCGGCTCTTATTCCGTTTTGCCGAAAGGAGCCATCTTTGTCCGTCCCGGTGCCATCACGATCAGGATCGGCGACCCCGTGGTCGTCACTGGCTATGGCAGCAAAGACAAACAGGATCTGGCTATAATCATCCATGACAGGGTAGCAAAGCTCCTTAAGCACCCCTGTTAAGATCATTTTTTCCAGCTGGAATCAATTGTCCTCTTTGCAAATTTTTTCAAACATGGCATAGTGCTTTGATTCATTTCTAAGATTGTAACTATTCAGCAGCACCTCATCTGCTTCGTCATCGGTCTGCTTATGTACGAATCAGTACACTTCGCAGGCCTCTTTCTCGCATATGAGGCACTGCAGAATAGTTACGTGACATGTGTTTTGACATTTTCCAGGCATTAAGCCGGATAGTTACCTAAGATTTTCATATCGTCTAAGGGGCTCGGAAGAGTCGCCTTACAAAAAATAGCCGAACATTACTTTCCGGAAAACTCTTTTACTTACTCTTTCATATCCTCAAGCATCCTGTTTCTCAGAAAGGACCAAATTCATGAACTGCACCCGAAGATCAGCATCTCAGACCCGTCGATCATTTTCTCCCAGCTCCGGACTGTTCCTGTTTCTCCTCCTGTTTAGCCTTGTGGCCTCCCCGGCTGCGGCAATTGATCAGAAAACCACCTTCCTGCCGGCCAGGATCAACAGCGCCGACAATGTTGTCACCCTGACAAACCAGGCTGACCAGGCCCTGGCCGCAGCCCTTGCCACCCAGGGCTTTACCATGCTTGAACGCGACCAGGCAACGCAGCTGTTGAATTACACCGGCGCCTGGCCGCCGGCAATCAATGAGCTGCGCGCCCTCTCCCAGAAGACGGGTCAGGACTATGTGGCCGTTGGCAGCGTGACCGCCACAGGCGACCAGGTCAGTGTTGATTACCAGGTCTATGACCTGCTTGCGGAAGCCGCCCCGAAATCCTATTCCCGGCAGGGTGAATCCCTGAGAGATCTCTCCTCGATCATGGCGGAGATAAGCAAAGAGATGATCGGCTTCACCAATCGAGGACAGGTCATCGCCTCAATCGGGCCCGAGGGGAACAAACGCATTGATTCCGGGGCAATCGCCAGCAAGATCCAGACCAAGCCTGGCGATCTTTACTCTGCCGCGGCCCTGCGCAGTGACCTCAAGGCCATCTTTGCCATGGGTTATTTTGACAATGTCAACGTCAAGGTTGAAGACAGTGCCGACGGCAAGAAGATCATCTTCCAGATCACTGAAAAACCTCTGATCAAAAAGGTAGAGTTCTCAGGCCTTGATGCCCTCAAGGAGACCGAGGTGAAAGAAGCAGCCAACATCTCCGTCAACACCATCGTCAACCCCGCCGCCATTAACAAGAGTGGCGAGGCCATCAAGGCCCTGTACAAATCCAAAGGTTACTATGAGACCAAGGTAACGACCCAGATCAGCTACCCTGTCCAAGACCAGGCGGTGGTCAAATACATCATTGAAGAAGGGTCCAAGATCTACATCAAAGACATCGCCTTTGCCGGCAATCACAGCTTCAGCAGCAAGGAACTCGCTAAAGTCATCAAAACCTCGGAAAAAGGATTGCTCTCCTGGCTGACCGAGTCCGGCCTCATGAAAACAGAGCAGTTAAGCCAGGATGCCGCCAGTATCAGCTCTTTCTATAACAATCACGGTTTCCTTGAAGTCAAGGTCAGCGATCCCGTAGTCAGACAGGAAGGTGAGTGGCTCTACATCACCTTCAATCTGGAAGAGGGTCCGCGCTATCTGGTAGGCACCATCGATATCAAAGGCGACCTGATCGGCGACCAGCAGGAGTTGCGCGACCTGCTCACCGTGCAGAACGAAAAATATATCAACAGAAAGGCCTTACGCGACGATGTTCTCAAGATAACCGACTATTACGCCGAGCACGGCTATGCCTTTGCCGATATCCGGCCCAATCTGAATAAATCAACGACCGGCGAACGGGTTGATGTCGTCATCGATATCAACAAAGGCGATCTGGTCTATATCAACCGGATCACCATCACCGGCAACACCCGTACCCGCGACAATGTCATCCGTCGAGAGATTGAGATCCATGAGGGGGGGATTTTCGACTCCAAGGCCCTGCGTACCAGCAACGAACGAATCCAGCGGTTGGAGTTCTTTGAAGAGGTCAATATCCATCCGGAGCCGACCCTTGATCCCGCCAGGATGGATGTGGTGGTCGATGTCAAGGAGAAAAATACCGGACAGTTCTCCGTGGGCATGGGCTACAGCTCCGTTGACAGCCTGATGTTTATGGCCGAGGTCTCCGAGAACAACTTTCTTGGTCGCGGTGATCGGATCGCACTGGCAGGCAATATCAGCGGCAACAGTACCCAGTTTAATCTCAGCTATACCGACCCCCGCCTGCGTGACTCTCAACTGTCCTGGGGCGTAGATCTCTATAACATGACCCGCGAGTACGATGATTACGACAAGGACTCCACCGGCGGTGCCCTCCGCCTGGGCTACCCTGTCTGGAAGAAATGGAAGGCCTTCGGCGCCTACAGCTACGAGGACACTGAGCTCTCCAATCTTTCCCGTTTAGCACTTGCCAATCCCCTGATCACCCAATCTTTGAATGTCAATGTCACCAGTGCCGTTAAACTGGCGCTGGTTCGTGACACCAGGGACCGGATAACCTTGCCGAGCAAGGGCTCACAGAATCAGATCAGTGTCAAATATGCCGGCGGCCCCTTTGCTGGAGACGCCGAGTTCACGAAAGTGGAGGCCTCTTCCGCCTGGTTCTTCCCCCTGCCCTGGACCACCGTCTTTCACGTGAAAGGCACTGCCGGCCAGATCTGGGAAAACGAAACCGACAGGCTCCCCGTCTATGAGCGCTTCTATCTGGGCGGCATGAACTCGATCCGCGGATTTGAATACGGCAAGGCCAGCCCCATGGTCAACGATGTCCGCATCGGCGGCGACAAGATGTGGTACGGCAATTTTGAGTACATCTTCCCGCTCATGAAGGAGGCCGGACTCCACGGCGTCGTCTTCTTTGACATCGGCAAGAACATGGCCGGGGAAGACTGGACTGTCGAGGACTATGACATGGCCTCCGGTTTTGAGCTGCGCTGGCTCTCGCCCATGGGACCCTTGCGTCTGGTCTGGGGAGTGAACCTTGATCCAGAAAAGGATGAAGACAGGTCTGTCTGGGACTTCTCCATTGGCGGTGGATTTTAGAGACCGTCATGAAACAAGCAAAGTCTTTTTCTTGCTTGTTTCATATACGGACTCTTATGCCGCATCCAGGAAACTGCAATCTGTTCTGCTGTTTCCTGGTGTGGCGACTGGCAAAATACATCTGCCCTAGATCAAGCAAAGTCTTTTTCTTGCTTGTTTCATATACGGACTCTTATGCCGCACCCAGGAAACTGCAATCTGTTCTGCTGTTTCCTGGTGTGGCGACTGGCAAAATACATCTGCCCTAGATCAAGCAAAGTCTTTTTCTTGCTTGTTTCATATACGGACTCTTATGCCGCATCCAGGAAGCTGCAATCCGTTCTGCTGTTTCCTGGATGCGGCGTCTGGCAAGTCAGATCCGCCGCGATCATACAAGGCAGATAACATATAAGGATCCGTTGCAAAACATCCAAATCCTTTTTGCAGCTGTTTTGTTACGACCGAACCCTGTTCTTCTCTCCAGCCATGATTCACTGTTCTTTTGCCGGCTGCTCAGTGCAGCCGGCTCTTTTTTTTAGTCCACCACAAGATGCCGACACCATTTACTGATCAGCTGACCCGTGCCGTAGAGGCCAATAACAGACTCACCATTACAGGCCTGCGCGGCAGCAGCCCATCCCTGCTGATCAGCCTGCTGGCCACCACCGGCAGCTGCTGCTGTATCGTCCCTGACGAAAATCAGCTTGGTGTGCTTGAAGAAGATCTGCGACTGTTCAGCGACAGGCGGATTCTCACCTATCCGGGATATGACATTCCGCCCTATACCCCGCTGTCACCGGATCTACCAACCATTGCCGCCCGGATTTCCACCCTCTACCAGGTACTGGCAGCAGACAGCCCTTTTATCCTGATCGTCTCAGCCGAGTCCCTGATGCGGCGGGTCATGCCCAAAGAGCTGCTGGCCGGATCGGCGGAACTGATCATGGCAGGCGAGGAATACGCCCAGGACGAGCTGATCGCCACCCTGATCCACTCAGGCTATGAACAGGTGTCCCTGGTGCAGGCCGTAGGCGATTTCTCTGTGCGTGGCGGCATCATTGATATCTATCCTCCCCCTTTTACCATGAGCGCCAGAGAGGGTGCAGGAGCGACCGCAGGCCAGGGACGGCCCAGTGTCGCGGGCACCATGGACGGTGCAGGAGCGACCGCGGACACCCTGCACGACGGCCCCATACGCCTCGATTTTTTTGGCGATACCGTCGAATCGCTGCGCGCCTTTGATCCCATCAGCCAACGTTCGCAACAGGATCTGCAAGAGGCCGTCCTGCTGCCGGCAACAGATATCCTCTTTTCCAGGTCCGTGGTCGACTCAGACGACAAGGTCCTGCAACACCTCAGGGAGATGGCGGCACACCTGCACTGGGACAGCCAGCTGACAGCCCAGCTTGCTGAACAGCTGGTCCAGAGACATCGTTTTTCCGGCATAGAGTTCTTCCTCCCCCTTTTCTACCAGGATTTTCAGCAGCCGACCGCAACCGTCCTCGACTTTCTCCCCCCTGACACCCGGCTCATCTTCATCGACCCCGAGGCAGGTCGGAAGTCCACGGCCCTGGTCCAGGAACGGATCCTGGCAAACTTCGCCACTGCCCGCCAGAAACTGGCCCCTGCCCTGCCGCCGACCGATATTTTTCTGGATCCCGAACAGCTGTTCGAGGCCATGGCTGGCTTCCCCCAGATTTTCTGCTCCGACTTCAGCCGCCAGGGCGAAGCATCCTTTTCCCTGACCACGACCAACCATCAGCTGCTCAAACAGGACATCGGGCTGCAGAGGAAAAAACGGGGCCTGCTGGCACCCCTGAACGACCAGATCCGGCTCTGGCAGGAACAGGGTGATCGGGTCATTCTCTGCTGCCGGTCGCATCGTCATGCCCGAACGCTCTCTGAGCTCCTGGAAAAACACCACCACTCTCTTGAGTTTGTGGCACCCCCGCTCAGTCCGCTGCAGCTGTCAGGCTACCCGACCGATTCCCTGCTCATCTGTGCTCACCCTTTAAGCGTCGGCTTCACCCTGGTCGAACAGAAGCTGCACCTGCTCTCCGAGAGTGAATTATTCGGCGAGATGCGCCTGGGTGGAAAAGGCAGCAGCAAAAGCGGACGAAAGCAGCAGGGGGAGCCTGTCCGTTTCGCCGAACTCAAGATCATGGACGTCGTGGTCCACCGTGACCATGGGCTCGGGATCTACCACGGGCTGGTTACCCTGGAGATCCAGGGGATCAAAAACGATTTCATGCTTCTTGAGTATAAGGGCGGCGACAGGCTTTATCTGCCGGTCGACCAGCTCAACCTGATCAGCCGCTACGAAGGCCTCTCTGACCGAGAACCCAGGATTGATAAACTTGGCACCCAGTCCTGGCAGAGCGCCAAGGCCCGGGTCAAGGAGGAGGTTTGGAAAGTTGCCCAGGAGCTCCTGAAGATCTATGCCCGGCGTGAAATGCGCCAGGGCAGACGCTTTTCTCCGCCCGGTGAGCTCTATCACGAGCTGGAAGAGTCCTTCCCCTTTGATGAGACCAGCGGTCAGGACAAGGCCATTACCGAGACCATTGACGATCTCACCTCGGATCAGCCCATGGACCGCCTGGTCTGCGGTGACGTTGGCTACGGCAAGACCGAGGTGGCAATACGGGCCGCCTTCAAGGTGGTGGAGGATGGGTGTCAGGTGGCCATCCTGGTGCCGACCACGGTGCTGGCCGAACAGCACGCCAAGACCTTCCGGGAACGGATGGCGGGTTTTCCCGTGACTATTGAGTGCATCAACCGCTTTCGCAGCAGTGCTGACCAGCGGCGGATTATCAAGGATCTGGCCGAGGGCAGGATTGATATCATCATCGGCACCCATCGCCTGCTCTCCAAGGATGTGGTCTATCACAATCTCGGCCTGCTCATCGTTGACGAAGAACATCGTTTCGGGGTCAGCCATAAGGAGAAGATCAAACAAATCAAGGCTGAAGTGGATATCCTCACCCTGACCGCCACCCCCATTCCCCGAACGCTCGAGATGTCACTCCTGGGAATCCGCGATCTCTCGGTCATCTCCAGCCCGCCTGAGCACCGGCGACCGGTCAAGACCTTTGTCGCCCGCTACGATGAGCTGATCATCAAGGAGGCGGTGAGCAAAGAGATGCTCCGCCAGGGTCAGGTCTTTTTCGTCCACAACCGGGTAAAATCGATCCACCGCATGGCCGCCACCGTCCAGAGCCTGGTGCCCGAGGCCCGTATCGCCGTGGCCCACGGCCAGATGGCCGGCAAGGATCTTGAGGCGATCATGGTGGACTTTGTGGGGGGCAAGATCGATGTCCTGATCTGCACCACCATCATCGAATCCGGCCTTGACATTCCATCCGCCAACACCATTATCATCAACCGGGCCGACACCCTGGGGCTGGCGGAGATCTACCAGTTGCGCGGCCGGGTCGGCAGATCGAGCACCCAGTCCTATGCCTATCTGCTGGTGCCTTCACTGGATGATCTCAGCC
Organism: Desulfoarculaceae bacterium; assembly: GCA_019429465.1. GTDB lineage: Bacteria > Desulfobacterota > Desulfobulbia > Desulfobulbales > Desulfocapsaceae > UBA2270. The sequence goes on from JAHYIV010000003.1 coordinate 113,344, forward strand.
GCGACTCCAAGGATCGCCTGCGGGCCCTGATCGACTGCAATGAGCTGGGCGGCGGTTTTAAACTGGCCATGAGTGACCTGCAGATCCGGGGCGGCGGCAACCTGCTCGGTGTCTCCCAGAGCGGCCATATCGTCGCCATCGGCTACGAACTCTACCTCGACCTGCTGCAGAAAACCGTGGCCGACCTCAAGGCCAGGGCTGTTCACCCGGACACGTTAACTACCGGGGAGGTTGAAGAACTCGACCCCGAGATCAATCTGCGGATCTCGGCCTATATCCCCGAGTCCTACATCCCTGATGTCAGCCAGCGCTATATTGCCTACCGGAGGATCTCCTCCCTGACAACGGCCGACGATGGACAGCAGGCCGATCTGGAAGACGAACTGCGTGACCGCTACGGCACCCTGCCGGCGGAGACCCTCAATCTCCTGCAGGTGGTCAGTCTGAAAAAAGAAATGGCCGCACTCAAGATCAGCAAGCTGGAAAAGGGTAAGGACAACCTGGTCTTCTCCTTTCTCAAGACCACCCCCGTTGACCCGGTCCTGCTGCTGCAATACCTGCAGACCAGGCGCAGCAAACAAAGAAAGACAGAGTCACCACTGCTAACCCCTGAGGGCAGACTCGTGGTGCCCGTCCAGACCAGCTCCCCGGAGAACCTGTTTACCGTCATCCGCAAGACCCTGGTTGACCTGGGTCAACTCATCCCCATGCACAAGGAGACATGATGCCGACCACCATCCAGATCCAGCCCGATTTTTCATGGGAACAGATCGACACCGTCCTCCTGGATATGGACGGCACCCTCCTCGACAAATACTTCGATGATTATTTCTGGGAAGAGTATGTCCCCAGAATCTTTGCGGAAGAGAACAAGATGAGCAGTGAGCAGGCCCGGAAGGAACTGCTGAAGCGGTACCAGGCGGTGGAGTCCACCCTGCAATGGACGGATCTTGACTACTGGTCGGAACAGCTCGGGCTCGATATCCCGGAGCTGAAATGCAAGGTGGATCACCTGATCCAGGTCCACCCCTTCGTCCTCGACTTCCTGCAGTTCATCCGCCAGAGCGGCAAGAAGATCCATCTGGTCACCAATGCCCACTCCAAGACCCTGGAGATCAAGCTGCGCAAGACCGCAATCGGTCCCTGGTTTGACCGGATTGTCTGCGCCGAAGAGGTGGGAGAGGCCAAGGAGCACCCGGCCTTCTGGGACAAACTGGAAGGGATGCTGAACTATGATCGGAAACGGACCCTGCTGGCCGACGACACCGCCAAGGTCCTGCGCTCGGCCCGGGAATACGAGATGGGCTTCCTCGTCTATGTAGCCCGGCCCAGCTCACGCCTGCCGGTGCGCTACTCCCATGAGTTTCCCTCGATTGTTACCTTTGATGAACTCATTAGGTGCCGTTAGGAGTTGAGCAAGGCCTTATGTGCTCAACTCCTTTACGGCACCTTATGCCGCTTCCAAGAAACAGCATCTTTTCCGGCTGTTTCTTGGAGTGGCGTCTACCAGATACCCACAAGGCCATAAATGAAATAAGTAGGCAAGAGGACGGTGCCAGGCCTCCAAGCTTCCAATATGAAAGGCGATGGGATGCCACAGACTTAAGGGGGTCGTTGTTGCTTTATTGCTTTAGCGAGGCATAAACGCCCACCGCCCCCGGATTCCGCTGCCGCTCCATCCAGGCTACTTCTTTTATGTATGGGCATCGGCAATCATAAATCATCAAGTCCTGCTGGTCTTCCCGGCCATCTTCTTCGTCACGGAAAGAGTTTTATGGTCCCTATGCTCCTCTTTCCGTTCCTCGAATAGAGCCGAACATCCTGCGCAATACAGAACAATTTATTATTGCCGAGGCCCTTACCTGGAAAGAGACCGGCAGAAATCTTTTGCCTTCTGCCGGCGGATGCGATAAAAAAAGGGCATCAATCAGAAACTATCTCTTACCCGACCACCATCTCAACTTCCCGGTATGCGCCCATGACCTCTCAAGTAACCAGACACGTATCAGCGCTCACCTGCTGCCTCCTCTCCCTGCTGCTCACCGCTTGCTGGTCAAAACAAGCGGGCTTCACAGGGGTCTCTTTTCCGCCGACAGAGCAGGTTGATGTCTCCTTCCAGACAAGCGCGGTCCCCAGTTCCTGTCAGGGCTTTGCCCATCTCATCATCTCCACAGACGGACCGACCAGCGGTCTGGAGATTCAAGAGGCCATGGTCCGGGAAGCCGGAGAAAAAGGGGCCAACCAGATCCTTGTCGGCATGGCCCGGGAACAGATGGGGAAACGCCAGGGATCGTTTCGTTTTGACTACTTTGGTCCGAAATATCCCTATCCCTTTCCCCAAGGGTGGATGGGCTGGAAATTTGGCTTTGAACAATGGAACAAGGCCGGACCGTTGCTCGGCTTTGGCCTCGACAGCTGGGGCAACCCGGCCAGGCACTACGATTCCAGCCTCATGATCCAGGCCCTCTTCCTGCGCTGCCCGGAAAAATAAAAGAAGAGGGCCTGGTAGCAGTACAGCTTCCAGGCCCTCAAAGGTCCCTTGCGCTCTGCCCCCTTCTCCTCCTACCACACCGCCCGCAATCCCTTATTCTTCCGGAGCTGATCAATACAACGCTCCAGTTCCACCCGCCACTCGGCGTGGATGCGGGCCGCCGACGGGGCAATGAGCTCCGGCAGACCATAGACGATGCGGTCCGAGGCCCGGCTGGCCTCAATCACCGCCTCAATGGAACGGGCGCCGAATTTATAGCGCCCCAGCAGCAGGCGGAGGAGCAGGCCCGAGGTCTTGCGCGCCGCCTTTTTCCAGTGGGTATCCATCTGATGGGCAATGATGAAGGCCCGCTTGAGCAAGACCCGCCGCAACTCCTCCAACTCAACCGGGGTGGCTGCATCACGCAGCAGGCTGTCATCAATCTCAATACCGTCGATGTCAAGCACCACCCGCAGGCGACTCATGAAATCGGGGATCTTCAGGGTCTTCATCTTGCCCAGAATCTCGGGATTATCCGCATCGAGCAGTTTTTCCATCCCTTCCCAACTGGCCTTGACCCCACCGGCAAAGACAAAAATCGCCCGGCCGATATAATGGGGAATGCCGTTGACATAGGTGACGCCATCCTGCATGGAGGGCAGGAAATAGCGGAGATAGCCGAATTCATTGCCCTCATAACGGCAATCAAACTCATCCCAGAAGACGATGGGCACCTTGCCCCGGGCCACTGCCGCCCGCACCGGCTCAATGGCAGAGTTGATCTCATCGGGTGAGGAAAACTGGGTCAGATTGAATTCAAACAGATCAAAGGGATCCCCCTGAAATTTTTTGGCAATAACCGAGGCTACCTGGCGGACGGCAAAGGACTTCCCCGATCCCGGGGGCCCGAAGACCCCGATGCAGAGAGGCCGCTGCACCGTTTCTTTGGTGACATAGGAGTCCATGACATTCTGGAGGGTGATAATCGGATCGATCTCCGCCGGATCGGTGGTGCGCAGATGGCCGACATTGAAGATCGGCAGGTTATGAAAGCCGGTCTTTCGGTTCACCTCTTCTTTCAGGTCATGGAGCACCGAAACAATTTCATCCAGATAGCCATAGGCCCCGGCCAGTGGTGTCTTCTGGTCCATGGGTGAAGTCTTTCCCAGATAGAAAAATTTGCGGAGGGCCGTTTTTTTTTGCGTTGACCAGATCTGGCTGGAGACCAGATCGAGCTCGGTCTCAAAATCCGGGGAGAGGGCCGGTAGCTCGAAAAAGGAGGGGTCGAGCCCATTATCGACAAAGGAGCAGGCATAGCCGCCGGGGTAACTCTTGACAAAATCGAGGTTGGGAAATTCCAGGGTATCCTTGAAATAGTACCCATGCTGATACAGACTCTCCCAGTTATGCATCACCCGCTGCGAGAAATCATAGAAATAATTGCGGCTGAAGCCGAAGCCGCCGAAGCGGAGGGCGTCCATGGCCAGCATGGCCAGAATCAGGGTGTCATAACAGGGCATTGATCCCCGTTGCCGCGGCGAACTCTTCTCGGGCAGACAGCCCTTGCGGTGACGGAAAAAGATGGCATCCGGCCCGACATAGAGGATACCGTGCGGAAACATCTCGACGATGATATGACAGCGAAACTTTCGGGTCACATCGTCCCAGAGTCCCACCTCCTCCGTGCTCAAGGCCCGGATACTCATGGCGACAATGGTCTCCCAGTTGACCGAGCAGTCCATCTCCATGCGGGTGGTCTCCAGATCCGCCAGCCGGCAGAACAGGGTGATCCGTACCCCGCACATCTCCGCCCACCGCCGCCAGTGGGCCACGCTGATGCCCATGGCAATAACCCAGGCATCCGGGTTACGGCCAAAATCCTCTGCCGTAAGATGCGGAGGACAGCCGGAGTCATCGATCACCACCAATCCGTTATTGTTGCTGAAGATCTCCTGGTTGCTGTCGTCAATGCGAAACGGCTCCGCACTCTTGGCCCGGGCGCCGGCCGGCAGATACTGATTGACCATGAACCAGCCATGATCCTCACGCTCCATCTCCGCGTCGCTCTGTTTACGGAAGATCTGAAAGATATCCTTCTGCTCCCCATAGGAGACCGAATGGATGCGTGGATCGAGGTCAGACTCGGCAATATAGGCGGCAAGCCAGGTCAGACACTGCTCCAGGCGGCCATACTCTATGGAGACATCGCCGGCCATCAGCTCAATGGGATCACCGGGATTATAGCCATAGGCCGGAAGACTCCCCTCTTCCATGAGACTGACCTGCTTGATGGGAAGATTGCGGATCTTGACATTGGAACCCAGCAGGGTGATTTTTTGTGATTGTCCGTCCATAAAAGCCTCAACATATAAAGAAACATCCATTAAAGATACCTGCTCAGAAGCAGGTCGGGATTTATCCCGACAACAGGGACTGCAATAGCGAGCCCGGCGTCGGGTTGAAACCCGACCTACCGACGCACCCGCTGGGCGTTCCATCCCTTCAGCCTTCAACCTCAATACCTGTAAACGACAAAGGAAGGCTTAGGCCTTCCTTTGTCGTTTTATTCAGAAATCTGCCTGGTTACAGTAGGCCCGCCTTATCGAGGGCCATTACTGCTCCTTTATAGGAAACATAAATCAGTCCGATCCAGGAAAAAATAAGTATATACGTCATCGTATTTCCCTCCTTATAATTAATTTATTCAAAAAAAATCCGTGCCAGACTCAATCCCGGAAGATGCATAAGGTGCCGTAAATGAGAAGAGCAAGAGAAGCTTTGCTCTTCTCATAAGCGAATCCTGACGATATGGCCAGAGCCGCTCCACGAAACAGCCGGAAAAGATTGCTGTTTCCTGCTTGCGGCATAAGGTGCCGTAAATGAGAAGAGCAAGAGAAGCTTTGCTCTTCTCATAAGCGAATCCTGACGATATGGCCAGAGCCGCTCCACGAAACAGCCGGAAAAGATTGCTGTTTCTTGCTTGCGGCATAAGGTGCCGTAAATGAGAAGAGCAAGAGAAGCTTTGCTCTTCTCATAACGGCACCTAATAAGCTTCATCATTCGCCACTTCATGGGCGGCCAGTTTCTGAGAATCCATCTGCCGCCACACATAGACCACATAGGCCAGGACAAAAGGAATCCCCAGGGCCACATAGGTCATGGCCGTAAGCGTATACCGGCTTGATGAGGCATTAAAGATCGTCAGACTGGACTGAAGATCAGCCACTGATGGGTAAAAAGGCGTACTATTAAATCCAGCCGTGAAAAAGAGGGCCAGACCAACTAGCACGGTACCCGGTCCGGCCAGCCAGATCCCCCTGCTGCTCCCTTTGAAGGCGGTAGCAAGCACACCCAGGATCACCAGTACCAGACCCAGCAGCAGCAGGCCGAGAACCAGGGGCATGGCCAGCAGATTAAGAAGATACTTATTGGCCACCATGGAGACCACCCCGGCCTCATCGACACCGAATCCCTGCCTCAGCAGCAGTGACGCCAGCACATAGAGGAGGAAGGGCAGCGAGCAGAGGAAATTAACCCAGGCCGCCTTACGGATGCGGGCCTCAAAACCGTCCATGGCTGAGAAATCAATATTATTGAGCAGATACATGGCGCCCAGCACCCGGGCATTGAAGACCAGAAAAAGCCCCAGAGACAGATTGAAAAGCGAGAAGGCGGCCTCCAGTCCACGCAGGGGATGGGTCCAGCTTACCTGATTGTAGGCATTGAGGATAAAATTGGAACCGGTAAAAAAGGTGCCGACCGCGGCGCCGATCAGGAGCACGCCCACGGTCCCATTAATGAGCAGAAAGGACTCATAGACCCTGGCACCCAGAAGGTTCCCTGGTTTTTTGCGGAATTCGAAACTGACGGCCTGGACGATAAAGGTGAAGAGGATCAGCATCCACACCCAGTAAGCCCCACCAAAACTGGTGGCATAGAATTTGGGAAAGGCGGCAAAGAGGGCGCCGCCAAAGAGAACCAGGGTGGTGAAGGTTATTTCCCATTTCCGTCCCAGTGAGTTCATCACCAGGGCGCTCTCCACATCATTTTTTGCCACCTGCCACAGCAGGGTATTGCCCCCCTGGACAAAGGTAAGGAACAGAAACAAAGAGCCGACCAGGCTGCAGATGATCCACCATAGCTGCTGCAAGGTTCCGTAATCAAGGTTTGATATCATCTTAAATGCCCTCCGGTCCAATGGAAATCTGCTTCAGCATAATCTTTATCTCGGCGATCAGCAGCAGGGTAAAAAGCCCCAGAAACATGAAAAAAGTAGCCTGCACATTGCCCACAGCCAGATTCGTGGTCGCCACTTTTACCGGCAGCAGACCCTGAATGGCCCAGGGCTGACGGCCGACCTCGGCCACGACCCAGCCCGTCTGCTGGGCCACCAGACCGAGGAAATAGGAACTGACGCCAATAGGCAACAGCCATCTGACCTCTCCAATCCTTCCTTTGAGCGTATAGAAGAGATAGGCCAGAAAGAGGACCGGAAAGAAGCCCCCGAGGATCACCATGATATGGAAGGAATAGAAGACCGTGCTCACCGGCGGCACCGCCTCTTCCGGAGTGTTCAGATAGCCGTAGCCCAGGAATTCCTTATTGATATTGAATCTGGTAAGGGCGTCACTGGCTCCGTTTTCATTCTTCTCCAGCCGTGCCTGTTTAAAGTCGGCAAGATCAGCCACCGCCAGCCGGCCCATCTTCATCTTGTCAACCACTCCCATCACGTTCTGCTCGCTGTTGCCATAGACCAGATCGTCAATACCCGGGACAAACGAACCCGATTCGCGATTGGCCAGCAGGGAGAGAAGGCCAGGGAGCTTTACCTCAAAGAGAAAGGGAGCCTGAGAGTCCCCTGGCTTCTTGTCGCCATTCATGATCCCGGCGGCAACAAGACCGGCACCCTGTTCTCCCTTATACAGACCTTCAAAGGCTGCCAGTTTCATGGGCTGCTTCTGGGCGTTCTCAAAGGCCGCCTCATCACCGGTGAAACCAACATAGACAGAGGCCAGCAGGCCAAAAACCGAGGCCACGACGATAGATCTTTTGGCCATCTCTACATGCCTGCCTTTCAACAGATACCAGGAGGAGATTGTCACCACAAAAAGGGAGGCCAGGAGGAAACCGGAACTGGTCGCATGGGTGAATTTGGACATGGCGATGGGGGAAAAAAGGACCGCCCAGAAGTTCTCCATCTCAAATCGGGCAGTCTCCGGGTTAAAGGCCATGCCCACCGGGTGCTGCATCCAGGCATTGGCGACCAGAATCCAGACGGCCGAAAGACTCGAACCCACGGCCACCATCCAGGTGGAAAAGAGATGGAACCCCTTGGAGACCCGGTTCCAGCCAAAAAACATCACCGCAAAAAAGGTCGCCTCGAGGAAAAAGGCAAAGATCCCTTCAATGGCCAGCGGCGCCCCGAATATATCACCCACCATCCAGGAATAGTTGGACCAGTTGGTGCCGAATTGAAACTCGAGGATGATACCAGTGGCCACCCCAATGGCAAAGTTGATGGCAAACAGGGTCATCCAGAACTTGGTCAGCGCCTTCCACTTCTCGTCACCGGTCCGGACATAAATAGACTCAAACATGGCCAGCAAAAAAGACAGCCCCAGGGTCAGGGGTACAAAAATCCAGTGATACATGGCAGTCAAGGCAAATTGCGCCCTGGACCAGTTCACCAGACTCAGATCTACATCAACCATTGCTCCTTCCTCCTTGTGTTAATAATTTTGGGAACTATCCAGCTTGATGCCGGAAAAATGCCAAAACACTTGTCACGTAACTATTCAGCAGCGCCTCATATGCGAGAAAGAGGCCTGCGAAGTGTACTGGTTCGTACATAAACAGGCCGATGACGAAGCAGATGAGGTGCTGCTGGATAGTTACTAATTTTGAACCGCCGGTCTGATAATCTGATCCAGGACATGATCGGCCCGTTGTGCATCGGTCTGAAAATTCGTCTTCAAAAAATTGGGGAAAAAAAATAATTTGAGGACCACAAACATGATAAAAAGTTTAATGAAAATAATCTTCCACAGGGTCCGGCCCACTGTCATGGACCTGAATCCGTCCCGATAAAAGGTATAAATAGTTGTGAACGGTTGCGACATAGCCCTTCTCCTCCAGCTGGGGTTTATCCGGAAAACCACCCTTAACTCTCTTTATTATGCATAGAAAAGACAGGAAGACAAGATTCATCCCTGCATAGTTCAGCAAAGGTGATGCCTCCAAGATGCTGCCGCAACCCGGCACTGGCATCTTCCCAGACCCTGTGCACCCGGCAATGAGTGCTGGCGGCACAGGCCTCGGGCCTGTCGACACAAGCATTAAGCCGAATCCTGCCGATCATCACCTCAACTACCTCCAGCAGGGTGATCCGGGCAGGATCCTTGATCAATACATACCCGCCCTTCGGCCCCTGCCGGATCTCGATCAGATGGGCCCGGCCAAGGGCCTGAACAATCTTGGCCAGAAAAGGACCGGGAATACCCGCCTGCTCCACAATCTCCTGCTTGAGCACCAATACCCCCTGACCCTTGAAAGACAAATAGACCATACACCTGATGGCATAGTCGGCTGCGCGTGTTAATCTCATACCACCCTCCAGATCAAGACAAGTAAGACTTTATTTGTCTTATAAATAACCAGAACACTCCCGTCAACAAGAATCTTTCTCATCTTTCTTTTTTTGCATTTTCTGAGCATATCCCCTATAACAAAAGGATACTAACCCCGATGAACGGGCTAAGTGCCCGAAGCGGCATAAGGAGCCGTAACGAAATAGATATAAATGGCCATGTTATTTCGTAACGGCTCCTAAGCCGCTGTAAAAAAATAACAAGGCCATCTAAGTGCCCGGAGCGGCATAAGGAGCCGTAACGAAATAGATATAAATGGCCATGTTATTTCGTAACGGCTCCTAAAAATCAGGAGTCAAGAAGTTAACCACTACCCCTGTAAAATCCTATGGAGGCATCATGAACCCGGCCCACCTTATTCCCACCCCGGACCTGCTACCAGTCCCCTGGGGTTGGTTTCAGCTCCTGCTGTCCACCACCTTTCTCCTGCACCTGCTGGTAATGAATATCATGCTCGGCTGGGCCATCATCGCCTTCTGCAACCATGCCTTCAAGGATTCCATACCGGAAGACAACCAGCTGATTTCCAGAAAGCTGCCCTTTACCATTGCCTTTGCCGTCAACTTCGGCGTTGCCCCCCTGCTCTTTCTCCAGGTTCTCTACGGCCACTTCATGTACACCAGCTCTGTGCTCATGGCCGTCTTCTGGCTCTCCATCGTAGGGCTACTCATTCTTGCCTATTATGCGACCTATATCTACAATCTGCAATTTTCGAGGCTGTCCGGTCTCCACACCCTGATCAGCTCCATTATCGCCCTCTTCCTGCTGATAATCACCTTTTTCTTCACCAATAACATGAGCCTGATGATCCACCCTGAGAGCTGGGTCCGTTATTTTGACCAGCCAGACGGGATGATGCTGAACTTGGGAGACCCCACCCTGCTGCCCCGCTATCTGCATTCCGTCCTGGCCTCAGTGGCGGTGGGTGGACTCGCCCTTGGCCTCTACCATGACTGGCGGAAGCGACGCGGCAGCGCTACAGCGGCAGCCAATATTCCCTCGGCCATGAACTGGTTTTCCTATGCCACCATCGCCAACTTCGGCATCGGCACCTGGTACTACGGCACCCTGCCGGCAGCCATTCGCACCGTGACAGGGGCATCAGGCGCCTTTCTCCTCGGCTTTCTCCTGCTAGGTATTACCGCCGTCATCATGGCCCTGATCTATGGCCTGCAGCACCGCGTTCGGTATGCGGCCGGCGCCGTCCTCGGGGCCATCATCTGCATGGTAACGGTCCGGGAACTGGTGCGCAGACAGACCCTGGCCCCCTGGTTTTCCACCTCGGAACTGGAGGTCGTGCCGCAATATTCACCTCTTATCGCTTTCCTGCTGATCTTTGCAGCCGGCCTCTCTCTGATCTGGTGGATGATCAGGCTTGTCTTGCCGAATGACAAGGAGGTGCGGTCATGAACTATCCGATCTGGCAACTCGATGCCTTTGGCGGCGGCCTGCTCATTGCCATCATCGCCATTATCCACGTCTACATCTCCCACTTTGCCGTTGGTGGCGGACTCTTCCTGGTTCTGACCGAGATGAAGGGGCTGCGCGAAGGATCAGCCGAGATCCTGGCCTATACCAAAAGACACACCAAATTTTTCCTGCTGCTGACCATGGTCCTCGGCGGCATGACCGGCGTCGGCATCTGGTTCACCATCGCCCTGATCAGTCCGGCCGCCACCTCCTCGCTGATCCATATCTTCGTCTTTGCCTGGGCCATAGAGTGGGTCTTTTTCCTGGCCGAGATCATCGCCCTGCTCTTCTACTACTACACCTTTGGCCGACTGAGTCCACGGAAACATCTGATCCTGGGCTGGATCTACTTTGGCTGCGCCTGGGCCTCCCTCTTTTTCATCAATGGGATCATTGACTTCATGCTCACCCCGGGGGAGTGGCTGAACAATAATAATTTCTGGTCAGGATTCTTCAACCCCACCTTCTGGCCGGCCCTCTTCTTCCGCACCTTCATGGCTGTGATGATTGCCGGACTTTTCGGCTTCCTGACCAGTGTCAATATCAAGGAGGCGACGCTCCGCCACAAGATGGTCCGCTACTGCGGACTGTGGCTGCTGACCCCCGTGATCCTGCTGCTGGCTTCAGCCCTCTGGTACAAGGCTGCTCTGCCGCCGGCCCAACAGGAGATGATCTTCACCAGGCTGCCGGGGATGCAACCCTTCCTCACCCTTTTCATCTGGCTCACGCCCCTGATCACCGCCGGCGGCCTGGCCATGGCCGTCCTGCGGCCGCAGGCCATACGCCGACCTCTGACCTGGCTGCTCCTGCTCCTGGGCTTTCTCTACCTGGGCAGTTTTGAGTTTATCCGCGAGAAAGGACGCAAGCCCTATATCATCCACGATTATATGTACTCCACCTCTATCAGAACGACCGAGCTTGGCCAGATTCAGGAAACTGGCGTACTCGCCTCCGCCCGCTGGGTCAAAAACAAAACCATTACCCCGGAAAACAGAATGGCAGCCGGCAGGGAGCTCTTCAACCTGCTCTGCCTGCCCTGCCACTCAGACGGTGGCCCCTTAAATGACATCCTGCCCCTGGCCAGACGTTTTTCTCCAGCAGGGATGCGCTCCTTTCTGGCCAGCATGGGCACGGCCAATCCCTACATGCCGCCCTTTGCCGGCAACGAGGAAGAACTGGGAGTGCTGGCCGACTACCTCACCACCCGCCTGGTGCCAGGTATCGCTGACAGCCCTGTGCACATCAGCAAAGAGATCATAGTGCCTCCGCCCTTTGACCGGGAGACAGCCGGATATCTCCTCCTGGCCAGCACAGACAGGGGCATGATCCTCTCTTCCGAACCGGAACAGTCGGGCATTGATTTTTCCTTTGGGCCGCCAACCCTGCGTGCCCAGGTGATCCAGCGGGGTGAGACCCCCGCTGTCCTGAGCGAAGATATCGAGGTGAGCTACCGGATTGACAACGACCACGGCCCTCTGCTCGGTAATATGGTGGCTACCGACAACACCTTTGAAGCGACCCTGTCAAAAATCCCGGCAGTCAGCCAAGACTTCCGCCCCTACCTGCTGGCCGAGATCGAGGCTGTCCAAGGGGGCAGAGTGATTGCCGCCACCCGTCTGAAAATAGGCATCTCAACCGAGATCGGCTGCCGCAACTGTCACGGTGGTCCCTGGGGCCAACAGGGCCGCACCGGACTGTCGCGCCAGACGGCGGCCAATATCCTGGCCGTTCATGATCAGCGCAGCAAGACCAGACTCGGTGACGACCTTGCCGCCGGCCGCATTGTGGTCTGCCGGGACTGTCACGCCGACCACAGCCGGGGAGCTGCTGGACAGGCTGACCGGCTGAACCTGTCGGCTGCCATGCATGGATTTCATGCCGCCTATCTCTATAAAAATAGCAACAGCTGCACCTTCTGCCATGCCGGCAGCGACCATGGCACTACCGGCAGTCCCGAGGATCTGCACACCCGCCTTGGTCTTGCCTGCAGTGACTGCCATGGTTCTCTGGCTGACCATGCCATCAGCCTGCTCAAAGAAGAACAAGAGGCCAAAAAACCAGGGAGCAACAAGCTGCTGACCCTTCTTGCCGACCACGGCACCCTGCCTGTAGAGAGCATCAAGGGGAGGGTGCCATGGACCATGGAGCCTGACTGCCTCACCTGCCATGTGGGATTTCAGCCGCCTGAGACCGCCACCGCCTTTAACAGCTGGACTGCCGACAAGAAGGGATTATTTGCCCACCGTTTCGGCGATGAGGGGGTCCTGCTCTGCGCCTCATGCCATGGCGCCCAGCATACCCTCTACCCGGCTGACAACGCGCACAGCACAGAGGCAGGAAATCTCCAGCCCCTGCAATACCAGAACAGTCCCTACCCCATCGGGGCCGACCGGGGTTGCGCCGTCTGCCATACCGTAGCAATGGACGAAGAGCTGCACCATCCAGGATCGTTGGGGACCTTCCGTAACCGGCTGGAATAAGGGTTAAAGGAGAGAATACGTTACCAGGAGACACTGGCATGTTCATTCGAGGCCGTCTGCCGATACTGCTGTTCATGCTCATCTGTTATTCTCCAGCCCTCCAGGCTGCACCGCAACCGGCCGGACACGAGACCCTGGCCGGTCTGGAAAGCGCCAGGGTCATCTTCGATGTCCGGGTGGCCAATCTTGACACCCTGATATTCAACCTGAGACTCTTTCATGAAACCTGGGAGGGCATGGCGGATCAAGGAGTCAAGCCGGAGATGGTCGTTGCTTTCCGGGGTCCGACCGTCAAGCTGCTGACGGCGGCAGCCCTCGATGAAGAGGCCATGGAATTATTGCGCAGCTTAAAAAAGAAAGGTGTACGCTTTGAGGCCTGCGGGGTGGCCATGCGAATATTCAAGGCCGACCCGGCAGGGCTGGTCCCTGAGATCAAACTGGTGGCCAATGTGTACCTTTCGTTAATCGGCTACCAGAACAAGAACTATGCGATGATCGTCATCAACTGAGGCTGGGGATTAATATATTTTACGCCGTGAAAAGGTTGAACCGATAACATTGAAGGTGTTCTCGACGATAAACAGAGCATGAGGATCGAGGGTAAAGATCACCTCCTCCAAACGCTTGAGCTGGATGTTATTGGTCACCACCATAAGAATGGTGCGCGGTTCTTTCTTGTAGGCCCCCACTCCTTCAATAAAAGTGGCACCGGTCTTGAGGCGGCTCATAACCGTGTCGGCTATGTCGGAGTTTTGGTTGGAGATGATGAAACAGAGCTTACGCTGGTTGAACAGGGCCAGACAGTACTCGACTGAGACCGAAGCGACAAAAGCGGCTATCAGCGAGGCGATCACCAGGTCGTTGTCAAGGCTGGCAAAGCTGAAGGAGAACAGCAGCAGATTAAAGGAAAAATAGGTCTTACCGATACCGATATTGTAGCGCTGGTTGAGAATGACCGCCACGACGTCCAGGCCACCATTGGAACCAAGCGAGCGCAGCACAATACCGGCACCACTGCCGGCGATCACCCCGAAACAGACGGCGGCATACAGCTGATTCTGGATATCAATCCGGAAATCGATCAGCCCATAGGCCACAGAGATGACCAGCATGGAAACAAAACTGTACCAGAGAAAACGGCGGCTGATGAGCAGATAGCCGAGAATGAACATGGGAATGTTCAGCAGCAGATACCACAGACCGGCATTCAACAGACCGCTCTTGTACTCTATCAGCGCCGACACTCCGAACAAGCCGCTGGGGACAAAACCATGGGCCGCGGCAAGGGCCTTGAAACCGACGGCCTGAATAAACGACCCGATAATGATCAGGGTCAGGTTCCATGGCACCGAATAACTGAAATCACGATTAAATGTCAAAACATCTCCTTCCCGCGCAACACGCGCTGCCGATACATTGAGGTGGCACCATCTTCGCTAAAACGAATCCGGAAAGTCAGCCCCTTAATTCGTCACTTACTCCTTGGGAGGCATCGTGACCACGGTGAACCAGAAGTCTTCCAGCGACCGGATGATCTTGAGGAACGCCTCAAAGCCGACCGGTTTTGCAATATAACAGCTGGCACCCAGCTCGTAACATTTGCGGATATCACTCTCTGCCTCCGAGGTGGTCAGCACGACTACCGGAATGCATTTCAGACGGGCATCGGCCTTGATCGCCTTCAGAGTCTCCTGGCCATCCATGCGCGGCAGGTTGAGATCAAGCAGAATAATATCAGGGCGGACGGCAGCCGCCGTATAGGGTTCCTCACCTCTTAAATAGCGCAAGGCCTTGATCCCATCATCGACGGTGTTCAGATTGACAAGCATCTTGCCCCTGACCAGCCCTTCCCTGGTTAATTCGACATCACCCGGATCATCTTCCACCAGCAGGATATCGATTCTCTTCATTCCAGTCATCGTTCAGCTATCTTGAGTCAAAGTATTATTTAGTGTCTTACAGATTATTTTCTTGTTTTTTTGCAAGAAAATAATCTGCGGAAGGCATTTATCGCGTTCATCGGGGTTAATTAAAAGCATGGACTTAAAGCGTATCAACCCGGTTCCTGCCATTCCCCTTTGCCACATAGAGAGCTGCATCTGCCGGACAGCAGCGGGCTGTCCGGCAGATGCATATCCAGCAAAACGATATCACAGTGATTCTGCTGCAGACAACTTATTCCTTCGGCAAGTCGTTCGACCGTAGCCAGACGCGCCTTGCAGCCATGTTGCTCCAGAATCTCCTGCAGCAGCAGCGCATCACCAGGATCATCCTCGATCAGCAGGATGGTGGACAAAAAATTATTGTTCATATCATTATCTCCTGATTATTCGCTGTTAAGGGCAGGGTGAAAAAAAAGGTTGCGCCGGCCCCTTCCGTGGACTCAACCCAGATTTTCCCGCCGTGCCGGTTGACGATCTTCCGGCAGATCGCCAGGCCGATACCCGTGCCGGGATACTCGGCCCTGGTGTGCAGCCGCTGGAACATGGCGAAGATCCGCTGGTGGAATTCCGGCCCGATCCCGATGCCGTTATCGGCAACAGAAAAAAGCCATGCATCGGGCTGCCTGGTAGCGTTGATGGTTATCCTGGGCGGGGCCGCTCCATGGTAGCGGAGAGCGTTAGCGATCAGGTTCTGGAACAGCTGTCCGAGCTGGGTCTGGTCTGCCCGAATGACCGGCAGGGGCCCGCAGACGATCTCAGCCTTATTTTCCATGACGGTACGTTCCATATCCCTGAGCACCCTGGCTACCACCTGCGAGCAATCTGTCTCCGCACCCCCCCTGGCCTTGTGGATGATCCGGGAATAGCTGAGGATATCATTGATCAGAGTGCCCATCCGCGTGGCACCGTCAATAATATAGGCCATGCAGGATTCGCCTTTTTCATCGAACATTCCCTGGTAACGCCTGGCCAGCAGTTCCGTGAAACCGGCAATCTTGCGCAGTGGTTCCTGCAGGTCGTGCGAGGCGATATAGGCAAACTGTTCCAGCTCGCGATTGGAACTGGCGAGATTGGCCTCTGTCTCTTTGCGGCCGGAGATGTCGCGGGATGAGGCGTAGAGATACCACTTCCCTTCCAGCTGGACGCCGCAGGCGCTGATCTCAACGTCGAAGATGGATCCATCACGGCGGCGATGCCTCGACTCGAAAATGGCAGGGGAGTGGATCCGTTCCCGAACCCGGGCCGTCAGTTCCGCCGCGGGAATAGAGGCATCCCAGGCCGCGACATTGAGCTGCAGCTCATCTGTGGAGGCGTATCCCAGCATCTGCCGGAACGAGCTGTTCGACTCCACCAGATTACCCTCCTCATCCAGGATATGGATGCCGTCACGAGACACTGACTGCAGGGTCTGATAGCGGATACCGAGTTTATGCCGCTCTTCCTCCCCCCGCTTGTGTTCCGTAATCTCCCAGGCGACATCCGCCAGATAGGAGACCAGCTCGACATCTTGATCGGTGTAGTCGTCCGGTTTGTTGCCGACGCCCAGAATGGCCACCACCAGTTCACCACGGAAGATCGGCACGACCAGTTCCCGGATCAGCGGCGCATGCCCCTTGGGCAGCCCTTTTTTATGGGGCAGCCCTGCATAGTTGTTATGGATAATCGAACGTCGCTGGCGGAGACAGTCAGCCCAGACGCCAGCTGAGGTGACCGGGTAATGGCCGCCGGACCCCTCAGCGGTGCAGTACTCCCTGCGCGTGCGGGTCGACCAGGCCTGCAGGGCGATGGTCTGCTGATCGGCCTCGACGAAATGGTAAAAACCAATCGGACTCCGACTCAACCTGCAGACTTCGTCCAGTGTCTGTTGCAGCAGCTCTTGCCTATCGTGCGTTGCCGCATACTCACGTAAGCCCAGCCGCAGATTTACCAGGGCCTGGGTCTGCCGGGCACGCTCTTCCAGCTGCCTCTGCCGTTGTTGAACCACGATCAAGGCCACTGTTGAGGCAGAGCAGAGCAGGACAAAGAAGAGAGCAGTCCCTGGCAGCTGCCGGCGCCAGGGATCATAGATGGCATCCAGGCTGCGACTGACGAAGACATAGAGCGGCCTGTTCATTTTGAGGGCGACCGGCCTGACGGTCTGGATAGCCATCATCTGCGCTTCGCCGGCTGCCACTGATTTTCCGGCAAAGACATTCTCCGCCCTTCTGCTCGCTCTGTGACGGGCAAAAAATGAACCTGCAACATCCTGGTTTTCCCCCACCAGCTCCGGCCTCTCCGGCACCACCATGAACCGCAGGCCATCGCCGTGGGTGATGGCACAGACCAGGTCCGGCGCATAGCGTACCGAGGAGAGCAGGATGCCAAAACAACTCGGGTCAAGAGCGGCCACAACCACGCCGCCAAAGGTGCCGTCCGGCGTCGGAACAATCCGGCTGAGATTGAGAATGATCGGGCCGAGGACGGATTTGAAGGGGGGAGAGACATAGAGTGCTGTACTGTCACCCTGCTGTTTCGGCACCTGATAATAGCCCCGGTTGCTGAAGCTTGTGCCGATCAGTTCTTCACGACTTGCCGCCAGCACTATTCCTTTTTCATCAAAGATCAGCAGGGGTACGAATGCCCGGCATGGCATTGGTCAGCGCCTTGAGGCGACCGATGGCCCCTCTGCGGTCCCCGGCGGCGTTGAAACCGAACTGATCCGCCACCAACCCCTGCAGGACAAAATCAACCGATTCCAGCAACCGATGCATATTGGTGCTGATGACCCGGGATTGGGTCAGCAGCTGCTGTTGTTCCTGGGTGGTGATGGCGCGACGGGTAACGAAGCCGTGGTAGACAATGACGAACCCGACAATAATCAGAGCCAGGATCAGCATACCCCTTTGGATCACCCTGTTCTTGCGCCCACCGTCTGCAGGCACCTCGGATTTTGGTGTCATCGGCACAGCTCCAGGATGAAGGGAGCGGCACGGGAAGGAAGAGGTCGATCCTTGACCCACAGGCGCCGGCGGCCGTTTTTCAGGATTTCATGAAGAAACATTGTCTGTTCTTGCTACGACCTATCTAAACATCACCGGCCGCAATGCATCGGCAAGCAGAAATCCATCCAGCTCTTCCTGATCATAGAAGGCCCGCTCAAAGAAAAGCCCTTGGGCCGGTGCGGTATACTGTTTCAGATCCACCGGCACCCGGAGAAAACGGTCCACATCCGTGACCGCCAGCTCCTCCTTGCCCACCGCCACCAGCACCCCGACGATCCGCCGCACCATCTTCCACAGAAAATGGGAGCCGACAATGCGAAAGAGAATACCCTCATCCGTGACCACAACCAGGCATTGATTGACCATGACCAGGGGGGATTTCTTCTTTACCACCTGCCGGTCGGTGAATGAGGTGAAGTCATGCATCCCCACCAGCGCCGAGGCCGCCTCCTGCATCCGTTCCCCGTCCAGCGGCGCCTTCACCTGCCAGACATGGTCCCCACCCAGGGCCATCTTGCGACTGGCAATCTGATAGCAATAACTGCGGCCGACAGCATTATAACGGGCGTGAAACCGGCCCCCGGCTCGTTTGCAGTCAAGAATGGCAATATCCCCGGGCAAGGCGGCGTTCAACCGCTGCCTGATCTCCTGGGGTGAAAGATCGGTCCGGGCCTCCAGGTGGGCGACAAAACGCAGCCCGTGCACCCCGGCATCGGTACGGCCGCTGCCCTGCACGTCCACCTGATCACCAAAGAGGTCTGTCGCTGCCTTGAGCAGAGTGCCCTGAATGGTCCTGGCGTCATCCTGTTTCTGCCAGCCGCTGTAGCGGCGACCGTCAAATTCCAGGGTCATCTTGAATCGTTTTGCATGATTGTTCATTATCACTCGTTCCTTATTTTTGGTCCGCTTGGTACCCTGAGGCGGACATAATCTTGATGGCGTCGTAAAAAGTCGTCAACTGCTTCGTTGCTGCAGGTAAGCGAGGTCACGAGACTCCGAATTATCTCGTCACTGCGGCGTACTCAAGTACGCCTCATTCCTCGAAATTTGCGCGCCTCGCATTTGACGCTTTTTACTTAGCCATCCCAGAAATTGAGTTTTTACGAAACCATCAATCTTAGGCCTGAATCCGGTCCTGCCGGCGCAGAATTCCATTCCGCACCCCGCCGGACAATAACGGTTCGGTGGTCAGAAAGACCCTGTTGCCGGGATTGGCGCGCGTTCTCTCTTCCCCTTTTTCGGTACGCATGGCCACGACCTTCAGCTCCATCACCTCAATACCGGGCAACATATACTCGATCAGGTCCCCCGTCTGCAGCACATTCCTGGTCTCAACCAGCGGAGAGTCGCCCTCCTCTCTGATCACCGCCACCGGATGCACGGTCTGCACCTCACGGGAGGCGTGATAGATCATCTCGCCACTGCCGGGAGGCTGATCAATAAAGTTCTCGGTGGTGCCGCGGGTACCGGTTCTGGCGATCTCCCGCCGGAAGATCTCCGGCAGGACAATGGCCGCCGGATCACGCCAGGCCTCGGCCGGAAGAGTGGCCAGGAAATCGAGGGCCGCCCGGTAGATGCGAACCACGCCGCCCACATAAAAGATGGACTTCATCCGCCCCTCAATCTTCAGGGAGTCGGCGCCGGCCGCCACCAGCTCGGGCAGGCGGTCGAGGAGACAGAGATCCTTGGAATTGAAGATATAGGTGCCCCGCTCGTCTTCTTCCACCGGAAAATACTGGCCGGGCCGTTTCTCTTCGGTGAGAGCGTAGCTGTAGCGGCAGGGATGGGCGCAGTTGCCCTGATTGGCGTCTCGCCCGGTCATATAGTTGGACAGCATGCAGCGGCCGGAATAGGAGATACAGAGGGCGCCATGGACAAAGATCTCCAGTTCACCGCCCACCTCTTTCCTGATCTCCCTGATCTCGGCCAGCGACAGCTCACGGGCCAGATTGAGGCGTGATGCCCCTTGAGAGAGCCAGAAGGCGGCAGCCGCGTAATTGGTCACATTGGCCTGGGTGGAAAGATGGACGGGAAGGCGTGGCACCACTGCGCGGGCCCGCATGAGGATGCCTGGATCGGCAATAATCAGGCCATCGACTGCCATCTGCTGCAACGAGAGCAGATAGGGATCAAGACCCTCAAGATCCTGATTATGGGCCAGAATATTGATGGTCACATAGACCTTGACCCCCCGTCCATGGGCATAACTGACCGCCGCGGCCATGGCCTCGGGACTGAAATTTCCGGCCTTGGCCCGCAGGCTGAAGTCCCTGCCGCCGAGATAGACGGCATCGGCACCATAATGAATGGCGGTCACCAGTTTCTCGAAGGTCCCTGCCGGGGCCAACAGCTCCGGCAGGGCCGGGGCGGCCCCATTGGCGCTTTCTTTTTTATTCATGGTAAGGTAATATCAGAGGTCAGAATATCAGGGAACTGCGGTCACGCTTCATCCATCCTTGGAGCGCACGACACTTTGGCTATCATTAGCCTGCGGTCGAGCGGATAAAGCGCACGGCGCAAGATTAATCATACCACATGATTCCTGGATTACCAAGGAAGCAATAAAGGAAGGCAAGGAGTTTGGTGAAGAAAAAGAAGATCGGTATCGCCATGAGCGGCGGGGTAGATTCCACGGCCAGCGCCCTGCTTCTTAAGCAGCACCATGACGTCCAGGGCTTTTTCATGCGGTTGGCTGGCCCTGATCTCGACGACAAGGAGCAACGGGTCCGCGCCGTGGCCGATCAGGTAGGGATCGACCTGCAGGTGATCGATCTCGGCACGGAATTTACGGCAATCATCCTGAATTACTTCACGACCACCTACCAGCAGGGGCTGACTCCAAACCCCTGCATGGTCTGCAACCATGCCATAAAATTTGGACTCTTCATGGATGTTATCCTGGCCCGCGGCATGGACGCCATGGCAACCGGACACTATGCCCGGATCCAAAAAGATGGCGACACCTGCCAGCTGTACAAGGGCCGCGATCCGGCCAAGGATCAATCCTATTTCCTGGCTTGGCTTGATCAGCAGCAACTGACCCGGATCCTTTTCCCCTTAGGCGAGAGCAATAAAGAAGAGACCTATCGGTTTGTTGAAGAACATGGTTTTACCGATTTCAGGGGTCAGGAAAGCCAGGATATCTGCTTTCTGGGATCGACTCCGGTGGGGCAGTTTCTCAGCCAACACCTCCCGCGGACCGGACAACAGGGCAAGATTGTCACCCAAAAAGGAGAGACCATGGGCGTACACCAGGGCCTCTTCCATTACACCATCGGCCAGCGCCGTGGCCTGGGCATTGCCGACAGCAGCCCCTGGTACGTCATCGGACTTGACCCCAAGACCAATCGTGTTATCATCGGCAAAGAGGATGATCTCTGCCATAACAGGCTGCTGATCCGCCTCCCGCATTGGACCGCCGGGCAGGCTCCGGATGAAGGAGCAACATACCAGGTCAGGATCCGTTATCGGCACCAGGGCGCCGATGCCAGGATCAAAAAGATCGATGACCTGCACTGGGAGGTCCAGTTTGACACCGCGCAACGAGCCATCACCCCTGGCCAGTTTGCCGTAATCTACAATGACGACAGGGTCATCGGCTGCGGCGAGATAACATAACAGCATATTCAGCCACGAGGTAAACAGCAACGAAAAATGAAAAAAATAGCAATAACTACCCTTGGCTGCAAGGTCAACCAGTATGAATCCGCTGCCTTTCAGACCGGTTTTGAGGATGCTGGCTGTGTCATGGCCCGGGCCAAAGAGACAGCCGATATCATCGTCATCAACACCTGCGCCGTGACTGCCAAGGCCGGGGCCCAGTCCCGACAGGCGGTGCGTCAACTCATGCGCAGGCACCCGGATGCCAAGGTCGTCATCACCGGCTGCTATGCCCAGATGGACGCCCAGAAGCTGATAACGATGATCGGCAAGCCCGTCTGCATCGTGGGCAACGGCAATAAGGATCGCCTGGTCCAGGCCGCGCTCAGAGACACCCCCTGCGACCTGACCATGCTTATGGGCAGGATCGCCCGAAAAGAAGAGATCTGCCGGCTGCCCGTGCGCCATTTCGGTGATCGGACCCGCGCCTGTCTCCGCGTCCAGGATGGCTGCCATAACTTCTGCACCTACTGCATTGTCCCTTACACCCGCGGCCCCAGCCGCAGCCTGCCCCTGACAGAAGCCCTTGACCAGGCAGCCACCTTCGCCTCCGAGGGACACAAGGAGATCGTGGTCACCGGCATCCATGTCGGGCAGTATGGCAAAGACCTGCAGGAAGGATGCGATTGCGTGGAACTGATGCGAAGCCTCTGTCTTGCCCACCCGGAGATCCGCTTTCGCCTCAGTTCCATCGAGCCCATGGAGATCAGCGACGCACTGCTCATGCTTATGGCCGAGCAGAAAAACTTCATGCCCCACCTCCATATCCCGCTGCAAAGCGGTGATGACACCATCCTCGCCCGCATGAACCGGGGCTATACCAGCAAAGAATTCAGGGAGACCGTTGAGCTCTGCCGACAGAGACTGCCGGATGCCGCCATCGGCATAGATGTTCTGGTCGGCTTTCCCGGGGAGAGTGAGCAGCACTTTGCGGCCACCTGCACCCTGCTCGAGGAGCTCGACTGCACCTACCTCCATGTCTTTCCCTATTCCCAGAGAGCAGGCACCCTGGCAGCCACCTTTGACCAGCAGATTCCGCAGGCCATCAAGGATGAGCGGGTGTCCAGACTGAGACAGCTGGATAGTGAGAAGAAAGAGCTGTTTTACCAAAACCATCTGGGCACCACCCGGCCGGTGCTGGTTGAACACAAACGTGATGCCGACGGCAGACTCAAAGGGTTTACCGACAATTACATCCCGATCAGCTTCCCGGGGCCTCACTCCCTCATGAACACCATCACCCCGGTAAGCCTTGAAGGCGTCTCCGCAACCCGGGTTAGCGGCAGGAGCGCTGAGGACAACCATGCGGGGTGAGATAATAGCCATTGGCAATGAGCTGACCTCGGGCAGGATCTCCAATACCACCAGCGGTTTTGCCGCCCGACACCTCTTTGAGGCAGGATACGAGATCTATGCCATGCACACCATCGGCGACTCCCCGGCGCTGATCGGCGAGACACTGAAGGGCGCCATCAGCCGGGCTGATTTTATCCTGGTCACGGGGGGTTTAGGCTCGACCGACGATGACCTTACTACCGAGGCGGTATCCAGGGCCCTCGACAGACCCACCATTCCCAACCTGGACATCCTCTCCCAGATCCGCAACCATCTTGACTCCATCTCCGCCGCTCCCGTGAGCCCCCTGGAGAAACTGGCCTGGCTGCCGCTAGGAGCAGAGGCCCTGACCCTCCAGTCCAATATGGCAGGTTACCAGCTGACCCACGACAACAAACCGATCTTTTTCCTTCCCGGGGTACCTCACCAGATGCACACCCTGTTATTAGAACAGGTTCTCCCCCGACTGGCCATCTGGAGCCATGGCAGGCAGCTGGCAACCTGCCAGCGGACCTACAAGATCTTCGGCATGGATGAGGCCGAGATCAACCGACGGGTCGCCAGACTGACCCTGGATAAAAATATCCATATCGGCTACTATCCGGTTTTTCCGGAAGTGCATCTGAGCCTTATCGTCCGCACCCTCATCGGCACCGATCCGGCTCCACTCTTTGAGGACGCATGCCTAGCGATAAAAGAGGCCCTGGGAGAGGTTATCTACGGATATGACCAGGAGAGCCTGGCCTCGGTCACCGGTCAGCTGCTCACGGCCAGAAGCCTGTGCCTGGCGGTGGCAGAATCATGCACCGGAGGGTTGATCGGCCAGCTGCTGACCCGTGTCGCCGGCAGTTCCCGCTACTTTCTGGGTGGAGTCATTGCCTACGCCAACAGCATGAAAACAGAATATCTGGATGTCAGCGAGCAGCTGCTGGCAAACCATGGTGCGGTCAGCAGGGAGGTAGCCGCGGCAATGGCCATTGGCCTCCTGAACAGAAGTAAAGCCGATATCGGGATTGCGGTGACCGGCATTGCCGGCCCTGATGGCGGGACGGCAGACAAACCGGTCGGTACCATCTATATCGGCATGGCCACAAAAAACAATGTTCAAACCCATCTCTTTCACTTTGCGGGCAGCAGGCGACAAATTCAAGAGATCACAGCCAAAACAGCCCTTGACCTTGTCAGGCATTACCTGCTACAACAGAATGGTAGCTGACAGACTCATCAACTTCTCACATTCTTCCACAACAGACCCCAGGAGAACCTTTATGGCGGTACCAGATATAGCAAAAAACAGGGCAGACAGTGTCGACAATGCCATCAGCCAGATTCAACGACAATTCGGCAAGGGCTCCATCATGCGGCTGGGCAGCCATGTGACCGAACCCATCCCCGTTGTCCCCACGGGATGTTTGAGCCTGGATATAGCCCTTGGGGTCGGCGGCTTTCCCAAAGGCAGGATCTCCGAGATCTATGGTCCTGAATCTTCGGGTAAAACAACCCTGGCCCTGCACGTTGTGGCCGAGGCCCAGAAACGGGGAGGCAATGCGGCCTTCATTGACGCCGAGCACGCACTTGACACCGCCTATGCCGCCCGCCTGGGAGTCGATATTGATAATCTGCTGGTGTCCCAGCCTGATTTTGGTGAACAGGCCCTGGAGATCGCCGAGATCCTGATCCGCTCCGGCGGTGTTGATGTGATTGTCATCGACTCCGTAGCCGCGCTGGTGCCCAAGGCAGAGATTGACGGCAATGTGGGCGATTCTCATATGGGCCTGCAGGCCCGACTCATGTCCCAGGCCATGCGAAAGTTTACCGGTGTCATCAGTCGCAGCAACACTATCCTCATCTTCATCAATCAGATCAGGATGAAGATCGGGGTCATGTTCGGCAATCCGGAGACCACCACCGGCGGCAACGCCCTGAAATTCTACTCTACTCTCCGTCTTGATATCAGAAAGATTGCCACCATCAAAGAAGGAACAGATAATATCATCGGCAATCGGACCAGGGTGAAGGTGGTGAAGAACAAGGTTGCCCCACCCTTCAAGACCGCGGAATTCGACATCATCTATGGCGAGGGAATCTCCAAGACCGGCGATCTCCTGGACCTGGCCGTTGAGGAGGAGATTGTAGCTAAAAGCGGTTCATGGTACTCCTATCAGGATGAAAGGATTGGTCAGGGGAGGGAGAATGCCAAGAGATTCCTTACCGATCACCCGGAGATGTTTGCCGATATTGACAAGAAGGTCCGAATGGGCTATGGCTTACCCTCGTCTGAGATCATCCAGAAACCAGGAGAAGCAGAGCTGCAATAACACGGCTCATTGTATGAATCGAGTAGGGTGAGACGAGCTGATCAAACTCGCCTCATCCCTCTCACAGAACCGTACGTACGGGCCTCGTATACGGCTCCTGTTTATTTTCCTTCGTTTTCATACCGAAACAGAAATTCCGGTTTTTACAGCACCGAGGTCAAAGAGCCCTAACTCCCCATGCAGGTAGCTGTTGGGGAGGGCATAGTGACTGAGGGGACAGGCGGCGTTTTTCCAGGAGTTCATCTTGATTGCATCAAACTCACCGACATAACCAAGTTGCCTTAACCTGCGATGAAGCCCCTTCGGCTTCTTCCACAGTTTCAGCTGGATTGCCCGCAGCCTTCTCCGTAGCCATGACGACAACCGCTGATATTCCCCTGTGCAGTTCGCTATCCGGAAGTAGTTGGCAAACCCTCGCAATAATGGA
>JAHYIV010000024.1 GCA_019429465.1 Desulfoarculaceae bacterium
TTCGTCATCGGCCTGCTTATGAACGAACCAGTACACTTCGCAGGCCTCTTTCTCGCATATGAGGCGCTGCTGAATAGTTACGTGACATGTGTTTTGGCATTTTTCCGGCATTAAGCTGGATAGTTACTTGCCGTCAAGGAAGAATTTGTCCCCAGTTTCGACACTGATTTAATTGATAAACGGCAATACTGTTACCAGTATTAAAACGCTATCATTATCCTCATATTAAAATCAATAATTTTTAATTAGAGTGTCTGGCAATTTGTTATTCATCAGTAAGATGAGGAGGCTTACTATCGTGCCGTTGTCCCCGTCCGGCAAAACTGCTTGACCCTGACGGCTACTGACTGGTTTCTTTTCCGGCCTTTCTGATCAGCAGTCCTGATGTCGAAACCATGACCCTGAATTCTTCTGTGCTGTTCGAGTTGATGAATGTGGCAGATCCGTACTCGGCATCAAGCAGGAGACTAATGATTGCGAACCTGCGCCGGAGATCGGGCATGTCGAGAGGCTTGTCTTGAGACAAAGAATACATCGTACGAACCTTTATCGTCTCATCGTTGAGGAGAGCATAGCGGCCTGCCACACGATCAAGTTCGTAGGAGGTGTGCAGCCCGAAGATGTTTGCCAGCGGTTTCCATTTGAGAATGTGGGCGTCAATATAAAGCTGATCACCGGCCAGAGAAAATACTTTTTCCCGGCCATCCGGCATGGAAAACCGGGCCATGAACCTCTGTTCACCGATTGGTTCAACTTTCACGATTGCGGCAAGTTCTTCTCTGGTTAATGCCTGATAGCCCTGAGTAGCAATGCTTATGGTTCCGAACAGGGCGGAGATGGAGAGCATCAGTAAGGTGACCACGAAGTTCAAGGTCGTGCCGAATACCTTTCTCTTCTTCAGGCCAACAAAGGCCATGGTAAGAAAGGCCAGGCTGAGGAGAGCAAAACTCATGGCAACGACGATCAGGGGATTTGACAGTATCATCTTTTTCTTTCTCCAACTCGGTAAATTACAGGCGGCAAAAAACAGAGCGAAGTGGCACTTTTTTGCCGCCCGAGGGCCTGGGTCTTGTTCGTGTCCTTTTCTTCTTGCTTCCTGTCATGCCGCAGCCGTTTGTTGATATAAATACTTCTGAAACCCTGCAAACACATGCCCGATTTCCCCGGGGCTCTGTTCCAGATCAATAACGGCATCGGGAATGGAATCGTGATACCTGAGCTTCAGCAGTGGCGTCAGTTTGGCCTGATCAAGCTCTTCGATGACGATAGCCTCGTAGTGGGAAAGGACAAAGCCAAGGAAGACCTGGAGCTTGGAACTGAAATTCCGGGTGATGATGACCCTGGCCTTGGCCGCCCGTTCCTCTCGGGTCAGTGGCGGCAGGGCATAGGCCACATGGGCCAGCACGTCGAACAGGTCGCTCTTCTCGGCATTGCAGATCTTCTGCATCTCGGCCAGTTGGTCTTTGCCGAAGCCTTGTTCGGTGAGTCCCTGCAGCAGCTTCCTGCGTGTATCCGGACGACTCCAGATGGTTCGCAGTTCTTCTTCGTTCTTGAAAAACTCCGGCAGTTCACCAAAGAGCGCCTTCATGAACTGAGGTGGTCAAGTAAAAATGGACAGTGTACTAAGCGGCTTTTTTAAGAAGCCAGGTTCTCGGTCAGGGTGTTGGTGTGGATGATGTCGGGGGCTTCGATGCCGTGCAGGATCATGTTTATGATGGCGATGACGTAGGCCAGCGACTTCTTTTCCTTGCCGTAGAAGGAGCGCTCCTGCAGGGTCTTCAGGTCGGAGGTGGTGAGGCCCGGCCGTCCCTTGAGATAGTCGAAGGCCTCGCACAGGAAGCCCGCCGAGCCGACCGCGCCGTCGTAGATGCGCTGGCCGATCTCCGGCTTGACCACCCGGACCATGGCCCGGATCAGCGGGCGCGGGGTGTAATACTCGCCGCCGTTGCGCCCGGCGTTGCCCATGTTCTTGATCTTGGCCTCGTAGAGGTGGGACAGCTCGTGCTTCTCGGTCTGGGAGCCGAAGCGCAGCTCGTCGATGTGGTCGATGATGTCGCGCAGGATATAGCCGCTGTGGATCTTGTTCTTGATCTCGCCGAAGATCTGGCCGATCTTAAATTCAATGGTGTCCGGCCCGGTCGCCTTCTGCTTGAAACCGTGTAGATAGGGAAAGAGCCTGCGGTCCACGAAGTCGCGCAGATCGTCGGCGACCAGGGCCTTGTTGTGGTCTATTACCCGTCCGGTTCCTGAGCTTTGTCGAAGGATGGGTGCGGCCCAGGACTCCCAGCGGTACTCCTCGTCGAGGATAAAGGAATGCTGCTTCCCCTCGAGCTCCGCCTCCATGGCCTTGTCCCGCTCCAGGCTGTCCAGATATTTCAGGAACAGCAGCCAGGAGGTCTGCTCTGCGTAGTCCAGTTCACTGGCGCAACCGGCTTCTTTATGGAGGGCGTCGTCGATATTTTTGAAGGCTTGTTCAAACATGGGGCATATATCCTTTACACCGATCTATTCTGCTGTCGCTATCTGGTCTTTTTTCCGGCAGACACTAACCAGGGGCGTGTGATTATTCCTCCCGCTCAGGCAACAGATTTATCATTCCTGATTTCGGCACCGTGGTTTCACCGCTGATGCCGGGCAGAAAAAGTGGGATGAGTGATACAATGTTGTTAGACTGAGCCCGCGGGTTTGCAGGAGGTTGTTTTTAACTCCTGTGGAGTAGGTTTATAGCACCCTGGAACTGCAAAGTAAACTTTTTGCATGCTCACAGCCCCTTGAGCAGTATTCAGGTTTTCTTTTCCAGCAAAACCACGGTCTCGATATGGTGGGTCTGGGGGAACATATCCACCGGCTGAATTTTTTTAATGGTAAAGCCGGCGTGGGTCAGTTCACCCAGGTCCCGGCACAGGGTGGCGGGATCGCAGGAGATATAGACCAACCGTTTGCGGGTGAGTGCTGCCAGTTGAGGGGCAACTCCGGGAGCACCCTGTCTGGGCGGATCGATGACCACGCAGTCGAAACTCCGGCCTTCTGTGGCCAGGGTCCGGCAGCGCTCATGGAGGGGGCTTTTTTCAAAAATGGTGTTGGCGAGGCCAGCTCGCTTGCTGTTTTTACGGGCAGAGCGGATGGCAGATCCCTGGCCTTCAATGCCCAGCAGGGATGCTGACTGCATGGCCAGGGGGATGGAAAAATTGCCCATGCCGCAGAAGAGGTCAAGGATGGTGGTCTCGGGATCAGGCCGGCAGAAATCAAGCACGGTCTGGATAAGCTGGATATTCTGTTCCAGATTGACCTGACAGAAGCCGCCGGCCTCCCAGGAAAGCGAAATCGATTTATCGGTGTGGCCGGGAAAGGGGGGCAGCAGGAGCTGCAGCCCTTCGCAGCAGCCGTGGTCCTCTGTCTTGCTGGTGTCTGGGCCGCAGGGCAGAAAGTCCTGGCCGAAAAACAGGACCTTTTCCACCAGGGGCAGTGTCTCTACCAGTACCTCGGCCTCTTTCATGTCTGCGGGCCGCGGCCTGCGGGAGAGGTGAAACAGGCAGACCACCCTTGAGCTTGCGGGATTGAGCAGCAGTTCCAGTTCGGAGGTGATTGCTCGCAAACGGTGAAATGGGGTCTGGGCCTGGAGTTGCTGCAAGGCGCTGTTCAGCTCCGGCCTGGCCAGTAAACATGCGGTGATTGGCACGGATTGATGGGAATGGAAGCGGCGGAAACCCGGCTGCCCGTTCTCATCTATCTGCAGCCGCAGCCGCTGGCGATATCCGAAGAGCCGGGGTGAGGCAATGGTATCAGCCAGCAGCGCCGCCGCCTCTTGCAACGCCCTCTGGGGGGCACGCTGGAGCAGATCCTGAAGGATTCCCTTTTTGATCAGGAGCTGCTGCCCGTAGTCGCAGCACTGGAGGTCGCAGCCGCCGCATGTGCCATATTTAGGACATGGTGGGACGACGCGATGGGCGGAGGCCTCAAGGATATCGGTTGCGGCTGCCTCGGCAAACCCCTTTTTCTCCATAAGAATTGCGGCCTTGACGGTTTCTCCCGGCAGCACATGCCGGATCAGGACGACCTGTCCATTGTCTCTGCGGGCCAGGCCGTATCCACCATTGACTGTTTTTTCAATCCTGAGAGGGGAATCGCTCATTTTTTTCATGACGTACGGGTTGATGAGATGGTATTTATAGGCAAGGAGTAAAATTCTCGTCGCAATCACCATTACTGACCATTATGGCTGGCTGTTTTTATAGCCCTTCCCGGATGAAACTTCATCCATAAATCATTCGTTCAACCATATATTGATGCGTATCCTGCCTCTTCTCTGTCTGGTCTTGTTGATGCTGATTGCCGATCCAGCGATGGGGGCCGTGGTCCTGGATGTTTCGGTCAGCGGAGGCAGTCTGAAACATCCTGATGGAGTGGGGGCCAGGGCCGGAGTTTCGGGTCCATCTCGTCTGGCTGGCGCGATTATTATGGACGAGGAGATGTCTGCTTTCATCCTGTCCCGCCTCAAAATCTACCAGCAACGGGAAAGCCTGCGGCTCACGGTAGGTGAGATGCGTCGTCTGCATCGAGGGGTACCCGCTGAGATTCGATTAATCCTGGAACCCCTGGGCTATTATTCCCCCGAGATAGAAAGCGCGCTTATCGAGACTGAGGGCATCTGGCATGCCTCCTATATTGTCACACTTGGCGAGCCGGTGCGTGTTTATTCTGTTTCCGTGGGGGTCAACGGGTCTGGCAGTGGCTTGTCTTTCTTCTCTGATCTTGGTGAGCAGTTCCCACTGCAGGACGGGGCGGTGCTCAATCATCAGCAATACGAGAGCGGCAAAAAACAGATTCTCCAGTTGGCCAGAACGAAGGGTTTTGTTGAGGCCCGCTTTGAAAAAAGTGAGATCAGGGTGCATAGGGTAAATCTTCAGGCTGATATCGATCTGCTTCTGAATACCGGCCATCAGTTTCTCTTCGGCAAGACCCATTCCAGCCAGGAGATCATCAAACCGGAACTCTTGTCACGTTATCTTCCTTATAAGGAGGGTGACCCTTATTCCCTGCGGACACTTACCCGGCTGCAGTCAATTCTCTACAATACGGGTTTTTTCAGCGGGGTGAACGTGGATCCCGAATTTGACAAGATCCGCGAGCAGCGGGTACCCGTTGCCCTGACCCTTACTCCGGCCCTGCGGAATCGCTACAGCCTGGGTCTTGGCTATGGCACTGATACAGGGATCCGGGGTAAGATGGAATGGCGGAATCGCCTTTTCAACGACAGCGGACATAAGGTGCACACCTCTCTGTACCTCTCTGAAAAGATCAGTATGATTGGTGCTTCCTATGAGATTCCCGTGGCTGATCCCAGGTATGACGCCTTGCAGTATGCCGGGAGCTGGGCTAGTGAACAGTGGGATAACACGCAAACGAATCTGCTGTCCGTGGCTGCGGCGTTGAGTCATACAGGGCCGGTCTATCAATATGGGGCTGCTTTTGAGGTCAGGGATGAAAAGTATGAGGTGGGTGTGACCAGCGGCTCCTCTTTTCTCTTGTTGCCTCGGGTGAGCTGGGGTGTGGTTATTGCCGAAAACAGGATTAAGACCGAGGATGGCTGGCGTTTTTCCGTGGAGGTCAAAGGTACTGACAAGAGTCTTCTTTCGGATGCCACCTTTGTCCAGGCCCAGGCCGGGGTGAAGGGGATCAGGACATTGTTTGACAAGTGGCGGTTGATTGGTCGTTTTACCCTTGGCGGTACTGCTGTCGACTCCATTGACGACCTTCCCCCGTCCTTACGATTTTATGCCGGCGGTGATCAGAGCGTCCGTGGCTATGCCTATAAAGGTATCGGCCCCGTTGATGCCTCCGGGACTGTCGTTGGCGGCCGCTATCTGATGGCTGGCAGTATGGAAGTAGAGCGGAGGATAAATGAGACGTGGAGCGCTGCCGTTTTTTATGATACCGGACAGGCCATGGACAGCATGAATGTCGAGCTGAAACAAAGTGTGGGGCTTGGTGGGAGGATCGCCCTGCCATTTGGCCAGATACGACTGGATGTGGCCTTTCCCCTGGCGGAAGAAGATTTCTCGTATCGTTTTCATCTCAACGTGGGGGCAGATCTGTGAAACGGTGGCGGCTTGTCAGCTTTTTGTTGCTGCCCCTGCTGATCGTCCTGGCGGCCCTGACCTTCCTGGGCTTGACTGAAAATGGACTCCGGCAACTGGCCAGGATCGCCACCCAGGTCTCTGGCGGGGTACTGGCCATTGAAGATGTCCAGGGCAGGCTGATTGGCAGGTGGCAACTGGATGGCTTGCAGGTGCAGACAGCCGCCGCCGATCTGAGCTGCAAAAAGATAGAGGTGCGGTGGCAGCCCCTGGCCCTTTTTCAGGGGACACTGCAGATTATCACCTTGCATGGAGAAGGTGTTGAGGTGCGGATAAAGGACGAGGGGCAGGCCCGGGAAGATGTCTCCGTTATCCTGCCCATTCCGGTGTCGTGGTCGCCATGGACGGCGCTGCAGCGACTCCTGCTGCCGGGCGGAATTGTCTTTGATACCTTTGAACTCGAAGATGTGTCCATCAATGATATCGGCGGTATGGAGCTGCTGCGTGTTGACAAGGTCAGTCTTGAGCTGGCTGCCGCGAAAGATCAGGTTACCCTGAAAAGATTTGATTTCAGCATTCCCGGGGCTTCCCTGTATGTGCAGGGGAGCGTCGGCCTGGGCGGCAAGTGGCCCCTTGATCTGCGGGGGGGGTGGGCCATGGAAGAGAAGGAGTCCGAACACTTTGGTGCCGATTTTCTGATCCACGGCACCTTGACCGATCAGCTGAACGCCCAGGTTGATTTTCAGACCCCTGTACAGACCAGGGTGAATCTGAGCTGCTCCGATCCTCTTGGAGACCTGCGCTGGCAGGCGGACGCTGTTCTTGCTCAGATCAGACTGTCGGAGGTGCATCCGGACTGGCCTGAACTGGTTCTGTCATCAGCGGAGATCAGGGCCTCGGGTACCAGGATCGCATATCAGGGGACGGTGCAGCTGGCAGGGAGCTGGGCGCAGTCTCCTCAGACGCTGATTGAGGCGGAACTCGCCGGAGATCTTGGCGGGCTGCGGGTGTCGTCGCTGGTTGTGCAGCTGCCGGAAGGGCAGCTGGCGCTGCAAGGAACGGTCGGCTGGCAGGATGGCTTCAACTGGCAGCTTGAGCTGGAGGGAGAAGATGTTAATCCCGAGCCTTATTTTCCCGACTGGCAAGGGCGTATTAACACCAGGGCTTCCAGCAGCGGCCGGTTGCAGGGGGATGAGTTTGTCGGGGAGATGCAGCTTCTGGCCCTTGATGGCGAGCTGCTCGGCTATCCCCTGTCGGGCAGCGGTTCGGTGGTAATCGGTGAGGATGGAGTGCTGGTGAAAGAGCTGCTGCTGCGGAGCGGGGAATCAGAGCTGGCCGTGACCGGAACGGTGGGCGCTGGTACCAAGGACGGTGTCGTCGATCTGCACCTCCGATTTGATACTGAAAACCTTGGCAGCCTGTTGCCGGAGGCTGGAGGAAAGGCCCATCTTCGGGGAACTGTCCGGGGCAGTCGAGAGGCCCCTGAATTTTACTTTGATCTTGATGCCGGCACGATCTCTTATCAGGATACTGTCGTGCAGACCCTCACTGGCCAGGGGAGCTTCAGCCCACAAGGTGCGGTGAATGTGGTGATTGCCGGGCAAGGACTGCAGGCAGGGGGAACCGAATTTTCTACCCTGTCTGTGAATCTGGGGGGAACCATGGCCCGCCATCAGCTGCAGGCACAGCTGACAGGAGCTGCAGGCGAAATCGATCTGCAGCTGGCAGGCGGCCTGGAGGCACAGTCGTGGCAGGGTGAGATCAGTGACCTTCTTTTGCGCCTGGATTCTTACGGTGACTGGCAGTTGAAGAGTCCAGCCCCGTTGCGTATTGATGGAGAGGGAGTTGAGCTGTCTCCTGTCTGTCTGAAACAGGAAGAAAACAGACTTTGTCTGCAGGGAGGCTGGCTATCATCCGGTGAATGGCACCTTGATGCAGACCTTGATCCCCTTGCCTCTGATCTCTTGTACCAGTGGGATCTGTCCTCTTTTCCTGTTAAAGGAAGGCTGGTTGCCTCTGTGCAGGCAGCAGGACTTGGAACACAACTGGTGAAGGGAGAGGCCCGGATTTCAGTGCCCGCACTGCAGGTTGCCCTCCTTGATGAAGATGGCAGGGAACAGCTCTTGCGTTGGACAGATACATCGCTTACTCTGGATCTGGTTGATTCCAGACTGGTTGGCGTGGCAAAAACCCTGTTTCAGGATGGGAATACCATTGATGCCACGATCGAGGTCGGTCAATTCGGTGACCTTTCTGCTGTCTGGGATGAACTGCCGATTCAAGGAGAGATCGTTCTGGACGCCAAGGACCTCTCTTCGCTTGCGCTGTTGTCAAATTACAGAGTGACGCCGACCGGCTCGATGAAAGGAACCTTTGCCGTGGATGGCCGGGTGGGATCACCTCGGCTGAGCGGCCAACTGCGGCAGATATCAGGGAATATCTTTATTCCGGCAACGGGCATTACCCTTGAGGAGTTGCTCCTCTCAGTTGTCGCCAAGGGAGAAAAAGAGGGGATGCATCTGGTTCTTGATGCGATCTCCGGTCCGGGTACAATCAGAGTTGTCGGTGATATTATCCGGGAGAAGCAGGGTGGATGGCAGATTGATGCCATTGCCATAGGCAAGGAATTTGAGGTGGCGCACCTTCCTGATTATCAAATTATTATTAATCCTGATCTGCGCCTTGTCTTGCGTGACAGGAAAATACATGTGAGCGGCAAGCTGCTGGTGCCTCGTGCCGTTATAACTATCAAGGAGTTTGACGGTCCGGTAGCTGTCTCACGTGATGTCGTCCTAGTCGATAGCCTGGAAGAGGACAAGGGGAAGGGTATTCCTCTGGTCGCCTCGGTGATTGTGGAGATGGGGGAGGATGTCAGGATTGATAGTTTCGGCCTGAAGGGGCGGTTGATGGGAGGCTTAACGGTGAATTACGGTCCGAATCTCCCCCTGACCGGGAGAGGGAGTCTTACTTTGCATGAAGGTGTCTTTGTCCTCAGGAATCGCCCCTTGGACATCGCCAGGGGGCGATTCTTCTTTACCGGTAATCCTTTGGAGAATCCTGGTATTGATGTTCTGGCCCAGAAAAAAACCAAACAAAAAACAGTAGGGGTTATCGTCTCTGGAACATTGAGCGATATGGAGCTGAGACTTTTTTCTGATCCCCCCATGGCCGAGAGTGAGATCCTGACCGAACTGCTGGCTGGGCGTCCTGTCTCTGGAACCAGCAGCCAGATGGGTTCCATCGTGGGGGCAGTGGCCACGGGGATTGGTTTCGAGGAGGGCGGATCGTTTGTTGGCGATTTTGCCTCGCGCCTGCAAGATCAGTTGGGGCTCGATGATGTTTATGTGGAGGGTGGTGCCAATGCAACCGATGTCTCACTGATGATAGGGAAGGAGCTCTTTAAGGATCTGTATATCAGTTATGGGTATGACCCGTTTAGCGCCGCCAGTATATTCAGGGCCAGATATGATTTATGGAAGGGGTTTTCTGTTGAGACAGAGGTCGGCGCCGAGAAGACCGGTGCTGATTTGCTCTGGTCTATTGAAAAATAAAGGGAACTATCCAGCAGCACCTCATCTGCTTCGTCATCGGCCTGCTTATTTACAAACCAGTACACTTCGCAGGCCTCTTTCTCGCATATGAGGCGCTGCTGAATAGTTACATGACACGTGTTTTGGCATTTTTCCCGGCATTAAGCTGGATAGTTACAAATAAAGGGAACTGGATAGTTATAAATAAACATGAGAGGAGGATACTATGAGAGTTGTGGCGTTCAGTGGCAGTGCCAGGAAAGATGGGAATACCGCGCTTCTGCTCAAGACCGTTCTTGGCGAGCTTGAGCAGGCAGGTGTTGAGACCGAGCTTGTCCAGCTTGCTGGTCAGGAAGTTCGTGGCTGTATTGCCTGTTATGAGTGTTTCAAGAATAAAGATGGCTATTGTGCTGTCAAGAAGGATAGCATCAATGACTGTCTTGATAAGATGAAGGGAGCGGATGCTATTCTCCTTGGTTCACCCACCTATTTTGCCGATGTCTCCTCCGAGATGAAGGCGTTGATGGATCGTTGCGGCATGGTCAGCCGGGCCAACGGCGATCTTTTTAAAAGAAAGCTTGGCGCCGCAGTCGTTGCCGCCAGAAGGGCAGGTGCTATTCATGTCTTTGATTCCATTAATCATTTTTTTCTCATCGGCCAGATGATCGTAGTTGGTTCCAACTATTGGAACATCGGGATGGGGCGTGAAAAAGAAGAGGTGGCCAAGGATGAAGAAGGGATGCAGACCATGCGTGTTCTGGGGCAGAACATGGCCTGGCTGTTGAAAAAGCTGGAAGATTGATACCTGAATGCCGGATGATTACCGGATTTAAGCGATAGATAAAAAGGGAGCCGGCGTGACTAAGGAAGGGAAACAGGTAACTATTCTGGTGGTGGATGATGAACAGGTCCATCGCTACATGCTCAGCTCCATGCTCCGGGAATGGGGCTGGATGTGCGTGGAGGCCGATGATGGCCGGACCGCGGTTGAGGCGGTGGAGAACGCCGATTTTGATGCGGTGCTCATGGATGTCCGCATGGCCAGAATGGACGGGATGGAGGCCTTTTCCAGGATCCATATCCTGCAACCGGCCCTGCCGGTGGTGATCATGACCGCCTATTCGTCGGTGGATGACGCCGTGGAGGCGATGAAGCACGGGGCCCATGATTATCTGACCAAACCTCTTGATTTTGACCGTCTGCGTCTGACCCTGACTCGGGCCCTGGATCATCACCAGGTGGAGGAAAAACGGCAGCAGGTGCAGGCGGGAGAGAAGAGACCGCAGCCTTCGAGCAGCTCCATTATCGGGAATTCTCCTCCCATG
Source organism: Desulfoarculaceae bacterium (assembly GCA_019429465.1). Lineage (GTDB taxonomy): Bacteria > Desulfobacterota > Desulfobulbia > Desulfobulbales > Desulfocapsaceae > UBA2270. The sequence continues at coordinate 10,933 of JAHYIV010000024.1, forward strand.
GCGGAGTTGCTGGAGATGATCTCCTATGTGGCGGCCACTGAGGCTACCGTTCTGATTACCGGTGAGTCGGGAACCGGTAAAGAGCTGGTGGCAGCAGAGCTGCATAAAAACAGCGACCGGCATGACGGGCCTTTTGTCAAGGTCAACTGCGCGGCCCTGGCCGAGACCCTGCTGGAGTCTGAACTCTTTGGCCATGAAAAGGGAGCCTTTACCGGCGCTGACCGCAGGCGAGAGGGAAAGTTTGTCCAGGCGGACGGGGGGACGCTCTTTCTCGACGAAATAGGCGAGACTACTCAGGCCATGCAGGTCAAAATGCTGCGGGTCCTGCAGGAACATGAACTGCAACGGGTTGGTGGTGATGAGACCATCAAGGTGGATGTGCGTATCCTGGCGGCCACCAATCGTGATCTGGCGGTTGAGGTCAAGGCGGGGCGATTCCGGGAGGATCTTTATTACCGCTTGAATGTGGTGACACTGTCCGTGCCGCCCCTGCGGGAGCGAAGGGAGGATATCCCCCTGCTGGTGAGCCATTTCGTGCGCAAGTTTTCCGAGAAGAACCGGAGGAGCGTGGAGTCGGTGACACCTAGGTGTATGGAACTGCTTGTCAGTTATGGTTGGCCAGGTAATGTGCGGGAGCTGGAAAACGCCATCGAACGCGGAGTGATCCTCATGCGTGGGGATCAACTCAGTGAAAAAAGCCTGCCCCTGCCCATTCAGAAACAGCAAGGAACAGGAAAAGGAACAATTGCCGGCCCTGCATCATTGCAGGAGGCAGAGAGGCTGCTGATCCTCCAGACCCTGGAAGAGACAGGCGGCAATAAGAGCGAAGCTGCCAGACGTCTGGGAATTACCAGAAAGACCCTGCAGAACAAATTGCAAAGATATGATTTGAATTTTAAGCTGTAAGTGGTAAGTTTTTTTGATTTGCCTCCATCTATAATTGGTCATGCCTTAATTTTTATTCAGGAGTTTGTTCAATGAGAACAGATATAGTTCACATCGGGGCCGGAGAGCTGACATACGAGATCAGGAATATCGTGGGTGTCGGGATGAAGTTGCAGAAACTGGGGTTGACCACCAACTGGGAGAATATCGGCGATCCCATTGCCAAGGGTGAGCAGATTCCCCTGTGGATGAAGGAGATCGTGGCAGAGGCCGTGATGGATAACTTGACCTATGGCTATTGCCCCACCAAGGGCGTGCTGGCCACCCGTGAGTTTATCGCCGCCGAGACCAACAAGCGGGGCGGGGCCCAGATTGATCCTGAGGATATCATCTTCTTTAATGGTCTGGGCGATGCCATTGCCAAGATCTTCGGCTTTCTGCGAAGCACGGCCCGGGTGCTGGTGCCGACGCCGAGTTATACGACGCATTCGTCCGCCGAGGCCGCCCATGCCGGTGATAAGCCCCTGACCTATATCCTTGATCCGAATCATCATTGGTATCCTGATCTCGATGATCTGGAGAAGAGCGTCAAGTACAATCCGGCAGTGGCCGGCATCCTGATCATCAATCCCGATAACCCGACAGGCGCGGTCTATCCCCGGGAGATCCTCGAGGACATTGTCGAGATTGCCCATCGCTATGATCTGTTTATTATCTGTGACGAGGTCTATCACCATATCGTCTATAATGGGCAGTCCACACCATCACTCTCCGATGTGATCGGGGATGTTCCGGCCATTGCCATGCGCGGCATCTCCAAGGAGATGCCCTGGCCCGGTTCGCGCTGCGGCTGGATAGAGGTCTATAACGGCGATAAGGATCCCATGTTCGCCAAGTATATCCAGTCCATCCTTAATGCCAAGATGGTCGAGGTCTGTTCCACGACCCTGCCTCAGATGGTCTATCCCAAGGTAGTGACCCATCCCGCCTATCAGGGCTATCTGCAGGAACGGATCAGTCGCTATGAAAAGTTCTCCAATATTGCCTATGAGAGTCTGAAGGATGTCAAGGGGGTGCTGGTCAACCGTCCCAACGGTGCCTTTTATATGAGTGTCTGCTTTGAAGCAGGAATATTGAATCACCGGCAGACCCTGCCCATTGAAAATAAGGAGATCCGCAAACTGGTCGAATCGCTGGTTGCAGCTCCTGGTTCCTCCGTGGATAAGCGTTTTGTCTATTATCTGCTTGGTGCCACCGGGGTCTGCGTGGTACCGTTGACCTCGTTTGCCACCGATCTTCAGGGCTTTCGCATTACCCTGCTGGAACGTGACGAGGAAAAATTTATCCAGATTTTTCAGACGATTGCCCGATCTATTACCCAATATCTGAACAGTTGACAGCGCTTACGAAATAACTCCAAAAGGGGGAGTAAGACGAGAAATGGTCATTGCCCATGTCGAAATGTTCTATGATAGCAAATCCATCTCCATATGGGAGCTCGTCCGCCTGAACAATGTGCGGAAATGCGACTTTACGAAAAAAAACACCTTCCAAACCCATCTTTCCTTGACCATATCAGACAGACTCTTTCCCTCCCAAAAAATCATGCAAGGCATGCACCCATGAATTTCATCGAAGTGTTGATTTCCATCCTTTCCGGCTGGATCTGGGGACCACCCATGCTGGCGCTGCTGGTGGGGACCGGCCTGTACCTGACCGTGATCCTGCGCGGTATGCAGTTTCGTGCCCTGCCCCACGCCCTGCGGCTGATCTGGCAGAAGGAGCACGGTGGCGACGGCGACATCAGTCATTTTGCCGCGCTGATGACGGCGCTTGCGGCAACGGTGGGGATCGGGAATATCGTCGGGGTGGCGACCGCCATCAGCCTTGGCGGACCCGGGGCGGTGTTCTGGATGTGGATGACCGGGCTAGTGGGGATGGCTACAAAATACGCGGAAGCAGTGCTGGCAGTGAAGTACCGGGAAAAGGGCGAACACGGCATGCGCGGCGGCCCCATGTACTACCTGGCCAAGGGTGCTGGTCTGCCCAAGCTGGCGTGGCTCTTTGCCCTGTTCACCGCCTTGGCGACCTTCGGTATCGGCAATATGACCCAGGCCAATGCGGTGGCCACCATTTTTCAATCGACCTTCAACATTGAACCATGGCTCACCGGCACCATCCTGATGCTGCTGACCGGTCTGGTGATTCTAGGGGGTATCAAGTCCATCGGCAGGTTCACCTCCCTGCTGGTACCGTTCATGATCGTCGGCTACGTTAGTGCTGCGCTGCTGGTGTTGGCACTCAACGCCGGTGAAATCCCCCACGCCTTCGGACTGATTTTTTACCACGCCTTCAACCCCGCCGCGGCCTCCGGCGGCTTTGCCGGCTCGGTGGTGGCCGCCTCCATGCGCTACGGCATCGCCCGCGGCATCTTTTCCAATGAGTCGGGGCTGGGTTCGGCCCCTATTGCCGCGGCCGCCGCCCGGACCCGCGATCCGGTCAAACAGGCGCTGGTGAGCATGACCCAGACCTTCATCGACACCCTGGTGGTCTGCACCATAACCGCCTTGGTGATTCTGACCGGTCACTCCTGGCTGGAAGGGGTTGCGCCTGGGCAATTGACCAGCGCCAGCTTCGGCGAGACCCTGGGCCAGGGAGGGGTGGTGATTATAGCCGTGGCCACGGCACTCTTTGCCTACTCCACTCTGATAGGCTGGAATTACTACGGGGAAAAGGCCATCGAGTATCTGGCGGGCCGTCGCGCCATTGCCCCCTACCGAGTGGTTTTTGTGGTGGTGGTGATCGTGGGGGCGATGATGAAACTGGAATTCGTCTGGAATTTTTCCGACCTCATGAACGGCATGATGGCCATCCCCAACATTGTCGGCCTGCTGCTGCTCTCCCAGGTGGTCAAGGCGGAAACCGAGCGGTATTTCAAAAAGTAAGGCACAGGGTATCGGCGGCAAAGCCCTGCCCTGTTTGCAAAGGTAGTGGAGGAAAATAAAATCGGAAATGTCAGCGGCAATACCAGCGGTCTGAAGAAGCATCAACTGGCGGCCCTTGAGCGTCTGGCCGGCAAGCGGGTGGCAAGAGAAGAGGTCATCTCGCCGGAGATGGCCAAGGCCCTGTGTCAGCTTTCTTTTGAGATGAACCGGCAGATAGGGATTCTGCTCTCTCGTGCGGGTAAGGTGGAGCAGGTCGTGGTCGGTGATTTCAAGGGGATCATGCTTCCCCGGCTGGGTGCTCTCCGCAGTGCTGGCGGACGTTTGAAGGGTTTGCGTCTGGTTCATACCCATCTGGCGGGAGAGGAGATCAGCGATGAAGATCTGATGGATCTGCTCTTTCTGCGTCTGGATCTGCTTTCTGTCTTGACGATCAGTCAGGACGGGCTGCCGGAGCGTCTGTATTCCGCCCATCTTCTGCCTGCAGCCGTAAGCGGCAAGAGCTGGGCCTTTCTGGAACCAGTGCATCCGGCCGCTCAGACGGATTCCTTTACCGACTTTATTGCGGCCCTTGAAGGTCAGTTTTCCCGCCTTCAGGCTACCAGCGAAGTGGACAAGGGGCAGGATCGGGCTATCCTGGTCAGTGTGACCATGGAGGCCCAGATCCAGGCCGAGGAATCTCTGGCCGAGCTGGCTGAGCTGACCCGTTCCGATGATATCCTGGTTCTAGATAGTGTGCTCCAGCGGAAAAGAAAGATAAATCCCCGCCTGATCATCGGCAAAGGGAGACTGGCTGAGATTATGATCAAGGCCCTGCAGCTTGACGCCAACCTCCTCATCTTCAATCAGGAGTTGAATCCCTCTCAGATCCGTTCGATCACCGATTATACCGAGATGCGGGTGATCGACCGCACCCAGCTGATCCTTGATATCTTTGCCCATCGGGCCTTGAGTCGGGAGGGACGACTGCAGGTGGAGATGGCGCAGTTGAAATATATGCTGCCCCGTCTCTCAACGCGTGACGATGCGCTCTCCCGCTTGAGTGGCGGCATCGGCACCCGGGGCCCTGGAGAGACCAAACTTGAGACCCATCGGCGGCGTATCGATGACCGGCTGGCCAGACTGACCAAAGAGCTTGAGCATGTGGGCCGTGAGCGCTACCGTCGCCGTTCCAGACGTCGGAAGAAGGAGCTGCCGGTGCTCTCGCTGGTGGGCTATACCAATGCCGGCAAATCAACGCTGCTCAATACCCTGACCAACAGTGATATTGTAGCCGTTGACAAACTCTTTGCCACCCTGGATCCCACCAGCCGCCGGTTGCGCTTTCCGCATGAGATGGAGGTGATTGTGACCGATACCGTGGGATTTATTCGCCATCTACCCGCTGATCTGTTGCAGGCCTTTGCTGCGACGCTTGAGGAGTTGCAGGAGGCGGATCTCCTGGTTCACGTCATCGATCTGTCCAGCCCCGGTTTCCGGGAACAGATGCAGGTGGTTGATGAGCTGTTGCGTGAGCTTGAGCTGGACTCTATCCCCTGCCTCAAGGTCTTTAACAAGATTGATCGGGAAAATGTGGGTGAGCAGCTCCTGGCCTATGCCCGAGAGGAGGGGGTGGTGATCAGCGCCCTTGATGCTGGAACCTTTGGACCTTTTCTGGAACGGGCCGAGCAGATGATGGGGAAGATCCTGCGATAGTCTGGATCAGGGAAAGAGGTAGAAACGGAGTCCCTGCTCAAGGGGTTCATTGCCGGCAAATCGGCAGCCGATGATGTTGCCGGTAACCGAGTGAACAATGACACCTTTGCTGATTTCGGTCTGTTGCCGGTCATCGAGGGTGAAGGTGACTTGTACCTCTTGGCCGATCTTCAGGGCATGGCTGTCAGGTATGGTGAATTGCAAACCACCACCAGAGATGTTGGTCACCTCCATGTGATCATCGCCAACAGACGGTGCCTGCATGGTATAGGTGTCGGTCACTTTTGTCTTCTGCCAGCTCCTGCCGTCACTCTCCGGTGTTTGGGCTTTGTATATTCCTGGCAAGGCAGCGTTTTTTCTGTAGAATCTGCGGAAGTCAAGGCTGACGAAAAAAGAGTGGCCGCAGGCGCACCGTATCTTTATGGTGTGTCGGGTTGAGCGAAATTTACCAACAGCAACCGTTCTGGCGAGTTGGCACTCAGGGCAGTGGGTTGTTGCTGTATCGTCTGCTGTGACAAAGATTTTTTGTAACTATCCAGCTTAATGCCGGGAAAATGCCAAAACACATGTCACGTAACTATTCAGCAGTGCCTCATATGCGGGAAAGAGGCCTGCGAAGTGTACTGATTCGTGCATGAGCAGACCGATGACGAAGCAGATGAGGTGGTGCTGGATAGTTACGATGTTTTACTATTATTTGACATTATATCAAAATTGTAGAGATTCCCCTTGAGAATAAAGCTTCTTTGTCAGAGGGAATCTTTAGCAATCAATGAAAAATATGGCTTGTGGCAGGATGTCAAACTGTCATTCAGGAGTCGTCAGACAATAACAGCTGTGTTCTGACCATTTTAGGGCAACGGCCGTGAAGAGTCTGGCGCCGCTTGCCCTATAAGACGGACTTCCTATAGATGGGATGGCTTGGGGGGATGGAGAGCGACCTCCACTTGGTGCCATTTCTCGCCATCCCGTTGACGACCATTAATCATAGATAATGGTCGGATAGTTTTCCAGCAGTTTTTCCGTTTCCGGGTCAAGGTCGCTGGCCACTTCGTGGATCTGATATTCACGTTTACAGCCTGTGCAGCGCAGTCGTACCTGTCCGCATGTCCGCAAGACCTCGAGTATGTTGGCGCATTCCCTACATTGCATAACGTTTAGCTGAGCAGCTCCTCCCTGGTGAAAATGGCTTCAAGTGTGTATCCCGCATCAGCCAGGGCCTTTACTCCCCCCTCCTGCCGTTCAACCACCGTAATGACCACTCCGACCTTAAATCCTTGGGCCTCCACCCGCTCAATGACCTGCAGCAGGGTGCCGCCAGTGGTTACTACATCTTCGATGAGGGCGACCCGGCATCCGGCGGGCATGTTTTTCAGCCCTTCAATGTAGTTTCCGGTGCCGTGACCTTTGGCCTCCTTGCGGACAATGAAGGCGGGGATCGGATTTTTCTCCAGAAAACTGACGATGGATGCGGCTGTGACCAGCGGGTCAGCGCCGAGTGTCATGCCGCCAACCGCCTGGATGGGTTCTTTTTGTTTCTGAATCAGTTCCAGGATCAGCTTACCGCAGAGGTAGGCGCCTTCAGCTGACAGGGTGGTCTGTTTACCGTCAATATAAAAATCCGAGGTCAGCCCGGAGGTGAGGGTAAAGGAACCATGGCGATATGATTTTTCCAGGAGGATCTCTTTGAGTCGTTGTCTCTCATTCATAATAAATCTCTTTATGCTTTTATTTTTTTAAGGTTAACTCTCTGATTGATATAGTCTCTAAAAATACTTGTTTTATAAGGCTATTAAAAGAAAAAACTCGCATTAATGAAAAATGTCATGTTAGTTTGGACAAATAAATGAGCATTCGGGGTAAACTCTTGTGGAAAATTATCGTTAGGGGCGGGGAAAATACTGGTTATCTGAATTGCGATTGGATTTGGACCGGATCTGGCTGCACTGATTGAGTAAAACCGCAGATGTAGTTACGCTCCATCGAGGATTTTGCGATTGAGGTGCGGTCAAAGATGCCCCGAAGAAGGGAAGCAAGATGGTATGTCACTATTTTCCGCGCCCCTTATCTGGCGGGCTAAATGGTCGTTGTTTTTCCTCCTGCTCTGGAGTAAACAATACTGCACTATCCATGGCCATAATAACGAGATGATCAGAAAGCAGCAGGTGTTGTTTGACGGCTTCTTGCTTGTTGTGGTCTGCTCGTCGCATAAAATTCTGGTATGGTAACTGTCCAGTAGCATCATCACATCTGCTTTATCATCGGCTTGCTTCTGTTGCCGCATGCACGCTTTGCAGGTCTTCTGCGCGCCGTAGGTAAGCGAGCGTAGCGAGACTCCGTGTGTGGCCATGATGGACAGTTAGAGCCTGTGGTTTGAGTGCCTTACAGATTATTTTCTTGTTTTATTGTACGAAAATAATCTGCGAAAGGCACTTATCCCGTTCATCGGGGTTAGTGCCTTTCCGGCATCAAGCTGGATATTTATAAAAATAGGAGTGAACTATGTGTGGAATTGTCGGTTATGTCGGGCCAAGACGGGTAGTTCCTGTGGTTCTTGAGGGTCTGCGGCGCCTTGAATATCGGGGATATGACTCAGCGGGAATTGTCTATCTGCAGGATGGTCGACTGGTGAAGTATCGGGCTGCCGGCAAGCTGTCTGCTCTCGCGGCAATTATTGATGATGCCATTGTCGCCCCTTCGCATATCGGTCTTGGTCATACCCGCTGGGCCACCCATGGCGCTCCGACCACCGAAAATGCGCATCCCCACACTGATTGCAGCGGCAATCTGGTGGTGGTTCACAACGGGATCATCGAAAATTATCATTCCCTGCGCGAGGAGCTGCTGGCCAGGGGCCATCGTTTCAGCTCCGAGACCGACACCGAGGTGCTGGCCCATCTCATTGAAGAGCATCTGGCTGGTGATGATCTGGTGGCGGCGGTACGCCAGGCCCTGGAGCGGGTGGAAGGTTCGTATGCCCTGGGGGTCCTCTGGACCGGAAGACCCGATACCCTGATTGCCGTGCGCAATCATAGCCCGCTGGTTCTCGGTGTTGATGATGAAAATGGCTCGTTTCTGGCCTCGGACATTCCGGCCTTCCTCCCCTTTACCAAACAGGTTATCTTCCTGGATGATCTGGAGATGGCGGTGCTGACTCCTGCCGGCCGCACCTTTTATTCGCTGCAGACAGGGAAGGAAATCAGCAAGGAAATCCAAGTTATTGAGTGGAATGCGGCCATGGCGGAAAAGGGTGGCTATCGCCATTTCATGCTCAAGGAGATCTTTGAACAGCCCCAGGCCATTATCAATACGGTCAGTGGCCGGATCGATCTGGAGACTGGGGCGGTGGAACTGCCGGAGATCCATCTGGGCGCAGACGATCTTGAGAATATCGACCGGATCTTTCTGGTGGCCTGCGGCACATCTTGGCATGCGGCCCTGGTGGCCAAGTACTGGATTGAACGCTGGGCCGGGATCCCGGTGGAGGTTGATATCGCCTCCGAGTTTCGCTATCGCCGTCTGTTGATAAACGATCGGGTGCTCACCATTGCCATCTCCCAGTCCGGTGAGACCGCCGATACCCTGGCCGGTATCCGTCTGGCCAAAAAACTGGGTTCCAAAATCATTACCATCTGTAATGTGGTTGGTTCCACCATGACCCGCGAGGCCGATGGAACGGTCTATACCCATGCCGGCCCTGAGATCGGAGTTGCCTCCACCAAGGCCTTTATCTCGCAGTTGGCGGCCCTCTTTCTCTTTACCCTCTATCTGGGAGAGCAGAAAAAGACCATCAGCGCCGAAAAGAGGAGGGAGCTGGGGCAGGCCCTTATCGGAATCGCCACCGTCATTGAAACGGAACTGCCCCGCCTGCAGGAAGAGATCAGGTCGCTGGTGGAGGGCTATTATGACTGTCGGGATTTTCTCTTTGTCGGGCGGGGCCTCAATTTCCCCATTGCCCTGGAGGGTGCCTTGAAGCTGAAGGAGATATCCTATATCCATGCGGAAGGATATGCCTCAGGCGAGCTCAAGCATGGTCCCATTGCCCTGATTGACAAGGAGATGCCCATACTGGCCCTTGTACCCCGGGATGCGGTGTATCAGAAGTCAATCTCCAATGTGGAGGAGATCAAGGCCAGGCAGGGGCGTCTGATCCTGCTCGGAACCGAGGGAGACAGCCATCTGCAGACTATCACTGAAGATGTCATCTACCTGCCCCAGGTGCATGAGGAGATGAACCCCATTCTCTATACCATTCCGGCCCAGCTCCTCGCCTATGAGATTGCCATCAGACGCGGCTGTGACGTGGATCAGCCGCGGAATCTGGCGAAAAGTGTCACTGTCGAGTAATGGGGAACTCTTGTATGCTGACAATCGGACTGGAAAATTTCCTGGCGGCTCCGCCCTCGGATCTGGACGGCCAGCGGCTGGGGCTTCTTTGCAACCAGGCCTCCACTGACCGGAATCTGGTGCATGCCAGGGCGCTCCTGCAGCAGCGATTCGGCTCCCGCTTGACCTGTCTCTTCTCTCCCCAGCATGGATTTTTCTGTGAGAAGCAGGACAACATGATCGAATCTGATCATCAGATCGACCGGCTGACCGGCCTGCCGCTGTTCAGCCTCTACGGGGAGAGCCGCAGGCCATCGAAGGCCATGTTTGACCACTTGGACGTCCTGCTCATTGATCTGGTGGATGTGGGGACCAGGGTCTATACTTTCCTTTATACCATGGCCTATTGTCTGGAGGCGGCTGCTGAGTACGGGAAGCGGGTTGTGGTCCTTGATCGGCCCAATCCCGTGGGCGGGATGGCGGTTGAGGGCAATATCCTGGATCCGGAGTGGGCGTCCTTTGTCGGATTGTATCCCCTGCCCATGCGTCATGGCCTGACCTTCGGTGAGCTGGCCCTGCTGCTGAATCAGGAGTTTGGTCTGGGGGCGGATCTGCAGGTGGCTCCCATGCAGGGGTGGAAACGTTCCATGCTGTTCAGGAATACCGGGTTTCCCTGGGTCTTTCCCTCACCCAACATGCCTGCGCCGGAAACGGCCCTGGTCTATCCGGGGCAGGTGATCTGGGAGGGGACCAATATCTCGGAGGGGCGGGGCACCACCCTGCCGTTTGAACTGGTCGGGGCCCCGTTCTGGGAGCATGAGCCGATTGCGAAGGCCCTGGAACAGACAGATCTGCCCGGCTGTTGCTTAAGGCCGCTGCTCTTTGAACCAACCTCCGGTAAGTGGGCCGGCCAGGGCTGTGTCGGCTTTCAGCTGCATGTAACCGATGGGGGTACATTTTTGCCGTACCGAACCTCTTTGGCATTATTTCAGGCGGTCTTCCAGCTGTATCCCGGAGATTTCCTGTATAAAGAGCCGCCCTATGAATATGAATATGAACGACTGCCCATGGATCTGATCCTGGGGGACCGGAAGGTGCGTCGGGCGCTTGAGGATGGTCTGCCCATGCGTGAGATTGAGGCTGGTTGGCAGGAAGGACTGGATGAGTTCAGGAATGTGCGGAACAGGTATCTTCTTTACCCGCAATGATATTTCAGCACCGCCAGCGGGATTATGAAGGATAAGAGAGTGGAGAAAAGGATGGGTGTGACGGTGAAAAGTGTTTCTTTGCAGCAGTTGGCAGAGTTGGTCGAGGGGGAACTGGTTGGTGATGGAGAGGTGCGGATCCATGAGCTGGACGCCCTCGAGACGGCCGGCGTTGGGGCAATCACCTTTCTGGTGCAGGCCAAGGAGGCAGCGTCTCTGGAGAGTAGTGGGGCCTCGGCAGTGATCGTGCCCATGGCCGTTGAGTCAGGACCCCTGCCCATCATCCGGGTGCGTGACCCTTATCTGGCCGCGGCCCTTGTCCATACCTATCTGCTGGAGACCCCTTTTCAGTCAGCAGGGGTGCACGCCAAGGCCCATGTGGGAGCCGGGACAGTGGTTCCGGATCAGATCTCCATTGCCCCACTGGCAGTCATAGGCGAGAGGGTACACCTTGGCCGGCGGGTGATCATTGAATCGGGCGTGGTGATTGGCGATGATGTAGAGATTGGCGATGATACCAGAATCCTGGCCAATGTGACGGTGGGGCGTGGATGCCGGATCGGCAGCCGGGTGACCCTCCACCCCGGGGCAGTGATCGGCAGCGATGGTTATGGCTATGCCACCGACAGCAGGGGCTGTCACGTGAAACGGCCGCAGGTGGGAATCGTGCAGATCGATGATGATGTGGAGATCGGGGCCAATACCTGTATTGATCGGGCCACCTTTGGCAAGACCTGGATCAAGTCCGGGACCAAGATTGATAATCTGGTTCAGGTGGCCCATAATGTGGTGGTCGGTGAAAACTGTCTGCTTGTGGCCCAGGTGGGTATCTCCGGTTCGACAACCCTGGGCCGCAATGTGGTGCTTGGTGGTCAGGTCGGTGTTTCCGGCCATATTCACCTGGAGGACGGGGTGATGGTGGCAGCCCAGGGTGGGGTTGTCAGTAATAAGTCTCGGGGCGCGGTGATCGGCGGCACTCCTGCCATACCCATGAAAAAATTCGCCAGGGTGGTTGCCGCCCAGGGAAGATTGCCGGAAATGGTGACCGAGTTGCGCCGCATGCGCAAGGAGATTGCCGCCTTGCAGGGTGCACTAGATGTTCAAGAAAAGCAAAGATGAAAGGAGAGCGGATCGTGTCTGAAACAGTCATTCCTGAGAGTATAGATATTCTGGAGATATTGAGGCTTCTGCCCCATCGTTACCCTTTTCTGCTGGTGGATCGGATCCTGGCGATAACTCCCAACAAGGATATTGTCGGGTTGAAGAACGTCACCTTTAATGAACCGTTTTTCCAAGGCCATTTTCCAGGAAGACCTGTTATGCCGGGGGTCCTGATCCTCGAAGGCATGGCCCAGGTCGGCGGGGTGCTGGCCTTTTATTCGGAACCGGAGAATATCGGTAATAACGTGCTCTATTTTGTGGGCATTGACAAGGCCCGTTTCCGGCAGCCGGTAACCCCAGGTGATCAGATTTATTTCAAACTGGAGCTCTTGAAGAAGCGGCGGGGAATCTGGCAGATGGCGGCTCATGCCTATGTAGATGAAAAACTTGTCGCCGAGGCCGAGTTGATGGCGTCGTTTGGGTAGGGGCCGTCAGGAAAAAACTATTATCTTTCTGTAACTATTCAGCTTAATGCCGGGAAAATGCCAAAATACATGTCACGTAACTATTCAGCAGCGCCTTATGTGCAAGAAAGAGGCCTGCAAAGTGCACTGATTCGTACATAAGCAGGCCGATGACGAAGCAGATGAGGTGCTGTTGGATAGTTACATCTTTCTGATCATTTCTTTACGCAGGCCATGAATGGCCCAGTGTCGCGAGCGCCATGGACGGCGTAGCAGCGACCGGCTCCTTATGCCGCTCCGGGCACTTAGATGGCCATGTTATTTTTTTACAGCGGCTTAGTTGGCTTTTTTTGTTGTGGCATGATCTGTCGGTCGCAACCAGGAAATTATTCAATGACAATCTGATACCCCTTGATTTTGCTCAGCAGGGAAGGGTAGCTGAGCTCTAATAATTTTGAGGCCTGGAGACGATTGCCCCCTGTCTCTTTCAAGGCCTTGGTGATTATTTGTTCTTCCATTGCTTTTTGCGCCTTTTTCAGGGAAAAACCGGTCATGAATTGTTCAAAACATGGTGGCGGAGTTGTCTGCACAAGGTGCGGCGGCAATTGGTCCAGGCCGATGGTTTGATCGTCTGCCAGCACAATCCCTCTTTGAATTATATTTTCCAACTCCCGGACATTGCCAGGCCAGGTATGAGTCAAGAATCTTGCCATGGCCTCAGCTGTTATTGAGCGAATCGTGGTTCCGAGTGCTCTGTTCAATTTTTTAAGAAAGTGATGGCATAAGAGGGGAATGTCTTCAGGTCTCTCTCGTAAGGGGGGAATGTGCAGGGTCAGAATATTGAGGCGATAAAACAGGTCCTCTCGGAAGGTTCCCTGGTGCACCTCATCTTCCAGATTTCTGGCGGTTGCCGCCAGGATGCGAACATCGATTTGTTCTGTTTTGTTGGAGCCGACAGGTTTTATTTCGCCCTCCTGGAGGACCCGAAGGAGCTTGACCTGCATCTCCAGGGGAAGCTCACCTATCTCATCCAAGAAAAGTGTGCCCTTGTCTGCCTCGACCAGCAGGCCCTTCCTGGTTTTCTCTGCCCCGGTAAAGGCGCCTTTAACATAGCCAAAAAACTCACTCTCCAGTAAGTTCTCAGGGATACTGCCACAGTTTACGGCTATAAAGGGCTGCCCGTTTCTTGGCGATGAGGCGTAGATCCCTCGGGCCACCAGTTCTTTGCCGGTGCCGGATTCACCGACGATCAGGACGGTCGTATTGTAAGGAGCGACCTTTCTGGCCAGGGTGAAGAGGGAGTGCATGGACTTGCTGCTGGCGACCATCCTGTCAAAACCATCACCGGCATTGATCTCTTCCAGCTGTTCTTTCAGCAGGCGGTTCTCCTGTCTCAGGCTCTCTCTTTCTTCTGCTTTTTTCAGGGTAAGCAGGACCTCGTCGCTCTTGAAGGGTTTTGAAATAAAATCATAAGCCCCGGCCTTGATCGCTTCCAGGGCCATGTCGATGGTGCCGTAGGCGGACATCATGATCACAGTTGATCTCTGGATGGCCAGCCCTGCTTTCTGCAGAAATTCAATGCCGTCCATGTGCGGCATCCTGATATCACAGAGGATGAAATCGAACTGTTTCCCGGCAATCCTGTTCAGGGCATCCTGACCATCAACGGCGGTTTCTACTGTATAGCCATGACGACTCACCATGGCCTGCAGCATGTGACGCATATTCTCCTCGTCATCGACGATAAGCAATGTTCTGTTCTTGGCCATTATTAGTGAAACATGAGTTGTGAAGGAATATCAGTAGATTGGCTTAATGATTTGCCGACAATGGGAGAAGAATGGATACCGTGGCTCCCTGACCTTCCTCTCCTTGTATCTGCATCTGTCCGTGGGCGCCTTCAACAAGCGCATAGGAGACAGAAAGGCCAAGGCCGGTTCCTTGGCCTGGTTCCTTGGTGGTAAAGAATGGGTCAAACAGGCTGTTCTTGTCTGCGTCTTTGATCCCTGCTCCGTTGTCCTCTATCGTGATCTGAATGCATGGTTTTCCTGCGTCACGGGTGGTGTTGACAGTAGAAAGATATATCTTGCCCTTGTCTGGACCATTGCCTTCTTTGATGGCATCAATGGCATTGAGCAGACAGTTGAGAAAAACCTGATGTAAGCTCTCTGCTCCGACTGCTACCCGATCATATTCCGCATCAAGATGCAAGTGAAACTCCAGACCAGCCAGTTTTTTCTGGGCCTGCAGCATGTCAACAAGTTTCTGGAGTAATGGATGGATCTCCGTACTACCAGAGTCATCGGTCCGGCTCCTGGAAAAATCCAGAAGTTGGTGAATCAGGCGACTGATCCGTTCCAGTTCCTGTAGGGAACGACCGGAAAATTGTTGCTGTTCCTCTTTTGATAAACCAGATTGTCCCAACAGCTCAAGATACCCCTGGACAATGCCAATGGGATTGCCAATCTCATGGGCAAGACCGGCAGCCAGTCTGCCGATTGCTGCCATCTTTTCAGTCTGTACCATTTTTTGCTGAGTGGCCCGCAGCTGTTGATTCGCTTTTTCAAGTGAACTCACGGTCTCCCGCAGTTTGTGCCTGTCATCGTCAATCCGATGCATCATTCTGTTCAGGGCAATGGAAAGCTGGCCAAATTCATTCCCCTCTTGATCAGACAGAAAGGGGCTGTTTTCAGCGCTCTGATAGGTGTCCGTCAGGGTAACCAGATGTTCAATGGGGCGAACCACCACTTGAATGAAACGAAACAGGCCGATGGTTGTCAGGATAATAACATTGACCAAGAGGTAGATATAGGCAATCCGACGTCCCTGATTCACCTGCTCATAGACGGATTGTAAAGAGGTCGTGACGCCGATGGAGCCTCGTACTCCATGCTGCTCTATGGGGACGGCAGTCACCAGAGTCGTGTGCCTGAGAAAAAGAAGCCCTGGGCTGGTGTCGATCGTTTGTGTGCTGGCAATTCCTGTCCCAATAATCTGCTCAAGATGTTTCTGCAGTGCTGAGTCTGCTGGGCCACAATGTTCGGGGATTCTGGTGACGATATTATTGATGGAGAGCATGAGGCAGGAAGCGCCCAGATCCTTTTGGAGCTGGGTCAGAACCTCAGGTGGAAAAAGTACCTTATTGTCTGCTGTCTGTATGGCAATATTGACCGCAGTAGAGAGGACCACCACGGTCTTTTCCATTTCTGACCGCAGTAAGCTCCGTTGCCAGAAGATGGTAATAACCAGGGTTATCAGGAGCATGCCGATCGTCAGGAGAATTGCAAGAATGGCGGTAATCTGGGATTTAATACCTTTCGATCTCATCTCTCTCACAGATTTGGGGCTTAATGGCAGAATTTAGCAATGGCATTATGGCAGTAGAAATCTGGGCGTGAGATTGAAGAGGGCAGGCACTGAAATGACCAGTCCTGCTCCTCGGGATCTCTATTGAATGACCTCAAAGCCAATCCTGGTGATGGCCTCTTTCACTGTTTGGATATCAACGTTGCCGTCGAATACAGCCTCGCCTTTTGCCAGATCTATCTGGACATTAGAGACCCCGGGTATTGCTTCAAGAGCTTTACGGGTAGAAGCTACGCAGTGTTGACAGCTCATGCCTTTCACTTTTATTTTTGTCATGTCTTCTCCTTGTGTTGTCTTGAATTTTGTCAGGTAAAATATTCGAATCCATTTAATTATACTGGAGTATCTTGTAAAAGTCTATTCTGCTTCGTTGTGAAAAAGCGGCACACCTTAAAGGTGTTTGGTGTCTCGTCCGGATCGTTAAGCCGCTGTAAAAAAAACAACATGGCCATCTAAGTGTCCGGAGCGGCATAAGCGGCATACAAGGAGCCGTAACGAAATAGATATAAATGGCCATGTTATTTCGTAACGGCTCCTAAGCTGCAAGAATCCAAACGCGAGACCCTGCTCACTTTTACGAGTGCAACCTTTGATACAGATAAAAAAAGGAAAGGGCCTGACTCTTCGCAAGTCAGGCCCTTTCCTTTTTTTATCCGGATGTTGACTGAAAAATCAGTTCAGCCAACTCAGGGTACGTTACTATATTTCAATCTCTTGCTCTACTTTCTCCAGCATTTTTGGGCCGATCCCTTTTACCTGGAGCAGTCCTTCCTTTGTTTTAAAGTTACCATTCTGGGTCCGGTAATCGATAATGGCTGCGGCTTTGGCTGCGCCAATCCCTGGAAGAGTCTCAAGCGCTGCCTGGTCGGCGTTGTTGATATTGACGGCAGCAAAGGCTGCACTTGCCAGGAAAAGCAGGGTGAAAATAAACAGTACTGTTTTTTTGATCATTTTTTCTCCTTTACCAATGAATTTCTCTTTTTATGAGAAAAGGTTTAGCCCTGCCCTGTTGCTCATGGCGCACGAACGACAGTCACAGGAATGTTTGAGTCTTTGAACTGTAGCCGATGAGAAAAATGAAGTAAATGGGTACAAATACTCAATTTTACGATTAATTTGTGTTGTTTTGTTTGTTGCTTACATGAAATCTTGATAAAATAAAAGCTCTGGTACAGGTCTGTTGTACCCATGTAGATGACAGTGAGTGTGTTGATTTTATTGACGTCTGTGTTGTTTTTCATTGCGCGTTCGTGGCCGTCACTGTTCGGTCAAAATTCCAAGACGATGAATTTCAAGGTTCTTTGGAATCTTGCAGGGCCGTTAACCGGTAAGCGGATTTTTTGTCAGGATGGGTCAGGGGAGAGGAGACTGCTTCGTTCCTTTCATTTACTGGTTGCATTTACTGTTCCTTTGTTTACAGTAAATAGGGACGCGAAAAATACGAACCCCGTGAGCGGGATAAGTGCCTTTCGCAGATTATTTTCTTGCAAAAAAACAAGAAAATAATCCGTAAGGCACTACTATACCATCTTGCTTTCCGTCTTCGGGACATCTTTGACCGCACCTCAATCACAAAATCCTCGATGTAGCGCAACTACATCTGCGGTTTTACTCAATCGGTGCCGCCAAATCTGGCCCAAATCCAGTCGCAATTCAGGTACATCCGTATTCTCCGAGTCCCTTAGGCTTGTCTATAACGTCATCTTCTCCAGGATTACAATATGTCCTCATCTGCCAATAAGAAGCAGCTCCTCAACAGGCCGGAACATAAAGGAGCAACAGCTCTTATCCGTCAGCTTGTCAAAAATCTTGATAATGAATTGAAAAAATACTCATCTGTTGGCATAAGTGAGATTGTTGAAGAATTGAAGGTGCGACAAAAAGAAAAAATAGTCGCATCTGCACTTCTTAGCTATTGTTCTTCTGAAGAATTGAAACCTTTTCAGGCTGAACTGATCAAGATGCATGCCCATCTTGAACGAACCGGTAAAAAGATGATTGTTCTTTTTGATGGTCGTGATGCCTCGGGAAAAGGGGGAACAATCCGGGCTGTTACCAGATATATGAATGAAAAACGATACAGGATAGAGGCCCTGGGAAAACCGACAGAAGAGCAGAGAACAGAGTTGCATATGAAACGCTATATCGAGCGTTTTCCTCATGCCGGGGAAATAGTTCTTTTTGACCGAAGCTGGTATAATCGCGCCATGGTTGAACCGGTTATGGGCTTTTGTTCTAATGAGCAGTATCATCGATTTTTGCATAAGGTTACCACCTATGAAGAGAATTTTATCCTGGACGCCGGTAAGACCATTCTCCTGAAGCTTTATTTCTCAGTGACCAAGGAGGAACAGGCCAGGAGATTTGAACGACGTAAAAATGATCCCCTGCGTCAATGGAAGCTGAGTGAGGTCGATCTGCAGGCACAGGAATTGTGGAACGAGTTTACCCAAAAGAAAAAGATCCTCCTGCAGAAAACCCATACCAAGGATTCAAAATGGTGGGTCATTCGTTCTGACAATAAGCATCTTGCCAGACTGGAGACGATGAAATTGATTCTCCGTTCAGTAAAATACCGGGGACGCAGTCGGACCTTGGACTTTTCGGCGAATCCCGAGGTTGTTATTGCAGGTGACAAAGAACTGCATATTATGCTGAAACAGGAAAAAGAGTTTGGTGTTCCCTTGAGTTGAGCAAAGGTATTGGAGAAACCTGTGTCTCTGCTGGTTGTTACTCTATGATTTCTGTAACTATCCAGCAGCACACCTCATCTGCTTCGTCATCGGGCTGCTCATGACAAATCAGTACACTTCGCACGCCTCTTTCTCGCATATTAGGCACTGCTGAATAGTTACGTGACATGTGTTTTGGCATTTCCCCGGCATTAAGCTGGATAGTTACTAATTTCTCTGATAAAGAAGGATGCAAGTACCATGGCAAAAAATAACAAAAAGAGTGATGAAAAAGAGCAGGTCAAACTTCTAGAGGGGACGGCCACCAGGAATAGTGATGCCAAAAAAGAGAATGGCCGTGTTGCGGTCTGGGTTAAAGAAAGTGATCTGGCGTACGAGGCGGAATTAAAGATCCTGCAGATTGAGTTGATGAAACTGCAGCAACATATGCAGCAGAGTGGGGAGCGGATTCTGGCCATTTTTGAGGGACGGGACGCAGCCGGAAAGGGGGGCACCATCCAGCGGATTATAAGCAACCTGAACCCACGGAATACGAGGGTGGTGGCCCTGGCAAAACCGAATGAAACTGAGCAGGGCCAGTGGTATTTTCAAAGGTATGTCAGCCAGTTGCCTCGTGCCGGTGAGTTTGTTCTCTTTGACCGGAGCTGGTATAATCGGGCCATGGTGGAACCGGTCATGGGCTTTTGTACAGATGAGCAGAATAAACGTTTTCTCAAAGATGCGCCGATGGTGGAAGAGCTTCTGGTGAAAGACGGGATACAACTGTTCAAGTTTTATTTCTCTGTATCCAAGGAGGTACAGAAGGAACGGTTTGATTCCAGAAAGGCTGATCCCTTGAAACAGTACAAACTTTCCCCAGTCGACAATCTGGCCCAGGAATACTGGGACCAGTATTCAATCCGTAAATTCCAGATGCTGTCGGAGACCAATCGATCCATCTCTCCCTGGACCATTGTCCGTTCAGATAATAAGAAGAAGGCGCGGATCAACTGTATGAAGTCTGTGCTTTCATCAATGAACTATAGTGAAAAAATGCCGGATAAACATTTAACTCCTGACCCGAAGATCATTGTTTCAGGGATTGATGAATTGCAGCATATGCAGAAATATCTGCTGAGCCCTGAAAGGCTGCACGGTTAAAAAAAGGAGGATGAAACAGATTAGCGGCAATCACCCAGGCAGGTTCCTACGCTGCGAGCGGATTCAATCCAGGCGTGATTCAGCGGCACAATTCTCCTTTTGTTGACTACTTCTTCCAGCGGAACCGGAACAACCTTTCGGCCCTGTACCGCTATCATCACCCCGAAAACCCCTTCTTTGATCAGGCGTATACAGGCGGTACCAAGTTTGGTGGACAGCACTCGGTCGGTTGCAGACGGGGTGCCACCGCGCTGCAGATGACCAAGAATGGTCAGCCGTGCCTCAAGTCCGGTTAATTCCTCCAGTATCCTGGCCAGATTCAGGGTATGGTTGGTTCGGTTTTCTTCAAAGTCGGCCAGATCGGCCACGATCTTCCGCATCAATTTCCGTTTATCCTGCGCCCTGGCCTCTTCCTTTCTGGCCTTGAGAACATTCAGGATTTTGTGCTCTTTCAAGGAGAGAGCCCCTTCCGAGACGGCCACAATGCTGAAGTTACGTCCCCGCTGGACACGTTTATGGATGGCGTTGGCCACCAGTTGAATATCGTAGGGGATCTCGGGGATAAGAATCACGTCGGCGCCGCTGGCCAGGCCGGCGCCAAGTCCCAGCCAGCCGGCATTGTGGCCCATGATCTCGACGACGATGATGCGATGATGGCTGTGGGCGGTGGAATGGAGGCGGTCGATGGCCTCGGTGGCAATAGATAAGGCTGTGTCGTAGCCGAAGGAGATATCGGTCATGGCCACGTCATTGTCAATGGTCTTGGGCAGGGTGATGATGTTGAGCCCCTTTTTCGCCAGGCGATAGGCGTTTTTCTGGGTGCCGCCGCCGCCGATGCAGACCAGGGCGTCCAGGTGGTGACGATGGTAGTTGTCTACAATAACGTCAGTCATGTCCTTCAGCGATCCGTTCACCGGCATCCTGTGCGGTTTGTCACGACTGGTGCCAAGAATGGTGCCGCCTAGGGTCAACAGCCCTGTCATCGACTCACCTTCCAGCACGACAGTCCTGTTTTCCATCAAGCCGCGAAATCCATCGCGAAAGCCTGTTACCCGCATGTTGGTATTCATGGCGCCTTTGCCGATGGCGCGGATGGCTGCGTTGAGACCTGGACAGTCGCCGCCTGCCGTAAGAATGCCTACATGTTTTGCCATGCGCCTACTCCTTGAAAATGAGAAAAAATAGTCACTGCTCAGCGATAGAAGCCTGAGCTTTTTAAAACCTTCGGTTCAACAATTCCAGACGAAAAAATCTGAGTTACTGGGTGGCATTGCATGCAGCTCTGCCCATTTATCTCGGCAGGCCGCAGCATTTTTTATATTTTTTCCCGGAGCCGCATGGGCAATCGGCATTACGGCCTATCTTGTCAATTTCACGTTTTACCGGTTTTTGCAGGGCGGGTTCGTTTTCTTGTACCCCGGCAGGCCCCATATTTAACTGTATCTCCTGGGCCTGACGTCTGCGGTGTTCCTCCTCCAGGCGTGCGACCTCGTCTTCCTGGACCACATGAACCCGCATCAGGGTGGAAACAGTCTGTTCCTTGACCATCTCAATCATCCGCATAAACATGTTAAATCCTTCTTTTTTGTATTCATTCAAAGGATTTTTCTGGCCATAGCCCCTGAGGCCGATTCCCTGTTTCAGGTGATCCATGGACAGGAGATGATCTTTCCACAGATCGTCAACCATCTGCAACAGCACAACTCGCTCCAGCTGCCGCTGTACTGGTAGTGAATTCCGTTCTTCCTGGGCCGTGTAGGCGTTGGCAACGAGTTCTTGCAATTTTCCCCGGAAAGTCTCCTTGTCCATACCGGCCCGATCCTGTTCGGTCCATCCCGGCTTAATGTTGAATGTCGTCACCATTCGTTGGTCAAAATCCTGCCAGTCCCAATCTTCTGAGGCCCGTCGCTCTTGAGCAAATTCCTCAACCACGGAATCGATCAGGTCAGATCGCATGCTTTTAATAACTTCGCTGAGATCTTCACCAGTCAGGACCTCACGGCGCTGACGGTAGATAACCTCACGCTGTTTGTTCATAACATCATCATATTCCAGCAGGTGTTTACGGATATCAAAGTTATGTCCCTCCACCTTGCGCTGGGCATTCTCGATGGCCTTGGAGATCATATTATGTTCAATGGGCTCATCCTCTTCCATTCCCAGTTTTTCCATAATCCCGGAGATCCGCCCGGATCCAAAAATGCGGAGCAGGTCGTCTTCGAGTGACAGGAAAAAACGTGAAGATCCAGGATCGCCCTGACGTCCCGAGCGCCCCCGTAACTGATTGTCAATACGCCTCGATTCATGGCGGGAGGTGCCAAGGATATGGAGGCCGCCGACTTCACACACGCCTTCCCCCAGTTTGATATCAGTGCCGCGTCCTGCCATATTGGTGGCAATAGTCACCTTGCCCAGTTGGCCGGCACCGGCGATAATTTCAGCCTCACGATCATGCTGTTTGGCATTGAGCACCTCATGGGGAACCTTTTCTTTTTTGAGCATATCGGAGATCTTCTCGGATACATCAATGGAGATGGTTCCCACCAGCACCGGCTGTCCCTTGGCATGCAGATTTTTGATCTCCTGGACCACTGCCCGATATTTTGCCGCCTCATTTTTATAGATCACGTCAGGAAAATCCGTGCGGATCATGGGCTGGTTGGTGGGCATGATGATGACGCTGAGATTATAGATCTTCTTGAACTCAGGGGCCTCGGTGTCGGCGGTTCCGGTCATGCCGGACAGCTTGTCGTACATGCGGAAATAATTCTGAAAGGTGATGGAGGCCAGCGTCTGATTCTCTTTTTGGATGGCGACATGTTCCTTGGCTTCAAGCGCCTGATGCAGGCCGTCACTGTAGCGCCTGCCCTCCATGGTGCGGCCGGTAAATTCATCGACGATGATGACCTCACCATTTTTAACGATATAATCAACGTCACGTTGAAAAAGGGCATGGGCCTTCAAGGCCTGGGTCAGATGATGCAGCTGCTCTATGCTGGAAGGATCGTACAGATTGTCAACTTCCAGGAGTTTCTCACCGAGGGCCACACCTTCTTCGGTCAGGGACGCCTGTTTGGCTTTTTCATCAACGATATAATGTTCGTCCACATGAAAATGCGACATGATCTTGTCAACATTGACATAGAGTTCGGTTGAAATCTCTGCCGGGCCGGAGATGATAAGCGGGGTTCTGGCCTCATCAATGAGGATGGAGTCCACCTCATCGACAATGGCGTAATTAAATCCGCGCTGACAGAAATCACTTATCTCGAATTTCATATTGTCACGCAGATAATCGAAACCAAACTCATTATTGGTGCCATAGGTCACATCAGCGCCATAGGCCGCCCTCCGTTCGCTGTCATCCATACCATGAACAATCTTGCCAACGCTGAGCCCAAGGAACTGATACACCTTGCCCATCCATTCAGCATCCCGGGCGGCAAGATAATCGTTGACGGTTACCAGGTGCACCCCTTTGCCGGTGAGGGCATTGAGGTAGGTGGGTAGGGTGGAGGTCAGGGTCTTGCCCTCGCCGGTCTTCATCTCGGCAATTTTACCCTGATGGAGAATGACCCCGCCGATGAGCTGGACATCATAGTGTCTCTCACCCAGGACACGTTTTGCCGCCTCACGCATCACGGCAAAGGATTCAGGGAGGAGGTCGTCCAGGGGCTCACCTTTGATCAGTCGTTCTTTAAAGGCAACGGTTTTAGCGGCAAGTTGGGCGTCGTCCAGGGTTATAAGGGGCGCTTCCAATTCATTGATCCGGCTTACCAGGGGCAGGATCTGTTTAATTGCCCGATCATTGTTGCTGCCGAATACTTTTGTCAGTAATTTTCCAATCATATCATTATCTTTATTTTGAATGGGTGGTGAAAATCAGAGCTTCCTCGTCACAGTCAGGAAACTTATGGCAATGGAGACAGTCGCTCCAGATTTTGTGGGGCAGATCACGTTTGTCAATATCAGTAAAGCCCTGCTTACGGAAGAAACCTGCCTGGTAGGTCAGGGTAAAGATCTTCTCGATTTCTAGTTTTCTGGCCTCCTGCAGGCAGGACTGGACCAGTTGCGCGCCAAAGCCCTGTCCCTGGAAGGCCTCATAAACAGCCAGTGATCTGATCTCCGCCATGTTCTCCCAGCTGATCTGCAGGGCACAGACGCCAAGGATTTCACCTGTCTCATTGGTGAGAACAATAAAATCACGAAGATGGTCATAAAGTGAACTGATGGAACGACCGAGCAACAGCCCCTTTGCTGCAAAATGATTGAGCAGAGAGTGGATCTTCTTGACATCGTCCATGCGAGCGTTTCGTATCATTGGTATAATTGGCATTTTGTTGGTCTGAATGGATGAATAAAAATAATTCTGCTAGTTTGTTTTTTTGAAGAGTGTTGTCTTGGGGGGCTCGGTTTTGCCTTGATCCACTGCTTGCAATAAAAATTCGCTTGTCCAGACCCCTAGCAGAAACATCCACAAAAAAATGCAGAAACAGATTACGCCCACTCCGGCAATAGCGCTGCGCGTCAGTTCAAATTTGATCTTTTTCAGCTGTTTTCTTGGTGATCCTGCCATTCTTCAACGGTCCTGTTACATCTCTTCAGGGGCGGTCAGGCCGACGATTCGGAGACCGTTCTGAAAAACCACCTGCAGGGCCTCAATCAGGCAGAGCCGTGACTGGCTGATTCCCATGTCATCAGTAATGACTTTATGTTTGTTATAGTAGCCATGGAACTGACCTGCAAGATCCATCAGGAAAAAGATAGCACGATGGGGGGCAAGACCGAGCGCCGCGTCTTCGATCATGGCCGGGAAGGCGGCCATGATCTTCAACAACTTCAGTTCCTCCGGTTCAGCAAGCAGGGAGATGTTCACATCCTGCACCGGAAGTTTTTTCACGCCCTTTTCTTCGGCCTGGCGCAGGATGGAACAGATTCGGGCGTGGGCATATTGCACATAATAGACCGGATTCTCCTGACTTTCCTTGGTGGCCAGATCCAGATCGAATTCAAGCTGGCTGTCGGCCTTGCGCATCATGAAAAAGAAACGGGCCACGTCAACCCCGACCTCATCAAGGAGCTCATCGACCGTGACAAAGGTCGCCTTGCGGGTGGACATCTTCACCTGTTTGCCGTCTCGGGTCAGGGTCACGAATTGATGGAGGACTACGGTTACCTTGGAATCGTCATAGCCCAGGGCCCGCACCCCGGCCAGCACGTCCGGGACGGTGGCGATATGATCGGAGCCGAGGACATTGATCAGCCAGTCAAAGTTGCGCCGGAATTTTTCCCGGTGATAGGCGATATCAGGCAACCGGTAGGTGGGCTCGCCGGTACTCTTGATAATGACCCGGTCCTGCTCCTGGCCAAAGTCAGAGGTCTTGAACCAGGTAGCCCCCTCTTTTTCATAGACCAGTCCTTTTGCCCTGAGTTCGGCGACCACTGAGTCCACATGACCATCTTCATAGAGGGTGTGTTCGTTGAAATAGTTGTCAAAGACGATTCCCATCCGCTCAAGGGTCCCGGAGATGTCCTTGAAGATCAGGTCCTTGGCCTTGGTGGTAAAGGGAGCGACATCCGCATCATCCTTGAGGGAGTCGCCGTGTTCGGCGATCATCTCCCGGGCAATATCGAGGATATAATCCCCCTGATAGCCATCTTCCGGAAACTGGCTGGGCAGACCCAGCAGTTCCAGGTACCTGGCCCGGGTGGACTCGCCGAGCACCCGCATCTGTCTCCCGGCGTCATTGAAATAATATTCACGAAAGACATCATGCCCAGTGGCCGTCAGCAGACGGGAAATAGCATCCCCGAGGATGGCCTGGCGGCCATGACCAATACTGAGAGGGCCGGTGGGATTGGCACTGACGAACTCCACCATCACTTTTTTGCCATTGCCGATGGTGGAAAGACCAAAGTCACTCCGCTGTTTTAATATTGGAAACAGCGTTTGCTGCCAGACCACTGGTCTCAAGAAGATATTGACAAAGCCGGGCCCGGCAATCTCCAGATGATCGATGATCTCCGTCTCTTCTTCAAGAAGGGCAACAAGTTGGGTTGCAATCTGCCGTGGGTTGGTTTTTTCGCTGCCAGCAAGAATGAGGGCCATATTGGTGGAGAAATCCCCCTGGCCGTCACGTTTAGGGACTTCAACAGTGTAGTGTCCGCCCAGATCCGCTGACCATGTCCCTGCGCTGACTCCCTGCTCGAAACAGGCGTCAATGACTTGTTTTAAACGTTGCCGTATCATTTTTTCTCAATTTTTGTTTGATTATAGTTTCTTTCATTAGTATTGCCAAACAGACAGAGGACTTCATAGGAAATTGTCCCCATCCATTCGGCAATTTCATCAGCAGTGATTGTCTCCGTCCCCTGTGATCCCAGAATAACTACCTGATCACCCGTCTCCACCCCTTGAATCCCGGAGATGTCGGCCATGCACAGGTTCATGCAGATGCGGCCGATAATCCTGGCCCGCTGCCCTTTAATAAGCACTTGCGCCTTGTTGGACAAGGTGCGAAGGAATCCATCGGCATAGCCAACAGGCAGAACAGCAATCTTGGTCTCCTGGCTGGTGATAAAGGAATGG
This sequence comes from Desulfoarculaceae bacterium, assembly GCA_019429465.1. Classification (GTDB taxonomy): domain Bacteria; phylum Desulfobacterota; class Desulfobulbia; order Desulfobulbales; family Desulfocapsaceae; genus UBA2270. Next base: position 37,339 of record JAHYIV010000024.1, read on the forward strand.
CCATAGCTGATTCCGGTTCCAGGCGGCACCGATTTTACCTGTACGACCTGAGTGGTAAACGACATGGCCGGAATAAGTCCTTCTGCTCTTGCATCATGTCTGCCCTTGGCGCCATCTGGACAATAGCCATAGAGAGCAATACCTGGACGTACCATGTCTCCACAGGTCTCGGGAAAATAAAGGGCTGCTCCGGAATTGGCAATGTGACAAAGAGCGGGAGGCTGCTTGAGCGACTGGGCGCAGACTTTTTTGTATCGTTGATACATCTCCAGTGTGTGTTTGGACGCGGGATTATCAGCCATGGGAAAATGGCTCATTAACCCGGCAAGAGAGAGTCCGGTACATCCCTCCACGTGGGCTAGAAAGTCCTGCATCTCTGAGGGCATGATTCCCAGTCTGCCCATGCCACAATCGACCTTAAGGTGAACAGCCAACTCTTTGCCGTTTCTCACCGCGGCCAGCGAGAGCAGTTCCAGCGCCTGGTGATCAACGATGACCGGGGTCAGATCATAATCAAAAAAGAGCTGTTCCTGCGAGGGCACAAAACCGAGCAGCACAAAGATCTGACCCTGGATTCCGGCGCGTCGTAATGCAACCCCTTCTCCGATCTCGGCGACCCCGAAACAGTCACATCCTGCCCTGGCAAAACTGACGGCGGACTGGATCATCCCGTGGCCATAGCCATCAGCCTTGACCATGGCCATGATTCGGGTCTCCCGGCCGATCCGTTGCTGCAATATGCTAAAATTCACCTGCAGGGCAGAGGAGTCAATGGAAACCTGATTCAAGGACCTGAGAGATGATGGAGGAAGAATCACTGGTTTTCTCGCCGGTCAGAAATATGGTGCCAGGCGAGCCAGGCGTGCCGACTGGAAAAAAACAAGGCCCAGCCTATCGCCACATACAATCCTCCCAGCAGTTCTTCCGGCAGGCCGGAATGACGTAGTACCACGCCGGCACCGATCATGAGCAGGACCAGCAGCCATGTGCGGAGAGAATAGACCGCTCCCAGACAGGTGCCGTCGACCATCTCAAGGATACGCTGCACTCCCTTTCTGGCAGTGTTGTCAAGGATAAACAATGATTTCATGGTCCCGGCAATCAGGGCAGGAGCCATGATCCAGAGCCTGCCGACTGCACTCAGCCAGGAAACTCCACGGAATACGAGCATGACTCCTATTAAACTCCATAGGGTGGCTGCCAGCAACAGATGAATTCGCCTGGGAACCCCTGGTTTTAATTTCCTAAGTGTCCGTTTTGTCATCGGAAGCACGTGTCTTTGGGAGCTGTTGCGCTAACCATTCTATCTTTGACCATTTTGTTATGCCGGTCATGGCTGGCCTGATGCCTCTCGCTCCAAGGATGGACGTAGGGAGCGAGAGGCTCCTTAAGTTGGCCACACAATCTTGATGTTACGGTTATTTTTGCATGAAGGTTTAAAACAAGACAAGCCCATTCCCCCAAAAGGGAATGGGCTTGTCTTAAGACTGAGGCTGTTGGAAATTATACTTCAGTAACAGTAATCGCGCCCTCAGGACAAACCTCAACACAGGTCTCACAACCAAGACACTCGTCTGGCTCGGCAGCAAAGGCCTTACCATCACGCATCTCATATACCTGTGCAGGACAAGCATTTACACATTCTTCATCACCAACACATTTATCTAAATCAATAACGATATCCCAAGCCATGGTACACCTCCAAAATAGAATTAAAAGAACAAGTATTTTATACGTAAACAACAAAGTAACAACAGATACGATTTTTTTTTATTCGTGCTTGTTGAAATAATTCACGGTCTGATTTTTGTCAAGAAAAATTCATCTTGATGTCCGAATGGGTGCTGAGTCATGGTCAGGAGATAAGGTCGTCATTGCCATGAGAACACAATGGAATTATTCGGAATGTGAAAATTATATGGTGATGGTTTCATGTCAGACCTCGGTGAAGTCTGAAGGAGGATTGTGTAGGTATTTTAAAAATTTAGGTTTGTCTATACAATTAGAATACGCGGAGTCAGGACTGATCATTTTTTTATCCAGAAATGCGAGGATGGCATCATCAAGGGTTTGCATCCCATATTTTTTCCCGGTCTGCATCACCGAGGCAATCTGGTAGGTCTTGCCTTCACGAATAAGATTCCGGACGGCCGGGGTGGCGATCAGGATTTCAAGAGCGGCGCAACGCCCCTTGATGTCAACACGTTTGAACAGGGTTTGCGAGACAACGGCCTTCAGGGCATCAGACAAGGTGGATCTGACCTGCCCCTGCTGATTGGCTGGAAAGATTTCAATAATACGGTCAACGGTCTTCATGGCATTCAAGGTGTGCAGGGTGCCAAAGACAAGATGGCCGGTCATGGCGGCCTCCATGGCCAGGGAGATGGTCTCAAGGTCGCGCATTTCACCGACCATGATGATATCAGGATCTTCACGAAGAGCACCGCGAAGGGCGGCGGTAAAGGATTTGGTGTGCAGGCCGACTTCCCGGTGATTGATGATGCATTTCTGACTTTGATGGACAAACTCGATGGGATCCTCAATGGTCAGGACATGATCTTTTCTGGTCTTGTTGACCTCATCAACTATGGCTGCCAGGGTTGTTGATTTACCGGAGCCGGTAGGGCCGGTCACCAGAACAAGTCCTTTGGGCAGTTGGGCCAGACGGGAGACAACCTTGGGAAGTCCCAGCTGTTCGCAGGACAGGATGTCGCTGGGGATTTCACGGAAAACGGCGCCGATACCATGCTTCTGCTGAAAGAAGTTGCAACGGTAACGGGCGAGTCCTGGAATCTCATAGCCAAAATCGACATCACCGGATTCTTCGAAAATCTTGATCTTTTCCTCCGGACAGATCTCATAGAGCATTTTTTTAAGATCTTCGTTTGCCATGGTTTTGAATTTCACCCGCTCCATATCACCACGGATACGGAGAATCGGTTGTTGGCCTGCCACCATATGCAGATCCGAGGCGCCTTCATCGTGCATCAATTTAAAAAAAGCATCTATTTGAGCCATAAATTCACCTTATTTATTAATTGTACCGGCTTTTTTTTCAGGATAAAATGATTGCCTGTTACCTAACCCCGGTAAACGGGATAAGTGTCTTTCGCAGGTTATTTTCTTGCAATAAAACAAGAAAATAATCTGTAAGGCACTAAAAAACAACGGTCTTTGTTATATAATTTACCACACTGTCGACGTCATCCATGATGTTGATAAGTAAAAGATCATCTTTGGATATGTTACCATTGGTGAGAAACTTATCTTTGATCCACTCTAAAAGTCCACCCCAAAACTCACTGCCCACCAGGATAATAGGGAAGGGCTTAACGCTTTTGGTCTGAATAAGGGTAAGGGCTTCAAAAAGTTCATCTAGAGAACCGAAGCCACCGGGCATACAGATAAAGGCCATGGAGTATTTCATGAACATCACCTTGCGGACAAAAAAATACTTGAAGTGCAAGGGGAAATTGATGAATTCATTAGGGGCCTGTTCGTGGGGAAGGTTGATGTTGAGACCAATGGAGACGCCGCCTGCTTCAAATGCACCCTTGTTGGCTGCCTCCATGATGCCTGGACCACCTCCGGTGACAATGCCATAACCAGCCAGGGCTAATTCTCTGGCAAGCTTTTCCGTGAGTTTATAGTAAGGGTGGTCTCTTGCTGTCCTGGCGGAACCGTAAATCGTTACCGCCGGCACATCGACTGCCGACAGAGAGTCAAAACCATCCACAAATTCTGACATGATGCGAAACATTCGCCATGAATCGCCAACTACAGTATTGTCCAGAGCATACTTCGGTTCTCTTTTTATCCGCCGTCGATCACTGCTCAGCATAGTGTGATAATCCTTTTCTCGAGTTTGAGAGGTTTATGTTGTCTGGAGATCTGTCATATAGTGATCGGCCTGTTTCTGCCAGATGCTCCCGGTCGCTTCATGGTTGATCGTCTTGGAAAACCAGTGCCTGGCCCGCAGCTTCTGTCCCTGTCTCCAGCAGATCAAGCCCATCTGGAACTCAGCCGCTCCTTTAGTCGCTTTGTCTCTGAGACAGCGACGCAGAGATTCTCTGGCCGCTTCCAGAAACCCGCATTGTACCTGCGCCCTGGCGAGCCGAAGGTGAAATACGGGTGGCATCGGGTTTAACTCGACACTTTTTTCACAGAGTTTGAGGGAAATCTGGTCGCCTTCCTTGTTTTCAAGGTAGATCTCACCGAGAAGACTCAGGGCATTAGCATCAAACTCATCAAAGCGTATGGCACGCTGCAGCCAGATCGTTGCTTCCCGATCCCGGCCAACTCCATGAAAAGATTCACCAAGATAGCGCAGCGCCCGGCCAACCCCTGGAACACTGTTCTTTTTATCATACCAGGGCAAAAGGATATCCAGTGCTTCTTGATATCGCCCTGTCCGGCAGTAGAGTTTGCCAAGTTGCAAAGGCAGTTCGGCTCGAACGTCTGCCGTATCCTGTTCGTTATCAGTATGACATTTGCAGGCATGTTCAAAAGATTCCACTGCCCCGGCAATATTTCCCTGCAATTCGCGTCCAAGTCCCAGATTGTACCAGGACATGAAGTTATCATTTTTTACCGTCAGGGCCTTCAGGAAGCAGTCATTGGCCAGACGGTGTTTATTCATCATGGCATAACTGACGCCAAGACTATTGAGCAGATTGACATCATGGGGCTGGATCAATAAACCTCGTCTGTAATCTTTCACGGCCCTGGGGATATCACCTTCTCCATAGAAGATATCACCACTGACATTCAGGCTTAAGGCATCAAAGACAGTGATCATGCCTTCTCCCATTAATGCTCCATGCAGCAGGGCTTTCCGGCAATTGAGCACCAGTTCTGCTTTCCTGAAATCGCCAAAGGGAAAGATGGCGATACCTGCCGCGACAGCACTTTTGATCCTCCGATCACGACGTATGGAGAGAAGTATTTTTTGGACAAGAGCCACCACTTTGCGGGAAGCAGTGATCGGAAGCAATATGAACACATCGTTGTCGTGCCCCTTGAATTTTTTACTGCCGGCGAGGTCGAGGGCAATCTTGTCATAGATGTTTTCTGTTGCCTCTGCGGGATGCAGTTGGACCAGGGCGAATTGATCCAGGTTCTGCCAGCAGGGGCTGATTCTGGCCAGGAGACTTTGACTTGAGGTGTAGAGAGAATGGCGCTGGCAATTTTGTAGTGAGCGATAGGTACAGAAGCTGAAAGGGCCTCGTGTGCAGGCAGCCTGCAGGGCAAGCCAGGACTCATCGAGGATCCTCCTGGTTTCGCTTTGTCGGCCATCTCCGATTTGCCCTTGGCTGTACCCTACGTGGATGCGTTTGAATTGTTCCCGTTTTAAGAAGGAGACCAGCAAGGGGCCAAAACGGGAGGCGGGATCTTCATTGCAGTTCTGCCAGGAGAAGGCAAATACAGACTGTCCGATGTGATAGAGGGGGACATGTCCTCCAATAAAGGATTTAAGCACTGCTGCTGAATGTCGTACATGTTGCATGGCCTCCATCGCGGTGCGAACTCTGGGGTAGATTTCTACTAGAACCAGGCCGACATGCTCACCTTCGGCAGCGGTGTCAAATAATGTATTCAGGTGGGCGCTATTGAGAAGACCAGTCTGCAGGTCAACACCTGCCTGTTTTACGGTCAGAAATTCTCTCTGCAGGGTGTCGCGGGTCTCCTGCAGCCAGTCGTGGCCGACTTTTTTTACCAGCAGCCGATCGACCCCGGTAACCAGGGCCACAACGATCCGCTCATCATTAACGGAAAAAGGAAAGAGCAGGCAGTCATCAGAGGCAGCAGGTGCTTTTGTTTCGATGGCTTGGCTGAAAATTCCTTGAAGATGAGAAAATTGAGCTGCATCAGTTGTTAAGTCTTCCAGTTGCCAGGCATCTTCAAGAAAATAGACCTCTGCGGCCGTAGCTATTTTTTCTTTTATTTTCCTGGAAAAAGGTAAGGAAAAGCTGTGAAAATCATGGTTTGAAAGGGAATTGGCGATGGCAAATAAGGGGAAATGATGAATCATGAGGGCTCACATCCTCTCAGGAAGGTAAGCAAAGAAGCCGCCAATTCCGGGATCTCATGATCGTCTACTGTTCTCATGTCTAAGAAGAGCGAATCGTTTTCAATCCTGCCGATAATAGGGGTGGAGAGCCTGCGCAATTCTTTTTCCATGGCACTGACAGGTATGTGGGCAGGTTTGAAGGCAACCGCCCAGCTTGACAAACCATGTTCAGGCATGGCACCACCACCGACACGCGACATAGTGGGGAGCAGGCTCATTGAACAGATCGGGCGGGCGGTTGATTGCACTCTGCGCATAAGTCTTCTGGCTCTTTTTTTTATCAGATCCACAGGCTGGGTCAACATCCTGAGGGTAGGAATCCTGGTCAGAGCCAGATCGAGATCATAATAGTTCCGTAAAACTGCCTCAAGTGAGGCCAGGGTGAATTTGTCAATGCGCAGGGCCCGATTTAAGGGATTGCGTTTGATGTGGTCAATAAATGTTTTTTTGCCGACGATAAGGCCAGCCTGGGGGCCGCCAAGGAGTTTGTCGCCACTGAAGGTGATCACATCAACACCGGCCTTGACAATCTGCTGTACCGTTGGCTCCCGCGGCAGACCAAACGGGGAAAGATCAACCAGGCAACCACTGCCCAGATCTTCCATGACAGGCAGACCTTTTACTTGTGCCAGGGCCACCAGCTCTTCAGCAGAAACCTCGGAGGTGAAACCTATAACCCTAAAATTAGAGGTGTGCACCTTGAGGAGCAGGGCGGTTTCATTATTAATACCTTTTTCATAGTCAACCAGGTGGGTTCGATTGGTAGATCCGACTTCTATCAGGTGAGCGCCGCTTTTGGCTATCACATCAGGGATCCTGAACGATCCGCCGATTTCAACCAACTGCCCTCTGGAGACAATGACTTCCTTGCCATTGGCCAGGGTGTCAAGCGACAGCAGCACGGCAGCGGCATTATTGTTAACAACCAGGGCAGCCTCAGCCCCTGTCAGGTCGCAGATGATTTCTTCCACCAGGCTGTATCTGCTGCCTCGCTTGCCAGTGGTGAGATCAAACTCGAGATTAGTATAATGGGCTCCGGCCTGCTGGAGGGCATTAACTATGGGCGGCGAAAGTACAGATCGCCCCAGATTGGTGTGAATGACCACGCCTGTGCCGTTAATAACTCGCCGGAGATTCATCTGGTTTTTCAGGGTTATTGCCTCAAGGAGCCTCTTGTTCCATTGTTGGGGACTTAATGAAATGCATTCCTCATCACCCTTTAAGATGCGTTGCCGTTCAGCATTTATGCAATCACGCACTGCAAGTTTAACAAGTCGAGAAGGGATTGATACCGTCCTGTCAGCGAGGCTAGCAAGAGCTTCATCAATTTTTGGTAAGGCGCAAAGGAGCTGTTTTTTTTCAGTCATAAGGTCATGTGTTCAAGAGGTAAGGGGGCAGCATGGTTACGCCCTGATTGTTAGTTGGAAAGTAATCGTTAGCTATGTTACGGTTTCTACAGGGGAAAAGCAAACAGTTTTCATCAGGAATGAAAATGATGGTGCCAATAAAGAGAATATGGGCCTTATCGCGGTCATTTTTCTTATTGACAGGTCGAGACGGATTGAGTATTTTGCCGCGGTCGGCGGGTGAGACGCAGAAGTTGCGGATCAGCTGTCGGTTGAGTGGCAGTAAAAGGAATGACCGGGTTGAGAAAGTTATTG
>JAHYIV010000004.1 GCA_019429465.1 Desulfoarculaceae bacterium
TTATCAACTGTCATTCCGGCTCCCGTGTGTTTGTCTTGAATCCATTATAACACGGGTTTTAAAACCGGATTTTTTATCGTCAGGATGCCCTACATGAAGAAATTATTTTTTGCACACGATCGACCTTGCTGGCGGTCGACATGAAGCCATCAGTCCACAACCAAAAGGCTTGTCGGACATATCGCACAGCATCCAGACACAGACTCTGGTTTTTGAAAAATCACACAAAAACAGTGTCAAGAACTTTTTTCAGCTCAGTGCATTTTTTTTGAGCTGGATAGTTACTAAACTTTCTCAGTTTCACTGATTAAAACCCGCCCCATTCTTGTCGATTAGTCATGTTACGTAATCCCAAAAAAATAAACCAACTAAAGCCATTCATCACAGCCCCAGGAGCTGATAGATCCAAAAATCACGGTCACCCATTCAACCGTTTTTCACCCGCGACTACTCCCCTCTCGTTACCTGTCCCGTATTCTCCCTTTCGCCTTTGACATAAAGTAACATCGCACATAAAAAGAAATAAGGTATGGCAAGCTCCATGGTCTCTTCAGTAATACATACTAAAATCGAGGAATTGGAATCGATGAGCTTGGCAATAATGGTAAAAATAATACCGTTCGCCGCGAGAAGTGCGGCTTTATTCCTCGTCTTTAAGGCCGCCAGAAAAAAATGAAAGTTCTTTTTCAAAAAAACAGCAATAAAACAGGCCAAGGGGAGAACAATCATGAGAACGATGATTTTTTCTTTTAACGGAACGATATCACTCAGATAAAAACGACTTTTCATAATTCCCATGGTCGTGAAACGATCATTAAAATCAAGCTCGCGTAGTCCCATTGACAAAAATATTACTGCTGCCCCGACACCAAAGGTAATGCGTCCCTGCAGTTGCAGGATTATCGCTGCCGCAAAGGCTATACAATAACCGACCACAGAAAAGATCTGGATTGGGCTGCTTTCACTGGCAAGGAAGAACACAAGAGAATAATCCTGAAAAGAGCTTAAAACAATAATCAGGACAACTGTCAGATAAATAATTGAGAACGAACTTTCAAGTGGCGAGGCTTTACCCTTAATTGCTTTTTCTTGCTGCACTGTTTGTCTCCTTAATGCAATTATCAACCCAAGATGACGTGAAAATCGTCACTGTTTTCCTGCTGAGGAAGATTGGGGATAAACAGTTAAACACGTTATCCTGTCTATCCTCCCGGAAAGCAATGATCGACCAAAAATAATGATCACAGCCCCAGAAGCTGATAGATCCGGTTCATATCCACACTGTCGCGGACGGTGGCGGCCAGGCGGTCGAAGGCGGGTTCCAGGTCATAGGGGGCTGGGATGCCGGGCAGCGGCATAAGTCCCTGGCGCTGGCGCAACCGGTTGATGAACCAGCGGCGGAAGGGGTCGGAATCAAAGATCCCGTGCAGGTAGCTGCCCCAGATCCGGCCGGAGGCATCTACGGCGCCGCAGCCTGTGCCGTCGGTGAAGGCCAGCGTTGGCGGCAGGTCGGTCTGCGACCGGCCGTGATGGATCTCGTAGCCATGCACCGGCTGGCCGGACTCCTGATGAACGCCGGACTGCCGGACCAGTTTTTTGTCGGCGGCCAGCACGGTGGTTATGGGCAGCAGCCCGAGCCCGTCGATCGTGCCCTGGTCGGACTCGATGGCCAGCGGATCTTCGATGGACCGACCCAGCATCTGATAGCCGCCGCAGACCCCGATGATCTCGCAGCCCTCGGCAGCCAGCCTCTGGATGGCGTCGGCCAGACCGCAGGATCTGAGGGCCGCCAGATCGTGGATCACGTTCTTGGAACCGGGCAGGATGATGGCCTGCGGATGCCCCAGATCCTCCGCCCGCTCCACCACCCTGAGATACACATCGGGCTCGGCGGCCAGGGGCTCGATATCGGTGAAATTGGAGATATGGGGCAGGCTGATCACGGCAATCTCCACATGATCGCCCGTGGGCCGGCCACTATCAAACACCCCTTCCTTGAACGAGACCGAATCCTCCTCGGGGATGCCCAGATTCTTCAGGTAGGGCACCACCCCCAGCACCTCGCGGCCGGTATGACCGGTCACATAGTCGTGGGCCTCCTGCAGCAAAGAGGCCTGACCCCGGAAACGGTTGACCACAAAACCCGCCACCAGCGCCCGTTCCCACTCATTCAGCACCTCCATGGTGCCGACAAAGGAGGCATAGACCCCGCCCCGGTCGATATCGCCCACCAGCAGCACCGGGGCCTGGGCGTAGCGGGCCATCCCCATGTTGACGATATCGTGGCGCTTGAGATTGACCTCGCCCGGCGAGCCCGCACCTTCCAGCAGGATCACATCGTAGTCGGCGGCCAGACTGTCATAGGAGGCGTGGGCCGCCTGCATGGCCGTTTCCTTGTAGCGGAGATAGGTCATCACATCCATGTTGCCCACGGACCGGCCGTGGACAATGACCTGACTGCCGGTATCGGAGTTGGGCTTGAGGAGCACCGGATTCATGCGCACGTCCGGGTCAAGGCGGGCGGCCTGGGCCTGCACCACCTGGGCCCTCCCCATCTCCAGCCCGTCACGGGTGACAAAGGAGTTGAGCGACATGTTCTGGGCCTTGAACGGGGCCACCCGCACCCCGTCCTGGAGCAGGATCCGGCACAGGGCGGCGGTCAGCACCGACTTTCCGGCATTGGAGGAGGTGCCCTGAAACATCAGGGGGCGCGCCTTTTTAGAAGCCGTTAAGAAATGAGCATCGTTTTTCTGCTCATTTCTTTTACGGATCCTTATGCCGCTTGCAGGAAACAGCCAATCTTTCCCGGCTGTTTCCTGCAAGCGTCGTCTAGCAGATACCATACAAGAATTCAGTTTCACGGCTTGCGGCTGCAGAATCTCGGTCAGGGCGTCAAGCAGCCGCCTGTTTTCGGCGGCCGTGCGTACCGCAATCCTGAAATAGCTCCCATCGAGCCCGGTATAATTGGAGCAGGTGCGGATCATGATCCGACGCTCCAGCAGTCTGGCGGCAAGGATTGTGGCATCGCCGCCATCCCTCAGGCGCAGCAGCAGGTAATTGGCGGCGGAATCGAAGAGCTGCAGGGCCGGAAAGCATTGCAGGTCGCGCGCCAGATCCGTCCGCAGCTCCCGGCAAAGGGTCCGGGACTGTTCTGCATACTCCTGATCGGCCAGGGCCCTAACACCCACGGCCTGGGCCAGGGTGTTGACCGTCCACGGCGGCAGATGCTCGCGCAGCAGGCGGGCAATGGGGAGCGGAAAGATGCCGAAGCCCAGACGCAGACCGGGGATGGCGTAGAACTTTGTCAGGGAATGGAGGGTCATGATGTTGTCGGCGGCAAGGGCGACGCTTTGACCACCCTCGACAAATTCAAGAAAGGCCTCGTCCACCAGAAACAGGGTGGCAGGATGTCTCCTGGCCAGTTGCACGATCTGCTCCGGATCAACCAGCGCCCCGGTGGGATTATTGGGGGAGCCGATCACCACCAACTCGCCGCCCGTCAGCATGGGCGCTAGCTCATGGGGCTGGAGCGTGAATCCACGCTCGGCTAAGAGCAGGAAGGGACGGACCGTCATCCCGGCCAGTTCCATCACCTTGGTATAATCAATATAGGAGGGAGAAGGGATGAGGGCCTGGGCACAGCCAAGGAGTTTCGGCAGCTGATAGAGCAGCTCGGTGGTGCCGTTGGCCACCACCACCGATTCCGCGGGCACCTGACAGCGCTCGGCAATGGCCTGCACCAGCTTGCTTGCGTAGGGGTCGGGATAATGCACCAGCGAGGACACCTCGGAACTGATGAGCGGACGCAGCCACTCCGGCGGCCCCAGGGGATTGATATTGGCGCTGAAATCAAGCAGACTGGCCACATCTATGCCCATGTCCCGGGCCAGGCCGTGGACATTGCCGCCATGGCCGGTGAGACCTGATTGCGAAGGTGGTATCTCGCTCTTCATGGGGTGTTGATTCCCAGGGTCCCGAAGGTCATGGCCACGGCCACCATCATCTCGGTGAGTTCACAGACCGCGCCCAGGGTGTCGCCGGTGGCCCCGCCGATCTTGTTCCGGCACCAGAGTGAAAAGAGGAACACTGTGAGAGCGACGGCGGCCAGGACGGGCAGAACCAGGCGCCATCCGCCCCAGGCGAGGACGGCCGTCAGCAGGACCAGGGCCCACAGCGCGGCCCAGCGGCTTGACGGCGAGTAAAAAAGCCGTCCCAGTCCCTCGCCCTCGCGGGCGTAAGGCAGGCAGGCCATGGTCAGGACGATGGCGCAGCGACCGGCCAGGGGCATAACGATGAGGGTGGCAATCAGGATCGGAGCCCCAAGGGTAGCAAGGGAAGAGAGGGCCGCGAATTTGCCCAGGATCACCAGGACAAGGGCGATCACGCCCATGGCCCCGGTGTGGCTGTCGCGCATGATCTCGAGGATACGTTCCCGGGGACGGGCGCTGAGCAGACCGTCCCCGCTGTCGGCCAGACCGTCCAGATGCAGGCAGCCGGAGGCCGCGGCCAGCAGGACAATGGCGGCCATGGCCACAACCGGCGGCGGGAAGAAGGGCATGAGGCAGGAGATGAGTACGGCGCCGGTCAGACCGATCAGCAGCCCGATCACCGGGAACCAGACCAGACTCGCCGCGAAAAACCTCCCATCCTGCTCACAACGCCAGGTAAGCGGCACAATTGTCAGAAAACGGAGGGCCGCCAGAAAGCTTGCCAGCGGGAACCTGAGCCCCTCCGGCAGCCACGGCTGTCTCTCTTTCTGCGACTCAGTCATTACTTACTTATCAGCCCCGGCCACCGCGGCCTCGGCAAAGGTCGCCACCTCGGTGAGCACCGCCACGGCGGCCTCCACCAGATTCATGGCCAGGGCCGCGCCGGTGCCCTCGCCCAGGCGCATGTTCAGATCGAGCAGGGGTTTCATGCCCAGCTTCTCATGCATGGCGGTGTGGCCCGGCTCCATGGAGCGATGGGCGCAGATGATATAATCCCGGACAATGGGCTCGATGGCACAGGCAATCAGGGCCCCGGCGGTGGAGATAAAGCCGTCGACAATAACCGGCTTCTGGTTGGCGGCCGCCCCCAGGATCAGCCCGGCGATGCCGCCGATCTCGAAACCGCCCACCTTGGCCAGGACATCGAGGCCGTTTTTGGCGTCGGGCATGTTCACGGCCAGGGCCTTGATGATCACCTCGGTCTTATGAGTCAACTGGGCGTCATCCAGACCGGTGCCCCGGCCGGTGAGCTCAGCCACCGACTTGCCGGTGAACACGGCGGCAATGGCCGTGGACGGGGTGGTATTGCCGATGCCCATGTCGCCGGTGCCGAAGACATCGATGCGACCGGCCAGCTCATTGGCGATATCAATCCCCGCCTCCACCGCCATCTGGGCCATGGTCCGGCTCATGGCCGGGCCGACGGCGATATTGCCGGTGCCCATGCCTATTTTTTTATTGATGATCTTGCCCTGCTCGGCCAGCCCGCGCAGGTCGGCTGCCACCCCCATGTCCACCACGATCACTTCCGATCCGGCCTGCCGGGCCAGGGCATTGATCCCCGCCCCGCCATTGACGAAGTTATAAACCATCTGCGGCGTCACCTCGGAGGGAAACTTGCTCACCCCCTCCGCCACCACCCCGTGATCCCCGGCCATCACCACCACGGCCTTCCTCTTGACCGCCGGCGTCATGGAACGGGTCATCCCGGCCAGATCAACGGCCAGGTCCATGAGATCCCCCAGGGCCCAATGGGGCAGGGCCAGTTGGTCAAGGCGTTCCTTGGCACGCTCTCGGGAGATACTGTCTTGCGGATATATTTTTTGCAGGGTTTGTTCTAAAAGGCTCATAATTTAAAAGACTAAAGGTTGAAGGTTTGTAAAATTATAAAAATTGCGTAAAATTGAAAAGAAACGATGAATTTCAAAGGTAATTTCTCTATATCATTTCAGGCGCAGCGGGATCCCGCAACTGACGAGGTACACCTCAGACGCGGCCGCCGCCATCATCCGGTTGCAGCGGCCCACCAGATCCCGGTACAGCCGGGCCGAAGGGTTGTCGGGGACGATCCCCATCCCCACCTCATTGGTGACGCAGATCACCGCTCCCTGATGGACGGCTGCCGCCCGGGTCAGGAGATCACACTGTCGGCGCATCTCAGCGTCCGAGAACAATTTTCCAGTTTGTTCGCCATGATACAGAAGATTGTTCACCCAAAGGGTGAGGCAATCAATCAGGCAGACGGCATCGTCCTGATGCACCCGGAGGACGGCGGCAACATCCGTCTGCTCCTCAACGGTCTGCCACTCCGCTCCCACACGCTCCTCGCGATGGCGGGCAATGCGCTCATCCATCTCGGAATCCACAACCGGACAGGTGGCGATAAAACAGCGCGGCCCGGGCAGCGACTGCGCCAGCTGCAGCGCGTAATCACTCTTGCCGCTTCTGGCCCCGCCCGTCACCAGGATCAGTCTGCCCATTAGCCTCGTCCTCCCAAATCATATATTATCTGCCAGACGCCGCTCACAGAAACAGCCGGAAGGAATTGGCTGTTTCTGTAAAGCGGCATAAGGAGGCTTAACCGAATGAGCGGAAAAGCACACTCATTCGCTAACGCCTCCTAAGTTGAAACCGGTCAGCACCCCGCCCCCGCTATAGAGTTCAAGGGTGCTGTAATGACCCTTGGCCACCTGAAAGAGGAGATAATTTTGCCGGGACAGGCCAAGCAACCCGCAAATCAGAGAGCGGATCACTCCGCCATGGGCAACAAGAAGCATGGATTTGTCATCCGCGGTCAGCAGCCGATATTTGACTGATTCCATCCGGTCGGTGAATGCGGCTGTCGTTTCGCCATCGGGGAAACAGAAATCATCATTCCCCTGCGCCCACTCCTGCACCAACTCCGGGTCCTGCGCCTCAATCTCGGCAAAGCTCTTCCCTTCCCAGCGCCCGAAATCAATCTCCCGCAGGTCAGGGTCAAGTTGCACCGGCAGACCCAACTCCAGCAGGTGGGCGGACTGGGTGCAGCGCAGCATGGGGCTTGCCAACAGTCCATCGATCTGCATCGCCGCCAGTCCTGGCCGCAAACCCTGAATCTGGGCGATGCCCTCCTCGGAGAGGGGGACATCGCTTGACCCGACATAGCGGCCAGAAAGGCCGGTCCGGCCATGACGGAGCAGAATCAGCCGCATGAACAGCCCTTGTCCTTATCCAGTTGATATTTGCCGGCATAGCCGCGGGGGGTGATCATGTGACCGTTCCAGACAAAAGTGCTGGCATTGCCGATGATGACCGTGGACTGCATGCCGATATCGGCATCAAGCATGGCACCGAGGGTGGTGAGGGTAATGACCTCGTCTTCGCGGGTGGCGGCGGTGACAATGCCCACCGGCGTCGTGCTCGGCCGATGCCGGTGGATAATCTCCCTGGCCCGCACTATATTCTCCGTCCGCTTCTTCGATTTGGGATTATAGAGGGCAATGACAAAATCAGCCATGGCCGCACCATCCAGACGTTTTGCAATCACCTCCCACGGGGTGAGCAGATCAGAGAGGCTGATGGCCGCGAAATCGTGCATCAGCGGCGCCCCGAGCCTGGCCGCGCAGCCGTTGATCGCGGCAATGCCGGGGATTACCTCGATGGCAAGCCGGCTCTCCCGCTGCGCCGCCATCTCAAAGACCAGACCGGCCATGGCATAGATACCGGGATCACCGCCGGAGACCAGGGCCACCCGCTTGCCAGACTGGGCCAGATCGAGGGCCTTGGCGCAGCGATCCACCTCCTGCATCATGGTCGAAGAGAGAACCTCCTTGCCCGCCAGCAGTTCCGGAATCAGATCAAGATAGGTGCGATAGCCGACCACCACATCGGCCGCGGCAATGGCCTTGCCGGCCGCAGGGGTCAGGTGATCAAGCCCCCCCGGTCCGGTGCCGACCACACTGATCATCGCTTGCTGAGCGGGGCCTGCACCATGTCCGTCAATTTCTTTTCGGACACCGCCGCAGTTACATCCTTCCATTTTATTTTCCTTACAATAAGTTGACCAAGTTGTCCCGGGGTCGTGTCATCGCCTGCCGCCAGCATGGCCGCAGGCTCGGCGACACCCCTGGCCCCGGTTGCGGCCATTACCGCCGCCGATGGAGATATTCCCTCAACACGGTTGAGTTCATCTTTTGAATAAAAACGGATGGGCAGATTATTGTCGCGCGCAAACTGGAGCAGTCCGGCCTCATCCGCCTTCAGATCAATGCTGGCAATCCCGGCAATGGCGGAGCGCTCCAATCGGTATTGGGCGCACAGCTCCGATACCGCCTGCTCAAAATCGGTAGCGGTAGTCCCCCTGTTGCATCCCAACCCCAGATAGAGATTACAGGGACAGAGCACCAGGGCGTCAGGGTGTTCAAGGGGATCGTAGGCCCAATGGGAAAGGATAATATCCGCCAGGGCTGGTTCGGTCACCACCCTGAAATCAGCGGGAAGACGGTCGCAGGTAACGCTTGAAAAAAAGCTCACCTCGCCCTCATTGACCAGTTTTGCCGAAATTCCGGTCAGACGCTGCGGATTCTGCACCCGCAGATTGTTTTCCGCGGCCCAAAGATCAAGCGGTGTGTGGCCGGTCACATCCGAGGCGGTGGTGATCACCGCCGCCCCTCCGGTGATCGCGGCCACCTTCCGGGCCAGTCCGTTACCGCCGCCAAGATGGCCAGACAGCAGGCTGATAACGAACTGCCCCTTTTCATCAAGGACTACTACGCAGGGGTCAGTTTTTTTATCCCGGCACAGGGGGGCAATGGCCCGGACCACGATACCGGTGGCCATAACACAGATCAGACCGTCGAAGCACGCCCAGAGGCTCCGTATGGTTGCAACGACCCCACCACTAAGTTCGCAGCTCTCACAACCCTCAAGAACGCCGGCAATCCTGGCAGCCAGCTCTCTGCCCTCATTTGTCAGGGCAATAACCGCTGTTTTCACACCTTTTTCCTGCTCAGCTGCTGATTCATGCCAAAAACTTCCTTTTTGAGAAGGTCCATACCGGAAATGACGGCATCAAAACGCTAAGCCGCTGTAAAAAAATAACATGGCCATCTAAATGCCCGGAGCGGCATAAGGAGCCGGTCGCTCCTACGCCGTCCATGGCGATCGCGACACTGGGGCATCCCTGGCCTGCGTAACGAAATAGATATAAATGGCCATGTTATTTTGTAACGGCTCCTAAAAGTACTTCAGCCTTTTATTCAATTCAATTTTCAAGGCAAGTATTTAAGACGGTAACCCGTCATAAATCAACACTAAAGAGAACCGTAACAAACAAATAGTTCTGCCCCAGCAGAACAAATCTCTTTTCATTAAAAAAAATCACAACAATATCAAATCAATATCATATTTTTTTTAAAACAAGATGACTTGAAGTTTGACTTCAAAATGCATTAATGATATATATATAAACTTATTTAGAAATTTATAAGGTAGGTTTCTTTAAAGATTTATTCAATCAGGATACATACATTATGAACACCCAAATTCGCCTCTCCCATATCCTTTCCCGATGCCTCCTTACCTGCAGCGCACTTGTCCTGCTCGGCACCTCCACTGTCTACGCCGAGACAGTCAGCGTCATAAAAGACGGCTCCAATGTCCGCACCGGACCGAGCACTGAGAATCAGGTGGCCATGGAACTCTTTCAGGGATACCCCCTCAAGGTTGTAGAAAAAAAAGGAGACTGGTTGAAAGTCTCTGATTTTGAAAACGATACCGGCTGGATCTATAGAACGTTGGTAGGCCCCGGCAACACTGTCATCGTCAACACCCAGTCGGCCATCAATATGCGTTCTGAACCGTCAACCAGCAGCATAATCGTTGCCAACATCGAACGCGGTGTGGTGTTGACGAAGGTTTCGACAAAAGGCGACTGGATCAAGGTTAAACACACCAAAGGCGCAGAAGGTTGGATCCACAACACACTCCTCTGGCCCTGATCCTTTCACCCGTCCAGACAATGACCTGGTGGAAAGAAAAAAACACTATTTTCTTTCCGTCAGGTTCCCCCCTGCGCTTATCGTTCCAGCAGAGCATCAAGCCTCTTTTTTAGACGTTAAAAACTTGCCTTGTCCACTGAGCGTGTTTATCCTAGCGTAAAAATTTGTGTATTCTTGATGTGTATTCTTGAAGCCGCGATGTAATGACCCGAGAGTGACCGGAACGACATGTCGTTCTTGCCCTTCAAGGGACGATATGTTTTCATTACAACAGCTTAGGGACTCGGAAAATAATGATTACCTGAATTGCAACTGGATTTGGGCCGGATTTGGCTGCACCGTTTGAGTAAAACCGCAGATGTAGTTTCGCTCCATCGAAGATTTTGCGATTGAGGTGCGGTCAAAGATGGGCCCGAAGACGGGAAGCCAAGATTGTATATTAATATTTTCCTCGTCCCTTAGGAGCCGTAACGAAATAACATGGCCATATAATGTCAATTTCGTTACGGCTTCTTATGTTGCTCCGGTTAGCGTAATGGTCATGTTATTTTTTAACAGCGGCTTAACACTTTAAACACCCTCTCCAGCAGAAACAGCCATGATCAGTATTGCCACTCTCGGACCCGATGGCTCAGACGGCTGCCAGGCCGCACATAAATACGCGCCTGACGCCACTCTTCGCTTCTACAACCGAATCCCGGACATCATCAACGCCTTTATCAATGAAGAGACTGATCTGGCCCTTATCCCAATCTACAATACCCGGGAAGGCGAAATCAAAGAGTACTTCCGTCTCATGGAACAGCTTGAAGAAGGATACTGGGTCGACAATATTGTCCTCCCCATCCACCTCTCTCTTGGCATCCTGCACCAAGAAGACAGTACAAGACAGATAAAAACTATCGTTGGCCGCGGTTCTGTCTTCAGACAATGCGAAGACTATATCGCAGAGAACTATCCGGCGGCCACCCTGATGACGGTCCAGGATATCAACACGGCCCTTACTGATATCCAGAGCCGAAACCTCCTGGATCACGCGGTTATTGAATCGGAAGAACTGCTGCGCAAGCATGGCCTGAAGATCCTGGCCAGGGAGGTGGTTCCCCACAACCGCACCCGTTTTGCCGTCCTAGGTTCAAACCTGGCCAGCCAGACAGGCTATGACGCCACAGCTATCATTACCCGTCCTCTCAAAGACCGGGTGGGCGTGCTTGTTGATATCCTCGGCGAATTCACCCGACGAGGTATCAATATTTTGGATCTTCGATCGGAAAATGACATCAAAACCCAGAAACTGCAGATTTACATCGAAGCAGAAGGGCATATCGGCGACGAGCGACTCAGCCGCACCCTGGAGAGTATCGAAAAAAATATTATCCAGGAGGAAGGTTCTCTAAAACTGCTTGGTTCCTTCCCCCGTGTTGATATGCGGGTCAAAAAGATCAAGATATTCGGCTTCATCGGCACCGGCGAGATGAGCAGCTGGTTTGCCGACCGCCTTGAGAATGAAGGCTACCGCACCCTGATGACCGGCCGCTCCACCACCCTGCGGCCCGAAGAGATGATCCCTGATGTTGATGTGGTCATTATCTGCGTCCCCATCTCGGTCACGGCTGATACCATCCGCCGATATGGGGGATTGCTGCATGATGGCCAGGCTTTGATCCTGCTGGCCGGTGAATCTGAAAACACCTTGAAGACTGCTTTGGAGGTAACCAGTCAGGGTGTGGAGATCATGCTGGTCCACAATCTCTGGGGTCCTCAGGCCGCGACCATGAAAGACAAAAATGCCTCTGTGGTCCGGACACCTCGAAGCGGAAGTTTCTGCAGCGAGTTTGAGGCCTTTCTCTACAAGCATGGCGCGGATATCTTCGAGGACACCCCGGACAAGCATGACCTGCTCATGGGGGTCGGCCAGAAACTGCCTACCATCATCTCAGTGGCCATGGCGGCAGCGCTCAGGCAGTACGGAATCAGCTGCAAGGATATCGGCAGCCATTCCACCCTCACCTCCCTCTACGGCATTCTGGCCATGGCCAGAGTGCACAGCCAGAACCCTCGCACCTATGCCGAGATCATGGCCACCAGTGGTGACGGCAGAAAAATCGTGCGCAGTTTTGCCGAAAATATGCACCATATCATTGACCTTGCAGAAGGAGGAAAGATCACAGAGCTCTGTGACCTGATGGATCAAAATCGCGCCTACCTGACGCCCTCCTTTCTTGACGCCCGGATGAAGCAGGCTCGCGCGGTTGATGAGGTCTTGACCAGAGTTGGGATGAAGGGAGAGGTATAACGTGACGGAACAGCAGAAAAACAGAGATGTTATCGATGCGAAGCTCCCTGAAAAGAACAATAGACGAAACAATATCATACTTGTGACAATCCTGACCTGCTGGCTTCTCCTACTCTATTTTTCAGGAGGGCTCAAAGGCCCTGCCTGAGGCCCGTCATCCCTTCGGTCGGAGGGAACACAATGCGCTGTCCCGGAATCTTTTCAGAAAATCATTCAGGATATATAACAGGTTCCCAAGATTTTAAACAAGAAAAGTTAAACCATTTTTTTTCAAAAATAGCGCCATCTCATTCAGGAGAAATACATATGTTTAACAGCAATCTCGGTCATCTTGATGAAGTCCATATCTGCCCCAGTTGCCAGACCGCAATGTCCTGTTGTGAAGCCCCCCCTGTCCATGTCGGGGATGGCCTGGGCTGGGGATCGGATGTCCTCTTTATCTGCCTGAACAATGAATGCCCCGTTTTTAAAAAAGGCTGGCAGCACATTGAACTCCAGTACGGCCACAAGGGATCCTATCGCTGCATGGAGCTGCCCGGAAGTAACGAACAGAACGTCATGATGGTTGCCAGTGAATATGCCTTCACCGGCAGCGTGATTGACATCGAGGCAGTAAAAATGCAGAACGCACGATACACCAAAGAACAGGAAGCAGTGGCAGCCCTTGCCACCTGTGTGGAAAGCCATAATCTCGAACCGATTATGACCCTGATCCTCGACGAATCGGCAAGCCTTGCCAACAGGCAAAAGGCTGTCGCCTGCCTCAAACAGCTCAACGATCTTTCCTGCATTGACGCCATCAGGAATCACACCTTCAGAGACACATCCCTGACCCAGGAGTGCGGTATGATTATCAGCGATATTCTCAAAGCCCACTTTAAAAAAGAGTGCCCATACTGTGCCGAGCTTATCAAGGCCCAGGCCCAGAAATGCCAGCACTGCCAAACAGACCTGTAAAAGTGTTGTTGTTCATGAATAATTCAGGAAGCCGTTCCTGGTATATTAATGGTACAGTTTTTTTTTCACCCCTGCAACTTAGCCCGACCAGGACAGGAACTGCATCAAGGAAAGTTCAGGAATAAAACAAAGAAAGCCACTCCATCCCTGGACTTTCCTGCAACTTTACCCTTGCCAAAACCAGAGTCAGCGGGTATAAAAGAAAAATTGTTTAGATGTAACATATTTACGTGGTGGATGTAGCTCAGCTGGTGGTAGCACCTGGTTGTGGCCCAGGAGGTCGTGGGTTCGAGTCCCATCATTCACCCCACCGATGGAGAAAGAGTTTCAGGCGCTTGCCTGAAACTCTTTTTTGTTGGCAATATCTTCTTTAGACCCCCCCCTCCCCTGAACCTGTATTTTTCCCTTTCGAAGACAACGCATTACCTGAAAGCTCAAAATTCTTCATTGGTAAAACATGCTCTCAGATAAGCGTGGAGTACCAAACACAGCGGCACACAAATGAATAGTCACTCATAATATCGATTGACGATAAAACCAATTTTTTTGTAGGTTCTTTACTTACAAAAAAATGGCTTCCCCAGGGAAACTCCTGTTGTACGTAACACCTGGCACCCTCACTATGCTGGCTCCCCAGGGTGTTCCATGAAGCGTTCTCAATCACCTGAAAGCGAAAAATTCTTCATTTGTAAAACCCGCTATCAGATAAGTGTAGAGCACCAATCACAGCAATATAAAAATGAATGATCATTCATAATATCCATTGACCACACAACCAATCCAATGTAGGTTTATTTCTTACATAAATAGATTCCTCATGAGAATGCCTGTTAGCGCGTAACAATTAACACCGCCATAATACTGGATCTCCAGATAGCTCTATACCGCCTTCTAATTCACCCTCTTAAACGTACTCAATTCATTTCATGTCAGAATCAAACACATCTCAGGACATAGCCTCTTTGTATCGTTTTCTGGCCCAGTGCATGCAATACCCGGACCCGGAGTGGATGAATGACGACTTCTTTAATGTCTTCTACAATCTTCTGGGCTCCCTTGGCGCAGTCACAGAAGGAAAAGAGATCAGAAAAGCTCTGGAACAATCTTCCGACTTCATCGAAGACCTGCAGATAGAATACACCCGGCTGTTCATCAACGGGGTTCCCCACGTGGTCGCCCCGCCCTTTGCCTCTGTGTACATGGACAAATCCATCCAGGGATCCTTTGCCCTCAGGACCCTGAATTTTTATCGGAAAAAAGGTTTTGCGATGGGAGAAGAGGCGGATCTCCCAGATAATCTTATTCACGAACTTGAATTCCTTTCACTCCTGACAGAAGAAGAAGATTATGTAGGAGAGGAAGAATTCCTCAGCACACTGTTTCGACCGTGGTACAAATGTTTTTGTCCCCGAGTTGCAGAAGAAACTCGCCACCCATATTACAGGATGGTTGTAACCTTAATTGATTTTTTCACAAAGGAGGAAGAGGAAGATGGCTTTCAACTTAACGAGGCGTAAGTTCCTTCAGACGGCATCGCTGGCAGCAGCCACGGTCCCGCTGGCTAAGTTCGTCTCCGCAGAAACAGGTGTTGCCAAGGTGTCCCTGGAAGCACAGGGCACGATGGGCGACACAACTGTCGTCGGCGGACTTTGCGAGATGTGCTTCTGGCGCTGTCAGCTGGTTGGCAAGGTTCGGGATGGTCAGTTGATGAAACTTGAGGGCAACCCCAAGTCCATTGACAACGGCACAGCTATCTGCGCCCGCGGCAATGCCGGCGTCAAACTGCTCTACGATGTGGACCGCCTGAAATACCCCCTGAAAAACGTGGGTAAACGCGGCGAGCCCATCTGGAAACGTATCTCCTGGAAAGAGGCACTCGACGAATGTGGCTCCAAGCTCAAGGCAGTTGTTGACCAGCACGGCCCTCAGGGGATCTGTGTATTTCCCCATGGCGCCTCAGCCAAATACCCGATGCACTATTTTGAGCGTACGGTGGGTACCCACAATGTAAGTGAGGCATCCTTTTTCCAGTGCCGTGGTATCCGGGACGCCGCCTATGTAAACACCATCGGCAAGGCCCCCGGTGAGTTTGTTGACATGGCCAACACCAAGGTCCTCTTT
The DNA here is from genome assembly GCA_019429465.1 of Desulfoarculaceae bacterium. Taxonomy (GTDB): domain Bacteria; phylum Desulfobacterota; class Desulfobulbia; order Desulfobulbales; family Desulfocapsaceae; genus UBA2270. The sequence goes on from JAHYIV010000004.1 coordinate 15,342, forward strand.
CTCACCGGCAGTCATCTCGGTGAGAATATCCACGTCTCCCACATCAAGGCCTATATCAATGGCCTGCAAAACGGTGCTAAACTGATTGTGGCCGATCCTCGCTACTCTGCCGCTGCCGCCAAATCCGACATCTGGGTTCAGATCAAGCCGGGTACCGATACCGCCTATCTGCTGGCCATCATGAACTACCTGGTGACAAATAAAAAATACGACAAAGAATTTGTGACCAAGCACACTGTCGGCTTCGACAAGTTTTCCGCGGCCATCAGTGAATGGACCCTGGACAAGGCTGCCAAGGAATGTGACATTCCAGCCGTACAGATTAAGGAAGTAGCTGAGCTGCTGGCTGCTAATGCCCCGAATGTGGCCATCCATCCAGGCCGTCACGTATCCTGGTACGGTAACGACTTCCAGCGGGAGCGGGCCCTGGCCTGCCTGACTGGACTCCTTGGCGCCTACTATGTCAAAGGCGGCTGGGTTCCGCCCAAGAACCCAAAAATAGGTAAGACCAGCTGGGCCACGCAGGAGCATGGCGATGAGCATAACCTCAATGTCAGCAACAATAAAATGGTTCATCCTTTCAAGCCTCCTGGAACCCCGACTGAGCTGATCCGCGACTGTGCCATTACCAGCAAGCCTTATCCGATCAAGGGTTGTGTCATCTGGGGTCAGAACCCCATGCAGACCATCCCCAACCAGGAGAAGATGAAGCAGGTATTCAACGCCATGGATTTTGTCATGTGCGTCGATGTCATGCCTACCGATGTCACCATGTGGGCCGACATCCTCCTGCCTGAGTCCTCCTATCTCGAACGTCACGATGAGATCAAGGTCGGAGTTGGCAAGATCAAGGCCGATGACAAGGAACCAACCCAGTTCATCGCCCCACGTATGCCCCTCGTTGCCCCCATGTTCGAGCGCAAGGACCAGGTTTATATTACCAATGAGATTGCCAGACGGATGGGCCACGAAAAAGACATCCCGGTCCAAACCCTGGAAGAGCTGGTGAACAAGACTCTGGAATCAGCCAATATCACTTTGGCTTCAGTAAAGGCCGAGGGCGGCATTCATCTCCAGCCTGGCAAGTCTGGTTATGGGGTCCCTGAGGATTTTGAAGTCCTGCTGTTCAATGAAGAGATCGCCGAAGCCGGCTTCCCCGGCGCCCCGACCTATACACCAGTGGAAGAGGTCCCTGCCGGTTATGCCCGACTGCTCTATGGCCGCGCCCCGGTACACACCTTCAACCGCAGCCAGAATAACGTCTGGTTGAATCATGAAATGCCCGACAATCCTGTCTGGCTCAATGATGAAGTTGCCAAGAAACTTGGCGTAAAAGATGGTGACACCGTTGGTTTTATCAACAGTGAAGGGGTCAAATCCCGCACCACGACCACGGTCAAGGTGACACCAGGCATCAGAAAGGATGCCGTCTATATGTACCACGGCTACGGTTCTGCCAACCCTCTGATGACCGCGGGTGTCGGCAAAGGTGTTGACGATCAGAGCCTGATCACCAAGATTGCTGTTGATCCCGAGACCGGCTGTCATGGTATGCGTAATAACTTTGTTAAACTACAGACCAAGGATGATAAGACTCTGGATTTCCCGGCCTAACTATTCCAGTGTAACCATAACCTTGAGCCCTTTTCAGGAGGATATTTTCGATGCAATATGGAATGATCATTGATCTGGAACGCTGTGTGGGCTGTCATGCCTGCACCATAGCCTGTAAGGCAGAGTGGGAGGTCCCGGTTGAGTTTGGCAGGAACTGGGTCAAACGCCTCGGGCCGAGTAAAGTAGGAAACGAGCTTGCCTCCACCTACTATCCCGGTCTCTGTAATCACTGTGCAAAACCACCCTGCGTGGATGCATGCCCTGCCGATCCGGCAGAGATGACCTTTAAGGATGCAAAATCAGGTAAAACCACAACTCTGTCAGTGGCGGCGACCTGGAAGGATCCCTTCAACGGGACCGTCCAGATCGACAAAAGCCGCTGCATTGGTTGTGGCGCCTGTGTCGAGTCCTGCCCGTATGAGGCCCGCTATATCAACCCTGCCATGGTCGATGATGTCTCGTCCGACGGCAAGGCTGACAAGTGTACCTACTGCATGCCACGTGTTGAGGCCGGACTTGCTCCTGCCTGTGTTCAAACCTGTATCACCAACGCCCGTATATTTGGTGATCTGGATGATCCGACATCAGAGGTTGCCAAATACGTTAAAAAAGGAGCCAAGGGTCTTGAGCCCAAGGGCGAGAGCATTGGTCCGAACTCCCGGTATTACGGCAAGAAGAAGGATATGACCCTTCTCTTTCAGGAATCCACTCCTGAGCTGGCCGATATGGGCAGCGTCAAACGCCGAGCCATGATGGCATCCATGGTTAAACCAGCAATGCGCAAGGCCAGAGATCTTGGTCTGCTTGGTCTGGCCGGTGCCATGCTTGTGAAAGGACTGTCTGAAAAGAAGAATGACGAATAATCTCTTCGTCTGATTTGCAGTATGCAGTGTCCTGAACCACAAAAGGGAGTGTTAACCGATTCAATGGTTAACACTCCCTTTTTTTATAAAAGAGAGAGGCAAAGGGCAAAGCGAAAACCGACTTTTTCCTTTTACCTTTTTTCAAGAAAAAATAAAAATAAATTTCTCATCGTCGATACTGATCCGTAAGCGGCCTTCATGGTTCAGTCCATAGACCTCTCAAGCCGGTTCACCCTTGATCTCACATTGCAGACAGTGGGGAGAATGGACCCCTTTGTCCCGGTCTCACCAGGACATCAGAGTAGCAAACGCGTTTCCCTGTTCCGCCACAATCCTGGCAACCGCCTTCGCCTGGTCAAAATCAATCGCATAACCGCTAAACCGGCACTCAATTCTCTCCATGGCTATTTTATCCTTCCTGTTTCAATCGCCAGTTCAAGGCCTGCCGGGTGACACCGAGCATCTGTGCGGCAATAGCCTGATTTCCCTGAGCCCGATTCAGGGCCTCCTGAACCAGCAACCGTCCGGATTCTTTCAAGGTCGGCAGCCGGTCGAGAACTGCAAAGGCGGTCTCTACCGGCTGCGATGTTGGCGGAGATTCATAATCGGCAGAACACTTGTGAATATACGCCTTGAACACATCCATGCTCAAGGTACGGTTTTGATGCTTGGAAAGGGCATCAAAGACCATGGACTGCAGTTCACGCACGTTTCCAGGATAATTATAGGTACCTAGCAAGATCAGGAGTTCCCGGGGATAGGTGGGCTTTTTCTTGCTCAATTTTCTGGCGGCATCTTCAATAAAATAATCGAGCAGCAGGGGCAGATCATCCAGACGTTCACGCAGAGGCGGTATGTGCACATGATGGGTGCGTAACCTGAAAAAGAGATCCCGCCTGAACCTGCCGGACTCCTGCAGGGACTCAAGATCCTGATGAGTGGCGAAAATCATCCTGACATTGGTACTGCGGGCAACATCTGAACCCAGAGGATAATATTCACGCTCCTGTAACAAGCGCAATAATTTTATCTGGGCCCCCTGGTCCAGATCACCAATCTCATCAAGAAACAGACTGCCGTCAGTGGCAGTGGCGATAAGCCCCTTTCTGCTCAATTCAGCCCCGGAAAAAGCGCCCTTCCTATGACCAAACAGGGTGTCACTGAGCATGGTATCATCGAGTCCGGCGATATTAATAGCCACAAACTCACCGCTCTTTTGACTGAGTCGATGCACCGCCTGGGCAACCAGCTCTTTTCCCACCCCTGTTTCACCGGTAATCAGAACCGGCTCACAGGTCGTGGCAATGGCCTCGATGTACTGAAAAAGAGAATGCATGGATTTGTTGTGGGTCACAATAGCCGAAAAGGCCTCAGGACTTTTCAGGGTATCTGTAAAGAAATGCTCCTTCAGGGAACTGTTCTCGCGACGGAGCGCTCCCATTTCGATAGCCCGGCGTACTCCGGTGGTCAGTCGATTCTGCTCTGCCACCTTGGTGAAAAAGTCATAGGCTCCAAGCTTCATGCAGGAGACTGCGGTTTCCACCTGATCCAACCCGGTAATAATAATGACAGGGATATCAGGATGATACTTGACCACCTGGGCCAGCAATTCATCACCAGCCAGATGCGGCATGGTCAGGTCCAGGACCAGGACACCAATCTCCTGTTCCCGTAGAACATCCATGACCTTTCGTGAATCATTACACGTTATGACATTGGTAATGCCAACAGAATGAAGCGTTAATCCGAAACTGTTCAGCCAGGCTTTTTCATCATCGACCAACAACACAGGTAATAATGGATAGAGATTTTTTGTCATTATTTCATACCTGTTTTATGGCCGGATCAGTCGGACCTGATAATTTATTCTCATTATTCACCGCCTGGAACTCTTGGTAATTTCATCATTCCATGCTCTACGCAGATTCACTCAAGGCGGGCAGGCTGACAATAACCTCCGTCCCCTGGTCCAGCACCGAAACAAAACGAATCATGCCATTATGTTCTTTGACAATTCCGGCAGAAACTGACAGACCCAGGCCTGTTCCCCCCATATTCCGTTTGGTGGTAAAGAAAGGATCAGTCACCTTATTCAACACATCCGGGGCAATCCCACTGCCCTCGTCACGAATAACTATTTCAACCCCGTCCACCTCCCTGTTGTATCTGGTGATAACAGTAAGAGCCCGGCCACTCACTCCCAGGGCCTCGCAACTGTTCTGGATCAGATTGATGACAACCTGCACCAGACGCTGCCTGTTCCCCAAAACCTCCGGCAGGTCTTCATCATAGAGAGCGGTAAAGCTCTTTGTGGCTCGATGAATACTGTTCATGGTCAACCGTACCCCTGACTGAACAACCTCATTCATATCCACCCGAACCTGCTGACCACTGGTCTCTACCCTGGCATAATCTTTCAAATCAACCACAATCTGCCTGATGCGGGCCGCACTTTCTGCAAGCTCTGAGCAGACCCTTGGCAACTGCTGACGCATCACCGTGTAGTCGACACCAGCCACAATAAAGTCGCCATTTTCCTGATAAAACTCATCCAGAATCGGCTTGACACTTTCCCATGCCCGTTCGAGGACAGGAAGATTTAACAAGGCAATGGAATTGGGGTTATTGATCTCATGGGCAACACCAGACACCAGCAGACCAAGAGAGATCATCTTATCCGCATGCTGCAGCTGCTGCTGTTGTTTTCTGGCCTGTTCCTCGTTCTTTTTCCGTTCTGTCACATCCCTGACAATCCAGATAGCATGCCACTTATTTCTGATTCTGGTGGAAGAAAGGGACAGTTCAACGAGCACCTCACTGCCATTACTGTTTCTGGCCGCAACCTCAACGGTATGAGCACAATCACCAACGATGTTATCCCCTTTCAGCCCCTGGACAATCTGACTTTCACCTTCACGACGAGCGTCAATTAATTGATGTACAGGACTGCCAAGGGCCTCAACACTGGTAAACCCGAATATAGTGGCCGCCGCCTCATTCCAATAGGCGACATTGCCTTCTTGATCCATGAGGATGATACCGTCAAGGGCCGAGGCCGTAAGATTACGGAATTTATCCTCACTTTCCCTGAGCGCAGCTTCGGCTACCATTCCGGCCTCACGGGTATCGGTATAACGATTGGCAAATGAGGTAAGATCCGCCCCCAGGCTTCTAAGCTCCACCGGCCCTCTCCAATCAAAGACAACCCTTTTTTCGTTATTAATAATATCATCAAGACCGACGAGCAGATCTTTCTGGATCGTATCAATCCTGCCGGTAATCCAGTTGGCCGTAAAAAAGACCAACAGCGACATCAGGAAAATCACAACCAAAACGTTGAACATCAAACTGAACTTCCATGATTTCATGGCGCTTTCGTCAACCGCAGAGCCTACCCACATTACCGCTTGCTTTTCGGCATGAAAAATAAGCGGCATCCAGGCAAATTTATTATGATTCTTATCTTTAAGAATCAACGGCTCCCCCTTCAGTCCTTCCATCTTCAGTCCGGGAAACTCCTCAAAGGCATTGCAATCATCGATTCCGCCGACACCCTCAAAAATCTTCCCTCCTTGCAAGACTGACTGAGAGCCTTTGAGATAGACCCCATCTTCCGTCACCCATAAAGCATTCTTGAAATTTTCAAGAAAAGTTGACATATCAACACGCATCATGATCACTCCGGCTGCAGGCGTCCCAAGCTCTCTGACAGCGGAAAGCAGAACCAAAGTATATTCATCGCGTCCTGTCAGACCCAAGGGATCACTTTGTTCATCGACCAGACCAACAAAGATTTCATTTCCCTTTAAGCCCAAAGATTCTTGTAGAAAGTGGCCGGTCAGGATTTCTTTTCCGGCCTCACCCACGACAAGTTTTCCTTGGGATCTAGACATTCCAAGCGCCTCACGGCCAGAGGCATCAAAGAGGAAAAACTCACTGATCGGCTCATCGAGCACAAACCAGGAGACCAAAAGAGCTGCCAGTGCCTTTTTGTCTCCTGTATGATTAATTACTTCCAGTGTTGCCGGCAGGGTTGCCGAATGAAGAAGACTTTTTTTCAGACAACGGATCCGGGCATTCAACTTGGCAAAATCCACCTGGGATCTGGCCTGGGTTTCCAGCTCAGCAGCATGCTCCAGACGATCGAGGGTCTTTGGCAGATTCAAGGCCACCAGGATAAAAACGGGAACTAAGCCTAAGACGATCACGGTCAAAAAAATAAAGCAGCGAAGTTTCATGATTCTTTGCAACGAATGAGGTTGTTAAGCCTGCAAGGTATTTCAGAAAAAAAACTTTCCTAACACAGGGGGGTTAACTAGCAGAAAAAACCTTTGCGCACCCATCCTCACTGCAAAGGATTTTGCTCTTACGTGCAAAACAGGGGTGAGCCACTCGCATCTCAAAAGTAGCCTATCCATCTATTCAATATTACAAATTAAAGTCAAGACAAGCCAAGTCAACATCTTTTTACATGCCACGATCAGCACCTTATTCCTTTAGCGTAACTTTGATTTTTTTGCACCTGTTATATCATAAACATTCTGCATCAATATCAACGCTTATGCTTAACAATCAACATGTTATGCTCATAAAATATCCTGGCACATTATCTGCATATTCCATTTCAATATTAACGGTTCACTTCCGGTTACAGTTCATCCTGAACTGCAGTAACTGATGTGGACCTAACGCATCTCATGAGCGCCTTGGAGGGCAGCATGCAAAAAACGTTGATCAAATTTATTCCATTCCTGATCATGGCATCCTTGTTGACAACAGGATGTACCCAGACCGGAACCACTGCAGCTCAATTGACTGCCCAAAACGGCACCAGTGACAGTGCAAAGAGTATAGCCCCTGAAGCAATTCCCGTCTATGTGGGAAGTGTTAAAGATGTATCAAACAAAGCAAAGATCATCTCCATTGAAGTGGGCAAAGGGGCAGAGGCAAAAACCATCCTCGTAAAATTTGACGACAAAACCAAAGGCATTGAACATGCAGTCGCTGGACATGCTTCCATTATCAATTACGAGATGCGCGATGGTGAGCCCTGGGCCACCGTTGTCAAACCAAAACTGGCCCAACTGCCGGCTGGTGTCACCGAGGTTAAAACCGCTGAGCTGAAGGCCATGTTGGACAAGGGAGAAAAATTCACCCTGATTGATTCCCGACCCGTAGGACGGAATGCCCAAGGAAGCCTGCCCGGGGCCATCAGCATTCCTGATGATGAGTTCAATAATCAGGCCAATAAACTGCCGGCAGACAGAGATGAGCTGCTGGTCTTTTTCTGCGGGGGTGTGACCTGCGGCATGTCCACTCATTCCGCCGGTCTGGCAAAAAAAATGGGTTACAAAAACGTGAAAGCGTATCTGGGAGGTGAACCTGCATGGTCAAAAGCCGGTTATCCGCTTTATGCCTCCAATGATTTTATCAGCAAGGGCAACATTATCCTCGTTGATCTGCGTTCTGTCAAAAAATCAGAGGCAGGCCGTATTCCCAGATCAGTGACCATCCCTTCTGCTACACTTAAAGAGAAAGCGGAAGATTTCCCTCTCAAGGCTCCTGTTGTCCTTTACAGTGACAGCACGGATGAATCAATAAAGGCCATGAAAGTTCTTAAAGAGGAGGGACTTAAAACGGTTTCTCTGGTTCCCGGCAATATTGATGGCTGGATCAAGGCCGGCGGCGAAACCACCAGTGGTCCTGTAGTCAGCACCATCAATTGGAAACGGAAGATGGAAAAAGGTGAGGTCTCCGTGGCCGACTTTATGAATGTTGTCAACGGCAAAGCAACCGACGCTGTAATTCTTGATGTACGCAACCAGGATGAGATGGCAGAATGTATGTTTAAAAATGCCATCGCTATCCCCCTTGATCAGGTTGGAAAACGCAAGGGAGAATTACCCAAAGACAAAAAAATCTACCTCCACTGCACCACCGGGGCACGGGCTAGTATGGCAGCCAAAGAGTTAAACAAGGATGGCTATAAGGCCTTTTTCCTCGGAGAGAATATCACCTGTGAAAATAATACCTGCATCTTAGCAGAATAAGAATCGTAAAAGAAAACAGTCATCCCGTTCAAGAGAAGGAAGAGGCATACATGAGAGTATGCCTCTTCCTTTTTTTTTTATTTCAGGGTATTCTGCTTTGATTTTTCAGGTCAACTATTCTTCATTTCTTCTTTTTCTTACAGGTATTTTTTATGAGTGTTGATGACAAAAAGATTATCTATTCGATGATCAAGGTAAGCAAATACTACGACAGCAAACCCATTCTCAAGGATATTTCACTTTCTTATTTTTACGGCGCCAAGATCGGGGTGCTGGGACTGAACGGTTCCGGTAAAAGTACCCTGCTGCGCATCCTGGCCGGCATTGATACCGAATTTAACGGTGAGACTATTCTCGCTCCGGGGCTTACCATCGACTATCTGGATCAGGAGCCCCAGTTGGACCCTGAAAAAACAGTCAGGCAGATCGTTGAAGAAGGAGTTCAGGGAACCGTTGACCTGTTGCATGAATTTAACATCATCAATGAAAAATTTGCCGCACCCATGAGTGACGACGAGATGCAGGCACTCATTGACCGACAGGGCGAGGTCCAGGACAAGCTCGACACCCTGAACGCCTGGGATCTGGACAGTAAACTGGAAATGGCCATGGACGCCCTGCGCTGCCCGTCGCCAGACACCCTGTGCGGGATCCTCTCCGGTGGTGAAAAGAGGAGGGTGGCCCTCTGCCGCATCCTCCTGAAACAGCCAGACATCCTCCTGCTCGATGAGCCCACCAATCACCTGGACGCCGAGTCTGTCTCCTGGCTGGAGCAGCACCTGCAGCAATATGCCGGAACCATTATTGCCGTCACCCATGACCGTTACTTCCTTGATAATGTCGCCGGCTGGATCCTCGAGCTTGATCGGGGTATCGGCATTCCCTGGAAGGGCAACTATTCCTCCTGGCTGGAGCAGAAAGAAAAACGGCTGGCAACGGAAGAGAAATCAGAAAGTGAGCGGCGACGAACCCTGCAACGGGAACTTGAGTGGATCAAGATGTCAGCCAAGGGCAGACGGACAAAATCCAAGGCCAGGATCAGCTCATATGAGCAGCTGCTGAGCCAGGAGACCGAAAAGTTAGCCCAGGATCTGCAGATCTTTATTCCGCCCGGACCACGCCTTGGCAAGGTGGTGATTGAGGCTGAACATGTACGCAAGGCCTTAGGCGACAAACTGCTCGTTGAAGATCTGAATTTCAATCTCCCTGCCGGCGGCATCGTCGGGGTGATCGGGCCCAACGGCGCCGGCAAGTCCACCCTCTTCAAGATGATCACCGGTGAGGATACCCCGGATGCGGGCACCATCCGTCTGGGTGAGACCGTCAAGCTTGGCTATGTTGACCAGAACCGTGACTCCCTCAACCCGGAGCAGACGATCTGGGAGGCAATCTCTGAGGGACAGGAAACGGTCTGGCTCGGCACTAAAGAGATTAACTCCCGAGCCTACGTGGGTAAATTCAATTTTTCCGGTGCTGCCCAGCAGAAAAAAGTGGGGTTGCTCTCCGGAGGGCAGCGTAACCGGGTCCATCTGGCCCGGATGCTCAAGGAAGGGGGTAACGTTCTGCTCCTTGATGAGCCGACCAACGATCTGGATGTCAACACCATGCAGGCACTGGAAGAGGCCCTGATCAATTTCGGCGGCTGCGCCGTGGTCATCAGCCATGACCGCTGGTTTCTCGACCGGATAGCCACCCACATCCTGGCCTTTGAAGGTGATTCACAGGTGGTCTGGTTTGAAGGGAATTACTCGGATTACGAAAAAGATCGCAAGGCACGCCTGGGGGCAGCGGCTGACCAGCCGCACCGCATCAAATACCGGCAACTGACCAGATAATAACAGCTGGTGAATAGCCGATAGCGCATAACCGCTTACGCGGTCCTGCGCTATCGGTGGAGGCGTTAGGCCGACAGGCTAAACAATCTCTCTTTAAAGTTCCCGCAGCCGCTCCAATAAGGCTTCAAACTGCGGCAGCTTTTCCCTGGCAACGGCCAGTGACCCCTCGCGGCAGTCTTGCTCGATGACCATAACCACGTCCCTGATCGCCTCCAGACCAAGACTTGCAGCCGCCCCTTTTATGGAATGAGCGGCGCCTCTGGCTTCCGTCGGATCCCCTTTTTCCACGGCCTGAGTCAGAATAGCCATATCCGAAGCCGAGGAGTCCTGAAAGATCGCAATCAACTCCTGGAGCAGCTCTTCATCATTGTCCACCTGGTTCATGGCAAATTCTTTATTCCAACACAAGTCATTCATCACCTGTTCCTCCTCCGATCAATCACTACGCTTAACATCAATCAGGTGTGCCAGACGCTCGATATCCCCCCTGACACCGGGGAAACCTTGCAAAACAGTTATCAACTTTTCCCTTCAACCTTCATCCTTCCCTCCCTGATTCAGGGCAGAGAAATCAATAACCCCGGCCCTGATGAGCTGCAACTTTCCCTGAGACAGTCCAACGACCGTCGAGCTCTTCCTTCCCGGCGACTGACCACCATTGAGGACACAGGCAACTCCCTCGCCAAAAAACCGGCGTACCTCATCGGCCGTGCGGGCAGCGACCATCCCCGACAGATTGGCACTGGTCGCAGTCAGCGGTCCGCCCCATAATTGACCGAAGACTCTGGCCACCGGATGCGATGAGATCCGTACCCCGATTCCAGCACGGTCGGCCCCGGTCAGCGCAGGCGAGAGCGTGGAGACAGCCGGAAACACCAGGGTCAAGGGGCCAGGCCAGAAGGCCTTCATGAGCGGCCGGTATACGGAAGGGATAAAACGTGCCAGACGGGGCAGCTGATCTTCATTCTGGATGAGAACCAGAAATGGTTTATGCAACGGACGCCCTTTCAACCTGAACAGATCCGCCAGGGCCTTTTCATTAAAGGGATCAACGGCCAGGCCATAAAAGGTCTCTGTGGGAAAGGCAACAATCCCTCCCTGCTTCAGGGCTGAAACGGCCCGCCTGAATTCCTCATCCGACGGGCCGGTGATCAAATCAGAACAGGGACAATCAACCTTCAATCGCTCTGGCCTTCTCCTCGACCTCTCTCATCATCTCCAGCTTGAAGGCCTGCAACCTGGCCGCGAGATCCTTATCTTCCAGGGCAAGGATACGCGCTGCCAGGACCGCACCATTCTTGGCCCCAGCCTTGCCAATCGCCATGGTGGCAACCGGGATTCCTGGCGGCATCTGCACCGTGGCCAGCAGGGCGTCCAACCCGTGCAGAGGCGAGGCGTCAATGGGCACGCCAATGACCGGCAGTTCCGTATGCGCGGCGAGGACTCCAGCCAGATGGGCCGCCATCCCTGCCCCGGCGATAATAATTTTCAACCCCCGCTGCTGAGCGGTACTGGCCCAGCTGGTCGCCCTTTCCGGGGTTCTATGTGCTGATGCCACCGTCATCTCATAAGGTATCTGCATCTTCTTGAGAAAATCAGCTGCCGCCTGCATGACCATCAGATCCGTATCACTGCCCATAACAATACCCACCAGGGCCGCTTCTCGCGGTATCAGAGCCCCCCTGTCCGTCACTGCCGCCACCTGTTTTTCCGAGCGCCGCAAGGCCTTAGCACCAATATCACGCCGGCTGTAGCAACCTGTCCAGTGAATACAATCTACGGCCTTATAAGCCTGTTCAATGGCCTTTTCCAGGGTCTTACCAACGGCTGTAACGCCCAGGACCCGGCCACCAGCCGTGACCGTCCGCCCGTTCTTCCTTACTGTTCCGGCATGAAAGACCTGCACTCCGGTTTCTCTGGCCGCCCTGGCAAGACCCTTAATGACCTTGCCCGTCTCATACCTGCCCGGATATCCGCCTGAGGCGATCACCACACAGACCGTCGGCCGGGGATCAATCTTCATCTCAATCATATCCAGAGAGCCATCAATCGCCGCCTCAAAGATATCAACCACATCACTTTTCAGCCGCATCAACAAGGGCTGGGCCTCTGGATCACCAAAACGGCAATTAAATTCGAGAACGTTAACCTTGTCGCCTTCAATCATCAATCCGGCATAGAGCATGCCCTGCAGGGGTCTCCCCTCTGCAGCCATACCCTGAATAGCAGGCAGCATCACCTTGTTCATGATGTAATCCGCTATAGCCTCAGTCACCACTGGAGCCGGCGAATATGCGCCCATTCCGCCAGTGTTCGGCCCCTTGTCTCCATCATAAATAGCCTTATGATCCTGAGATGTGGGCAGGGGCAGAATGGTCTTGCCATCGGTAAAGGCGATAAAGGATGCCTCTTCCCCTTGCAGGCAGGCCTCAATCACCACCTTGTTTCCGGCATCGCCAAAGGCCCTGTCCTGCATGATAAGTTCGACAGCATCTTTGGCCTCCTTGACACTGGCAGCGACAATAACGCCCTTACCGGCCGCGAGCCCATCTGCCTTGACCACAAGAGGCGCGCCCATCTGATCAATATATTTTTTTGCTTTTTTGAGATCATCAAAGATCTTGAATGAGGCGGTGGGAATAGCATATTTCTCCATGAATTCCTTGGCAAAGACCTTGCTTCCTTCAAGAATGGCAGCATTTTTACGCGGCCCAAAGATACGCAGGCCCTCCTGCTCAAAGAGGTCAACAATGCCAGCAGCCAGTGAGGATTCAGGACCGACAATGGTCAGATCAATCTTTTCATCCTTGGCAAACCGGAGCAGGGCCTCAATATCTGTGACCGTGATATCCACACACTCGGCCAGGCCTTTTATCCCGGCATTCCCAGGGGCACAGTAGATCTTGTTTACCCTGGCGCTTTGAGAGATCTTCCAGACAAGCGCATGTTCACGACCACCAGAACCCACAACCAATACTTTCATTCACTCGCTCCTGTAGTATTTAGGGCCTTACAGATTGTTTTCTTGATAAAAAAACAAGAAAACAATCTGCGCAAGGCACTTATCCCGTTCATCGGGGTTAGTAACCGTTACGAAAGAGCCATTCAGCTCTCGACCCGTTCGTGACAACTCCTTGTGCCCGTTACGGCACCCTGATATTTGACTTATATGTAAACGACGACTTCATTTCCTGCGGGACAGGATTGAATCCTGTCCCGTAACTGACTCGATATTTTTGACAAATCGACAACACGCCATAAAAACAGCTTTTTTTTATTCAAAGATAACCAGCTAACAACTTACCGCCATTGACAATTACTTCTCAATGGTTAGAATGAATGAACAACCATTCAATATTCATTTTTCTGATTTTTCTTTCCAACATTCATATTTTTTATATTTAAAAATGAAAATAACAGACAAACATTCCACGATCATCCACGCAGCCACCAAGGTCTTTGCCAAAAAAGGTTTCTTCAATGCCAGAATATCCGATATTGCCAAAGAAGCCAAGGTCGCGGACGGGACTATTTACCTTTACTTCAACAATAAACTCGACATCCTTATTTCTGTCTTTGAAAAAGAGATTGGCATCCTGATAGAACAGGTTACCAAGGCACTGGCCCTGGAGACAGATCCGAAAAAACAACTGGAGATCTTTGCCACAAAACATCTGACGATGATGAAGAAAAATAAAAATCTGGCGGAGGTGATCCAGATCGAGCTCAGACAAAGTGCCAAGCTGATCAAAGAATATAGGAACAACAAGTTCATTGAATATATTGATATTGTTTCAACCATCATCAAGGAAGGCCAAGTACAGAAGATCTATCGTGCGGACATCAAGCCGGGAATTGCTAAACGCGCTTTTTTCGGGGCCCTTGATGAAATTTCACGAGTCTGGAGCATCTCCCTGGAAACGGATTATACCGTCGATGAGATCATCGGTCAGGTCATGGCCATTTTTCTCTCAGGAATGCTCATTCCCCCAGCGGCCCAGGCTGAATAATGGACCACTGCCGCTCCTCTGGCGAATAAATCTTCTTTTCTTCGCCCTTTTATATCAGCAGAGAGGAGTAAACTCCGTTTACTGTCCGCTACCAAGAATTTGTCAGCTTCTCAGGAAAATGTGGAGGCCGCGATCTCGATCACCTCAAACTCACGGGTTCCACCTGGAGTCTTGGCGATCACCTCATCCCCCACCTCTTTGCCCAAAAGACTTCTTCCCAGTGGTGCAAATACAGAGATAGAGCCCTTCTTCACATCGGCCTCTTCGGGGCCCAGGAGCTGATAACAGACCTGAGCATCCGTTTCAAGATCCAGCAAGGTCACTACTGTTCCAAAGACCGCCCGCTGTAGAGGAACATTCATGCAGTCGATCACCTCGGCGCGTCCCAGCTTATCCTTAAGCTCCATAATACGACCTTCGATATGCCCCTGTCGCTCCTTGGCCGCATGATACTCGGCATTTTCCTTTAAATCACCATGAGCCCTTGCAACCTCAATGGCCTTGACCACATCAAAACGCTCAACCTTCTCAAGACGCTGAAGCTCATCTCGAAGCCTCTGATAGCCTTGAGTCGACATTGGTACTCGTTCAATCATTTTCTGCTCCTGTTAAAATAAAAAAAACTGCGGATTGTCAGCAAATGCCATAACAATCTGCAGCGATAAAAAAATAATCGTAACGAAACAGCCTCTGTTCTTTTTTGACTCTAACGTTACGACTCTGTATGCCGGTAACGGCATTTCAAAGATATAGTTATTTTCGAACAACGGCCTACCAGCGATATACCAGCGACAAAGAGATATCCTTGCGGACGACCTCACCTCCCTGGATCATATCAAAGCTACTACTTAATAAGAAATGACGATTCATTTCAAGGAAAATACCACCGCTAAAGGTATGAAAGTCATACCCGCCATCTTCATACCCGAAGGTATAGTCAAGGGTATAATAACTGGGGGCACTCCGCCCCAGCACATCCGCGGCCAACTGGTGCTCAAAATGAACAGAGACAGAATTCTGCCAATATTCCTTGGGACTCCAGTAGGGATGATCTCCTGGAGAAAAACCATTCTCATAGGAAAAATCCCGACCCATATTGCCATCGGCGTGATGCAGTAATTCCTGACCATAGGTAATCTGCAACAAGGTCGGTTCACTGTGAATGATATAGGACGCCCAGACATGATACCGATTCTGATGATTGGCATCACTATACTCCCTGAACAGATATTCCCCACCACAAAACAGGCGGGGCAGGATATCCAACCTGACACCACCCTCCATATCCCGTTTACTGATCCCCTCTTTCAGGGCCTGAACAGTATCATCCACCACTTCCTGCCTCAGCCGGACAAAACCATGCAGATCGTCCCCGATGCGACCACGCATCTCCAGATGATAGAGGGGGGTAATATCATGATGAGCAGAACCATGTTCCTCGTCCGGTTTATCCCCACCAGCTTTATCCGCCCCGATTCTGGTAATAAAATCGACGTTATAATGGGGATAAAAAGAATATGTTGTCAATAACCTGTTCCGCCACAGGGTCTGATCTGTCTCCTCGGCACTGGCATGAATGGTGCTCCAGCTGACATCCAGCTCCTGCCGAAGATTCGGCAGCATCCAGACACTGGCCCCACCCTTTGTCTGCTGGATATCCAGGTAGCCATTCCGACCGCTGAGAGAGGAATACCCGGAATCAATCATCACCCTGGGTTTTTTCTTCAGACTGTTGCGCTGTATAGCCTCGGCAAGTTCAGGATAGTCGGGGTTTTCCCGTTCAATCTCTTCATAGATCAGTGCCTCCTTCCCCAGAAATCCAAGACGACTGTAAATACCGGCCAGATCAAAAAGAGACTCATGAGAGGGATTCCCGGCAACCACCTCCTGATACTCTTTCATGGCCTGATAATAATTCCCCTGCGCCAGCGCCCTTCTGGCAGAGAGTTCCCTGACCACCAGTTGCTGCCAGCGATAGTCCGCGTACAGATCAGCTCCGACCCTGCCTCCAGGAAGCCCACGCTGGGTCATGACAAAGGCAGGATCCATAACCACGGTCAGCCGGTCCGGTTCCGCCGGACGAGTAAAGGTGATCACGTTCCAGAAGGTTTGTTGCGGGGGGGGCAGGATGAGTTCTATCTGCTTTTCTTCTATTTTTTGAGCAAAAAGCATCTCGACCGAAGGCTGCAACAGGGAATCATACACGGCAACCGCTGCCACCCATTGCCGGTCAGCCCACAGGGTCCGAGCCAGAATAAGCTTCTGCCATACAGCTAAATGACTGGTATCTGGAAAGGCCACAATCCCTTTGCCAAGGATTTTCTGCCCTGAAGGGAGCAGCTTTTCTATGATCTGGGGGAAGAATGCCAGCTTGAATTCCACTTCCAATGATTTCCGGACAAAACTGATCTCATGTGGATGATCAGCAGCAAGGATCCGCAAGACGGCAATGGCCGCCTCCATTTCCCCCTGTTCCCGCAGGATATCAGCCAGGAGTATCCTCGCCGTCATTGATTCTGGCACCTCATTCAAGGCCATCCGGGTATGCCTCAGTGCTGCCTCTGTGGCTCCATACTTCCGTTCCAACTTGGCTGCCTGCATCAGGCCCGAAAAGCTGTTGCCATAATTGTCACTCAACACTTCATCAACCCTGCCTGCAAGGGCCTTACCTGACTGAGCCGCCTCAAGCTGCTGAGCAAGAATCAAGGGTTCCAGGTCCAGCGGATGTTCCTTGAGAATCTCAGCAATGAGCTCCTGACCTTTGCCATATCTCTTCTCCTGCAGATAGAGATGGGAGAGCATGAGACCCGCCTCTTTCTTCATCCCGACATCTTGCGGGCAATGCTGGACCAGAAAGGTCCGATACTCCTTGACACTGTCAATGGCATTGCCAAATCTTCCTGCTGCGGCCAGTGACCTTACCCGGAGCAGGGTCAAATCCTTGTCGTCATTTCCGCATACGGGAACAAGAGCATATCCTGGTTGTTCGGACAACAGCGTCAACCAACTCCAGGCCAGATCAGGTTCCTTGCTCTCCAGGGAAAATTCAACCAATTTACGAAGGGCAGATTCAATGCCCACACCATCCACCAGCATCTGCCGCAAGACCTGTTCAGCCTCAAAGCTGTTCCCTTCCCCATACAGGGCATCAGCAAGCGTCAGACGCGTCTCGGCAATGAATCCGGTTCCGCCCTGACCTGCCTCGATCAATTCCAGGCTGACTGATTTGGCCCTGCTGGCCAGCCCACTTACCAGCAGAACCCTGGCATAACGCAGATCACTGTGCAGCCGCTCCGACTCAAAGGTTGCATCCCGGCGCGCCAGTTGATAATGCTCCTCATACTGACTGATCAGGCCAAGCTGTGCCGACAGGTCGAGACAACGAAGCCGGATGGATTTATCACTTGGTTCCGCCTCCAGATACCGGTTATACCAGATCAAGGCCTGATCCAAGAGCCCCTGCTGATCGGCAAGCCGGGCACTGGCCAGCAGATATCTCGACCCATCGAACCCTTCCTGAGGCAAGAGCCCCAGCAAATGCTTGACCTGCTCCGTATCATTCTGCTCAAGAGACAACTCGGCAAGCCGGAGAATAACGTCTCTGTCCCCTGGATCATGCTGGTGGATAACGCCAAGCACTTCTCGCAGTTCCTTGCTGTTTCGGCGTTTTTCAAGGTGCTGAGCCATGGCCGAATAAATAGGCAGCCGGTTCGGGGTCATCTGCACCAGCTCCTGCCACACCGGTAAAGCGCCCTCATGTTCCACCCTGACCAGCAGATCCTGAGCGAGCATCATCTGCATCCTGGCTATCTCCCGGGCAACATCCTGATTCTCGGGATGATGCTGAGAATACTCTTCATAATACGACAGGGCGATATCCGGACGCCCCAGATCAAAAAGATAAATAGCACCGATCTGCAGGAGACGTGCATCGCGCTGATCTCCCTTGTCCAGTAAGATCAGAAGATGGGGCAAGGCCGCCTCTTTTTCCCCTCGGGCAATAAAATAATCGACCATTTTTTTCTGAAACGGCAGATAATCCGGATGACGCTGCAGATATTTTTTCCAGGAAAGAAGGGCCCTGGATTCCTCACCGGTACGATCGAAGAAGTCAGCTGCCTCAAGCAGAACCTGTCCCTCAACTTGATTACGGAAGACGAGTTTCTCATAAAAGAGGGAGGCCCTTTCCCGCCGACCTGATATCGCTGCATGGGCAGCAAGTTGATGAAGCAGAAGAGTATCATCTGGCCTGTGCCGCAAGAGTTGTTCCATCAGCGGATAGGCAGCCTCGTTCTTTCCCTGTCCACGTAAAGCAGCAACCAGACCAGTCAGCGCTTCTATAATCTCAGGTCGTTCTTGATCCAGCTCGGTAGCAGCCTTCTTCTGGTAAACAAGGTTATAAGAGGCGGCGGCCCTGGAAAATTCTTTCTTTTTCAAGGCGACCAGGCCAGCACTCAACAGATATTCAGTGCGCCGGGGATCTCCCTCCAGAAGTTGTTCCAGCAGGATCGAGGCCTGATCCCAGTCAGACAGGTTGATCAGCACCAGGCTATATTCCCACGAGGCCTCTTCAATATTCTTTTTAAAAGATAAAAGCCGGGAATAGGAACTGGCTGCCTCGATATATCTTGCCTGTCGGGTCAATTCACGAGCCTCATCCCAGAGAACCTTCCACTCAGGATCCTGACTGGTGTCACTGATAACTACATCACGTTCAGGGGTAATGGCGGCTGCAGAGGCCGCAGACAAAAGGGAAGGAAGAAACAGCGGAAAACAAAGAAGGGCAATAATCAGCACGGCGAAGATAGCCCCCAGCTGACGATCCTTTTTTTGAAATTCGACCGTCACCAGGGAGTCACGAAAAGAGCCTTTCACCATCAAAGAACCTCCATGGCAAAGACATTTCCTGCTCCAGAGTGTATCAGAAGAGGAGACATCACAATTACACCAGGCTCATTTCTGGTAAAATTCGGCTATTTTTTCAACAACATACACCTGCATATCGGCAGTCAGTTCCGGGTAAATGGGCAGGGCAAGAGTCTCGGCGGCAGCCCTCTCGGCATGGGGAAAAGACAGGCGCTGAAAGTCAGCCCCCAGACATTTCTGCTGATGCAGGGCCAGGGGATAATAAATTTCACAGCCGATATCCTGGGAGTGTAGCCAGTCAATCAAGGCATCACGCCGACTGACCCGCAGGACATACTGATTATAGATGTGAAAATTTTCTCCAGAAGTGCTTGCGACGCCCTCAGTCTGCTCTTTCGGCAGATAAACAGCCTGAGGCAAAACGAGAAAATCATTCTGGACAAGATCGGTTTGAGCAAAAAAAGTATTGTAACGGCCTGCATTCTCACGCCTGGCCCGATGCCACTTATCCAGATACGGCAGTTTGATCCGCAGCACTGCGGCCTGTATGGGATCAAGGCGAAAATTCCCCCCCACCTGGCCATGATAATATTTAGGAGATGCCCCATGATTACGCAAGATCCGAATCTTATCGGCAAAAACACCATCATGGGTCACCACCATCCCGCCATCACCTATTCCCCCGAGATTTTTAGTGGGGAAGAACGAGAAACATCCGGCAAGTCCCATGGAGCCGGCCTTTTTCCATTGAACATTCAAGCCGCCACCCTCATCCTCCATCGGGCACTCAGCACCAATGGCCTGGGCCGCATCTTCAATAACCGGCAGGTCGTAGTGGTTGGCCAGCTTCATGATAGCAGCCATATTGGCGCATTGTCCGTAGAGATGTACCGGCAGGATGGCCTTTATTTTTTTTTCATAATCATGTGCCAGCACCTCTGCCATGGCGATGGGATCGATATTAAAAGAGACAGGGTCAATATCTGCAAAAACAGGGGTGGCCCCAAGCCGGAGCACAACCCCCATAGTGGCAAAAAAAGAATAAGGTGTGGTCAGAACCTGGTCACCAGGCCCAACGCCTAAGGCCATCAAAGAAACCAGCAGGGCATCGGTACCGCTGGAGACCCCTGCCCCGTTTTCCACCCCACAATAAGCGGCAACTTCCTGCTCCAAAGAGGTCACTTCAGGCCCGAGAATATATGTCGTTGAATCGATGACACTGGTTACAGCCTCCAGGATATCTTTCCGGAGGTAACTCAATTGTTGTTTGAGGTCAAGCAAAGGTACTTTCATTATTAAAATCTTTATTTATTCCATTTTTTTAATTGAGCATTCTCTTTCACAGAGAACGGCCACCTGGTATCAGACTCAAAGCAGCTATCTGTCAGACCCGCTTTTAATGACCATGGATTCTCCCTCGAAAAAATCCTTGATATCGGGCATTTCTGTCTCAAAAAACTTCTTCATTTTTTTCAGCAGATTCACCTCAATCTGCCTGACTCTTTCCCGGGAGATATCAAACTTATCAGCAATATTCTGGAGGGTCAGGGGTTCATCTGTGAGCAGACGCTCTTCCAGAATCATCGTCTCTTTGGCATTAAGATTTTTCTTCAAGATCAGAAGCATGTCGGCAAGCTTGGCCTTCATCTGACTGCCAGCCACCATATCCTCAATCCCCGGCCCATCACTCGGCAGAAAACTTTTTTGTTCATCTTCCGAATCCGCCCGCACCGGACTTTCAAGAGAGACATCCCCACTCCCCATGCGCTGACTCATCTCAATCACTTCACTTTCCTTGACATTCAGACGCTGGGCCAGCAATTTTGTCTCTGCCTGAAACCCTTGCGATTCAAGGAGCTTCCTTTCCTTATTCAGACTGAAAAAAAGCTTCCGCTGGGCCTGAGTGGTGCCGATCTTGACCAGACGCCAGTTATCCATGATAAACTTCAGGATATAGGCCCGAATCCAATAGGCAGCATAATAGGAGAATTTAACCCCGCGATAAGGATCAAACTTCTTGGTGGCCTGTACCAGCCCCACGTTTCCTTCCTGAATGAGATCCATAAAGTTCTGCATCCAATATTTCTGGAAATCCATGGCCACCTTGACCACCAGACGCAGGTTGGAAGAGACCAATCTATAGCCGGCATCCTGATCACCCTCTTCCCGGTATCTGATCGCCAGTTCATCGGCCTCCTCCCTTGTCAACAGCTCATATTGACTGATCTCCTGCAGATAGCGATGCAGGGCGGGATTACTCAGGGCAGGAAGATTCTCCTCATTGGAGAGGGAGACCAAGGGGTGCTCATACGGATCGGTTTCAACCAGCTCAGACTCAGAGACATCCTGCAGATCGGATAGATCAGAGGTGTCAATTTTATTTTTTTTTGAGGTCATAGAAAGGTTCTGTTTACCAAGACAATATCAATTATAAAATCTTATTATTATTACCCCAGTTCCATCAAAGTGCAATCATTATATCGCACATACAAAGACCACACTGCCTATCCTGATTTCCTTTCAGGCCACTTATCAGTAGGAAATAAAGGAAAAATTCTATTCTCTTCTTGACCCTTTTATGCTACTGTTCTACTTTTTTGAAGATTGCTCCATGAATCTTTTTTCAGTATCTCATAAAACTTCCCTACAAGCAATGAAACACATACGCAACTTCTCTATCATCGCCCACATTGATCATGGGAAATCAACCCTGGCCGACCGCATGATCCAGCTTTGCAATCAGGTGACGGTTCGTGAGTTCAAAGACCAGATGCTCGACAATATGGACATCGAGCGTGAACGCGGCATCACCATCAAAAGCCAGACCATCTGCCTGCCCTACACCGCTAAAGACGGAAAGGTGTATGAACTGAATCTGGTTGATACCCCGGGCCATGTTGACTTCAGCTACGAGGTCTCACGCGCCCTCAGTTCGTGTGAAGGCGCCCTGCTCCTTATTGATGCCGCCCAGGGGGTTCAGGCCCAAACCCTGGCCAACCTCTATCTGGCCATGGAAAACAGCCTGGAGATCATCCCGGTTATCAACAAGATCGATCTCCAATCAGCAGAACCGGAGAAGGTAGCAGAACAGATCGAGGATGACCTGGGACTGGACAGAGATCACATCCAGCTCTGTTCAGCAAAGACTGGACAAGGCGTCAATGACATCCTTGAGGCCATTGTCAACTTCCTTCCCCCCCCCCAAGGCGACCCTGCCAGTGAACTCCAGGCCCTCATCTTTGACGCCCATTATGATCCATTCAGGGGCACCATCATCTCCTGCCGCATCATCAATGGCACAATCAGGGCAGGAGAGATGATAAAATTCATGTCTAACAACGCCACATACAAGGTCGAAGAGGTCGGCCTGTTCAGGGGCATCGGCAAGGAAGCACAGAAACAGCTTTCCGCCGGGCAGATCGGGTACATCCTGGCCGGCATCAAAACCATCAGCGACACCCGGCCAGGCGATACCATCACCCATAAAGACCGGCCATGTGCCCAGGCCCTGGCCGGCTTCAAGAAGGTTCAGCAGGTCGTTTTCTCCTCCATCTATCCCATCTCCACCGATGACTACGAGAATCTGGCCACCGCCATTGAAAAGCTGCAGCTCAACGATGCAGCCCTGACCTTCCAGAAAGACTCATCAGTGGCCCTTGGCTTTGGCTTTCGCTGCGGATTTCTTGGCCTTCTGCACCTGGAGGTCATCCAGGAGCGGCTGGAGCGTGAATTTGACATCTCTCTCATTCTGACCGTCCCTTCGGTCAAATACAACTTCTACCTTAACGATGACTCCATGGTGGAGGTTGACAACCCCGCCCATTTCCCGGATCCATCCAAGGTCAGCCGGGTGGAAGAACCCTATATCAAGGCCACTATCCTCATGCCCGAGAAATACATGGGGGTGGTGATGGCGCTGTGCATGGAACGACGTGGCGAAAACACCCACTACCATTACCCCATGCCCGGCAGGATAGAGCTCACCTGCGAACTGCCGCTGGCAGAGGTGATCTATGATTTCTATGACAAATTAAAATCGGCCACCCAGGGATATGGCTCATTTGATTACGAACTCTATGATTATCGCCCGAGTGATCTGGTCAAACTGGACATCCTGGTCAACGGCGAACTGGTAGACGCCCTCTCGCAGCTGGTTCATCGTGCCAATTCCAGGGCCCGCGGCCTCCATGCCTGCGAACAGCTCCAGCGCGAGATCCCTAAACAGATGTTCAAAATCGCCATCCAGGCCGCTATCGGCGGGACAATTGTTGCCCGAACCACCATCTCAGCCCTGCGAAAAGATGTCATCGCCAAATGTTATGGCGGCGATATCTCGAGGAAAAGAAAACTCCTGGAGAAACAGAAGGCGGGCAAGAAAAGAATGAAGACCGTGGGCAATGTCGAGATCCCCCAAAAGGCCTTTTTGGCGGTGCTCAAGTCTGAACAATAAAAAGAGCTCCTTCATCTTGCTGAATGAAAAAGGGGATGATTCAGGCTTAAGCCTGAATCATCCCCTTTTTCATTCCTATCAAGTGAAAATGACGTCCTAGCTTTCTTCACTATCCTTAAATTGAGGACAAGTACAGACAGTACGACCCAGGACATCAACCCCTTTCTGGGCCATGATGCTCAAGATTTCCTCCCTGGTAAATTTACTATTCTTCTGCCGAATTACATAGACCAGACAATCGGCACAGATATGAGAAGAATTCGCATCCACTTCCCGAATAATCTCCCAACACATCTTGGCCGACGGTTCTTTCGCGGGGCATTTTTTGTCCTCATCACACCTCATGATCTCCCAACATGGCCATTCAGAACGCAGCGACATGGCGTTTTTATCTCCCACAACTATAATAATCTTATCTCCTCATGGCCAATGAAAAAAATCATCGGACAAAGAGAATATATATCTCTCTACTCAAACAATGCAAAAAAACTAATCTACTTTAGAAAAAGCAGCAAGGGCCCTCTCCAGCTCATCCTTCCCCTGGCCTGTCATCGCCGAAAACAGGATCCGCTGCCCGGGGTCAATCGCATGACCGACATCAAGAATGCGGGCATTTTTGGTCCTCTCATTACCTGACAATTTATCCATCTTGGTATAAACCGGCAGAAAAGGAATATTTCTCTCCCGCAGCCAGCCGATAAGCTGGGCATCATACTCCTTGGGTTCATGCCGCAGGTCCAGAATAACGACAACACAGCAGAGCGTCTTCCGGCTCTCCAGATAGGATGTGATAAGGGACTGCCAGTCATCCTGCATCCCCTTGGCCACCTTGGCATAGCCATAACCGGGAAGGTCGACGAGGTAAACCTTACCTGTCACTTCAAAAAAGTTAAGTCCCTGGGTCTTTCCTGGACGACCACTTACCTTGACCAGGTTTTTCCTGCCCACCAGGGTATTCATCAGACTTGATTTCCCCACATTTGAGCGTCCGGCAAAGGCAATCTCCGGCAGTGATGGCTCAGGCAACTGGGACAGACTATGAACGCTTAAAAGAAACTGGATATCAATAAATTTCATACGATGTGTCCCTTCCTCTCCGGCTCAGACAACGACCAGGAGACATTGCCAGCCATAGATACCCCTGACCTTAAATCCCCCCTGAAAAAAATCAAATAACCTTATTCAGGGCATATTCAATAATACCCTCTGCGCCGTTCTTCTTCAACCTGGGGATAAGATCTCGAACCGCATCCTCTGAGACAACGGTTTCGACTGAAAACCAGTCCTGCTGATAGAGACCCGCCACTGTTGGCGCATTAAGACTGGGAAGCAGCTTGATAACCTGATCGAGAAGGGCATGGGGGACATTCATCTTCAGGCCGACAATCCGATCAGCATTCAGTGAACCTTGCAGGAGAAGAGCCACATTTTCCATCTTTTCCCGCTTCCACGGATCGGCCCATGCCTCTTTATTGGCAATAAACTGGGTGTTGGACTCCATCAGTTCATGAATAATGCGCAGACCGTGGGCCCTGATCGTGTTCTCAGTCTCAGTCACCTCAACAATCGCATCGGCAAGCCCGGAGACCACCTTGGCCTCGGTAGCTCCCCAGGAAAACTCAATATCGACATTGATCTTGCGCTCCTCAAAAAACTCCCTGGTCACATTCACCAGCTCCGTGGAAATCTTCTTTCCTTCCAGGTCTTCAACGGTATGGATTTCAGAATCACCGGCCACCGCGATCACCCAGCGGGTCGGCCTCCTGCTCACCTTGGAATAAACCAGATCACAGACGATCACTGCCTCCGACTTATTCTCCAAGGTCCAGTCCTTGCCTGTAATCCCGGCATCAAGCATCCCGCTCTCAACATACCTGGACATCTCCTGGGGCCTGCAGATTGAACATTCAAGCTCAGCGTC
Source organism: Desulfoarculaceae bacterium (assembly GCA_019429465.1). Taxonomy (GTDB): domain Bacteria; phylum Desulfobacterota; class Desulfobulbia; order Desulfobulbales; family Desulfocapsaceae; genus UBA2270. The sequence goes on from JAHYIV010000004.1 coordinate 40,951, forward strand.
GTCAATTTCAGGGAAATAATTACGGGATCTCGGCTTGATCAGCCATCCCGCCTTTTCAAACAACTCTATGGTAGCCTTTTCCAGGCTTCCCTTAGGAAGTCCCAGCTTAAGCTGCTTTATGGTCTCCATCACCTGCTCCATTTATCTTATATTGAAATTATTCAGCTTGTTGAAACTGCAGCCCTAGAAAGGCTGAAAAAACGAATTAAGACCAGCTACCAGTATTCTGACAAGAAATTACTTTTTCCCATACACATCTTCCGGATCAAAGACCCTTGTTCCGACCAAAGAGAACTTCCCGCCCTCAACCCGACGAAAAAAACAGGAGCGATGGCCTGTATGACAGGCGGCACCCCCAAGTTGTTCCACCTTAAACACCACCGTATCCTCATCACAATCAACCAGAATCTCACGAATAAGCTGAACATGACCGGAAGACTCACCTTTGAGCCACAGCTTTTTACGAGAACGACTCCAGTAATGGGCCTTTCCAGTCTCCAACGTTTTTTGCCATGACTCACTGTTGATATAGGCCAGCATCAACACTTCTCCACTCTGATACTCCTGGGCAATTGCCGGCAGTAAGCCACTCTCGGACTTATCAAAACACAACTGGAGCCTGCTCGCCTGGGCCTGATCATGAGGAACCCGGGTGAACTTCTGATCAGGACCCTCCGTTGCTTCTCTCATCTTCTCACTTCCATGAAATTGAATGACACAGGAATTCCTGAACTTACAATAATCAGCTGAATGGCGACACAGAGCGTTCTCTGCCTCCATTGTTTCATTATACTTTTGGCAGGTCAATAGCACTAAGAGATCCCTTATCTGCAATTCATTCCAGTAGTAAAATAAATCAACATTAAAAATGTAATAATTTTGGATCTTATGCCGCTCACCATTCTTTGTCAAGCTACAGCTTTTTCTTCACCAAAAAATCTTTGCTCCTCTTCGCCTTCTGCAGTCGTAGCGAGACATTATGTATGAGACTTATTGCCAAACAGGAAACAATGGGATAACATGCCGAAGAAATGCTCTACGTAAACCGCACACACTGTAACCAGCTGACGCCAGTTATCAGCTTTCCTCACTCTTTTACTGGAACAAACATCAGATGAAGCAAGTACAACAAAACGATAAAGTTACCATCACCTACACCGGAAAATTAGAAAACGGCACTATTTTCCAGACCAGCACTGCGACTGAGCCCTTAATCTTTACTGTTGGCAGCCATGATGTTCCACCCACCCTCGAACAGGCACTTATCGGGATGTCCGCAGGAGAACAGAAACTGGTTCGACTTGAACCTGACGAAGGATATGGTCCACGGCGAAAAGACTTGCTGCAGACGATCAATAAAGATATCATCAGCGACAAAATAAGCCCTCAAATTGGCATGATCCTCTCTCTTAAAGTAGAGAAAGACGGCCAGGAACATCAAGTTCCAGCAACAGTGGTCGAGACCGGCAATAACACTCTCGTTGTTGATTATAATCATCCCCTCGCAGGACATACCCTTATTTACGACATTACTGTTGTTTCCATAGAAAGCGGAACCCCATAATTCTTCATTTTTTTCAGCAGAAAGAAACGGGCAACAAAGGATATCCTGTCAAGGCCACTTTCTATTGATTGAAGATCCAACGTTGGTAAGATAACTCACGGCAGCGTTGGATTTCTTTTTTTTCAAGAAAATAAATACGTTTTACTGAAGAAGTGAAGTGGACAGAAGCAACTGCCCTCTTGGGGGTAACCTGTAAACTCAGTGACAATCTCTTTTTATTTTTCAATTTCTTCTGAAGGAGCCGCTATACATGTAAATCGAAGATGATGAAATACTCCATGGTTTTATTGAAGAATCCCTTGAACATCTTGCTGACATTGAAACTGACCTTCTAACGATAAAAAAAGCAGGCGCCAACATAGATGAGAACCTGGTGAACAAGGTCTTCAGGGCCGCTCACTCCATCAAAGGCGGGGCCGGCTTTATGGGACTTACAGTGATCCAGGAGCTGTCCCACGCCATGGAAAACATTCTGGGGATGATACGCAGCAGAAAGCTGGTCCGAATCCCGAGATCGTCAACGTACTCCTCCAAGGTTCAGACAACCTTGAGGCAATGATCAACAATATTCAGGCTAGCAACGATGAGGACATTACAGAGCATCTCATCCCCCTTAAATGCCATCGCCGAAGGCAATGCGCTCCAACCCGCTGCACCAAAACCGGCCCCGGAACCTGTGGTGGCAGCTGCGGCGGAACCTGTTATCAAAAAAGCGATCCTTCCTGAGGCAGCTCCACAGGTAGTGGCCACTCCTGTTGTCCCAAGGCCGAAACCAACAGCTCTTCCTGCCGCCCCGGCACCAACGCCTGCAGTGTCACCAGCTGCAGCCGAGGTCACCTCGACCGCCACCGCTCCGCAGGTGAAGGCAGACACCAGCCTCAGGGTCCATGTCAGCCTGCTTGATTCACTCATGACCCTGGCCGGCGAACTGGTTCTCAGCCGTAATCAGCTCCTGCAGACCATCGGATCGAACGACCTGCGCAATGCAGAGGCAGTGGGACAACGGATATAGACCTGATCACCTCCGAGCTGCAAGAGGCCATCATGTTGACCCGGATGCAGCCCATTGGCAATGTGTTCAGCAAGTTTCCACGGGTGGTACGCGACCTCTCCAAACAGTTGAACAAGACCTGACGTTGAACTGGACAAGACCATTATTGAATCGATCAACGATCCGCTGACCCATCTGATACGCAACTCGGTTGATCATGGTATTGAGATGCCGGCCGACAGGAAGCTGATGGGCAAGGCTGAAAAAGGTGTCATTATCCTGAAGGCCTACCATGAAGCCGGTCAGGTTGTCATCCAGATCCGTGATGACGGAAAAGGTCTTGACGGTGAGGCGCTTGCTGCAAGCGCTATCACCAAGGGTCTGATCACGGCCGAGCAGGCCCTGATCATGTCCGACAAGGAGAAGGTCAATCTCATTTTCCTGCCAGGTTTTTCCATGGCCAAAAAGGTCACCGATGTCTCGGGTCGTGGCGTCGGCATGGATGTCGTTAAAACCAACCTTGACAAACTTGGCGGTCAGGTGGAAATTGTCTCTGAAGTCGAAAACGGAACCACCATTTCCATCAAACTTCCCTTGACCCTGGCCATTATTCCCTGTCAAATCATCACCACCAGCGGCGAACGATACGCCATTCCTCAGGTCAATCTGGAAGAACTCCTGCGCATCCCCGCCAATCAGGTAAAAAAACGGGTTGAGAAAGTCGGCAACGCCGAAGTTGTCCGCCTGCACGGCAATCTCCTGCCCTTGATCAGGCTGGCTGATGTTATAGAGGCCAAACGCAACTACTGGGATCAAACTGAAGCCAAGCAGAAAGATGACAGACGTGGGAGTATTGCCGATCGCCGGGGCAAAACCTCCCCCTATTTCCAGACAACCAGTGAAGAACAGGACGCACAAGAAAAATCCGCAACAGCTGGACGCTCTGTCACAGATCTCCGCCTCGCCGCCTCAAGCGCCCTGAATATCGTCGTGGTCTCCACCAGTTCCATGAAATATGGCCTTATTGTCGACCGGTTGCAGGATTCAGAGGAGATCGTCATCAAACCTCTAGGCAGACACCTGCAGCAGTGCAGAGGATATGCCGGCGCCACCATCATGGGTGATGGCTGCATTGCCTTGATCCTTGATGTGAGCAGTCTAGCACGGAATGGCGCACCTGACATCCATTGACGGCACGGACAGGGCCAATGAGCTAGCCCTGGCAGCGGCAGAACTCATGCGTACCCAGAAAGACAAACAGGCCTTGCTTATCTTCCGCAATTCAGAGCATGAACAGTTTGCCGTCCCCCTGAATCAGGTTGAGCGAATTGAAAAGATCAAACGATCAGAGATCACAGACGTGGGCGGAAAACGAGTCATGCAGTACCGAGGTGGAAGCCTTGCCCTGATTACGGTCGATGACATTGCGACCGTCCACCCCCTGGCAGACCAGGAAGACCTGCTGGTGATCGTTTTCAACATATGCTCAAAACCGGTTGGTCTTTTGGCCATTGGTCCCATTGATGCCATTGAAATCACCTCGGAGATTGACGGGACGACCCTGAAACAACCAGGGATCATGGGTTCCATTATCATTGAGGGCCACACCACCATGCTCGTGGATGTCTTTGAGATAATCCAAACCCTTTACCCTGACTGGTTCGCTGAAAAACCGGTTTTGGAACTTGATAAAAACAGTGGAATAATACCTACTATCCTGATCGCTGAGGATTCAAATTTCTTCCGTAATCAGGTCAAAAGCTATATGACTGAGTGCGGCTATAAGGTCATTGAAGGTGCGGACGGGGCTATTGCCTGGAGCTGCTCCAGAAACATGATGATGAGATCTCCATGGTCGTAACCGACATTGAGATGCCAAACATGAATGGTTTTGAACTGACAGAAACCATCAGAAAAAACCCCAAGTACAACAAAATTCCCATTATTGCCCTGACCACTCTGGCCGCAGACGAGTATGTTGCCAAAGGGAAGGCCGTCGGCATTGATGAATATCATATAAAACTGGATAAAGAGAAATTAATGACCTGTGTCCACGATTACATAAAACGCCTCTATTGACGGTTGGCTGAGATATCTGGCGAAGGGAGCAGGTCGGTACACTTATTTTTTTACCGCCTTAGCCGTTAGTACTCCAATAGCTGGATCACTCAATGCCAAGAACGGCAGCAGGAACCATAACGAAAGAAGAGTGCAGATGACAGGTGATTTTATAACGGCTCCCGGACAGCACCAAAGAGTGTTCCTTTCTCTTCATCAATCTAATTTGCTTTGTTAAGAGGACCATATGAACGAAACAAAGACGACTTCCACGAAGACTCGTGTCGAACTGGCTACATTCTATGTCGGCGATGCCTTATGCGGCATGGATATCCTGAATATCCAGGAGATCAACAAACTGATGGACATGACAAAGGTTCCCATGGCGCCTTCCTATGTCACCGGCATCCTCAATCTGCGGGGACAGATTGTGACCATCATCGATCTTGGCAAAAAACTCGGACTCGGATCAACAGATGCCACCCTCAGTTCGCGAAATATTATTGTTAGTTCACCGGGCGAACATGTAGGACTTCTTGTCACACGGCTCAGCGATGTCATTTCAGCAGAGACGGAAAAAATTGAACGTGCTCCTGCTAATATGGGGGGGATTCAGGGAGAATTTTTTTCTGGCGTCTATAAAACTGACGACAAACTTATCGGCATCCTTGATGTCAATAAGGTCTTACGCCTAGAGGAGCAAGGCCATTGATAATACCGGGAAAGATGCTACGCGTTTTGGTTGTGGACGACACCATTGTTTACCGGAAGGCCGTTAGTGATATTCTGGCTGAGATTCCAGGGGTCGAGGTGGTCGGCATTGCCCATAATGGCAAGATTGCCATGGCCAAGATTGCCACCTTGAAACCTGACCTGATCACGCTCGATATTGAGATGCCGGTGATGAACGGACTGGAGGTCCTGGCCGAACTTCAGGAGAACCATACCAGTGTCGGTGCCATCATGCTCTCAACGCTTACTGCCGATGGCAGCGACATGACCATGAAGGCCCTGGAACTTGGTGCCTTTGACTTTATTCTCAAGCCACAAAGCAGCGCCAACCTGCAGGAAGGAAAAAATCAAATCAAAGATGCCCTTGTGCCGATACTTAAGGCATTCCGCAGTTCAAACAATGCAACCTCATTCCTAGGCACCAGGGGAGTGTTCTCTCAACCCAGAACTCTTCCTGAAAAAATAACTGCCTCTCCCTTACGTCCTCAAACAATGACCAGGACGAACAGTACACCCAGAACTACCCTGCGACGCAGAAAATCAGAGATTGTCACCATCGGTATCTCCACCGGAGGCCCAAACGCCCTCACCCAGATGTTGCCACTACTGCCTGGTGACCTTGGCGTCCCGGTGGTCATTGTCCAGCATATGCCTCCGGTTTTTACCAAATCACTGGCGGCAAGCCTCAATGCCAAATGCGCCCTCACCGTAAAAGAAGCAGAGGAGGCTGAGCCGATCCAGCCCAACACTGTCTACATTGCACCAGGCGGAAAGCAGATGAAACTGGTGGCCAGCCCTGATGGCAAAAATAGAATTATCAGGATAACCAACGATCCTCCCGAGAATTCCTGCCGGCCATCGGCCGATTATCTTTTTCGTTCAGTGGGTGATTATTACGTTGGTCGCACTACTGCCGTTATCATGACCGGAATGGGTTCAGATGGCACCAAGGGTTTGCAGCTACTGAAGGAAAAAGGGGCCTTTATCATTGCCCAGGACGAGTCCACCTGTGTGGTCTATGGAATGCCAAAGGCCCCCTTTCAGCAGGGTCTGACCGACAGAGTCGTCCCTTTGGACAAGATTGCCGCTGAAATCACCAAAAGTGTTAGATAGTGTCTGTCCATAAATGAGGATTTTTGTTCGCGATCAAGGACTGCGAAAAAAATAAGCGCAGGCATATACATGATATTCCGAGCATTATTTTTTGAGCATTACGCAGATATCGGGCAAAAAGACCATTTATGGACAGGCTCTAGATAGCCATAAAAAAAATTCTCCTCCTCACTATGATCACTCTGCTGACAGCATGTTAAAGATATCACCAGACGAACTGAAGCTTGTGGCTCAGTATATTCATGACATATCGGGGATATATCTTGATCAGAGCAAATCGTACCTCTTTGAGACACGCCTGGGTGCCATCGCCACCGAACATGGCTGCAGCAGCTACAAGGAGTTGTATCAGAAGGCCAGGTCTGAAGCCAGCAAGATCATTGAACGTAAAATCATTGATGCCATCTCCACTAATGAAACCCTCTTCTTCCGCGACAAAGCCCCCTTTGAGCTCCTGCAGCATAAGCTGCTGCCCGAGCTGATCGATGCCCGTACCCCGAACTCTCCGGCCCTGAAAACCAATCTCAAGATATGGAGTGCCGCCTCATCGACCGGACAGGAACTCTACTCGATCGCCATCATCATCAAGGAGATGCTCCCTGATATGTCCAAATACGCCATTAAACTTCTCGGCACGGATATTTCAGACGGGGCAGTCGCCCAGGCCAGTCGGGGGAAATATAACAAATTCGAGATGGAGCGAGGACTTCCTGGTGATAAGCTGCAGCGTTATTTTACCATGTTTGGCGATTCCTGGACGATCAAAGATGACATCCGGGCCATGGTCCAGTTCAGAAAGCTTAATCTCATGCTCCCCTTTGGGGGTCTTGGCAAGTTTGACATCATCTTCTGTCGTAACGTTGCTATCTACTTCACCCTCCCCGACCGCCAGAAGCTTTTCAATAAGATAGCTGACAGCTTAGCTGATGACGGCTATCTCATTATCGGCTCCACAGAATCACTCACTGGTATCTGTCCCCGTTTTATACCCAAGAGACATTTACGATCAATCTTTTATCAGAAAAAATAGATGAGGCTTCGCGCATGAGAAATATGACCATACTCGTTGTTGACGATGATCCTGTTATCAGAAGAATGCTGGAAAAACGCCTTGAGAAAGAAGGGTATGAGGTTTTGCTTGCTGAAGATGGTTACCAGGCAAGAAAAATCCTTCCCCAACAGCATATTGATGTGGTCCTGACCGACCTGATGATGCCGGGCTCAATCGGCGGCATTGAGGTTCTAGATATTGCCAAAAAAATAAGCCATGATATTGAAGTTATTCTTATCACTGCTCACTCGTCGGTTGATACCGCAGTTGAGGCAATGAAGAAAGGCGCTGCTGACTACCTGGAAAAACCGATTAATTTTGATGAGCTTTTTCTGCGCCTTGAAAAGATTGCCAATGTCCAATCAATAATGCGTAACGCTCAAGACCTCAGCCAGGCAATGGATACCACAGAAAGTGCTGCTGCTGTAACCATTCAAAACCTGGAGATCAGGAGTGCCGAACTCCAGGAACGCATGGATAGCATTGAAGCAATCCTTCGCGATGACCTGATTACCCCTTATGATCGAATTGACAAGGTATTCGACCTGCTGGCAGCACGAGATAATCTCATCACATAATATCGAGTAATTATTAAGCTTCTTTTATTGATTATGTAAGGCTAGCACCTACTGACCAGCAATGACATTGCAGGGATTTTCATTATTCCTCTTTCGGCTTATAGCCAACAACATCCAGCAACTGGGCGCCATCAAGTAAGGCGCCGTCCAACCTGGCACCGGTCAAATCTGCCCCTGACAGATTCGCCTTATAGAGATCCGCTCTCCGCAGATCCGTATTTCTGAGATCAACCCGCACCAGCAGAGCCCCTTTCAGATTCGCCTTCTCCAGATCAGCCCCCCGGAGGTTGCTGCCGGTCAGATCAGCGCTTTCAAGATCAGCACCACCCAGATCCTTACCGGCCAGATCTACCCCGACGAGACTGCAGCCATAGCAGCGCTTGGTCTCCAGCAAACGCTCCCTGTTTTTTTCTGCTTCAGCCGCAGGATCCGGAGTATCTCCTGAGCCCATGGTACCAGCCGTTCCATGCCCCTGTGCCTGATTCTCTTCCTGAACGCCATTCTCTGTTTTTGCAATCACCGTTGCTCGGCCACCGCTGTCACCTAAGCCGAACACTCCCTTCAGGCTCTGCAGGGTCTTATCAAAAAATCCTGGCTCTTGAGACGGGGCGGGAAGAGCGCTTTCAGTAACAATATTCCGGCCGGGAACAGTAACCGAGACCGACTCCTCCGATGGTTGACTCAAGGTGACAGCATCATCGAATTGAGCACCGACAAGATAAGCCCCTGCAAAGGTCGCACCTCTCAGATCCGCGCCCCGCAGGTCAGCCTCTGCCAGATCAGAACCGCCAAGATCGGCATCCCTCAGATCCACATTCCGCAGGTTGGCCTTAGCGAGAGTAGCAAGACGCAATCTCACCTTGGAAAGGTTAGCACCTTCCAGATTGGCGCCTGTCAAATTTACCCTGTCAAGATCAACACCAGAAAGATCACATCCGGGACAACTGTTGGTTTCTATAAGTTGTTTCCTGTTATCCAGCAAGGTTCCCTGATCAGTATCATGCCCGGCCAAGGCAAAGCTATTCCCATTTAATGCCAAAACGCTAAAAAGAACAACTGGGACAATCCTCTTTACAACACGCATATTCTTCACCTGAGAGGGTAATATTGTTGACGTCAGAACGAAGCCGCTGTCAAAAAAAAAAGATACAGGCCTCCGCATGATCAAAACAGCACAAGGGGGCTCTCTGGCATCAATTATAATTCAATAGAATACTGGGAAAGATACTCCAGAAAAAGCAGACCTGTCAAGAATCATCAAGGTCTGACAACTCACCCCCAACAGTCTAGAATCTAAAAAAGCTGAGATCACGCCCTAGCGTCATTCCTGAGCAGACCGAAATCCTCTCTTGGCAAACAGTTGTAAAAAGGCCAATCGACATCTTCTCTGTCACTTTCTCCCAAGAAGTCAGAAACTTTCCTTAACAAGGATACGACAGAAAAGACATTCCAGTACTGTATCGGACATAAGATAATATCATGCACCAGAGAAATAAAATAATTTTTTAATATCATATTGTTACCAGCATCGTACAATAATGAATCTTCATTCATTTTTTATTGATGTTAACATGAAAGTTTTATATAGTAGAAAAAGTGTAGTAAAATTGTAGCAGCCATTTTCAGGAATGCGATTGAGTGCAGTAGCTTTTGCACACTTTTTTCTTCACCGAGCAAGCGGCTCCAAGATTTTTTATAAACGTCTTTATGGCCTGAACACAGAAGTGACACAAAGACCTGTCCTGTGAATTACAACAATTGCCGGTTTCACCTGTAACGCCTGCAAATTCCTTTATATGCCGGAAAGACAGACCAGATCTCTTCTCTTTCTCCGGCTCGTTTCGAAACACTTTTTTGGGTGTATCAAGTACAGGAGGCTTAGAATGAAGATCGAAGAATTGGAAAAGGAAAAGAATGAAGGCATTGAAAACTTGCCTTTAGAGGAGCGTCGTAACTTCCTCAAGATGGGACTTGCCGTAACTGGTGTTTTCCTGGGAGGATCTGTGTTATCACTGACTTCAGTATCTCATGCCAGCAATCAGAGCATTCCTGACACAGATATCCCGACAGAAGGCCAGTATCCATACACTAAACATTATGGCATGGTCATGCGCCAAAACCGTTGTGTCGGCTGTGAAAAATGCGTAGAGGCCTGTAAACAGACGAACCATGTTCCTGATGCACATGACGCCTACAGAACAGCAATACAGGAACGTCGCACCACTGAAAATGGCGCAGAAAAGCGGGAATTCAGGCCAGTACTCTGCAACCACTGCAATCGGCCTCCCTGTGTCCGCGTCTGCCCGACAAAGGCGACATATAAAGACCCTGAGACCGGCATAGTAGTCATGGATTACGCCAAATGTATCGGTTGCAAGACATGCATGGCAGCCTGCCCCTATAATGCCCGCTACTTCAATGCGGAAAAACATGCCATCGATAAATGTAATTTCTGTATCGATACCCGACTGGCCGAGGGGCAGACTGAAACCGCCTGCGCCGCAGCCTGTCCAGCCAGGGTAAGGATCTTTGGCAACCTGAAAGACAAGAGCACTGAGATCTATCGTTTACTCCATACAGGTGACACCAAGATCTGGGTTTTACGCCCTGATACCGGAGCATTACCTAATGTTTTCTATATGAATGCATAGACGACTCGTGACAGGAAACATATTGAGCGCATCTCTTGAGTGTTTTCATGCTAAACACTCAGCAAACCATCCCGTAATTACTCGCCGACTTAGCAGGAGAAGATAAATGATGCATAACAGAAATAAACTATTTGGGGCCATGCTGCTGGCTGGATCTTTTTTCCTGACCACCAATTCAATAGCGGCAGAAACCTATGATGAAGACACCTATGGTCCTGAGACCCCTATTGTCTGGGAAAATCCGACCAAGGTAAATTTCAGCCATAAAGTACACACCATGGATGCAGGTCTTAGTTGCGATTCCTGTCATGATGAGCTCTTCACCATGGAATCCGGTGCTATCCTCGCTACCGGCGAAATGACCATGGCCGCAATGACTGAAGGAAAATTCTGTGGTTCCTGCCATGATGGCAATACCGCCTTTGCCTCAAACACCCAATGTGTCTCCTGCCACATAAACCTGCAAGAAATTGCGCCAGAAGGAACCATTGTCTGGACCAAACCGGTCAAGGCTGTAATCTTTGACCATAAGACCCACACCGAGGATTACGGCCTGAGTTGTGATTCCTGCCATGACGACGTCTTTGCCATGCAGAAAGGAGCAGCGGAGAAGGCAGCCGACTTCACCATGCAATCCCTCTATGATGGCAAATATTGTGGCATCTGTCACGATGGCTCCACGGCATTTGCCTCGGATACCCGCTGCAACAGCTGTCACATTGGTCTCAAGGGATATAACCGGCTGATGGGTAACAAGGGAGATCACTAAGCCATCGCTGAAAAATGACACAAATATTGTAACCGGAAAGAGGAACCGAAACAGAAGAGTCAGAGATATATGTTTATTTGGTCACGATTCCTGAAACCCGCATAAGGTTTTTATGGGCTCAAGATGGTCACATCGCGGGAACCCCTCGTTGAAGAAAACAAATCGCAGGAGAATACAATGACAAACACATCAATATCAGCCATCTTTGACCAGACAGCGGAGCCTCGTCTGGCAACACCTGGCTTGAACAGGGCGACAATCTTTTTTCTGATTGTCGCCATAGTCGGTCTCAGTTGCGGAGTACTCTCTTTTATCTTCGGGCATCATAGTATCTACCATAACACCCGTGAGATGCCTTGGGGACTGTTGATCTCCACCTATGCCTTCTGGGCCATCACCTCCACTGGCTTATGTATTTATGCGGCCATGAGCCATGTCTTTGGCGGTACCCGAATGGGGATTATCAGCAACCGCATGGTCTGGATGTCCATTATCTGTATCATGGCCGCATTTGCCACTATTGGGGTGGAGATTGCCAGCCCCCACAGGATGTTGATCTACAACGTTCTCTCCCCTAATCCCACCTCCAATATCTGGTGGATGGGCACACTCTACGGACTGGCAGTTGGCTGCATGATCATTGAGTTTGCCGGGATTGTCACCGGACTTGTCCGGGTGGCCCTGATAGTCGGCATATTTGCAGCAATCGCCGAGGTGCTCGCCAACAGTTGCCTTGGTGGCGTCTTTGCCACCCTTCCAGCCCGCCCTTACTGGTACGGGGCACAGTTACCTATCTATTTTCTTACTGCCGCCTTTCTCTCTGGCGCCGCAGCCGCCGTCCTTTTTAATTTTCTTGCTTACTGGCTCCGCGGAGAAAAGATGAGCCCGACTGTTCATCTCGGCGTAAAGAGTGCGGGCAAGGCAATGACCCTGGTACTGATCCTCTATACCGTTGCCACCTTCTGGCGTCTGGTCAGTTTTTATGTAGGTGGGCCTGAACTTGGAAGGATTGCGGCAGATGCCTTGATCAGCGGTCCACTCGCCATTAACTTCTGGGTTCTTGAGGTCTGTATTGGCCTTCTTATTCCCATTATACTGATAATTCTGTCACGGCTTGAGGATGTCGGCATGATGGCTCTTGCCGGGCTCCTCGTTCTTATCGGTCAGTTTGTCGCCCGCTATGACCTTGTTGTCGCCGGACAGATCGTGCCTCAGAACCTCGGCTGGGATGATCTTCCATCCCATTTCAGCTATATTCCCTCCATCTTTGAATTCGGGGTCATCGCTGGTGGAATCGGTGTCGTAGCCTTTGGTTTTCTTATAGGTGAACGAGTATTTGGCAAGACCTTTACCCAGAAAGAACATCATTGATCCTGCGTCCTTCAGATAATAGTTGAAGATCAGCAACCGTCAGTAACTGCGTGAGAAAATCACATCGGATTCAAGCCTCTCCTGTTAACGTTTTGTGAGCAAAAAGAACGTTAACAGAAGAGGAACGATCCGGTGCATCTCGTAACCATCACCAGGACTCCTGCACGGCCAAACTTGTAGATGGGCCGTTTGTTTTTTTTAAACAGTCCCAATCTACCACCTTTCTCATTATCAATTCAAATGGTTCCCCGCCTCATTTTGCCGAACGGGTTAATCGTCTTAATATCAAGCAGCACGCAGGTGAAAGTCGGTTAGTCCCTGGATATCAATCAGAACGTGGACTTTCTACCTTCCAAGCGGCACCATGTGAAAATAGCCAAGTTTATCCTCGACCATTTCCTTGTCATGCGATATCTTAAAAACATCCTGCTGACTTTCGCCAGGAGCAGGAAAGAGCCCCTTTTAATTGAGCAATGATTGTAAAAAAAACAGATCCAATTCAGAGAGAAAAAAATGCTTTTTGCCATTGATATTGGAAATTCGCACACCGTCATCGGCCTCTTCAAAGATGAGATTCTTATCGGCCAGTGGAGACTCAAGTCAGACCGCGACCGTACCGACGATGAACTGGCTATCCGCTGTCATGGCCTCTTTTCCCTGATCGGAGTTAAGGCCGAGACGATTACCGGTATCATCATCGCCAGTGTGGTCCCTGCCCTGGAAACTTCCTGGATCTCCTGTTGCCGGAAATATCTGGCCGCCAACCTCGAGCGCCCGCTCATGGCGGTATCAGCCGAGAATATTAAGGACAGCATCCGGATTAAAACAGAACATCCCGAGGAGGTGGGTACGGATCGTCTGGTCAATAGTATTGCCGGGTGGCAAAAATATCGATGCAATCTGGTGATTATTGATTTCGGTACGGCAATCACCTTTGACTGTGTCTCAGTACGATGTGAATATCTGGGCGGTGCCATCCTCCCGGGAATCGCTATCGCCCTCGATGCCCTCTCGTCGAGGACCGCCAAATTACCGCGCATCGATGTGCGCGTCGGCCCTGAAAAGGTCATCGGCACCAATACAGTCCAGGCCATGAAAAGCGGGATTCTGCATGGCTACGGCGCGCTCGTCGATGGCATGACCCAAAAGATCCGCCTGGAGATGGGATGCTCCGAGTGTGACAAAAGTGAATTCAAGGTCATCGCCACTGGCGGCATGGCCCATCTCATCGCCCCTTATGCCCTATCCATTGGAGAGCTTGAACCCATGCTCACCCTGGAGGGCCTCCATTTTCTCCACAGCCGGCAACAGAAAAATGATTGAACAACACGCTCCTGCCCCGCTCAAACCCGGAGCTATCATCGCCATTATTGCACCTGCCGGTCAGATCCACGACCACGATGATTTCTATGCAGGGATCAAACTGCTTAAAGAGATGGGCTTTGAACCCAGATTCCCCCGTGAGCTCTGGCCGGGGACAGGATATCTGGCCGACACTGACGCCAACAGGGCCGATGAGCTGAACAGAATGTGGGCGGACTCCGAAGTCTCTGCCCTGCTGGCCGCGCGAGGCGGCTATGGCTGCCTGCGGATGGCAGGGCAGATCGATCTGGAGCAGCTGCGCAACCGGCCGAAGATGCTGATCGGGTTTTCTGATATCACGGTGCTGCACAACTCTTTCTGTCAACAGACCAGCCTTATCTCCCTGCATGGGCCAACCCTTTGCTCTCTGGCCCAGAGCAGCAAAGAGAGCCTTGAACGTTTTTATCAGTGCCTGACCGGAAACTGGCGCGCCCCCCTACAGATGAAAGGGGTTGAGGTGCTGCGGGGGGATGAAGAGGCCAGAGGCCGGCTGATCGGCGGCAACCTGAGTACCCTGCTCACCCTGCTGGGCACCCCCTTTGAACCTGAGTTTAAAGGGCGAATTCTTTTTCTCGAAGATGTGGGCGAACCTCCCTACCGGATTGATCGTATGCTGACCCAGTTGTGGCTGGCCGGAAGACTGCAGAAGATCTCGGGGATCATCCTTGGCGATTTTTCTTATGGCCAGACCATGGAGACCAACGACAGAATTCGTCATCACGAATCGATCTGGAACCGGGTGCTGCAACTCACCAGCGACACTCAGATCCCGGTCTGGGGGGGATTTCCTATCGGTCATGGGCCAGAGAACATGACCCTGCCCCATGGGGCCGAGACAGTTATGGACAGCAGAAACAGCATGCTGTATTGTATCTGATTTCAGCCAAATGACCTGAAAACAGTATTCGAGCCCAGCACTGCTGACCGTTAAACGTTCAGTACTCCAGACAGCGGGTCAAGTCATCCGCCGATACTGAATAGCCTCGGCGACATGACTCAACTGCAAGGATTCACTGCGCTCCATATCGGCAACAGTGCGGGCAATTTTCAAGATCCGGTGATATCCTCTGGCCGAGAGGCCAAGCTGCTCCACGCTTTTTTCCAGGAGCCGGCTTGAAGACGCATCCAGGACACAATATTTCCTGATATCCTTGGGCCCCATCTGACCATTGCAGAACACTTCAGGGTGGTGCACATACCGCTTTTTCTGAACCTCGCGGGTCTGATCAACCCTCGCCTTAATAATCGCTGATGATTCTCCCTGCCGCTCCGCGCTCATCTCCTTGAACGGCAGGGCCGCCACTTCCAGATGAAGATCGATGCGATCCAGCAAAGGGCCGGAGACCCTGTTCGTGTAGTTGTGAATCTGCGCCGGATTACATACACAGTCTTTACGCTTATCCCCATAAAAACCACAAGGGCAGGGGTTCATGGCCACCGCCAGTACCACACGGGCTGGAAACTTCAGGGAAAGATTTGCCCTGGCAATGGTCACCGTTCCATCTTCAAGGGGCTGGCGCAGGACTTCGAGGACATGCTTCTTGAATTCCGGAAGTTCATCAAGAAAAAGCACCCCGTTATGGGCCAGTGACACCTCGCCCGGTCGCGGGATCTGACCGCCGCCGATCAGACCGGCATCAGAGATGGTATGGTGCGGCGACCGAAAAGGACGGGTGGTAATCAGGGGCATATCTTCCGGCAGCAGGCCGATGATGGAATAGATCTTGGAAGTCTCAAGGGCCTCGGCAAAACTGAGATCAGGAAGGATGGTGGGAAGACGACGGGCCAGCATGGTCTTACCCGACCCTGGTGGACCCTTGAGTAGAATATTATGGCCTCCGGAGGCGGCAATTTCAAGTGCCCGTTTCACATGTTCCTGGCCCTTGACCTCATCAAAATCAACGTCATGACTTCTGGCCCGGGCAAAAGAGGTGACCGGGTCCAGATAAAAAGGGACACATTCAATCCTATCTGCCAGAAACTCGATCGCCTGATGCAGGGTATGAACCGCAATCACATCAATTCCGTCCACCACCGCCGCCTCTATCTTATTGGCATCAGGGACAATAATCCCTTTCATCCCCTGATCCCGGGCCGCCAGGGTGATCGACAGGACGCCACGCACCGGACGAACGGCGCCATCGAGAGAGAGTTCGCCCAGAACCCAGTAGTGATCAAGCTTGACACTCTTCAAGGTCCCGGTGGCCGCCAGGATACCGAGTGCCATGGGCAGATCAAAGCCGGCCCCGGCTTTTTTTATATCGGCCGGTGCCAGATTGACGGTTATCCGCCGATTGGGAAATTCGTAGCCGCAGTTTCTAATCGCCGCCTTGACCCGATCCTTACTTTCCCGCACACTCCCATCCGGCAGACCAACGGTGGTAAAAAACGGCAGACCGAGGGCAATATCCACCTCGACCTCAACCGCCATGCCATCGACGCCTACCACCGCCCCACTCTGTACCTTTGCCAGCATAAGGTTGTATCCTATTTATCCGAACGCATTTTTTTCATCCGTCTTCCATCACCCTGTTATCGGGGATAACGGTCAAATGAATACAAGCTGATATCATTCTCCAGATCCCAATCTGGAGCATAGAGTCTCTGCATCCCCTTGCTGTACGCGCCCAAACGTCGTTCATAGATATAAAATGGGGGTAGAACCCGCAGGCCTTCGCCGCCATTTTTGACCGCCTCAACCAGGATAAGCCGGGCAGGAGCGGAGACATCCGGATAACTGTAGATGGTCTGCAGACGTTTAGGAACAAGATGATACTGTTGCAGATCAATAAGCAGGGCGTTGAGCCCGGCGGCGGGATAAACAAAGACCACTTTGCCGCGATTTTTGACCACCGCCGCGGCAGCAGCAACCACCTCGGACAGGGTACAGTGCACCTGGTGCCGGGCGATAAAAGACTCCTGGTCCTGACAGGGTCTGCCGGAATGTGCTTTATAAAAAGGCGGGTTGCAGATCACCTGGGAAAAGGTCCCGGCAGGAAAAAAATCAAGGATGTGCCGCAAGTCCCCCGGCACCACCTCCATCTTGGCGCTATATCCATTCATGGCCCTGTTACGGGAGGCAAGCTCGACAAGCGCCGGCTGCAATTCCAGGCAGGAGACAGAGGTAACCTGCTCCTGCCAGCGATAGAGGCAGATCAGGGCAATGACCCCACAGCCGCCGCAGAGATCAAGGACTGCCCCCCCTGGCACCGGCGGGGAAAAATGGGCGGCAAGGATGGCGTCAACTGAAAAGCGATAGCCGGATCGATGTTGCAGACAGTGCACTCTGCCGGCAAAGAGGGTGTCACAACTCACCCTCTCTTCTCGCCCTGCCTGATCAATGGCCATTGACGGCGTGTCCCTTCAGATCAGGCAAGCCTGTCTATTTCCTCACCTTCAACCAACTGATTAAAGAGCAGGCCGGTCATGATCTTGGGATAGAAATAGGTAGATTTATGGGGCATGATCAGATGAGCGTCGGCCACCTCCCTGACCTGTTCAACCCTGGTCGGATTCATGATAAAGAGCAAAGGGGTATACTTTTCATTGGCAAGACACTCTTTCACAGCCACATCAAGGGCCTCATCATGATCACTGTAATAGGCGATCAGGTCTTCCTGTTCGCAGCGATGGTGATTAAGACCCAGGGCCTTGTCCATGATGATGTCGGTTAGGACAACCACATCAAGATCCCGCAGCGGTTCCGGACGTCCGGCCAGGACATCCCGGGCCTCCTGCTTCAGGTTGAGCAGAAAACATCTGTCTGCGACGGGATGATAGACCCCGAAAGTGGAAGAACTTTTATCAGGCGACTGGGCCTCGAGTTCACCCATCCGCGCCAGCACCTCTCTGATCAACCCCTCCCGACTGCCGTTGACGATCTCCTCACAGAGAAAATAGTGATCAAGGCGCTTCAACAGCTCCTTCGTCTCCATCACCCCTGGCCACCGTAACAGCCTGTGGGTGGGAAAGACGGAAAGACCGGGATCTTCCATGGGGCAAAGATACATGATGATATGATTGGCCGGACTGTTTGCCGGCAGTTCACCTGCAGCCTCACGCACCATCTTACGATAGGCCAGGGCAGTGGTGTAGCGATGATGGCCATCGGCAATATAAAGGGACTTGTCCAGAAACTGTCGCTGTACATTCTTGATGACATTCTGATCCGTAACCCGCCACAGGCTGTGTATACAGCCGTCAGCATCAGTCACTAAGCCGACAGGCTCGCTTGCCACCTGTTCAAGCAGACTCAGCACTTCATTGTGCGGATCGGAATAGAGAGAGAAAATCTGACTGAACTGGGCCTTGCAGGTTACAGTCAAGCGCAGTCGATCGGCAATAACCGTGTCAAAGGTCTGCTCATGGGGTTTGACTACGCCTTCAGAAAACTCGGCCAGGCCGACCAAACAGACAAATCCTTTACGGGTCAGCTTTTTTCCGGAGGGGTGTGAGTACTCAGTCTGATAGAGGTAGATCCCGGGTTCCTGGTCTCGCACCAGCACCTCTTCTTCAAGCCACTGACTGAAAAGGGCGGCCGCTTCCCGGTAGCGCGCATCACTCTCATCGCCTGGCCCGAGACTCTTGATAATGTCCAGACGGATCATACTGTAGGGATTTCTGGCGCGATACGCATCAACGCCATTAGCGCTGATCACATCATAAGGCGGCGTAACCACTTCATCGAGTTTCCCGACTTTCTGCGGATTAAAACGTACTCCCTTGAGAGGGGCAATAAAGGCCATGCTCTTTCACTCCTTTTCTGCTACAATATTGGGCAATATAAAAAGGCCAAGCGAGAAGTCCCCGGTTTCAGACCTCTGTCTTCCAGCAAAGCCACCCTACCATTTCAGCAATGAATTTTCCAAGGTTTTCAGCCATACCCTGTTGATTAATAACTGGCTGCCAATGTTAAAAAAATACCCACGGAGGTAAATACCCCATGTTTGATATCTTCATCAAGACACATTTCGCCGGCGCCCATCACCTGCGGGAATATCCTGGTAATTGCGAACAGCCTCATGGGCACAACTGGAAGGTTCAGGTCACGGTCCGGGCCACAGAACTGGATGAACTGGGAATGGGTATAGACTTCAAGGTACTCAAACAGAAGGTGAATGAGGTCGTTGATGAGCTCGACCACCGCGACCTCAATGAGCATCCGGCCTTTCTCAACCAGAACCCATCATCTGAGCATATCGCCGTCTTTTTATTTGACCAGCTCAAGGCCATCCTGCACCATGACCGCTACAGCCTCTACAGTGTCATGATACGGGAAACCGACAACTCAGGATTGACCTATTATGGCCCGGACGCTTAACCCTTGTCAAAAGCATAATGGTCTCACCAGCATGGCAAAAAGGGCAGTCGCTCTTCATCCTTCCCTGGAGCGAGCGACACTGGAGCATCCTTGCTCTGCGTAAGGAGCCGTAACGAAATGGTTGAAGATACACAGGTTATTTCGCAACGGCTCCTAAATATCTCCGAGCTTTTTTATTCCATCCAGGGAGAATCCACCTATGCCGGTCTGCCCTGCGTTTTCATCAGACTGGCCGGATGCAACCTGCGCTGCCGCTACTGTGACGCCCGTTACACCTACGAGGAAGCCCACGCGGCCATGGCCCTTGACGCCATCCTTTCTTTTGTTGATAGTTACCCGGAAGCCTTGGTAGAAATCACCGGTGGCGAACCGCTGATCCAGGAAAACGTCTACCCCCTAATGGTACAGCTGATCTCCAGGGGCCGCACAGTGCTCTTGGAGACCAACGGCTCTTTACCGATCGACAAGGTTGCCACGGAGGTGATTGTGATCATGGATATCAAAACCCCGGGCAGCGGGATGGGAGAATCATTTGCCAGTGAGAATATCGCCTTCGCCAAGGAAAGAAACAGTATCATCCAGGGGGCCTGTGAACTGAAATTCGTGCTGACCGATAAAAATGACTATAAATGGGCGCGGAATATGGTGATCAGGCACACCCTGAACAAAAGCGGGCCGACCCTTTTCTCACCGGCAAAAGGCCAGATCAGCCCGCTTGACCTGGCGACCTGGATACTGCAGGACCAACTAGCCGTCCGGTTGCAGCTGCAATTGCACACCCTGATCTGGCCGCAGTTGTCACGAGGAGTATAAACCTATAAAATTCACATATCCAGGAAGCATCATGAGAAAGACAATTGCAGTAGAAAAGGCGGTGGGTATGGTTTTACCCCATGACATCACCGAGATCGTCAAGGATAAATTCAAGGGCTGTGCCTTCAGGAAAGGCCATATCATCAGAGAGGAAGATATTGACCACCTGAAACGGCTAGGCAAGGACAATATCTATGTCCTGCAACTGGGACCGGAGGAGATCCATGAGAATGAGGCCGCTGAACAACTGGCCACAGCCCTGATTGGTGAGGGAGTCACCCGCTCTTCCGAGCCGGTGGAAGGGAAGATTACCATCATAGCAGATCGGGACGGACTGCTGAAGATCAACGTCGACGCCCTCACTCGTTTCAACATGCTGGGTGAAGTGATGTGCTCCACCCTCCACACCAATACCCCGGTGAAAAAGGGAGAAACCATTGCCGGCACCCGCCTGATCCCCCTGGTCTCAGCGCGAGCCCTGATCGATGAAGCTGTGACCATTGCCATGGACGGTGCCCCGATGATCGAGGTAAAGGCCATGCATCAGGCAAGGGCTGGACTGGTTATTACCGGTAATGAGGTCTTCCACGGACGGATCCAGGATAAGTTTGAAGCGGTTCTGCGCACCAAACTGACGGCCCTGGGATCGGAGGTGATCAAGGTCGTCTTTGCTCCAGACG
The DNA here is from genome assembly GCA_019429465.1 of Desulfoarculaceae bacterium. GTDB lineage: Bacteria > Desulfobacterota > Desulfobulbia > Desulfobulbales > Desulfocapsaceae > UBA2270. Next base: position 62,004 of record JAHYIV010000004.1, read on the forward strand.
ACATCAACAAGATCAGCGAGGCCATCCACAGCTGTCTTGACGCGGGTGCCGACCTGATCATCACCAGCGGCGGCATGTCTGTTGATCCCGACGATGTAACACGCATGGGCATCAAAGAGGCCGGGGCCACTGATACGGTCTATGGCTCGCCGGTGCTGCCGGGTGCCATGTTTCTCAGCGGTCGGATAGGAGATACCCCGGTCCTTGGCCTGCCTGCCTGCGGCATGTTTCACAAGATCACCATCTTTGATCTCATCCTGCCCCGGATTCTGACTGGTGAACGCTTTGGCCGGGAAGAATTTGCCCGCATGGGTCATGGCGGACTTTGCCGCAATTGCAAGCATTGCCAGTACCCTGTCTGCAATTTTGGGAAATAACAAAAAAAAGGTCAGTATAACATCTTCAGGGTAATGCTGGTCGGATCCTCTTGCGCCGCTGATCAGAATTCTCCTCCACTTTGTCTTCAGCAGCCTGTTTTACTGCCTCCGCTTCAGCGGCCTGCTGTTGTTGCTGAAGACGCTTCAACTCCTCTTCCTTATCCACCACCGGTTGCCCAATAACAGGAACCAGGGCAGCAGGTACTGGAACTGGTGTCAGTTGCGGCCTTACAGGTACAGACCTAATCGAGTCCCGACCGTTACCCCTGTTGTTCGTCGGCCTTTCTCTCAATTGTCCTGGTGAACCCTGCTCTTCCTGCACCTGCTGCCGGCCGCGACTGGCCGGCGCCGCTTCTTGTTCCTCCCTCAAGGCCGGTTGCTCCTTGGCAGGGACCGGCACAACAGGTACTGGCGCTGGTGTCAGTTGCGGCCTTACAGGTACAGACCTGATCGAGTCCCGACCGTTACCCCTGTTGTTCGTCGGCCTTTCTCTCAATTGTCCTGGTGAACCCTGCTCTTCCTGCACCTGCTGCCGACCGCCAGGCTCAGCTGTTCTTCGTGACTCACCCACGGCTTCAGGATTTATCCTGATTGCTGGAAACAATGATCGTGGTGCCTCCGTTGGCCTAAAAACCGAACGGTCACGCTCTCTAACAATACGTCTTTCTCCATTCACTGTCCGTTCCTGGATTGAGCGAGGCGGCTTGTGTTCCCTGGGAATCTCTCTGACAATCGGCATCATGGTCGTTCGTTCCGGCTCTATCCTGGGCCGACCAATACTTACCCGCTCCCGTAAGAATGGATTTTCCCTCTGTCCAATATCCCGACGTTGGCCTCCCAGAAAGGTATCCCGGTGCACAACGGTTACCGCATCACGCACATGGACATTCCGATAATTTCTTCCCGGCACCACTATGGAGATATTAATAGTTAGAATATTAATACTATGGGGTCCATAATAGCCATGACCGTAATAAATTTCGGCAGGTGCGAGAGGCACCCAGGCAATAGTATCTGCTGTGGCCACCCAGCTGACATAACCAGGTCCCCAATAGACTTCATTGCGCGGCGGCGGTACCCAGCACCAGCCATGAGAAGAGATATAAGACCATCGACCGTAATGATACGGCGCCCATCCCCAAGGCTCTTGTGCGATCCAGACATAATCGTCACCGACCCACACCCACCGGCCATAACGATAAGGAGCCCAATCAACAGATATATGGGTGGTCGGAGTCCAGACATAGCCATACTCACTGGTCTGAACCCACCTGCCATTCCTGCTCAAATCCCGTCCATATCCTGTCAACTCTGGCGGCAGATACTGCTCGCTGTCCTCTGCATCGCTCAGCGAATCATCCCACTGCCTGTTCCATCTCTCCCAGTCGCTGGGGGGGCCCAAGGTCATAAGTGAGGGTAAGCCATCGTCCATAGAGAGCATCTTGCCGGCTGCGACCCGGACTTCTCCACTCCTGTTTTCTGCGTACACAGCGCCCCGAAAGACGGAAATTTCGGTATACCCATTATCACCAATGGCGACGTTGAGAGTCGAACTGTCATACATCCTGATTGAGGAAACCGGGGTGTCTACCTGAATCATGGAATCCATCTCTTGCTTGAATCTCAGATATGCCTGTCCCTGACTGAGGTACAACTGTAAAGAATCCTCCTCTACCTCCAGGATTTCCAATAAACTTCCGGCATCAAGCCTGACGACACTGCCCTCGCGCGTCTCCACCTGTACCCATGCGTTTTGTGGCACCCATAAGCGATCTCCTGCCCGCAGCGGAAGATTGATAGCAGCCGGATCCCACTCCGTCAGGCCAGTGAACTTGATCTGAACGTCACCCTCCATCTCACTCAAACGCAAGGCACCAAGATCTTCGGCTCCAGCCTGGAGAGGTAAGAAAACAGCGATCCAGAGCAACAGCATTTTCAACACATTTTTAGGTTTCATAGCGTTTCCATTTTCATCTACTGCTTTTCACTTATTTGGCATGAGGCATTCTTGTTTCTGGTCAAGGAGCTTCAAGGCAAGGCCGGCAGCCTTACTGGAAGCTCCGGGCTGACCGAGTTTGTCGAGCACCTCGGCCAGTCCCGTCAGCATCTCGTTTCGGGAATTGTCATCAAAGAGGAGGCGGGCAAGTTCCGCCTCAATCTTCCCGGGCTTAACCTCTTCCTGTAAAAGTTCGGTCACCACCGATCGTTCAGCAATCAGATTGACCAAGGAAAAAAATTGCATATGTTTGGCAAGCAATCTTCCTAAGAAGTAAGTCTGAGGAGACAATCTGTAAACCACCACCATGGGAATACCAAGGATGGCAAGCTCAAGAGTAACTGTACCTGAGGCCGCGACAACAACATCACAGGCAGCCATCATGTCATAGCGATCCTCGCGGATCAGTTTAATATTGATCAATTCCGAATAACTACCCAGCCCATTATTCCAGAGTTCCTCTTCCGAGATGGTTGAGGCGACGGGCAGGAGAAAGACGAATTCATGTTCATATTTTCCCACCAGACGCTTGGCCGCGGCGAGAAGATCAGGGAGCAGTGCCGAGATCTCTTTCCTGCGACTGCCAGGGATAAGGCCTACCAGCTTATGCTCCGGGTTAATCGCATGCTGTCGGCAGAAGGCCTCTCGGCCCGTTGTCACCTTGACCGAATCAAGAAGGGGGTGTCCGACGTAATGGGCCGTAACCCCGCGGCTTCGGTAAAAGGACTCTTCAAAGGGAAGAATCACTCCCATGCTATCAATAAGCTGACCAATGGTCTTCACCCGTCCGGTGCGCCAGGCCCAGACCTGTGGGCTGATATAGTAAAAAACAGGGATGCCCAGCTTTTTTGCCCTTTTGGCCAGCATCAGATTAAAATCAGGAAAATCTATGAGAATCAGTAGATCCGGGGGATCATCCCGCATTCGTTTCTTCAGTATTCTCAAGGCCGTAACGATGTCAGGAAAATGGGCCAGCACCTCGACCAGGCCCACCACCGCAATCTTGCCGGCATCAAAAAGAATCTCGACGCCTGCGTCTGCCAGTTCCCATGAACCCATGCCGCAGAAGACAAGCCCTGGCTGCTGCTGATGCATGGCCTGGACCAGACGGGCACCATGGAGATCGCCTGAGGCCTCTCCGGCAATAATCATTATTTTTTTGGGCAAAACATGAAGGTTTTCTGAGTTCATAGAAACTTATTTCTTTTTCACGGCTGCGTTAACCTGCTGGTACACCTCAAGATCCTGATTCTGCCGGATCTGCTCGATCACCTGGAGGGCCACCTCGAGCGCGCGGCGACCTGCCCGTCCGGAGACCAGGGGCTCACTTCTGTCCCTGACACTTTTGACGAAATGAACAATTTCATCCCTCAGGGCATCACTTGCCGGAAAGGAAGTGACCTGGGTATCCTGCCCGGGGGCGCCATTTTCCTGAATATCGCCAGTCAGGTGGATAGTCATCACCTTTCTACTGGCAAAATCAACATTGATATAAGAACCGGGTTGATAGATCCGCATATTGCGGATATTGGTTCGGGCAATCCGGCTTGCCGTCACATTGGCGGTAGCCCCATTCTCAAAAACAAGATGGACATTGGCAATATCAGTGGTAGCGGTCACCACCGGAGCACCTACAGCCTGGATGGATTTCAGGGGTGAATGGACAATACTGAGAATAATATCAATATCATGGATCATGAGGTCAAGCACAACATCCACGTCGACACCACGATTTTTGAAGGTTGACACCCGGCTGCTCTCAATAAAGACGGGGATGGTCAAGAATTTCTCCATGGCCAGAACCGCCGGATTAAAACGTTCAAGATGCCCTACCTGGAAAATCAGTTTTTTGGCATCTGCCCGCTGAATCAGATCATCGGCCTGAGCCAGGGTTGTGGTCATCGGTTTTTCCAACAGGATATCAACGTCTGCCTCAATGCAGTCAAGTGCCACCTGATGATGATAGCTCGTGGGGACGACCACAGAGACGGCATCAACCTGCGGCAGGAGCTCCCGGTAATCGGTAAAGGCTCCACAAGAACAATCCGCGGCCACCTTTCCGGCAATAACAGGATTCGTATCGACAACGCCGACAAGCTCAACCCCTTCCATCTCTGCGTATTTCTGGGCATGAAATTTTCCCAGATATCCTACACCAATCACTCCAGTCTTCACTGTCTTCATCGCTCAATCCTTGATGACTTTTTGCAAGATCAAAACAGGCGTCTTCAATCATTGCAATACTATTAAATTTCGGGATATGCCTTGGGCACATCAGAAGTGCTCGGAAGAATCAGGGCGCGCTCCGTCAGAATAATCCGGCCATGCTTTATAGTAGAGCCCGGATCAGACCACAGCAACAGAGTTCAATAAGATTTTCCAAACAAAAGAGCCTGAAACAGAGAAGTTCTCTCTGTTTCAGGCTGAAACTCTTTCCAAAAGAGAGTATCATCTATTAAGATATTTATAAAAAAAAATTATATTAATACCATTCGATGAAAAAAACACCTTTTTTCAATATTCCAGCGCTACTCACCCAAGATATTGACAGAAAATAAAAACCTCTTGAGCTGTTCACGGAAGCTACCCCATGTCTGACTCCAAAAGAAACCTGTATTTCCTGGGACGCCCATTCAGTCCACTCTACAGTGCGGCGATGAAGCTCCGTTCTTTCCTGTACAGCCAAAAGGTCTTCCGCCAGTACAAAATGGAGGTTCCCGTTATCTCAGTCGGCAATCTGACTATGGGCGGCACCGGCAAGACCCCCATCGTCAGTTACCTGGCCACCTTTTTACAAAGCCAGGGCTACAGGCCAGCCATCATCAGCCGTGGCTATGGCGGCGCCGTCGACAACAAGGTCAATGTGGTATCAGACGGAAAAGAGCTCTACCTTGATGCCGGACAGGCAGGCGACGAACCGCGACTCCTGGCCGAGACTCTGCCGGGCGTCCCTGTTCTCACCGGTATTGTCCGCGCCCTGCCCTGTAACTACGCCATTGACACCCTTGGCTGCGACATTCTGCTGCTTGACGATGGCTTTCAGCATCTGGCCGTTGACCGGAATATTAATTTGGTACTGTTCAGCGCCGAATCACTGGCCGGCAACAGCCGGGTCTTTCCCGGTGGTGATCTGCGGGAACCAGTTTCCGCGCTCATGCGCGGTGACGCCTTTCTGCTTACCGGCACAACGGCCGGCAACAAGGAGAGGGCAAACCGCTTTGCCGCCCTTCTGCAAAGTCGCTGGCCTCACAAACCTGTTTTTTTCAGTTCCTACACAGCTGCAGCCGCAAAAAATGAAAAAGAGGACAAAACTCTCCCCCTCACGGCCCTGCCGACGCCGCTCTTTGGTTTTTGCGGAATTGCCAGGCCAGAGGCTTTCCGACAGAGCCTGATCGAGCAGGGCATTTCCCTTGGCGGTTTTACCGGCCTCAGGGATCATCAACCTTATACTCCCCGTCTCCTGCGACAGCTCCAGAAAGAAGCCCTTGCCAGCGGGGCCAAGGGGATCATCACCACCGCCAAGGACATGGTCAAACTGAAGGACCACACCTTTCCACTTCCCATTTTCAGCCTGCAGATGCTGACCCATATTGATGACGGCCTGAAATCCTTTATCCTGGAACGGCTCAAACCACTCCAACACACCAGCCAATGATGTGCTTTCCCCCAGCCCTTGTCCCTATTGTGTTTTTTTCCCCACAACAAATCGACCAGCAGACTCAGCATAAAACACAAGCTAACATATTAAATAGACTAAATAAGTTTATTTAATATGTTAGCATCAAAGCAGTGGCTTGATTTTTGCACATACATAATTAATGTAACGCTATTCTTATTCCTGAACACCAAGGTTTTCTTATATGTCATCTCAAAAAGAATTCTATCAGCACACCGTGCGCAAGACCATCCGCTGTTGTGGAATTGGTCTGCACTCAGGCGCACCTGTCAATCTTGCTATTAAACCGGCCCCTGCAAACAACGGCATTCGTTTTTTTCGTTGCGATCTGCCCTCGGATCAGTATGTCCAGGCCCTCATGGATAATGTCATCGACACCCGTCTTGCCACCACCCTGAGCGACAACTCCATAACGGTCTCCACCACGGAACACCTCATGGCAGCCCTCTACGGATCCGGCATTGATAACGCCGACATCGAACTTGACGGCATAGAAGTTCCGATTATGGACGGCAGCGCCGGCCCTTTTATGCACCTCCTCAAGCAGGCAGGAAAAAGAAAACAGGAAGGGCTGCGTAAGGCCTTACGGATCACTAAAGAGATTATATACCAGGACGGTGACAGCCTTATCCGCATCCTCCCCTATAACGGTTTCAAGGTAAGCGGCAAGATCAGTTTTAATGACGAGCTCATCCAGACCCAGCGTTATTCCATCAATCTGACAGGCGACCGCTTTGCCAAAGAGATATCCATGGCCAGAACCTTTGGCTATGTAGAGCACGTTGAAGAATTATGGGAAAAAGGACTGGCCCTCGGCGTCAACCTGAGCAATGTCATAGCCATTCACTGGAACAGAAAGACGGTCTTAAATGAGGAAGGATTACGGTTTAGCGATGAATTTATCCGGCATAAAGTTCTTGATCTGGTCGGTGATCTTGCCCTCCTTGGCTGCCCTGTCTTTGGTCACGTTATAGCCCATCGCACCGGTCACACCCAGCACCTTGCCTTCATGCAAGCCATCGCCAAGGCGACGGACTGCTGGGAACTGATTGAGATGAGCCAGAATGGCAACCACTCCGCGCTTGAACAAGTTATCTCCAGCACGAAAACAGCTGGCGACATCCTCATCCCTTTTTTCAGACCACATCCACCTCAAACAGCTATCGCTACATCACCATCCTGCTGACCTTGTGAGTCGTTCAAACTTGATGGTTTCGTAAAAACTCAATTTCTGGGATGGCTAAGTAAAAAGCGTCAAATGCGAGGCGCGCAAATTTCGAGGAATGAGGCGTACTTGAGTACGCCGCAATGACGAGATAATTCGGAGTCTCACAAGCTCGCTTACCTGCAGCAACGAAGCAGTTGGCGACTTTTTTCGACGCCATCAAACTTCTCAAGTTTACTCACCTCTTCTTCAGGCAGGGCCAAGCCCTGCTCCCATTCGATAGATTCCGGCGAAGAGAGGAGGCAGAAAGGTGCCGGAACCAACAGCAGACCTTTCTGGGCCGTCAGCCCTATGACGAAACGTCGGGCCCAGGATCTCAAACCTGCCGCCAACAGTCAGACGCCATATTCCAGGCATTAAATCCTGCTCAGCAGCAGGAATTGGCCCCGCCCAAAAGCTGAGCCTTGTCCAACCCTACCTGCCCCATGAGCCATTAATCATCAAAATCGCCTCCCGGCCCCTTGTTCACATCAAGCGTTCTCGCCCGTTCAATAATCATTTCCCGGGTCCATTGCGCCGGGTCTTCAATCCGCCCAACCTTGGGGCCAAGGTCATAGGAACCGGCCTCAAGAATCACCTCCCGGGCTAGAGTGGCGCTGCCTCCGGCATAAAAGACATCCATCAGCATGGAAAAAACAAAATCCTCCACCCGCCTGGCCATCCGCTCCCGAATCTTGCGGGGCTGGCCCAGGAGTCGGGGTTCAAAGGGCAGATTAAGTTTTTTATAATCACCACTGTTCCAGCCCTTGCCCTCGGCATAGGTCGTCATCTGCTGCCACATCTCTTCCGTGACCCCTTCACCCTTGACCTTCTTCAGATTGCCGCTGTCATCGAGGATGGCATTGCCATACTCATTGACTTCCACCCCCCAGGAGACCATCTGCAGGGCCGTGGCCACATTGGCCTTGGTAGTGTGGGTCTGTGTGGCTATAGCCCGTAGGCGCTCAAAGCTGTTACCGGAGGTCCCGTGCTGGGCACCGGAGGTGCCATAGGGGATAAGAGCCTTGTGAATATCCGCGGTCAGCATAACCTGAATCCCCAGACTGCTCGCTTCAAGACCATGGGTGGTGCCATTATTCAAGGCAATCCAGTCGGCACAGATCCCGTGGGCGTTCAGCCCCTTGATAAGAAAAGAGGCGTCATCAACAGTGGAGAGTCCCTGCGAACCTTTGATCTCGCCCACCTCGGTCTCAAGCCCTGCCCAGGAAGGAATCAGGGAGTTTAGTTCAATATTGGCCAGCAGGTTCAGATCATCAGCCATATGCGAGGCGTCTATGGCTATCGAGGTGATACCCGCCTCAAAAATCGTCGGGATCTCGACCCGGGCCATGGGCAGATCTTCGATCTTTTTGATCCCGTAATGATCGGCGTGGATGGCAACCGGCACGGTAATCCCCAGCTCATTACACATGGCATCCACCTGCCGGGCGATATTCCAGTAATTGACGGCACAGTAGGCTTGCGCCCCGCCCTCGGAACGGGCAATCTCAATGATCAGGGCGGCATCAGCCCGCTGAGCTGCTTGAAGGGCGCCGCGGATAATAAAAATATTCCGGCCATTGGCAGCCATGGTCATAGCCCCGCCCTTGGCCTGCAGGGCGCGGTCAATCACCTTGCCGCTGACCAGCAGGGCACGGGAATGAGGAAACAACTGTCTAATAGCAGGGGGACGTCCAATCTCCAAGACCTTTGCAAAATCTCCGGCAACACTCATCACAACCTCCAGTTAATGTAATCAAGGAAAAATTTACTGCTTCTACTTAAGGATGCGGAAAATAGTAATATACCATCTTGCTTCCCGTCTGCGGGCCATCTTTGACCGCACCTCAATCGCAAAATCCCCTGGGCAGCCAAATCCGGCCAAAAACACAGTCGCTATTCAGGTACATCAATATTTTCCAAGTCCTTATAACGTGCACCAAAAAAAAAAGAATCCAGAAGATGAAATGAAAAAGCCAGCTTTTTCAGATAAGAGTATCATCCTTCCGCAACATCGCTTTTCTGTTCACCTGCTGCCGGCTGAAAACTGGCAAAACTCTTTTTACCAAAAATCCATACGGCCACGATACTTATCTCGTACAGTACCATCAACGGTACCGCCATCATCAACTGATTCACCACATCAGGGGTTGGAGTCAGGATAGCGGCAATAATAAAATTGACAAGGATAGCATACTTGCGGTGACGATTCAAAAAGGCAAGACTGACGACACCTATCTTGGCCAGAAAAACCATCAACACCGGCATTTCAAAAATCAGCCCAAAAGCGATAAGCAAACGAATGGCCAGGGAAAAATATTCACTGACCGCTGGGAGTGAAATCAAAAACTCATTGCTGTAGCCGACAAGAAAACGAAAGGCGGGCGGAAAGACGACCAGATAGCCAAAGGTGGCGCCACTCAGGAAACAGAGAGTAGAAAGGAAGGAAAAAGGCAACAGTACGCGCTTCTCATGTTTGTACAAACCAGGGGCCAGAAAACGCCAGATCTGATAAAAGATGACCGGACTGGCCACAAACAGACCACAGACCAGGGCGAGCTTCAGATAAAAAAAAACCCTTCCTGATAAGAGGTAAAGATCAACGATGAACCCTCGGGCAGGACATCGGTAAGCGGCTTGAAAAACCAGACCCCGATGGATTCAATAAAACCATAGGAGCCGGCGAAACCAACAACGATGGCAGCCAGAGAGACAATAAGACAGGAACGCAGATCACGCAGATGATCGGTCAAGGTTTGAGGGTTGAACTCATCATGAACCCCGCTCGCCTGCTCAGGGCCTTCTACCTGTTCTGGTCTATTATTTTGTTCCATCATGGCTCTTCTTGCTATTATTTTCCTGAAATGCTATTATAATGCGCTAATTTTGGCTGATTCTTTACAGGATGGATGTGGATCCTGAAAAAAGTGATGTCAAGAGTTCCTCTGCCTGAACTACATACCATCCACAACCCCTCTTGGCAACTCATTCGATAAAGGCTCAACATTGCAGAAGACACTGTTATCCATTCCATTCCTGCTCTGCGCCCTCCTTCTCTATCCCGGAACAAGTAATGCCCTGACCCCCGAAAAGCTGAATCTCGCTCTCTATGATCAACTCGGACAGAACACTGCTGATTTTTCCGATCCCCGGACTGACAATAGGCCCAGTAACATGCAGCGCTGGCTGGCTGTCATCTACGGCCAAACGGGCCTGCAACCTCTCTGGGTCACCCAGGACGGCCCCGGGGGGAAAGCGGAAGTACTTTTCTCGGTTTTAAAAGATTCAGGAAGTGAGGGTTTGGTTCCCGAACAGTATTATACCGGCCGGATCGCCTCTCTCTGGGATGGCAAGATGCCTGAAACATTAGTTGAACTGGACACCTTGCTGACCCTTGCCTTTATCAAATACGCCCACGACGCCCGGGGAGGACGCGCTCTTTTCACAACAGACACATCCCCTCTGGCGGTGAAAGATGGAAACATTCCTGCCTTTGACGCGCTGGCACTTGTAAAATCAGCCCTCTCTTCTCCAGATCTGAATCAATTTCTGGCTGGCCTGTTGCCACCACACAGATACTATAGAAATCTGCGTGCTGCCTTGCCAAATTATCAAAATCTGGCTGCAGCCGGCGGCTGGCCTCCTGTCGATTCCGGCAAGACCATCCATCCAGGCGCACGGGATTCAAGAATCTCGACGATACGGACAAGGTTGCAGATTGAAGGCTTTCTTCAATCCGCAGCAACAAATGCCACCGTCTATGATGAGATGCTTGTCCAGGCCGTTACCCTGTTCCAGCTTCGCCATGGCCTGACCATTGATGGAGTGATTGGCAAATCAACCATCGCTGCCATGAACATACCCGCCGAGAAAAAAATCAGACAGATCCTTATAAATCTTGAACGTTGGCGCTGGGAGGGTCATGACCTGGGCAAAAAATATGTGCTGGTAGATATCGCCGGTTTTACCCTCGAAGGAATAGCAGACGACACCGTTGCCCTGGAAATGCCCGTTATTGTCGGCACCCAGCAACATGAGACGCCGGTATTCAGCGACCAGATCCGATATATAGAAATCAACCCCTTCTGGAACATTCCACCCAGCATTGCCCGGAATGAAATGCTGGGTGAAGTAAGAAAGAATCCCCGCTACCTGAGCGACAATGATATCCGCCTCTTCAGTGACTGGACCTCCGAGGCCAGAGAGATCAGCCCTTTGTCCATTGACTGGCAGCAGATAAGCCCCAAACAAATGGGCCAACTCAAATTACGACAAGAGCCTGGAAAGAAAAACGCCCTCGGCTCCATAAAATTCGTCTTTCCAAATACTTATAATGTTTATATGCATGACACTCCTGCCAAGGCCCTTTTCCAACATTCCAGCAGGGCCTTCAGCCATGGTTGCATTCGTCTCGAAAAACCTGTAAAATTAGCAGATTTTATCATGAGCGATTTCGAAAATGATTGGTCCATGGAACGACTCCATGAGATCATAGACACTGGTAAACGTACTATTATCCGCCTGCCTGAACCTCTGCCGGTACATATCACCTACCAGACAGCCAGGAGCAACCAGGACGGTACTACCTCTTTCCATACCGACATCTATGATCGCGACCGGCAGTTTGAACAGATCCTCTTCAAAGAATAACCCTTGATTAAAAGATCAACTTCAAAGATACAGGGAAAAAGCAATGAATCGACGAAAATTTCTTACCCGGGCCATGGCCCTGGCCCCCCTTCTGTTACTCTCTTCCCCCACTGCCTTACTGGCCCGGTTTGAAGAGCGGAGCCTCTCTTTGTATCACACCCACACCTCGAAAAAGCTGTCTCTTGTCTATTTCAAAAATGGCCGTCATATCCCCAGCGCCTTGACCAAGATCAACCATTTTCTCAAAGATTTCAGGACAGGAGAAATCCATCCCATTGACCCAACCCTTCTTGACGTCCTCCATGACCTGCGCCAGGCCACCGGTTCCAAAGATTTTTTTGAGGTGATCTCAGGATACCGATCACCTCAGACTAACACCATGCTGAAGGGCAACAGCGGCGGCGTTGCCAGCCACAGCCTGCACATGAGCGGCAAGGCCATAGATATCCGCCTCCCCGCTTTTAATACCGGTCGCCTGCACCGCATCGCCATGGCGCTTAAGCAAGGCGGGGTTGGTTATTATCCTCAATCTGACTTTATCCATCTGGACACAGGCCGTGTCCGCACCTGGTAGCAGGTAACAACAGGCATGAATTCCTGGTATGTCTATATCGTCCGCTGCGGTGACAACAGCCTCTATACCGGTATCACCAAGGACCTGGCAAAACGGATACTGGAACATAACTCCGGACCAAAGGGCGCGAAATATACCAGATCACGCCGACCAGTCATGCTCGTCTATTGCGAAGAAGCAGCATCCAGATCTGCTGCCACCTGCCGTGAACGCCATATCAAAAAACTCAAAAAATCCCGGAAAGGCCAACTGGTGGCACAAGGTAACAACCAGGGCCGGGATCAGCCATGATATCAATCCTGATTGTTGATGATGAACAGAGCATGCGGGATTTTCTCGAGATCCTGCTGCAGAAAGAAGGCTACCAGGTCGAAACGAGAGATAATGGCGCGGGTGCCCTCCGCTGTCTGGAGGACAGCAGTTTCGATCTGGTCATCAGCGATATCCGCATGCCCGGTATCGGCGGCCTTGACCTCCTGCACTCCATCAAAGGAAAATACCCGACCCTGCCGGTGATCCTGATCACGGCCTTTGTCTCCCCGGATGATGCTGTCTCCGCCATGAAAGACGGGGCCTTTGACTATATCAGCAAACCGTTCGATGTGGCCGAGATCAAGAGCGTTATCCGGGCAGCCACTGCCCGCAGCAGGGCCGAGACCCCTGGCCCATCTGCTGCCGACAGCTTTCCCGGGATCATTGGCAAGAGTCAGGAGATGGTCAAAATTTTCGACCTGATCCAGCGCGTTGCCCCGACACCTGCCAATGTCATTATTTATGGTGAGTCAGGCACCGGCAAGGAACTTGTGGCCCAGGCAATCCATCAGCACAGCAAGGTGGCCGGGCAGCCTTTTGTGCCGATAACCTGCAGCGCCATCCCAGAAGACCTTATGGAAAGTGAGCTCTTTGGCCATGTCAAGGGCGCCTTCACCGGGGCCATTAACGACAAGCCCGGTCTTTTTCAACTGGCCAATAACGGCACAGCCTTTCTCGATGAAATCGGCGAACTGACCCCTATCATCCAGACCAAGCTGCTCAGAGTTCTCCAGGAAAGGGAGGTCAAGCCCGTGGGCTCAACCCGGATTGAACGGGTGAATGTCCGCATTATCGCCGCCACCAACCGCGTCCTTGAAGAAGAGATCATTGCCGGCCGCTTCCGCGAAGATCTCTTTTACCGTCTGGCGGTAGTACCCATTCGCATGCCCCCTTTACGGGAACGCAAGGGCGACGTGCCGCTGCTGGTGAACCATTTTCTGCGGAAGCATTCAAGACTGCTGGGGAAAGAGGTCCAGGGAATCTCCTCGTACGGAATGCAGGTTCTTATGGACTATGATTTCCCCGGCAATGTCCGGGAATTGGAGAACATCATTGAACGGGGGGTGGCACTTGAGAACTCCAACATTATCCTGCCGGAAAGCCTGACCCTTTCGGCGCACCGCTCAGAGAAGAGAAACAGGAGCGGGACCGACCCCCTGTTTCAGGCCGTGGCCAGCAAGGAAGAGCTCTTTGAACGCGGCCTGGAAGAGGTTATCAATAACCTGGAAAAAAGAATTATCTGTTTTGCTCTCGAAAAAAGCAACCATTCCAAGATGCGGGCAGCAGAACTGCTGCACATCAGTTTTCGCTCCTTACGCTACAAGATCACAAAGTACGGCATTGAAAACGCCTAGAAACTCGGAATATCAATACATGCTGCGCCCGTAGACAGCATCCAGGCAGGTATCATGGATTTCAAGACCTTCATCGCCCGGGCCCACCAGACAGAGATATCCCCGGACAAACTGCTGAGAGACCAGCTGTTGTGGATGCTTCTGCTGCGGGTCATTCTCTACACCATGCTCCTTGGGATCAGTGCCTTTCTCCAGAGCGGTCAACTTGAGATCATTCTTCCACCCTACTACTGGCTCCTTTTCTTTATCTGCTGTGTCTATCTTTTAACCATCGGCTCAGCCTTTTTCCTGCTGGCCGGCAAGGGAGATCCCCGCCATTTTGCTTTCATCCAGAATCAACTTGACATCTTTCTGGTCACCCTTCTGGTTTATGCCACTGGCTCCTCACACTCCACATTCTCTCCTCTCTACTTTTTCCCCATTATCGCCGGGGGCCTGCTTCTTCCCGGAAAAGGCGGTCTGGTAGCGGCAGCTGCGGCAAGCCTGCAATACGGCCTGGCCCTTGGGCTTGAGCAGATGAGAATCTATCCTGCCTTTCTCAACCGCTACGAGTTTTTCAAAGAGCAGAATCTGTTCACCAGTATCAACCATTTTGCCGTGCTGGGACTGACCTTTTTCCTGGCCGCTATCCTCAGTGCCATCTTCGCGCGCCGACTGCTCAAGACCGAGGCCGCTCTGTCCGATACGGTCAGAAGCTTTGACAGCCTCTCCCTTCTCTACAAGCAGATCTTTGACGATATCGCCACCGGCATTATCACCATCGATGACGACAACCGGATCACCTCGGCCAACAATGCTATCGGCCGCATCACCGGTTACTCGCCCACTGTTCTTCCCGGGCAGCTCCTTTTTCAGGTATTTCCTACCCTGGATCTGCACAAAAAAGGATCACGCCTCGCCGCCAGTCTGGTGCGCCAGGATGGCGTAGAGATCAGAGTGGGGTACTCCTGCGCCAGACTGCAATTCCCGACAGAGTCAACAGCGCATGAGCAGGAAAAACACCAGTGCCAGAATTGCAAGGTCCTGACCATTCAGGATATCAGTGAAATAGAACGGCTGGAACAGCAGATGCGCCAGGCGGAGAAGCTGGCCGCCATAGGAAGGATCAGCGCCGGCATTGCCCATGATTTCAGAAATCCGCTCACCGCCATCTCCGGATCCGCCCAGATCCTCGCCAATGAGTTTTCCCTGCCCGATTCCCCCGAGCAAAGAACCAACCGGGCGCTCATCAATATCATCCTCCGCGAATCCAACCGCCTGACCCGCACCATCTCCGATTTTCTTAAATTCGCTAAACCGGAAACCACAGAGCGGGAATGGTTTTCCCTGAAAAAATGTCTGGATGAAGTCATTCAGGTCAGCCAGGCAGATCCCTTATGGCCTGCCAGCTGCACCCTCGAGATCAAAATAGATCCCAGCTATTCTCTGTGGGCAGACCAGCACCAGATCTTCACCGTTCTCAATCATCTTATTCAGAACGCCCTGCCCTTCTGTCCACAAGGCGCGGAACGTATTAAGATAGAAGCGGAAGAGCTGAATATCTCAGACAACCAGGGGAAAATCATCTTGCGGGTGGGTGATAACGGCACAGGCATTGAAGAACAGTACAGGGAGAAGATCTTTGAGCCATTTTTCACCAGACGTGTCGATGGAACCGGGCTGGGTCTGGCCATTGTCAAGCAGATCGTCATGGCCCATCATGGCACCATTGCGGTAGGCAGCTCCGATCTGGGCGGTGCCCTGTTCACCGTCCACCTGCCCCTGCCATGATCGTATCCCTTTACTATTGCCGGTCAGGATCTCTGACCCTCAATAAAATACCAGGGGTTTAGACATAATGGCTGTCAGTTAAACGAAAAAGACCTGCCCCTTACAAACATGGGTATGCTGTAGAGAACAATTCACTACGGCGCAGAGCCATAACCAAGGAGGCAGGTCATGAAAAAGAATACCATATTTGTCGGGCTGGATGTACATAAAGATGCCAATGATATTGCATTGGCCAACGAGGGCCGTGATGGCGATGTCCGGTTTTACGGGACAATTGACGGAGACCTTGATTCGCTGCACAAGGCGATCCGTAAAATACAGGGAGCAAACCGCGGAGCTGAACTCCGATTTGTCTATGAGGCCGGTCCGTGCGGTTATGAAATATACCGATTCTTGAAAGGCAACGGTTTTGATTGTGTGGTTGTAGCGCCATCAAAGATTCCCCGTAAAAGCGGCGATTGACTAAACAACCACCGACTTGAAGTCGGTGGGTTTAAAAAGATAAAGCAACATCTTTTCTGTAAATTCAAAATCCTTTCGTTTCGTTTTCTATTTTCATTGGCAGCTGTGTGGTAGCGCTGTTAAGTGAAAATATCAAAGCCAAGCCCTTCGGGTGCTCGTGCCTCGCAGCCTTGACATTTTGACCTGCCAGCGCTGTACCTGAGGTTGGTGATGGCGGAAGAGCGGTGCCGCTCTTCCGCCCCGCAGGGGCTCCGACAAAAGAGCTATTTATCGATCACCAGGTATTTTTTGTCCGTCTGCCAATCCTCGGATATTTCCATGGTCACCGCACTTACCAGGCGAAGGCAAGAGGCGGTATTGGGGAACAGGGAAGCAACCCTGGTTCTCCGTCGTATTTCTTTATTGATCCGCTCCAGCATATTGACTGTGCGGATTTTTTCCCGGTGCTCTTCTGGAAACAGAAAGATAACCAGTCCCTCAGGCAGAGCTGTCTCCGCCCATTCAGCGAGCTTGGGAGCGCTTTTCTCGTAATCTTTCTGGAAGATCTCAAGCAATCTCTTTGCCTCTGCGTCATTGGGCGCATTGAAGATGGCCCGGATACGCCCGGATACCTCGTCTTTCATGTGCTGTTTCGGGACATATTTCTGCCCATTCTGCTGCAGGTGGAATTGACATCTCTGCCATGGAACTGTTGGAAATACAGCATTCCGAGCGGCCTTTAACCCCTCATGGGCATCGGAGATAAAGAGTCTAACCCCATGAAGTCCACGGTCTTTTAAGCCGCTGAGGAAATGTCTCCAGTGCACCTCGTGCTCGGATAACTCGACGGATACACCCAGAATATCACGATGACCGCTCAGGGAAACCCCAACCGCAACCAGTACGGCAACGGAGATCATGGCTCCCGCCTGCCGAACCTTTTCGTAGCGGGAATCGAGATACACATAGGGAAAGGACTCAAGTCTCCGCGAACGCCAGGATGAAGGCTGCTCGTCCAGTGTCGCACTGGCCCTGCTGACTTCGCTGGAGCTGACGGCAAATCCGCACATATCTTCCGTGATTTTCGCCATCTTACGGGTTGAAACCCCTTGGACATACATTTCAGCCAGGGCGATACTCAAAGCTCGTTCAGAGCGGAGTCCACGTTCCAGGCTGCTGGGGTAGAATTCACTATCCCTGGTTTGGGGTATGGACAACTGGAGTTCGCCGACTCTTGTCTTGACACTCTTTGGCTGGAAGCCGTTTGCATAGCTCCGCCGCTGATCTGTCCGCTCTTATGGCGCGGCTTGCAGGTAGCGTGACCGCTCAATACACATGGCTTCATTCAGCATCAAAGTTATGGCCTCCGCCACCCCATTGAACCCATTGTCAATTAACAGTTCCATTGCCATTTCAAATTGGGTATTCTTTGCACTGCAGGTCATTGTGATCTCCTTTCGGTTGGTTGTGAATAATAAGTCCCGAAAGGATAAACCTTGGCCTGCTCTCTTGCTAAGGCCTTACATGAATTTACAGAAAGAATGGTACACTAACTTAAAAAACGATATCGTTTTCTAGAACGGGACGAAAAGAGCATTTTTCAAGGCACCCTAATGGTAACTATTACAAGACAATGAAAATAGCATTATTCAGCGATACCCATGCATTACATGGGCAAATCAACATTCCGGACGCAGATATTTTAATTTTTGCCGGTGACATGACCCATTGCCGAACCGCGAGCGATGTTTCGGATTTTAATAGTTTTCTAGGATCTTTGCCTCATAGACATAAAATCGTGGTTGGTGGCAACCACGATCATAGGCTTGCGCATGATCCGGTAAAAGCCAGACTGCAACTATCGGAAGCAATATATCTTCTGGATGAATTTGTGGTCATTGCCGGGACAACTATCTACGGAGCACCTTGGCAGCCGTTATTTAACGACCGTGCCTGTGATGCCTTTGCCTTACCGCGAGGAAAAGCGCTTCAAGAAAAATGGAATATGATCCCGCCTGATGTCGATATTTTAGTAACTCACACTCCTCCGTCCGGCATTCTCGATCAAGACGGTCCCGTCTCCCATGGTTGTTCGGACCTCACTGCCGCTGTCGCCGCACTCAAACCAAAGTATCATATTTTCGGCCATATACACAGCAATCACGGAATGATTAAATGTGGCTCCACAATGTATATAAATTGCAACGTACAAGGAGAAAACGGCGCATTAAGATCAGCACTCCTGCTTGACTACAACGCAGGTAAACTCCTGTAAGGTGGGAGTAAAAAAATGAAATAAAGCGGCTAAAATCGCCGATCAAGAACATCAAGAGGGACTGACGAGCACCGGCATTCATTCGAACAACGCCAAGGTTATTGTTGCCGTACAAAAATCACTCTGACCTTTTTTTCATGTCATCATCCCATCAACGAGAAAGGCCCTGCTTCACTGAAGAAGCAGGGCCTTTCTCGTTCAGAAATTTCCCGGAGCTGATCAGCCGAGGGCCGTGGTCAGAGACTTCTCCATCTTCTCGTTCACGATCCCACCGATATGCTCATCGGTCCAGATACCATCCTTGCGCACCGCCTTGGTGGCGTTGCCGAAGGCAATCCGCACCTTCTGATCGGAGACGACGGCCAGGGCCTTGTCGATCCTGGTCTTCAGTTCTTCTTTCGACAGTCCTTCGGCCTCGCCGATGGGTCCAAGCTCCTTGATCTGCGCCGTAAACTTGGTGATCAACTGGACAAAGCGCGGCGCCTCGGCCGCAGAAGCCCATTGCAGACTGTACCGCTCCTCGCGGATGCCGACGTCCTTCAACACCTTCCTGACCAGCGCACTCACACCCATTGCATCGTAATTACCAACCTGGTAATGGCATTCGCCGAGTTGTCAGCCGCCGGTAAAGATCCCGTCCGCCCCTTCCGCCAAGGCGCGGAGGACAAAGGCCGGATCTATGCGCCCGGTACACATCACCCGGACGGTCCGCATACTGGGCGGGTATTGAAACCGTGAGACACCGGCAGCGTCTGCCGCCGCGTAACAGCACCAGTTGCATAAAAAGCCAAGGATACTGGGATTAAATTCCTGGTCAGCCATAAGACGTTCTCCTCAAATATAATAAACTTGGTCCAACTTGCCCTGATAAACAGGATAAGTGTCTTTCACAGATTAATTTCTTGTAAAAAAAACAAGAAAATAATCTGTAAGACACTAAATTTAGAATGGAAATTACCGGTCCCCTGTGGCCCCGAAGGCCACTATCTGGGAGATAATCTGCTCATTGGTGAACCCGCCCATGGAGATGGCAAAGGTCGGACAATGGGCGGCACAGATCCCGCAGGCCTTGCATGAGGCGGCAATGGTCTCCGCCTTCCGTTTGCCATCCACTTTCTGCATGACAATGGCGCCATAGGGACAGAGGCTGACGCAGAGGCCGCAGCCGATGCACTTGTCCTGCTGCACGCTCGATACTATCGGGTCAACCGTCACATGACCCATGACCAGCGGGATCGCAGCCTTGGCCGCTGCCGCCTGGGCCTGAACAATAGTCTCATCGACAGGCTTGGGACCGTGGGCCAGCCCGCACACATAGACGCCGGAGACTGACAGCTCCACGGGACGCAGCTTGACATGGGCCTCAAGGAAGAACTTATTGGCCGTCACCGGCAGCTTCAGCAGCTTAGAGAGGGTATCGGTATCATCCGGCACGATCCCCACGGAGAGGGCCACCAGGTCAGGCGCCATGACCACCTCTTCCTGCATGATAGAGTCGAAGAAACGGACCTGCACCTTTTCGCCCTTCTCGGTCACCTCCGGCTTACGGTCCACCTCATAGGGGATGAAGACCACGCCCATCTTGCGGGCCTCCGTATACGCGTCCTCGGCAAAGCCGTAGGTGCGCATATCCCGGTAGAGGACAATGATCTGGGATCCAGGGTTGATCTCCTTGACCTTGAGGATATTCTTCAAGGCGTGATTACAGCAGACCTTGGAGCAGTAGTTGAGATCATCACCGCGCGAACCGGCGCACTGGATCATGACGATGGAACCGGGTGCCCGGGTCTTGGCCTTACCCGCCAGTTGTTTCTCCAGCTCCTGCTGAGTCACCACCTTTTTGGACTTGCCCAACAGATACTTGTCAGGTCGATGCTCGTGGCCGCCGGTGGCGACAATGATCACCCCATGGTCAAAAGTCTGCTCGACCTTGGTCTTGCCCATGCCGCTGGCAATCACCGAGGCAAAGTTGCCGATAAAGCCGGCGGTCTGCACCAGCTCCGCATTGCAGATTACATCTATCTTCTTGGATCCGGTAACCCTGGTGACCAGGGTCTTTAGATGCGACTGCACCGCATCGCCTGCCAGGGTATGGTGCAGATTCTTGAGATTACCGCCGATACTGTCCCCTTTTTCAATGAGGACCGAATCAAATCCCTGCTCGGCCAGGTTCAGGGCGGCGGTCATTCCCGCCACTCCTGCCCCGATAACCAGGGCCTTCGCTGTTACCGGCACCGACTGTTCGGGCAGCGGCTGGATAATTCTGGCCTTGGCCACGGCCATACGCACCAGATCCTTGGACTTGATGGTGGCCAGCTCCGGTTCACCGGCATGGACCCAGGAACACTGATCGCGAATATTGACCATCTCAAAGAGGTTCCGGTTCAGACCGGCATCGCGCATGGTCTCCTGGAACAGAGGCTCGTGGGTGCGCGGCGAACAGGCGGCAATCACCACCCGGTTCAGCTTGTGTTCCTTGATCTTCTTCTTGATAACCTCCTGGGCATCCTGGGAACAGGAGTAGAGGTTTTCGGTATAATAGGTGACATTCTTCATATCGCCGGCGTAGTTGGCCACCGCGGCCACATCCACGACCGAGCTGATATTGATGCCGCAATGGCAGACAAAGACCCCGATCCTGGCCTCTTCGTCTGCAGCAAGTTGCTGCTCCTCAGGATAGATCTTGAGCTCCACCCCTTTGCCCCGTACCTGTTTCAGGGACGCGGCGGCCAGTGAGGCGGCAGCCGATGCCTGGGTAACCGATTCCGGGATATCCTTGGGGCCCTGGAAGGCACCGGCCACCATAATTCCTTCCTGACTGGTCTGCAGGGGGTTGAAGCCATCCGTGGCGCAGAAATCATACTTGTTCAGAGCAACCCCGGTAATATCGGCTATCTTCTGCGCATCCTTGGGCGACTCAAGCCCCACGGACAGCACCACCAGATCAAAGGGATCGAACCTGTGCTGGCCGTCAAGTGTGGCATAGGTCAGCTGCAACCGGTTCTCCCAGGGGGTGACATCCGCCACCTTGGCCCGGACAAACTTGATGCCGATGGCCTCGGCCCGCTCGCGGGCGGCATCGAAATCCTTGCCCTGGGTGCGGATATCCAGATAGAAGATGGTGATATCCACTTCCGGGTCATGTTCCTTGGTCACCAGCGCCTCTTTGATGGCGTACATGCAGCAGACCGAAGAACAGTAGCCGTTATTGCAGCCTATGTCACGGGAGCCGACGCACTGGATAAAGGCCATGCGCTTGGGATGCCTGCCATCGGAGAAGCATTTGACCTCACCCATGAAGGGGCCGGAGGCGGTGGTCATCCGCTCAAACTCAAAGGCGGTTACCACATCCGGGTGCTTGCCGTAACCGAAATTGGCCAGGGTTTCGGGAGCAATCTTGCCGAAACCGGGCGAGAGGATCACCGCCCCGATCCGCAGCTTCCGCTCTTCCGGCTGCTGCTTGAAATTAATGGCATGACTCTGACAGACCGGCACACAGATCTGACAGGTCCCATGCTGCAGAAAGAGACAGGAGCTCGGATCGATGTAATAGGTGGCAGGCACCGCCTGGGCATAATCGATATGGATGGGCCTGGTAATGGCCAGCCCCTCATTATAGGGATCCACATGATGCTTGGGGCAATACTGGGTGCATAATCCGCAGGCGGTACAGGCATCGGCATCGATATAACGCGGCCGCAGATTGATCGTAGCCGTAAAATTTCCTGGAGTTCCTTCCAATGCCAGAAGATCAGCATTGGTCAACATTTCAATATTGGGAGACCGACCGGCCTCTACCAGCTTTGGCGCCAGGATTCAGAGTGAACAGTCATTGGTCGGAAAGGTTTTGTCCAGCTGGGCCATGACCCCGCCGACGGCCGGGGATTTCTCCACCAGATAGACATAAAAACCAAGATCCGTCAGATCCAGCGCGGCCTGGATCCCGGCGATTCCCCCGCCGACGACCATGACTGCCCCTTCCCTGTGATTCATTGCTTTACCCATAATGTTACTCCTGAAAAATTATCGTTTGGGTCTTCTGTTATATTATGCTTCGACCTTTGTGGCCTTGATCGCACAGATTTTATACTGCGGGCTGCGCGACAGCCGGTCGAGACTGTTTAAGGTCAGGTTGTTCACTGGAACTTCTGCAAAGTGATACGGAATAGCAATGGTGCCAAGCTGCGAACGATCGGATATTTTGGCACGTAACTGCACCGTGCCGCGCCTTGAGCTGACTTCAATTGTATCCAGATCATCAATACCCAGCCGGACTGCATCCTCATGATTGATCTCGGCAAATGGTTCAGGGCACAGGGCCTCAATCTCCGGGGTCTTGCGGGTCATGGAACCAAAGTTATACTGAGGTATTTCCCTGATGGTGGTCAGCATCAGCGGATATTCAGCATCTGGCATCTCGGTGGGAGGGGTATAGTCCTCGGGGATAAACAGACCCTTACCCTGGGTGAACCTGCCGATATGGAGCACCGGTGTTCCCGGATGGTCTTGAGTCGGCACCGGCCATTGCAGCCCCACCTTTTCAATACGTTCATAGGTAATGCCGGCATATTGGGGCATAAGCTGCGTCACCTCGTTGAAGATCTCTTCCGGATGCGTGTAGGGCATGTCATAGCCCATGCGATGGGACAGCTCACAGAAGATCTGCCAGTCGGCCTTGGCCTCACCGGGTGGTTCCACTGCCTTGCGCAC
Organism: Desulfoarculaceae bacterium; assembly: GCA_019429465.1. GTDB lineage: Bacteria > Desulfobacterota > Desulfobulbia > Desulfobulbales > Desulfocapsaceae > UBA2270. The sequence continues at coordinate 85,344 of JAHYIV010000004.1, forward strand.
GCGCTGGACGCGACGCTCGGTACAGGTGAAGGTGCCGTCTTTTTCGGCATAGCAGGCCGCCGGAAAGACGATATCAGCCATCTTGGCGGTATCGGTGAGAAAGATATCCTGAACGATGAGAAAATCGAGTTTTTCCAGGGCCGCTACGGCATGATGGGCATTGGGATCGGCCAGCACCGGATCTTCACCGAAGACATAGATCCCTTTGATATCTCCCTCCAGGATGGCATCCCAGACCTCGGTGGCCGCCTTGCCCTTGCGACGGGGCAGCTTCACCTCCCATATCTTCTCATAGCGATCAAAGACATCATCATTATTCAGACCGGCATATCCGGGCAGGGTATTAAACAAAGCCCCCATATCACAGGCCCCCTGGACGTTATTCTGCCCGCGCAGGGGATTCACCCCGCCTCCTGCCACTCCCAGTTTACCGCAGAGCATGGCCAGATTGGCAACCGACTTGACATTATCCGTGCCGGTGGCGTGATGGGCCAGGCCCATTCCATAGAAAATGGCGCATTTTTTTCCCGGTGAGGCATAAAGACGAGCGGCCGCACGGAGCTGGGCCTCGGCAATACCGGTAATCTTTTCGACATAGTCCGGGGTGTACTTGGCAGTGACAATCTCCAGTTCCTCGAAATTCTCGGTGCGTTCCTCGACAAACGTCTTATCCCAGATCCCCTCTTCGAGGATCACATGCACCATGCCATTGAGCAGAGCGACATCACTGCCGGGATTGGGCCGCAGCCAGAGATCCGCCTCATCGGCAAAACCGGTGCGCCTCGGGTCAATCACCAGCAGCTTGCTGCCGTTCTTCTTGGCCTGATGGATCCGCAGACCGATGGTGGGATGACTGGTATCGGCATTGGAACCGATCACCATGATCACATCCGCTTCTATAATATCGGCGATGGAGTTGGTCATCGCGCCGCTACCGAATGAAAGGGCCAAACTGGCCACAGTGGGAGCGTGTCAGAGGCGGGCGCAATGATCGATATTATTGGTACCGATCGAGGTGCGCATGAACTTCTGCATGAGGAAGTTTTCCTCATTGGTGGCCCGGGCGCAGGAAAATCCGGCGATGGAATCCGGACCGTACATAGCCTTGAGGTCAAACAGCTTCTTGGCCGTGTAATCCAGGGCCTCGTCCCAACTGGTCTCAACCAGCATCCCGTTCTTGCGGATCAGCGGTTTGGTCAGCCGCTCCTTGTGCTGGATAAACTCATGGCCGAATCGACCCTTGACGCACAAGGCCCCGTAGTTTGGCGCCTGCTCCGGATCGGCAGTGACCTCAATGATGGTTTTACCCTTGACCCGGAGGATGATCTGGCATCCCGCCCCGCAATAGGGACAGGTACTGCGCACCTCTGTCACCGGTTCGGTATGGAGAGGGATAGTCTGGGCCTTCTTGTTCAAGGCGCCGGTGGAACAGCTATCAACACACTTGCCGCAGGAGACACACTTGTCATTAAAGCCCAGAATCAGTCCCACGGGCCGGCCCTTGTCATCAAAGGAATCGGCACCCAGTTCCAGGGCATCATACTCACAGGCCCGCTCGCAGCGCCCGCAGAAGATACATTTATTTTTATCAACGATAATGGCGGGATGGGAATAATCCCTGGCATAAACCGGCGTGGTCCCCATGCCCGTCTTGTTGATATTGAGATTATGATTGATGGCAAGTTCCTTGAGATCGCAGCGGTCATAGGCGGTACAGCCGCAGGACAGGCATCTCTCGGCCTCATGCAGGGCCATCTTCTCGGAAAATCCCAGTTTCACCTCATCAAAGTCCTGACTGCAGATCTCGGGCGGCCGGGTGGGCATCTTTTCCCGCAGTTTGACATTGATGCCGTCAAAATTCTTCAGATCGACATCATCAAAACCCTTGCCGCGAGTAAAATTAAAGCGACTCTCTCCCTCTTCCTTCGGCACTCCCATGACATAGGCATGGATATTATCAGCGGCTCGGCGGGCTGAAACCACGGCCTGGATCACTGATCTGGGGCCGCTGACCGCATCACCGCCGGCAAAAACTCCGTTGATATTAATCTGGGATGAACGGACATTGGCATCGATGGTCTTATTGGGAGAGAGGGCAATAGTCTTCTCCAGCTCTCCACCACTGAATGTGTCAGAAACGGCGCGCTGTCCCAGAGATGAGACGATGGAATCCACCTGCAGGATATTGGACGAACCGGGCATGGGCTCCGGCTGTCTGACCCCTTTGGCATCGGGCTCACCCAGCTTCATGCGGATCAACTCCAGCTTCAGTCTGGATCCCTGTTCAACCGAGTCAGCGATCGTAACCGGTGAAGCCATGAGCAGAAACTGTGCCCCTTCCTTGTCGGCCTCACGAATATTGCGCTGATGGGCCGGCATCTCCACGCGGGAACGGGGATAGATGACGGTTACCTCGGCCACCCCCTGCCTGATCAGGGTACGTGCCACCTCCATGGCAATATTATTGCCGCCGATCACCGCCGCCCGCTTCCCCATATCCGGCGCTTTTCCTTCCGCCATCCGACGCAGATATTTCATCGCCGAATAGGTGTGCGGATTGACCGCCCCCGGGATTTCCAGAGGGATATCCACTCCTGTCCCTGTGGCAATGAAGATCGCATCATAGCCCTGATCTTTCAGACTCTGCAGGGTAAAATCCTTGCCCCATTTCTGACTGAGCTTGACCGACACGCCCAGCCGGAGAATGGTGTTAATCTCGTAGTTGAGGACATCCCGGGGGATTCGATACTCCAGAAATCCATAGCGCAAGGCCCCGCCCAGCATGGGAGAAGACTCGAAGATGGTCACATCATGCCCCTTTCTCGTCAGAAAATGGGCGGCGGTAAGGCCGGCCGGGCCACCGCCAATCACTGCAATCCGTTTGCCGGTAGGAGCATCCTTGGGGATCTCCAGATCGATCTCATGACTCATGCACCAATCAGCGACAAAGCGCTTCAGATGGTTGATGGAGACCGGTTCGTCCACCAGGATGCGACGGCAGCGTGTTTCACAGAAACGGGGACAGACCCTCCCCACGGAAAAGGGCAGCGGGTTGCGCTCCATGACCAGGCGCAGCGCCTCTTCATACTGTCCCTTGGCCACATGGGCGATATAGCCCTGGACATTGATCTGTCCGGGACAGGTGAGATTACAGGGGGCCTTGCAGTCACCAAAATGGGTCTCAGCCAGGATGGCCAGGCGCTCCAGGCGGTGGGCAGCTATCCTGTCGGAATCCGAGGTAATAACCATCCCCTCCTGAGCCGGACTGACACAGGAAAGAATGAGATCCTCCTGCCCTTCTATCTCCACCATGCACATCTGACAGGGATTCCCAGTAGGCTTCCCCTGCACATGACACAAGGTGGGGATAATGATATCCGATCGCCTGGCAACCTCAAGGATGGTGAGGCCAGCCTCAGCCACGATCTCGGCGCCATTTATAGTAAGTGTTACAGTGGTCATACGCGTGTCCGCGGTGAGGGTTATAATTATTTAGGAGCCGTTACGAAATAACATGGCCATTTATATCTATTTCGTTACGCAGGCCAGGGATGGCCCAGTGTCGCGAGCGCCATGGACGGCGTAGGAGCGACCGGCTCCTTATGCCGATCCGGTCACTTAGATGGCCATGTTCTTTTTTTACAGCGGCTTAGTGCAAAAAGTTACTTTCTGATATTTTTTCACGCACAGTCGCTGAGAAAAACTTTTTCTGTCCTTCTCAGCGGCTCAGCGGCTCTGCGGGAGTCAATACTTAAAACATTATTTCGATGGCTTCCATTCCTTCAGGAAGACCGGCAGATGGCCTGCCTCTCTCGGTCCGATAATGATATTCCAGTCTGGAAGCTCCTCTTCCAGCTCACCCTTCAACGAGGCAAGATAGCCGGGGATGATCAGGTCACGATGATTCACCTTCTCTTCTATGCCGCTCTTTTTGACAAACTGAGCGATCATATCAGCGCCGAATTTGCCGGCGGCCCAGGCCGTAAGGACGGAAAGGCCCTCGGTATCTTTAATAAGCAGCCAGGTGGGCACCTTGGATCCCTCTATCTCACCGGAAACAATAAAATAGGTAAGCGAGAAGTTGCAGGTAATAACCACGGGAGAATCTGCGCCGGGACCGGTAAGAGGATAGACATCCTGGGTCACCACCATCGGCCGTTGCGGATCGGTATAAAGGTTCATCCGCTCAAGCAGCAGTGGAAAGAGGATATCACCCTGCAGGTCGGAGAGGACTATAATCCCCGCGTACTTGGCGATCAGGATGGAGGCTATCATCGCCTCCATCATCGGATCATCACTCATCTCGCAGGGAAAGGTCAGGGTCGGGAATCCCAGAGGCTTGAATTTGGCCTTGACCGCCGACCGTCTAGCCACGACATTATCTTCAAAGGCAGCGCGCAAGCTCCGGGCGCCGGTATCAATAGCCAGGTCCTTCAGGCCTGCGGCCAGCAGAGTATTGGTGATATCGATACAGGTATCAATGGAGGTTCCCTTGACGGCCAGGGGCGCCGAACAGTCTTTGGCCACCTGGGCCATGGCCTCTGCATTGTCGGCAGTGGCGCCATAGAGCAGCGGGATGCGTGGACCGCAGAGCTTGGCGGCTGCGGCCAGATGGGAGGGCGTGTCACTGATCAGGATAAGCGCGGCACGACTGGAGCCATCAAGCACCTTCTGCACCAGGGCGACGAAGGTGGCCTCGTCATTTTTACTGTCCTTGACGGCAATGAGTTCAGCCTTCATGATCACGCCGACACGTTCATAGACAAACTGGTTGAAACGCTCAATCCGGCCACTGACTGCAGCCTCATCCATCTCCGTTGTCACTAGCACACCAATACCCGTGGGATTGACGAAACGTTTTTCATGGCGGTACATACAGGTCTCGCCGCCCACGGTAAAGGCTTCGTCACCACTACCCAGCTTCAAGGTGCGAATGGGAGGAGCAGATGCCTCGCCGATGGTGGCCTTGGCCTCATCACTGACATAAGGGCAGGTGTCAATTTCCATCTGACCAGCCGCCACCTTCATGGCAAAAGCCAGGCAGGTAGGGATGCCGCATTCACCGCAGTTCTTTTTAGGCAGCATCTTGAGAATTTGAATGCCGGTTAAAGCCATGATAATCTCCTCCAGTTGTAACTACAAAAAATGAGTCATAGTGAGCTGTGCAACAGCAATACACTCGCCGCTCACTAATAAAAATTCAGTAATGAGTCTTTGTGCGTTATCAGCCAGACGCCACTCGTTTTTGCCAGACAGCCCGCTCGTTTTTGCCAGACGCCACTTCGAAGAAACAGCCGGAAAAGATTGGCAGTTTCTTCGAAGTGGCATAAGGTGCCGTAAACTCAGTAAGCAAGAAAGAGACCTTGCTTGCTTGCTGATTAAATCCATCTTCTCCTATCTCCGGCTGACGTACATTGCCAGGCGCCGCACCATAAAACAGCTGAACAAATTGCTGTTTTATGGATGCGGCATAAGGTGCCGTAAACTCAGTAAGCAAGAAAGAGACCTTGCTTACTGAGTAACGGCACCTAAACAGCCGACTCCATCTCCAGCGCCGGATGTCCTTTTTCCTTGAGGAATTTGTAGATCTCCTCTTCGGTGGTCCCCTGCTCTTCGGTCGCAATCATGTCATAGAGCTCAGGCATGCCGATATTCTTACAGACCTCTTGCAGTTTTTCACTGATCTCTTCCTTGAGCATCTTGGGCATCCATACCACCCGTTTGAGTCCGCCCTCGGCCTTGAACAGCTTATTGCTGGTCATATAATGCTTGCTGACGCCCATGAATCCAGGCGTCTGCATGCCGCCGCCGGCCATGCCGGCGAGACTGGTAAACTTCATGCCCGACGGGGTCATTCCCAAAAAGTCGCGACTTACCACCATGATGCCGTTACAGGTGGGCAGCATGGCGGCAATGGCCTCAAAACAGCCACAGGCGGTCATCGGGTTGTTCATCAGGGAATAGCAGCTGACCTCGGGAACTGCTCCACGGGAGGCCTGATTGACAAACTCGTTAATGCCGGCATAAAAGCCATTATCAGGGTCAATGCATTCACCCTTCTCCACAGGCTGGTTAGGGCCGGTGGGATTGATCTGATAGGAGGCCTTGCCGTCCAGCCAGTTGTAGGCACCACACATACCGATCCGTTCGGGGGTGATAATACAGACATGACTCGGAGCAAAGGACTGACACAGGGTACAGGAATAGAACACATCCTCGGTCTCATCGGTCATGGCCCCCAGACGCAGATCACGCTCGGTATAGACAGAAGAAGCCAGATCCATGACCTCCCGTACCTTCTCCTCGACGGTGTAGAGTTTCACCTGGATCTTGTCGACAATGGCGCCAAACTCCTGATGCAGCTTGCCATGGAGAACAACGCCGATATGTTTGAAGGAAAAGCCCTTTTCCACAGCCGACTTACTGATCCGTACCCACATGATATTGCGCTGGCCCATGTGCATGATGCCCTGGATATAGTTGGTCAGATGATGAAACTGACGCTCCAGGATCGGCTCAAAATCGGACTGCATCTCCCGCCCGGCCACCTCGACCAGGATCCCTAATGGCAGATTCTGCCCCTGCTCGATATCACAGATATCAGGGCCTTCGAGGGTGACCAGGCCATCCTCAATCTCGTCCATATTTTTAGAGATAAGGACCTCAACGCCGGGAGTCCGGCCGCCGCCGCACTCCATGAACAGCTCATCCTTGCGCACCCGTTCACCCTCAAAGGCAGGACCAAAGGCCATGGGAATATCGATTTTGGTAATATTCACCTTCAGGCCGCGCACCTCGATGGCCTTCTGGACGATCTCGTCATGGGGGATATTGGAGACCACATGCTCGTAGGTACAGATGCCGGATGGCAGCACTTCGGGGATATCATAATCGGAGATGGTCGGGAAGCCCCAGTTGATGGCGCCGGCGGCATTGGCATACCACTCGTCACTGACCGGGCCGAAGGCCATGACAAAGGCAAAGGTCCGGTCCTTATTGTAGAGCAGATTGCCCTTGTAATCACCGGGCTTGATGCCGCCAAAGGCCATGGCCACACGGCAGGCAAAACCGATGGCAAAGACCGCCGTGGTATAGCTCTGGCCGAAGGGTACCAGTCGGGTATTCCAGCCCACCTGCACATTATTTTTCACCAGCAGATCAGGCATGGTCAGACCACCCGTCTGATCATGCATGAAGATATAGAGATTCTTTTCCTGCAGCTCGAGGGCAATCCTGGAGGCCACTTCCGGGTCGGCCGGGGTTCCCATGATGGCGGCAAAGCCCGGGGCCGTGCCGTCAACAAACTCAACCCCGCGTTTCCGGAAGATGACGTCATCGGCCGCGCCCAGCCAGATGTTGTCGGCAGTGGGATCCTCGGTCTTGGTGTAATAGTCGGGCGTATTCAGATAACGGATGGCCTCATACATCTCCTCGGCAAAAAAGGTGGCCATACCAGCGTCAAGTGCCGGCGCCAGATAGGGCAGCCAGATATCACCGGTAACCACCGGCGGCATCAGCTTGTGGCACTCCTGAAAGATATCCTTCATATCCCCCAGTTTTTCCACCTTGGCGCCCAGCATGCTGTAAATAACCGGCAGATAATAGGCGGTGTTGGGAAAGGAAACCTCATGATCAGCGCCATATTTCTTCAGCGCCTCTTCATAGCTCTCCTCGGCCATATCTATAATTTTCCGGGCCCCACGAATGGCAGCGGAACAGATGATCTTCGACATAATATAAACTCCCTTAATTGTATCCCTGTTATCAGCTAGCAGCTCTCACGTATCAGCTGGAATCAGCTCATCAAACCATTAATCAAGGCCTTGGTCATGGCCACCGCCTTGGGATGACGCATGATCAGAACATCACCTCCGGCCATAAGCATACAGCTGGCAGTCAGCGCCTCCATCATGATCCCCCGGGTCTCCTGGTCGCCGATCATGGTATCTGTAGGCAGCTTGGTCTCTTTGGCCTTCCACACCTCACGACCGAGATTACAGATAAAGGGTACCTGCAGTTTTTCATCCTGCTGGATAAGGGCTGCCATACGGATACGTTCCATGACCGAATAACTATACTCAATTCCATAACCAAGGGCGCCGATAGAAGGATCCATCAGCACGGTATCAAGGGATACTCCAAGGTTCTGGAGGAGGATATTCAACTGCTTGGCCAGGTTGACGTCAATGGGAGAGGCCGCGACAATACTATGCTGAAAGGCCATGGCCGTGGCGCCGACGGTTCGATAATTGGCATCCTCAAGTGGGGCAAGACACACCTTCTTGTTGCCGATAACAGAGGTCAGTCCGCGCAGTGTTTCGGTATCCTTTTCATTATTACCGCATCCCCAGACAATAATCGGCACCTCGACCGCTTCGATGACCTGGGCGGCAATCTTGGCAGCATCGTCGGCAGATCGGTTCATGCCGTTGGGATCGGTGGAGACCAGTGAGATATTGATGGCCTCGGCGCCATACTCCTTGATGCATTTCTGGGCCCAGGCCACCGGATTATCCATGACATCGGTGAAGTGGCGGGCCAGGGTCTCGGGCCAGTCATCAGGACGGGAGTCAAGGACGTCCATGGCAATCAGGGCCTTATGGGGCTGATTGCCTTCAAAGAGATGGAACGGCATGGAGGCGGCGCCGCCGACGGTAACGGTATGAACGCCATTACCGAGCACGGTCTCGCGGATGACCCCGGTATACTTTTCCTTATAGGATTTCTCATCAACCTTGCCGGCACGCTCGGCAAGGGTCGTCTTCTCAAGAGTCAAGGGGGCCACTCCAAAATCGGTGGAGGCGGCCGGGGTTGCGACCTGAGTTGTGACCTCGGCAGCGGCTTTTGCCTTTGCCTCTTCTTCGGCCCTGGCCTTGGTGGCTTCTGCGGCAGCCTTTGCCTCAACATCAGCCTTTATTTTTGCTTCTGCCGCAGCCTTTTCCCGGGCGGCCTGTTGGGCCGTTTCCTGCGCCTTGGCCTGTTCAGCAGCCTCTGCCGCGGCCTTGGCTTCAGCTTCCGCCTTTACCTTGGCTTCAGCCACTGCCCTGGCGGCATCTTCCGCTGCCGTATCAACTTTTACGGGAGGTGCAGGTGCAGCTAAAGGGGCAGAAGGCGTATCAACTTTCGTGGCAGGTGCAGTTACAGCTGCAGGCGCAGCAGCCACAGCTGCCTTTTGCGGCTCACGATTGAGAATGGCATGGGCACCGGCAAAACTGGTAATGGCCGCAAACTGCTCATCGGACAGGCCATAGGCCTTTTTCAGGGCGGACAGCCCTTGATTCATGGCCTCCAAGGCCATGATACGCTCTTTTTCATTCATCTCATGCTCTCCTGCGTCATCTATTGTGCCCGTAGGCCCAGTTGTTCCAGTCGTCTTCGTATCAGCCGCAACTACCTTATCGCCGGCAGCAGCAACCGGGGTTGCTGCCTGAGCCTTCACCATCAACGCTTCCGCCTCTCTGCGGGCAGTGGCCACAATCGCTTCCGCTTCCGCTCTGGCCTTGACAAGTACCTTCTCCATATCCACAGCCTGAACCTGGATGGATTCCCGAGTCTCTGCAACAGGAGCCAAAGTATCGGCCATAGCCTCGCCAAAGATAGAGGGACGAGGCAGCAGGTCGGCCCGTTTGAGGATCTCCGGCACCGCGCTTTCCCACTCAATGGCCATGACATGGACACCGGCCACGCCCTTTATCTCCTTGACCTGCCGGATGATATCAACACAGATGTTGATCCCTTCCTCCTGCTTGTCCCTGGCATCCTGCATCCGCCGGATCACCTCGTCGGGCACATCCATGCCGGGCACGGAACTCTTCATATAGCGGGCCATGCCGAGCGACTTGGGGGGAGTGACGCCGGCCAGAATATAGACCTTTTCATCAAGGCCGAGATCCCGAACCATCTCCATGAAGCGGGCAAATCTTTCAACATTATAGATGATCTGGGTCTGGATAAAATCGGCGCCGGCGCCCACCTTTTTCCCCAGACGTACCGCCCGGTATTCAAAGGGATTGGCAAAGGGGTTGGCGGCAGCGCCGAGGAAGAGACGGGGCTCATTGCCCTTGATCTCTTCTCCGCACTGAAATTGTTTCTCATCCCGCATGGTCTTGACCATGCCCAGCATCTGGATGGAGTCCATATCAAAGACCCCTTTTGACCCGGGATGATTACCGAATTTCTGATGATCACCGGTCAGGCAGAGCAGATTCTTCAGCCCCAGGGCCTGGGCACCCAGGATATCCGACTGCATGGAGATCCGATTGCGGTCGCGGCAGGTCATCTGGATCACCGGCTCAACCCCTTCACCCAGGGTAATCAGACCCGCGGCAATGGAGGACATGCGGACGATTGCCGTCTGGCAGTCGGTGATATTGACCGCATCCACATGCCCCTTCAGCAGGCGCGCCTTTTCCCGCACCACTTCAGGGTTCCCGTTTTTAGGAGGCCCTAGTTCACCTGTGACCGCGAACTCGCCTGCCCTCAACACCCTTTCAAGATTACTCCCCGATTTCATCGGACGCGCTCCTCTTTCATTCGTAATTCTTAATTCTTAATTCTTAATTCGTAATTCAATATTATTTCTGCCCGCAGCCAACGCCTGGAATACCAGCATGACCGGTGGTCAGGTCCCGCCGCATCCCCATATCAAAGAGGACACGATCCTGTTTCTTGTTGATACCCAAGGCCTCACGCTTCTCATCAATGGCCTTGATCATCTTATGGGCCAATTTGACAGGGTCTTCTTCGTAATCCCAGCAGGCCCCATATTCTTCCTTCATTCCCTCAAGGAGATACTTGTTAAAGGCCTTGGCGCCGGTAACCGGCAGGTTCTGGAACACGACATTGGCGCCGCTGGCCACAAAATACTGACCAATGGCCACCGCCTTTTCACTCATCCACAAAGGGGCCGTACCACAGGCCGGCAGATCCCCGATGGACTCACCCAGACCTCCCTCTTTCACCATCTCGGACAGGGCGATGAGCAGTCGGCTGTTATCAACGCATGATCCCACATGAAGCACCGGCGGCATACCAACGGTCTCGCAGACCTCGGCCAGACCCGCCCCGCAGTACTCAGCCGCGGCCTCGGGCCGCATCAGCCCTCTTCTGCCCAGGGCCTGAGCCGCACAGCCGGTGGCCAGGATCAGGACATTATTCTTCAGCAGTTCAACGGCAATCTTGAAGTGAACGTCATCGGCATATTTATAATGCTCGCAACCGACCATCGCCGCCACGCCCTTGATCCGGCCATTGATAATATTGTCGTTCAGCGGCCGGTAGCTCTGGCGGAAACGTCCACCCAGCATGTAGTTGATGGTTTCATGGCTGAAACCGACCACCACATCTATCTTCTGATCGACAGGGATATAATAGTCACCCCGTTTTTTAAAGTTATTGATGGCCTTGATCAGGATTTTTTTGGCCGAACCCATGGCATCATGTTCTTCAAACTGGATATGAATGGCGTCAGGCATCTTGGCCCGATAATTGGTGGTGATAATATCCGTATGTTTGCCCTTGACGATCTGGGCCACAGACGGCATGACACACTGGACATCAACCACCATGGCCTCGACCGCGCCGGTGGCCAGCACCATCTCCTGCTGGATAAAGCTGCCGGCGACAGGGATGCCGCGCCGCATGAGGATCTCATTGCCGGTACAACAGACCCCGGCCAGATTGAGTCCCTTGGCCCCCACCTTTTTGACCAGGGCCAGGATCTCCGCATCCTCGGCGGCCAGACAGAGCGCCTCGGCCAGCAGCGGCTCATGACCATGGACGGTGACATTGACATGATCACCCTTCAGCACCCCGAGGTCAACAATGGCGCGCCGGGGCACGGGGGTGCCGAACATGATATCGGTGAGTTCCGTCGAGAGCATGGATGCACCCCAGCCGTCCGCCAAAGCGCAGCGGGAACTCTGGAGCATGATATTACGGTATTCCTGATCGACACCCATATGGGTCCGATGCATGGTCTCCACCACCTCGCGGTCAATGCCGCGCGGCTCAACACCCAGTTTTTCCCAGATCGCCTGCTGTTTTTTAGGCGCCCGTTTGATCATGGTCAGCAAACCATCCTGCTGACCAAACTCGGCCAGGGCCTTATTACCGAGTTCGAGGGCGATCTCGTTCTTGTCGCGTCCCTCCGTAACAATGCCGAAGACCTCGGCCATGACATGCAGCTTCTGCACATCCTTGATCTCATGCGGCGTTTCACCCTTGGCCGTGGCGATAAAGCCACGCACCATCTCCCGGGCATGATCAGCATGGGCGGCAGTACCGGCCGCGATGATCCTGGCGAAATTCCTGGCGGTCACGGTATCAGCCGTGGCCCCGCAGACACCCACCATGGAGTCAACACCATCAATGATCTGACAGGGTCCCATATTGCACACCTTGCAGCAGGTGCCGCTGGAGCCGAAAAGGCAGGATGACATGCCCCGGCTGTCAATGCGGTCATAGGCAGTGCGTACCTGTTTGGCCAGATCCTGATTCAACAGATCCTTGGTCGAGGCGCCGGTAATCGTATTACAGGAGCTGCATCCGTTTCTCTCATCACTCATCGTGTTTCCTCCAGAATAAATCGTATGGGAACGATAACTCGTATTGTAACAATGTTGATGGCGTCGTAAAAAGTCGCCAACTGCTTCGTTGCTGCAAATTATCTCGTCACTGCGGCGTACTCAAGTACGCCTCATTCCTCGAAATTTGCGCGCCTCGCATTTGACGCTTTTTACTTAGCCATCCCAGAAATTGAGTTTTTACGAAACCATCAATGTTGTATCAGATAAGCCTTGCAGCTATCCTGGCCGCCTGCACCGTATTCTTCATCAGCATGGTAATGGTCATGGGACCGACACCACCGGGAACCGGAGTAATGTAGGAGGCCTTCTCTTTCACCGCCTCAAAATCAACATCACCGGCCAGGATCGCCTTGCCGGACTCGGTCACGCCGATACGATTGACCCCGACATCGATGATGACCACCCCCTCTTTCACCATATCGGCGGTGATCATCTTGGGTACGCCGACCGCGGCAATGAGGATATCGGCACGCCGACAATGGGCCGCCATGTCCTTGGTGCGGGTATGACAGAGGGTGACCGTGGCATTGCCGCCGGCACGTTTCTGCAGCATCAGGTTGGCAATAGGCTTGCCCACGATGTTACTGCGGCCGACCACCACCACCTCGGCGCCGCTGGTCTCCACCCCGCTGCGCACCAGGAGCTCGAGGATGCCATGGGGAGTGCAGGGCAGAAAGCACTGCTCGCCCAGCACCATCTTGCCGACGTTTACCGGATGAAAACCATCCACATCCTTGTCCGGGTTGATGGCATAAAGGACATTGGCCTCATTGATGTGCTTGGGCAGGGGAAGCTGCACCAGGATGCCGTGGATCTTGGGATCGTTATTATATTTAGCAACCAGGGCCAGCAGATCGGCCTCACTGGTGTCCGCGGGAAGAGTGTCCTGCTCGGAATGGATTCCGAGGGCATGGGCCGTCTTGTTTTTGGCCGCCACATAGGACTGAGATGCGGGATCCTCGCCTACCAGAATAGTGACCAGGCCGGGGGTGATCCCGTGTTTCTCTACCAGCTCGGCCACCTCAACCTTCAACTCTTCACGGATCGCCTTGGCCACCTCAGTCCCGCTTATGATCTTTGCACTCATCTCAATTCCTCATTGCTTAAAACACAGTCTTGTTTAATATATTTCCAAGTATTCTTTTGTCCAGTCTCACCACATTCTATTGATGTAGTAAAATTCATGAAACTAACTGGTTTCATCTTTTTTTTCAAGAAAGTATTCCCTTGCTATTCATTTTTTTTTACCTATTTATCAATTATTTTGAATTCAGGAGATACTCCCTCTCATTTTTTCCTTGATGGTCGGGGTCAAAACGATGATACTTAGGAGCCGTTACGAAATAACATGGCCATTTATTTCGATTTCGTAACACAGGCCAGGGATGGCCCAGTGTCGCAAGCGCCATGGACGGCGTAGGAGCGACCGGCTCCTTATGCCGCTCCCGGCGCTTAGATGGCCACGTTATTTTTTTACAGCGGCTCAGTGCTGCACATCAACTGCAAGTCACCTTTTTTTCTTTTGCTGTACCAGCGGCATAAAAACTCAACCATCCGCATCCCAGAGACCATGGCCACTTCAAAATTTGCCAATAAAACCGTCCTGCTTCTCTTTGTCGTCGGGATCTCCGCCATTTTTCTGTCTATAGTGCATCAATTTCTCATAACTATTTTCATGGCTTCGCTGTTTTCGGCACTGCTCAGCCCTCTCTATCACCGACTTCTTCTCATGCTGAAAGGAAGAGAAAACACGGCCTCGCTGCTGACCATCCTCATCGTCGTCTGCCTGGTCCTTCTGCCTCTTGCTGCCCTTATGAGTATTGTCGTGTCTCAGGCCATCCATGTCAGTGAATCCGTCAGCCCCTGGATTGAGCAATTTATTGAGCAACCCACCCTTGCCTCTGATTTCCTGCGCCGGCTACCCTTCTACGAGCAGGTCATTCCCCATCGGGACATGATCTTCCAGAACATAGGACGCCTGGTGGACAACACCACAACCCTGCTCATCAATTCGCTCTCTACGATCACCAAGGTGACATTAAACGCGGCCATCATGTCCATCATCATGCTCTACACCATGTTTTATTTTCTCATTGATGGGAAAAAGCTGCTGTACAAGATCCTCTACTACATCCCTCTGGAAAACAAAGATGAACAGCAGCTGCTGCAACGCTTCACCTCTGTTACCAGGGCCACCATCAAGGGTACACTGATCATCGGCATCATCCAGGGCACCCTGTGCGGCCTGGGATTCGCCCTGGCCGGTATTCCCAGCCCGGTGTTCTGGGGCTGCCTCATGGCGGTTGCTTCCATTATCCCCAGCATAGGGACGGCCATTGTCTGGGGTCCGGCCCTCCTGATCCTGATCCTCAGCAAGGACATCGCCGGGGCCATCACCATTGGTGTCTCCTGCGGCCTGATCGCCGGCAATGCCGACAACCTGGTCCGCCCGAGACTGGTGGGAAAAGACACCGAAATGCACGACCTCTTCATCCTCTTTTCCACCTTTGGCGGCATCTCCATGTTCGGCATCATCGGCATCATCATCGGCCCGATCAGCGCTGCCCTCTTTGTCACCATCTGGGAGATCTACGGTGAATCCTTCAAGGAATACCTGCCCGCGGTCCGCTTCGAAATAAGAGCAGATCCCCGGCCAGCAGTCCCTGATGAAAAATCTACCAGCCCTGGCGGCGACAGCTCAGACCAGGACGCATAACTGCCCATTGCCTTCAACCTTGACAAAGTTTTTTTTACCAAATAAAAATCAGGGCAATTATCGATAACCCGAGAAACCATCGAGAAAAAAAACCATGCAGGAAGACCGCTTCAACCAGGATTTTTTCCAGTTTCTACAAGGATCGCCCACGCCTTTTCACGCGGTCTCGTTCATGGCCGGGAAATTACAGGCCGCAGGCTTCCGGCAGCTTTCCGAGACCGATCCCTGGGAGCTTGAACCCGGCAGTTCCTCCTTCATCATCCGCGACAACGGGGCGCTTGCCGCCTTCACCCTGGCCTCTAAGAATTACCAGGATGAGGGTTTCCGGATCATGGGCGCCCATACCGACAGCCCCTCACTGCAGATAAAACCGCTGGCCGGCAAGGTATCACACTCCTATTTTCAGCTTGGGGCCGAGGTCTACGGTGGACCGCTGCTGGCCCCGTGGTTTGACCGCGATCTCTCCATTGCCGGGCGGGTGGTCTGTATGACCACAGAGGGCTTCCTCGCCACTCTGCCTGTCGATTTCAAACGGCCGGTGGCAATCATTCCCAACCTTGCCATCCACCTGGATCGGGAGGCCAATAATGGTCGCACCATCAACAGACAGAAAGAGCTGGTACCTATTTTCGCGCAGACAGAAAGGAATGATTCATTAAACTTCTCCTCGATTCTAGCTGACCAGCTCACCAAGGAACACCCGGATAAAAAGATCAAGACCATCATCGGTTTTGACCTCTTTTTTTACGACTGCCAGCCCCCCTCTTTTCTCGGCCTGAGCAATGAATTCATCTCTGCCGGCCGCCTGGATAATCTGCTCAGTTGCTTTGTCGGGTTCACCGCCATGACCGAGGCCAGAATGGACAACAATCGCCTGCTGATCTGCAATAATCATGAAGAGATCGGCTCCCTCACCGCTGCCGGCGCCAAGGGTTCCTTTCTCCGTTCGATACTGGAACACCTTCTCCCGGATCCAGTCACCCGTAATCGCGCCCTGCTGAACTCCCTGCTCCTTTCCATGGACAATGCCCACGGTGTCCACCCCAATTTCAGTGACAAGTCAGAGCCGGAACATCTGCCCCTGCTCAACCATGGCCCGGTAATCAAGACCAATGCCAATCAGAGCTATGCCACCACCAGCCTGAGCGCGGCCATCTTTAAAACCATCGCCGCCGAGGCCGGGGTTCCCACCCAGGACTTTGTCATGCGCAGCGACATGGCCTGCGGCAGTACCATCGGCCCCCATACTGCCGCCACCTTGGGAATCCCTACCGTCGACATCGGCGCCCCGACGCTTGCCATGCACTCTATCCGGGAGCTGACCGGCAGCCGCGACCCCTTCCTGCTCTACCAGACAATCAACCGCTTTGTCAGCCGGGATCGCCTGCCCCGGATCGAAGGATAGATGATAATGCCACGAACCATGAAAAGCTGCATTCTCCTGCTTTGCGCCTGTGCCATTCTGCTCTTGCCGGCCTCCGGCCACAGCCAGCTTGCCAATTCTATCAACAAGTACAAGGATGTTCGCCTCTCCACCGAACGGATGAACAAAATAGGTCACTACCACGAACTTATCGACTACTTTGCTGGATTCACTTTTTTTCAAGCCCGCCACAAGGTCAACGCTGATTTCATCCGCGCTCTGATCCTGGCGGAATCTGATGCTGACACGGGTGCCGTTTCCAGCAAAAACGCCCGAGGGCTGGGCCAGATCATCCCCAGTACCGGGATAGAGGCAGGAATCGAACTGTCCAGGGGTACTGTTGATTTCCACAATGTCAGCCGCGAGAGACTGCGCAATCTCAGCGAAGAAGATCTGTTTGATCCGGCAGTCAATATCCTGCTCACCTGTTATCTGATTGCCAAGTACAATTACAAATTTAACGGCCAGCTCCACCTTGTCCTCTCTGCCTGGAATGCCGGAGAGAACATCAAGGAGCTGAAATACGGCCAACACGCCCCCTACCAGGAGACCATTGATCTCATCGGCAAGGTCAACGGCTATTACCTCTGCCTGCTCAAACAGAAAAAAACCCGCCTTGCCGATAATGGAGGCTGACCACAAGGCATTCCTGTTTTCACCCATTCATTCAACTTCCTGATCAAGCATATCTATCCGGTTTTCTCCATAACAACCTCAACACAACACCAGACCATGCCAAACGACGAACAACGCTTTTCTCTCCTGCTGAAGACCGTCAGCACCCTGCTTGGCCCTGCAGGCTGTCCATGGGATCAGAAACAATCAACGCTCAGCCTGAAAAAATATTTTATTGAAGAATCCTCAGAGATTATTGCCGCCATCGACAATAATGATCCGGAGAATCTCTGTGAAGAACTTGGCGACATGCTCTTTCTGCTGATCCTCATGGCTGAAATCAATAAAAAAGCTGGGACCTTTACTCTCAATGAGACCATCAGGCGCATTAATGAAAAGATGATCCGGAGACATCCCCACGTCTTTGGTGATGGCGAAAAAGGCACTGAAGAGGAGCTTGAAAAACAGTGGCGGGCGATAAAGTCTCAGGAAAAAGGGAAAAAAAGAAATTGACACAACAGACGAGCCGATGTATTTATATTCATTTTTCCACTTAATGTTGGATAATTCCAAGGCATTCAACATCCCCTGTCCGGCAATGGTGTCAGGCAGGTACCTCTTCGCTCTCTGCCGCTTACTGGTGAGAGCCGAAAATCAGGGATAACAGATCCCGACAATCATGGGTCCACGAGGAGGAACACATGCGCAGGTACGAAACGATCTTTATTCTTCGACCAAATCTCGGCGAAGAAGAGATCAACACTCTTATTGACAATACAAATGCGATTATCCTGAAAGAAGGCGGCACAATCATCAATCTTGACCGCTGGGGTCTGCGAAAATTCGCCTACCCGATCAAAAAAGAGAGTCAGGGCACCTATATTTTGTGTGATTTCGCCACTGAACCAGCCGCTGTATTTGAAATGGAGCGGAAATTCAGGATTGACGACTCTGTTCTCAAGTATATGACCGTTAAGCTTGCAGACGACATCACGGAAGAAAAGATCGAACAGGCCAAAATTGAGATAACAACACGCCAGGCCGCCAAAGAATCCGAGGAATCCACAGAAAACGACGACTCCGACGATTCCAATGCTTCTGACAATGAATAAGACATTCTCACCCCATTCATAACCAAACAAATATACAGGAAACTCAAATGCCTCCTATAAAACGCGTTTTTGCCCGAAAAAAGGTCTGCAGGTTCTGCACCACTGACCAGGAAACGATTATCAACTATAAGGATCTGAAGACAATCCGTTATTTCATTTCAGAGCGTGGCAAGATCATGCCTCGTCGTATCTCCGGAACCTGCGCCACCCACCAGCGTCAGTTGTGTGAAGCAATAAAGAAAGCACGTCATATTGCCTTGTTGCCATACACCGGTTCCACCCCGAGATAACAAAAGGAACACGGCGTATTACAACAGTGAATCTGCCAGCCGAAAATCCTGACGGGAAGGAGATAGCCAAAAACATCCTTATCATCTCAGGAACTCTTCTGCTGCCTGGTCTGCAGAGTGCTGTTTTTGGCTGGCTTTATGGTCTGATGCCATTGCTGGTTTTTTATTATTTTTGCAGGTACGGCAACCATGTCGGTGGCAGATACCTCCTGCAGGGAACACTGATCGCCCTGCTTGCAGGAGTGATTTTCCAGGTGGCAGGCCAGGTCATGCTCGCCGTGGTTCTTTTTCCGACCGGTTTCATTCTGGCCCGTTCGGTCGATCTGGGTGAGGCACCACCTCTTGCCGGACTCAAAGGGTTTGTCGTTTTAACCGTTTCATGGTTTCTCTTTTCCGGGATGATTGCCATCACAGATGGCAGCCATCCCTATCCCATGCTCTTGCAGTCAATCAATCAGGGGATAGATGAAGCGCTGAAGCAGTATCAGCAAGATGAGCAGATCACACCTGAATCTTATTATGCGCTGACTCAGACCTTCCTGCAGATCAAAGAACGGCTGATCCAGGTAATGCCGGCAATCCTGGCCAGTATAGGCTTGATTATGGTGTGGCTGGCCATGGTTCTCGGCAACAGGTTGCTCCATAAAAATACCGGACAGAGACCCTGGCCTGAGTACCAGTACTGGCAACTACCGGAGAAAATTGTCTGGCTGGTCGTTACGGCTGCACTCCTGGCCATGACGCCCTTACCAATGGTCAGGACCATTGGTTTTAATCTGTTATTGATTGCCAGTCTTCTTTATTGTTTTCAGGGCCTTTCCATCTTCCTCTTTTTTTTAAACAAATGGAAAGTCCCTTTATTCATACGTTCACTTCTCTATGTGATTGTTGTTTTCCAGTCATTGGGAACCATTTTTTTATCAGTGATCGGACTCGCTGATGTCTGGTTTGATTTAAGACGTTTACGCAGTCAGGATCCGGATCAGAAAGATATCGTATAAGCTGAACCTTACTAATACAAACATCTTCGTGAATCGAATCCAGCTCATCCATACGCAACTAACTTTAAGGAGTAAGACCATGGAACTTATATTGAAAGAAACCATAAGCACCCTCGGCCAGGAAGGTACCCTCGTCAACGTCAAGGCAGGATATGGCCGCAACTATCTTTTGCCACAGGGCAAGGCTGTCCAGGCCAACGCTCAGAACAAGGCCATCCTTGCCCGAAGCCTTGCCTCTATCAAGGCTAAACTTGAGACAGAGCGTCAGCAGGCCGAAACACTTTCCAAAAAACTGGCCGGAATCACCATTACCATAGCCCAGCTCACAGGAGCTGATTCCAGACTTTTTGGTTCTGTCACCAGCACCGACATTCACCAGAAACTGACTGAGATGGATATTGATATCGACAAGAGACAGATCGTTCTTGCCGATCCCATTAAGACTCTGGGCGAGTATACGGTTCAGGTCAAGGTCGGTTTTCAAATGACCACAGATATCATTGTTAAAATTGTACCAATCACTGACAAGGCCTGATCTGCGCGGACAGTCAGGAAACAAACAGCACCAATGACGACTGTTTTCTGACAGCCAGGTATGGTCTGCCACCCAACACACCGAAAAGGAGGAGGCTCTTCTTCGGTGTGTTGTCATTTGACATCCTTTTTCTTTCATGGTCAGTTTCAAGATGAGTGAGTTCTTTGCCATGACCACACCCGTACCAGCCGCATCTGGAGGCAGGGTTCCTCCCCAGAACCTGGAGGCTGAGCAATCGGTTCTCGGCACGATCCTGCTCAAGGATCAGTCGCTCGGTACCGTTCTTGAAATCCTGCAGCCAGCCAATTTTTATCGTCCGGCCCATAAAGAGATCTTTGAGGCCATGATCCAGCTCTTTGAGAAAAATGAGCCTCAAGATCTGATAACGGTTACCAATCAGCTGAAAAACAACAACAAGCTGGACGAAATAGGCGGTGCGGCTTACCTGGCCATGCTCACCTCCATGGTCCCCGTCACCTCCAATCTCGTCCATTACGCCAGGATCATCCATCAAAAGGCCATACTGAGGACCCTGATCCAGGTCAACACCGAGATCGCCACGCGCTGTTATGACGAACAGGGCGATATCGACATCCTGGTGGATGAGGCCGAACAGGCTATTTTCGATATTGCCAGCTCCAAGGGCGGCCAGGGCTTTACCTCAATGAGCCAGGCCATCCCCGCCGCCTTCAAGACCATTGAACAGCTCTATGAAAGAAAAGAGCTGATCACCGGCGCGGCCACCGGCTATGTGGAGATGGACAAGATGACAGCAGGTCTGCAACCTTCTGATCTCATTATCCTTGCCGCCCGTCCCTCCATGGGCAAGACCGCCTTGGCCATGAATATCGCCCAGCACGTGGCCCTGGTAGACAATATTGGTGTCGGCATCTTCAGCCTGGAGATGTCCCATGAACAGCTGGTCATGCGCCTGCTCTGCTCTGTCGGCCGCATTGACTCCCAGCGGATTCGTACCGGCAAGCTGCTCCCCGAAGACTGGCCCAAACTGACAAGGGCCGTAGGCATGCTTGAACGGGCACCCATCTATATCGATGACACCCCTTCCATTTCCGTTCTTGAAATGCGGGCCAAGGTGCGCAGGCTGGTAGCCCAGCACAATATCGGCCTGATTGTTGTTGATTATCTGCAACTCATGCGCGGTCGCAACTCCACTGAAAATCGAACCCAGGAGATCAGTGAGATCTCACGATCACTCAAGGGCATGGCCAAGGAACTCAAAATCCCGGTCCTGGCCTTGTCGCAGCTCAACCGTGGACTCGAAAGCCGCACCGACAAAAGGCCCATGATATCCGATCTTCGCGAATCCGGGGCGATTGAACAGGACGCCGACGTCATCTGTTTCATCTACCGTGATGATGTGTACAACAAGGCGGAGGACAATCCGGAAAAAGGCAGCTCTGAGATCATCATCGGCAAGCAGCGAAATGGTCCGACAGGGACCTTCAAACTGGCCTTTCTCAAGGAGTTCACCCTCTTTGAGAACATGAGCAACTACGATAGTCCCGATCACTATTAGTGCCTTACAGCTCATTTTCTCGGAGTCTGCGCTTACCTGTTTTTTTTCACAAGAAAATGAGCTGCGAAAGGCACTTATCCCGTTCATTGGGGTTAGAGACACTGCCGTTTTGATAATTCAGCTGCTCATCTTCTTTTGTCCAGCGGCTTAAGGTACCCTGCACAGAGCCGGTTTCACCATTCTCCTTTCCATTTTTTTTTATACCGAGGATAAAACATGTCTACCACCGCAGAGCCAGATAACAGATATGATTTCAAAACGATAGAGGCCCACTGGCAGGAGCTCTGGCAGAGAGAAGAAAGCTATAAAGCGTCTGAGGATGATGAACGGGAAAAGTACTATGTCCTTGAGATGTTTCCCTATCCATCGGGACGCATCCACATGGGTCATGTCCGCAATTATTCCATCGGCGATGTCATCGCCCGCTATAAGCGACTGCGCGGATTCAATGTCCTCCATCCCATGGGTTGGGATGCCTTTGGGCTGCCGGCGGAAAATGCCGCCCAGAAGAACAATACCCAGCCGGCCCGCTGGACCTATGACAACATCGATTATATGCGCGACCAATTGCGCAAGCTTGGCCTCTCCTATGACTGGGGCCGCGAGATTGCCACCTGCAACCCCGCCTATTATCGCTGGGAGCAGCTTCTTTTCCTCCAGATGTATGAGAAAGGGATCGTTTATCAGAAAAACACCACGGTCAACTGGTGCAATTCCTGCCAGACCGTGCTTGCCAATGAGCAGGTGATTAATGGAGCCTGCTGGCGTTGTGATGAGCCCGTTATCCCTCGAGAGATGAATGGCTGGTTTTTCAAGATCACTGATTATGCAGAGGAACTGCTTCGTGATCTTGACAAACTGAGTGGCTGGCCGGAGAAGGTTGTGACCATGCAGCGTAACTGGATCGGCAAGTCAGAAGGCCTCAGCTGTGATTTCCAGATAGAAGGCAGCGATGAGCTCCTCTCCATTTTCACCACCCGTCCTGACACCATCTTCGGTGTGACCTTCATGTCCATTGCCCCAGAGCATCCACTGGTCGGGACCCTGATCAAAGGATCTGAGCAGGAGACTGAGATCCGGGACTTTATTGACGTCATTATCAAGGAAAAGCAGCAACAGCAGCATGCTGAGGAACAGGAAAAAAAGGGCATCTTTACCGGACGCTACTGCATCAACCCCTTTAACGGTGACCAGATCCCGATCTATGTAGCCAATTTTGTCCTCATGGGCTATGGCACCGGAGCAGTGATGGCTGTGCCCGCCCATGACCAGCGCGACTTTGAATTTGCCCGCAAATATGACCTGGCCGTCAAGCCGGTTGTTTTTCCTGAAGGCGGCACCCTCGCCGGCGAGACGATGGAGGCAGCATTCACGGAAGCCGGTCTGCTTGCCGACTCAGGAACCTTCAGCGGCATGACCTCATCCGTGGCCGGACAGGCCATTATCGATCATGCCAAAGCCCGGAGTTTTGGCGCACCCCAGACCACCTACCGGCTGCGCGACTGGGGGATTTCCAGGCAGCGCTACTGGGGGGCGCCGATTCCCATGATTCACTGTGCCAAATGCGGGGTGCAGCCCGTGCCGGTGGACCAGCTGCCGCTCATCCTGCCGGAAGACGTCGATTCAGGCCAGAACACCTGTACTCCACTGCATCAGCGCCAATCCTTCATCAAGACCATTTGCCCTGTCTGTGGTGGAGAGGCGCGGCGTGAGACCGATACCATGGACACCTTTGTTGAATCCTCCTGGTATTTTGTCCGCTATACCTGCCCGCGTTTTACCGATGCCCCCATCGACCGGGCCAGGGCCTCGCACTGGCTGCCGGTGGATCAGTATATCGGCGGTGTTGAGCATGCTATCCTTCACCTGCTCTACTCCCGCTTTTTCACCAAGGTCCTCCGTGATCTCGGCTACATCGACATCGACGAGCCGTTCACCAACCTCCTGACCCAGGGCATGGTGATCAAGGACGGCGCCAAGATGTCAAAGTCCAAGGGCAACGTTGTTGACCCCAATGATCTGATCAATGAATACGGGGCGGATACCGTCCGCCTCTTCAGCCTCTTTGCCGCCCCTCCGGAAAAGGATCTGGAATGGAACCCCAAGGGCGTGGAAGGCGCCTTTCGCTTCCTCAACCGCATCTACCGCTATGTCATGGGTCACCAGAAGCTCCTGAGCCTCACCGACGGCAAGATAGAGATCCGCTGCGAGGGAGACCAGGCCCTCCATCGCAAGACCCACCAGACCATCCAGCGGGTGACCTTGAATATTGAAAGCAATTTCCACTTCAACACCGCCATCAGCGGGGTCATGGAACTGTTCAACACCCTGACCACCCTGGCTCCCCTGGAGGAGGATAAACGCCTGGACAAACTGACACCGGCCCTGATCCAGGAGGCGGTTCAGACTATTCTCCTCCTGCTCTCCCCCATGGTGCCCCATTTCTGTGCCGAACTCTGGCAGCAGATCGGCAGTGCCCGTCCCCTTGCTCAGGAACAGTGGCCGGAGCTTGACAGCGAGGCAGCCAGGGAAGAAGAGATAACCCTCGTCATTCAGGTCAACGGCAAGGTTCGTTCCCGTCTCCAGGTGTCTGTGGATATTGACGATGAAGTGATCAAGGAGATGGCGATAATGGACGAGAATATTCAGAAAATCCTTCTCGGCAAGCCCGTCAAAAAAATTATTGTCGTGCAGAAGAAGCTTGTGAATATCGTTATTTAAAGGGTATCCTGCAGATATTTCAGTTGATTCAATACACCCTGAGTACTTACTATAAACAGAAGAGTGCACGCTTCTCTCTAAACGTCAGCATATCGGAGTAACCAGTTGAAAACAACACTTCGTCTCAGCTCGCTTTTTCTCCTTTCAGCCCTGATCCTTTCTGGTTGCGGGTATCACAATCCTTACGTCTATACGGGGCCTGAAAAATCCATCTATGTAACACATTGGAATAACAAAACAAATGCCCTGCAGCTTGACAGCAGGATTTATCAGTCACTGACCCACTGGTTTCAAAAATCAAGTGCTCTGAAGGTAAGCAAGAAAAAGGCAGGGGCCGATCTTATCCTGGCCGGCGAGATTATCTCCATTGAGCTGCCGAGCCTCTCGTATGGAGCCGATTACAGCACCGCCGAGGTAAAAGTAATTCTCACCGTCCGCTACATCCTCAAAGAGATAAAAACCGACAAAGTGCTTCTGGAGGTGCCTAGCGAGTCATGGACAGAATACTCCAGGATCTCAAGCAGTTCAACCTCGACCCTGGACAATGAAGACCGGGCCTTGAAGACCATTATTGATAATCTTTCAGAAAAGATCTACATAAAGGCGCTGGGCCAGTTAACACAGTTGCAGTAACTGATGCGTACATGATTGCCGTTTGCCATGTCGATGGTAAAACATGAACCGTAAACAAAAAAGGCCGTCCCTGAAACCAGGGACGGCCTTTTTGCTTCTTCATTCCAAGGGTGCTTTTTTAGAGCAGCAAGCCTTTTACCGTCGCCGCGATGGAGCCGGCATCCAAACCCTGCTTGGCGTACAATTCCGCAGGCTTCCCAGAACCACCATATCGCTGCACCCCGCACCTCTTGAGGCGTGCGGTCTTGCCCGAATCGGCCAGTACCAACGCCACCATGGCCCCAAGTCCGGTGTCAACATGATGATCTTCCACCGTTACCACAGGCCCCTTTGCTGCAGCCTCAAGAATGGCCTCCTTGTCAAGTGGCACCAGGGAGGCCATGTTCAGCACGCCCACGGATTTTCCTTCCTTGGCCAGCAGGGCCCAGGCCTCCATGACCTTTGGGGTCAGCGCCCCATAGGTGATAATAGTAGCCTCAGAGCCCCGGCGCAGCCAGTCAGCCTTGCCTGCCTGAAAGGTGTAGTCGGCATCATAGAAGGGGGTTCCATCTTCTTTCAGGAGTACCGGGGTGATTGATCGCCCCATGCCGACAAAGACGTTCCCGGCATGGGCGGCGGCAAAACGGATAATACGGTCCGTCTGGTTGGGATCAGCCGGCATGAACACGGAAAAGCGAAAGAAATTGCGCGTCAGCCCCAGATAGTCAATACACTGATGCGTCGGGCCATCCTCACCCACATCCAGCCCTACATGGGTGGCTACCACCTTGACATTGGTATGATTAAAATCATTGATGCGGGTCTGGTTATAAACCTCGGAGAGGGCAAAGACGCCGAAAGTGCTGAAGAAAGGCACCATGTCCACAGAACTCATGCCCCCGGCCATACTGGCGGCATGATGCTCCTGGATGCCGGCCTCAATATAGGCGCCGGGGGAATGTTTGCGAAATCCTCCCATCTTCACCGACCCTTCCAGGTCGCAGGAGATACCAGTTATTTTGATGACGCCGTCAACATTATTGGCCTCGGCCAGACCCTGCAGGGCATTGCCATAGGCGGACCGGTTATCGGTCTTGCTGTCAGGGCCATAGAGTACGGGGGTTCCGGCGGCAATTGCCGGTGCCCTGGACACAAATTTTTGAATCGTATGAGTGGCCACAGGCTGAGTGCGCAGGGCCTCCCACTTCTCAAAATCATTATCAACTCCCAGTTCCTGCAGGGCATCGGCAAGCAGGCTGCTGTTCAGCGGTGAGCCGTGATATTTGGCCAGATTTTCCATGAAGGATATTCCCTTGCCCATGGTGGTGCGGGCGACAATCACCGTCGGTTTGCCGCAAGGTTTGGTGTAGGCGTCGGCAAAGGCACGGAAATAGCCGTTGCAGTCATGACCGTCTTCCAGATATTTGACATCCCAGTTATTGGTGGAATACATAGCCCTGACCGACTGGGGCATGATATCGTTGGTGTCGCCGCAGATCTGCAGATGATTGCGGTCAATGACCACAATCAGATTATCGAGTTTATATTTATTAGCAAAACGGATGGCCTCAATGATCTGGCCCTTCTGCTGTTCTCCGTCCCCCATAAAGACCACAACCTTGTTCGGACGCCCATGGATCTTGAAGGCATGGGCAATGCCTACGGCAGTGGACAGCCCCTGGCCCAGATTGCCGGTATCCCATTCAACCCCCGGGACAATGCGCTCGACGTGACCGGGAAATCCGGAATCAGTCCGGCGAAAGCCGCCAAGGAAATCCTCCTGACTGAAGTATCCATATTCAGCCAGGGTAGAATAGACACCTGGAGAGATATGGCCCATGCTGACAATCACCCGATCCCTCTCTTCCATGCCCGGATCTTTTGGGTCATGGTTGATACAGCCGTAGGTGACAAGCAGCATATCGAGCGAAGAGAGGGAGCCGCCGGGATGTCCGGAGGCGGCAAGGCTGGTGCACAGCAGGATGTTTTTGGCGCAACGGACACGCATCTCGCGCAACCGCTGCAATTCTTGACTGGACAATTCACTTGATTGCATATTTAGCTGCAGTGTCATATAGTTCTCCAAAAATAGTAATAAAAAAGACAGGAACGAACTTGCGGAACCGTTACAGAAGCATCAAAAAACCATTATTCTTGATAAAACGGCAAAGATACAACCTAAAAAATTAAATATTTCCTATATACTCTGTTTGTAAAAAAATATCAGCGGTAAAAATATGCTTCAGATCGCCCACCTGACTCTTGATTCCCCCTTTATTCTTGCCCCCCTGGCCGGATATACCGATCTCCCCTTTCGCCACCTCTGCCGCGAGTTCGGGGCAGCCCTTGTGGTCTCCGAGATGATCAGCTGTCACGGTCTGGTCTATAAACAGGCCCAGACAAGGGCCATGCTGGCCTCAAACCCTGTGGAACGGCCCGTCTCCTTCCAGCTTTTTGGGGCCGATCCGGCCATAATGGGTCAGGCCGCAGCCATTCTCAGCACCTTTCAGCCCGATCTGATTGATATCAATATGGGCTGTCCCGTTAAAAAAGTGACCAAGCGGGGGGCAGGCGCCGCCCTGATGCAGAATCCACAACTGGCTGAGGCCATCCTGACCAGCGTCATCAAAAACAGCACCGTTCCCGTCACCGTCAAGACCAGGATCGGGGTGGATAATCTCCATATCTCGGCAATCTCCTTTGCCGGAATGGTCGAAGACGCCGGGGCTGCCGCCATCACAGTTCATGGGCGCACCTGGGCCCAGGGGTTCGGTGGCAGCGCCGACTGGGATATCATCGCCCAGGTGAAAGAGGCTGTCTCCCTGCCGGTCATCGGCAATGGCGACATCCTCTCCCATGCCCAGGGGGTTGAAATGATGCGCCAGACCGGCTGCGACGGCATCATGATCGGCCGGGCGGCACTCGGCAACCCCTGGGTCTTCTCTCCTGCCGGCAAACCCGACGACCTGTCCCAACTGCTGGATGGTGTCTTCCGCCACCTGGAGCTGATCGAGGAATCGCTGGCGCCGGGTCACATGCCCGGCTGTATCAAGAATCATCTCGGCCGGTATTTTAAAGGGCTGCCCGAAAGCGCCAGATACCGGAAGATGATCTATGACTGCAAAGACATGGAAGCCCTGCGGCAGGTACTGTCAGCCATCAGGCTTCAAGCCGAAACAATCAACAGGAACCGGGATGACTTCTTCAAAAAAGACCAGAGATAAATCGCCACTCCACAGTTCATCTCCCCTGGCTGAACGTATGCGCCCCCGCACCCTTGACGGCTTCGCCGGCCAGGAGACCCTGCTGGGGCCGGGCAAGATGCTGAGTACCGTGATTGGCGCCGGCGCCCTGCCCTCGCTGATTCTCTGGGGGCCGCCGGGCACCGGCAAGACAACACTGGCCAGGATCCTGGCGGATTCCACCTCCGCCTCTTTTGTTTATTTCTCGGCCGTCCTCTCCGGGGTGAAAGAGGTTCGGCAAATTGTCGATAAGGCCGAGGAGCTGCTCAAGACAGAACAGAGGGCCACTGTTTTTTTCATCGACGAGATCCACCGCTTCAACAAAAGTCAGCAGGATGCCTTTCTCCCCCATGTCGAGTCCGGCCTCTTTACCCTCATCGGCGCCACTACCGAGAATCCCTCTTTTCACGTTACCGCCCCCCTGCTTTCCCGCTGCCGGGTCCTGGTTCTCCACGCACTCGAACGTGAACACCTGCAGACCATCTTCCTCCGCGCCCTGACTGACCCTGAACATGGCCTGGGACAGTATCATCTCCAGTGCACCGATGACGCCCTGGCCCAGCTGATTAGTCTGGCCGATGGTGACGCCAGGACGGGTCTCAATATCCTGGAGATCGCGGCAACCCTGGCCCTGCACCGTTTTCAACTGCAGCCGGACACAGAGGCCCCGACCATCAACACCGACGACATCGCCGAAGCGGGACAGCACAAGTCCCTGCGCTACGACAAGGATGGCGAGGAACACTACAACCTGATCTCGGCCCTGCACAAGTCCCTGCGGGATTCAGATCCGGACGGTGCCCTCTACTGGCTCTACCGGATGCTTGAAGCCGGTGAGGAACCGCTCTATATCAGCCGCCGCCTGATCCGCTTTGCCTCGGAGGACATTGGTGTTGCCGACCCGCAGGCCCTCAGCCACACCATCAGCTGTCAACAGGCCTTCCAGACCCTTGGCAGCCCCGAAGGGACACTGGCCCTGGCCCAGGCCGTAGTCTATCTCGCCACTGCCCCCAAAAGCAACGCCCTGTACACGGCGGAATCTGACCTGCATCGTCATATCAGCCGCACCGGTTCCCTGCCGGTGCCCATGCACCTGCGCAATGCCGCCACCAGCCTCATGAAAAAACTGGGCTACGGCAAGGGCTATCAGTACGCCCACAACCAGGACCAGGGTTTGGTGGAACAGAATCATCTGCCACCGGAACTGGCCGGCACTTATTTTTACTCTCCCACCACCAGGGGCTATGAAGCGGTAATCAAAGACCGGCTCAGCAAATGGCGCCAGATTCTTCAACAGCGGAAACAGGAACACTATGCCTCTAAAAAATAAATACCGTTCACCTGCCAACAGACTCGTCGGCAATGGCCTCTTTATTGTTATGCTCCTCGTAAACTTGCTGGCAGCGCCCACAGGAATCCACGCCGCTCCCCTGGAGTCCTTTCTCCTCTTTTACTCAAACAATATCCAGGGAGAGACCGAGCCCTGCGGCTGAAGCTCCAGTCAACTGGGCGGGCTGCCCAGAAAAGCATTCCAGATCAGGAATATCCCCACCAAACAACAGAAGCCCTATCTCTTTGTTGACTCCGGCAATCTGCTCTTCAAGCAGGCGCGGATAGCAGACGGGCCATCTCAGGAGCTCCTGACGGCAGAAGGAATCATCAGGATTTACAGCACCATGAAGGTGGACGCTGTCGCGGTTGGTCCACTCGATCTGGCCTCTGGCCTGGCGTTGCTGACCAGCAGTCAGCAACAAGGATTCCCCTGGCTGTCCGCCAATCTCCTTGACCAGCAGGGCCTGCCACTGTTTCAGCCGCTGTACATCAAAAAAATCGGCAAGATAAAAGCCGGGATTATTGGCCTGACCGGTGCTGTTTCCCCCCTGCCGCCAGGCGTCACCCTGGCAGACTGGAGGGTGGTGTTTCCTGCCCTGATTGAAAAAATCAGACCCCAATGTGATATCCTGATCCTGCTCTCCAGCCTCTCTCCTGCCGAAAATCAGGAAATAGCCCGGCAATTCCCCTCTCTCCACCTCATCCTTGCAGCTGGCAGGCAAAGCGGCAACATGATCCCGCAGCAAGTCAACAATACCCTGATTACCCAGACAGCAGCCCAGGGAAAGTATCAGGGCATTCTCAGTATTGACTGGCATAAAAGCGGCAGATGGGAACAGGTAAAAGGAGAAGAACTGACCGAGCTGCGCAACAGGCTTGGCGCCCTCGACTGGCAACTCCTGCGGATGCGGAAAAGAGAAGATCTTCAGCAGCCGGAGTACCTTGACAAGATCAAGCTGGTTGAGAAGGATCGGGAAACGGTGACCCGACAAATTGAGACCATTGAAAAGGGTCTGACCACCGGCCTTTCCGGCGAGCAGGAAACTGCCTGCAGCCTCAACCATAACTTTCTGGCCCTGCAGCGATCCCTGCCCGAGGCACCCGAAATCACGGCCATCGTCACCGGGATCAAACAGCAGATTCACGACCTGCACGCCAACAGGATCGGCAAAAAGGTGCAATTTCCCCTGGTTGGTCATGAGGGCTGCAAGAGTTGTCATCCGGCTCAAGGCAGCTTCTGGCAGGAAACGCGTCACGCCCGGGCCTATCAGACCCTGGTGGACCAAAAACAGGCGTTCAATCTGACATGCCTGCCCTGCCATGTTACCTCCAGCCCTGTCCTTGCCTTGAGCACGGATCAGCTCCTCTCCCTGCCTCCAACTCTTCAGGCAGTGGGCTGTGAAAACTGTCACACCGGCCCCGGCGGCTCCCACGCCGGTCAACCCGAACAGTTTCAGATGACAAAGCAGGTGGCGGAAAAGGTGTGCCTCTCCTGCCACACCCAAGAGAGGGACCACACTTTTGACTATCAGAAAAAATTAGCATTGATTGCCTGCCCGACAGGTCAGGCAGCGACCAAGGGTCGGAGACCGTAGTCTGCCCGCAGTTACTCCAGGATCATGCCAATTGAAAATCCGGAATTTGAGGCTTTATGAAATCGTTACAGGTTATGGCTGACTGGAGATGACTCAGTCATCAATATTCCGATATTTCTGCATTTTCTGACAACAGGACAAGAAAAAAATTGAAGATTGTTACCACTATGTGATACAAAAATATTGATTTGAATAATTTAATAATGCAGCCATAAAAACCCTTGACTCTTCTGCAGGAAGCTCCTCATACAGTGTTTCACCATTTATTCTGCTGGCTTATGCTAATACCGTCTTGACCGGAGTTTGTTCCGCCTTAACCACTTGGAGTGATAACTATGACCGACAACGCAATTGAAGCAAAAGTTGATCAACTTGCTGCTCAAATCAAGACCCTGACCAACCAGCTTAACAAGCAGCATGAACGACTGACATCCCTTGAAAAGGCATGGCCCAACGGAACCGTGAAAAGTATTGCTGCCGTTCCTCCTGCTGTGGATAGCCGTCAGACGGTTGTTCAGGTTACCAGGACACAGGCAAAACCCACAAGTTCGACCGCAACCACATCGTCATGGGCGGGTCGTGGATCTTTCCTGGCAAAGCTGTCAACAATCTGTTTTATTCTGGTTGTCGCCCTGATTTTGCGGACCCTGACAGATAACGGCTTGCTTGCTGCCAAGACAGGTTCAATTATCGGAGCAGCCTATGCTGCTTTTCTCATCGCCGCCGGCTGGAAGTTGGTCAACCAGAAACAGACGCTCGGACCGCTCTTTCCTATCTGCGGGGCCCTCTTGATGTACACCCTGGTTCTTGAAACCCATGCCCGTTTCGCAGCGTATACCTCAGTTACAGCCTACAGCATCCTTCTGCTGACCATGCTGTCGCTGGCGATAATGGGGAAGCGCTACCAACGGGTGCTGTTTTACGGTGTTGGGCTCCTGGGTGCAAGCTGTACCGCCTTAGCTATTGATTTCCCGACACCTTTCTTCCCGTACATTGCTTTATTTCTGTTTGCCGCCAATGTGATAGCATTTTCTTACGAGTACCAGAAGACCAGGAGGGTGCAGATTCTTCTCTATACAATGACTGTGCTGTTTTGGTTCTTCTGGGCCGTCAGATTGCATGCTCAGCTAGGCGCGGGAGGTGAGATCCTGCCAAGTCTCGCCCTGTCCTGGTTCTTGCCGGTGACCCTGCTGACTATCCTTACCCTCATGGGGTTTTCTATATATACCTCTTTTCGCAATGGCGACTCATTGATAGCGTTTGATATCACCCTGCCTACGGTAAATGTCCTTTGGCTCTATCCTGTATGCAACCTGGTTGTGACTCCCTGGCTGGGGAATGGTCACTTACTCGGTTATGCCGGCCTTGCTCTCTCATTGTTTCATTTTGTTGTTGCCTGGTCAATCTTCAAGTTCAGCCGACAGGGCGGAGCTGGTATCTGTGCCTACGTCGTTGCCGGTGCCGTTCTCATGGTAATGAGCACCCTTTCTGCAACGGACAATATTCTGCTGGTGTTGCCTTTCTGGAGTTTGGTGGCAGTGATGTTGACCCTGGCCTCACAGACCTGTGAGATAGGCGGTATTCGTCTCACTTCTTATTTATTGCAAGGTGTTGCCACTTTCCTCGGAATCACCTATGGCGTTTTTTTGCCAGGAACATCTACCCCTGTACTCTCTCTCCTGGTAGTCGGTTTCCTGGCCGTGATGAGCGCATTCCAGTACTACTGGAGCCGCAAACATCGCGTTAACTGCAGCAAAGGTTTTTTCGCCCTGATGGATCCACGGGATATCTCTGCCGCCATCCTGTTGTTCGCGGCCCTGATTGATGGATTCTTCATGGTCCAGCTTGTTACCTACAAATTGCTTGCTGCCTTTATCGCCGATCCCGGTAATGCCCTGGTGGGAGCCCAGTCGATAGTTATTAATGTTGGGGCCATGGGCCTGATGATCTTCGGTCTGCTGAAAAAAAATCGGGAGATTCTCTACACGGCCATTGGTGTTGTCGTTATCGGGGGAGTTAAGACGATCGGGTATGACCTCTTTAAGGTACACAACATCCCCCTGGTCTTGAGTGTTTTCTCGTTTGCGGCTGCCGCTGCAGTAGGATCGGTGGTTTTCAGCCGCTGGTCACAAACAGGCCATGTTGAGGAGATTTCCCGCGGGTAACATCGTTCGGAATGTATATATCCTGTCAGGACAGATACGTTTTGAATCCTGCGATCATTCGTCCTGCGAGCGCCAATTTTTAATGACATTGCTTCCGCCTTTATGTTACATAATTACTCCTTAGTACCAGCCAGCCATCAAAAAACAACGTACTCACCCAACGGGGAGAAGCTCTCATATGCCAAGACCTGACCAAACGTCCAATGCCAATTGGAATATTCTTTTTGTCTGCTGGCTCATCGCCGCCACCTCAACCATGGGGAGTGTGTTTTTCAGTTATGTGATGGATTTTGCGCCCTGTGTCTTGTGCTGGTACCAGAGAATCTGCCTGTTTCCTTTAGTTATTTTGCTGGCCGTCGGACTTTTTTCTTTTGATAAAAGCGTGGTCAAATATACCCTCCCCTTGGCCATAGCAGGCTGGTTGACAGCATTCTATCACACGCTGCTCTATGCCGGTATCATCCCGGAGAGCATACAGCCCTGCACCCAGGGCATTTCATGTACGGAAGAGTATATAAATCTGTTTGGTTTTATAACAATACCAATGCTTTCCCTACTGTCATTTTCAATGATCATAGCCCTGTTAATTATCTTAAAG
This sequence comes from Desulfoarculaceae bacterium, assembly GCA_019429465.1. Taxonomy (GTDB): domain Bacteria; phylum Desulfobacterota; class Desulfobulbia; order Desulfobulbales; family Desulfocapsaceae; genus UBA2270. The sequence goes on from JAHYIV010000004.1 coordinate 119,425, forward strand.
AGGAGAATGTCTCGATGAAATATGTAATAATTGGGGTTTCATGTCTGGTGCTGATCCTGTTGTTTGTCTTCGGCAGCTCCTACTACCGAGGGCAACAGGCTGAAAAATTTGGTTTTATGGCCCAGGAGAATGCTTCAACATTTGTCCGTGAACATTCTCAGACCCTTGGCAGTGATGAGGCGAAAGTCTACATTGTCGAGTTTATGGACCCTGCCTGTGAAACCTGTGCTGCCTTTTCTCCCTTTGTGAAGCAGATTATGGACGCCAATCCCGGCAAAATCAAACTTGTCCTTCGTTATGCGCCTTTTCATGATGGTGCTGATTATTTTGTAAAAATTCTGGAAGCAGCCAAATTACAGGGAAAATATTGGGAGACTCTGGACATCATGTTTAAGTCTCAGCCCTATTGGGCCAGCCACCATAGCCCGAAACCGCAACTGATCTGGCAATTTCTTCTTAACACAGATCTCGATGTGGAAAAAATCAGAAAAGATATGACTGACCCGGCCATTGTAAAAATCATCGAGCAGGATCTTGCCGATGCAAAGACGCTGGATGTTCGCAAAACACCAGGTTTTTTTGTCAACGGTAAGCCTCTGCAAATCTTTGGCTACCAGCAATTACAAGAGTTGATTGAGTCTGAAATCAAGGCAAATTATCCGAATTGACCAACCAGACAGGAGCCCTGCAGGGTGATGCCATCACGATCATCAATCGAACCTGTCTTCCCTAAACTATACAAAATATCATGAAAAAATTATCCTTTTTAATTTTGCTGTGCTGTCTATCCTTGGTTATTACTGCCTGCGGACAAGGGCCAAAGAAAGTTGAGATTGGCGAGCCAGCCCCGGACTTTACCCTTGTGGACCTACAAGGTAAGAAATGGACTCTCTCCGAACTTAAGGGGCAGGTGGTTTTTGTTAATTTTTGGGCAACCTGGTGCCCTCCCTGCCGTGAAGAGATGCCATCAATGCAAAAACTTTACAACATGCTGCCGAAAGAGAAATTTAAAATGCTGGCTATACTCAGTGGAGATGACCCGGCACTTGCCGATAGTTTTGCCAAAAAACTTGACCTGACCATGCCAATCCTCAATGATCAGGACAATACTGTTGGTGCGGCCTACAGATTGACCGGAGTGCCTGAGACTTTTATCATTGATAAACAGGGCATTCTCCGAGAGAAGTTTATTGGGTCTGCCCAATGGAACGCCCCTGTCCACGTCCAAATGCTGATGAAATACATCGACCAATGATGAGCACGAAAAAAAACAATATGGCCAAACAAAAAATCAGGAAGGCCCCCTTCCTGATAATATTTATCTTTCTCGTCCTGGGGATTATCGGAATCACCGTGAATGAGCCATCACGAGTCCTTGAACAGGCAACACAAATCTGCCTGTCCTGTATCGGTATCGGCTAACAGATGGATCTCATTCGCAAATGGGTTCAGGCCCTTTTTTTCCTGCTCACCAATGGGTTCTGGAATTTTCCGATCACCAGGGGAATCTACAAGGGTCCTCTAAAAATAGTCTGTTCGCCAGGGCTTAATTGTTATTCCTGCCCGGCTGCTACAACCTATTGCCCGCTCGGTTCGCTGCAGCAGCTCCTCGGCGGGATCAGGATGGCCATTGAAAACGGGCAGTTTTTTTTCGGTTTTTATGTTGTTGGCACCATGGGCGTAATCGGCGGCTTTGTGGGCCGGATGGTTTGCGGTTGGGCCTGTCCGTTTGGCCTCTTCCAGGAGCTGCTCCACAAAATTCCTTCACCTAAATTTGGCATCTGGCCACACCTGCGCTATGTCAAATACGTCCTTCTGGCCTTCATGGTCGTACTGCTGCCACTCTTTGTTCTTGATGAATTTGGCTTTGGCAGCACGTGGTTCTGCAAATATTTATGTCCAGCCGGTACATTAGAGGCCGGCCTGCCCCTCCTTTATATGCAGCCAAGTCTTCGCGCGAACATCGGCCCTCTCTTCTATAATAAACTCTTTTTTCTCATTCTTTTTGTTGGCTGGGCTGTGCTGGCCAGCCGACCTTTTTGCCGAACAGCCTGCCCCCTGGGGGCTTTTTATGCCCTGTTCAGTAAAATAAAATTGGTCAAGCTCCACCTTGATCCCGCAAAATGTACTCACTGCGAAGCCTGCCATGCAGTCTGTCCCATGGGTGTTCGCTTTAATGAGTCACCTGACGACATGGAATGCATATCGTGTCTTGCCTGCAGCAAGGCCTGCAAATTCAATGCGATCAGTCTTGAAATTGGCGGTGTATCTGCTGTAAACCAGCCAAAACAGAGTGCCCCCCGACTGAAAAAACCCACGCCAGCCCCTGATACTGCCCATTAATAACCCGTTGGGCGGATACATCACAGGATGCACCGCATCCAGGATGGATTCCCATGCGGCGCATGGAAACCAGCAAAAAAACGATGCCCTTTTCACCTTTCGCCGCCCGCCCACCCGTCACTGCGAGGCGCGCAGCAACGTGGCAGTCCAGAGAGGTGTGAGGCTACGGTCGCTAAAACCTCCTGCGTTACTTCACCCCCATTCACATGGGCCTGGTTCTCTGGATTGCTTCGCTGCCGCTCGCAAAGACGATGCCCCTTGCACCCTTCGCCGCCCGCCCACCCGTCACTGCGAGGCGCGCAGCAACGTGGCAGTCCAGGGAGGTGTGAGGCCACGGTCACCAAGACCTCCTGCGTTACTTCACCCCCCTTTGCACAAACACGCCGCATCCTCTGGATTGCTTCGCTGCCGCTCGCAAAGACGGCCAGGCCACGGTCGCTAAAACCTCCTGCGTTACTTCACCCCCCTTTGCACAAACACGCCGCATCCTCTGGATTGCTTTGCTGGCGCTCGCAAAGTCGCGTCAGGCGCCCTCTTCCGCCGGTAAAATAAAAAAATCCTGCTCCGGTAAACCGGAGCAGGATTTTTTTTACTGCACAATTTTTTCTTAGCCTTCAAGGCTTAGAAAAAATTTCTTTTGTTTTTAAATCATGCACCAAAGGCATTCTGCAAGGGTGGTACGGTCTGTTTCTTGCGGCTCATCATGCCGCCTACCCACATAACTCCACCATCGATCTTGCCCCCAAAGGCCTTCTCAATCATGGCCGGGTCATCGGAAAGGACAATCAGTTCGGTGCCTTCCTTGACAACATCGGTAAGCATGAACAGCACGGTATGACGTCCGTCCTTCTTGACATTCTCCAGGGCCTTCAGCAGGTCAGCACGGATACCGGCAACCTGATCGAGTGCGGCAAGCTCAAGCTGACCAATACCCACTTTCTTGCCGTTCATATCAAAGTCTTTGTAGTCACGGAAGACGAGATCTTTCATGGCATAGCCATCAATGGATGATTTGGCGCGAAGCATCTCCATGAACAGACCATCGGTATCCTCAACTCCGGCAACCTTCTTCAACTCGGCCACTGCGGCCTTGTCATCAGGGGTGCAGGTTGGGGATTTGAAATTAACGGTATCGCTGAGAATAGCGGCCAGCATGCCACCGGCAATATCCTTGGGAATGGTCACACCGGCATCCTTGAACATCTTGTTGAGGACGGTGCCACTACAGCCCACAGGCTCGGCACGGAACAGAATCGGCTGATTAGTGGTGATATCCCCAATCTTATGATGGTCAACAATGGCAACGATTTCAGCTGAAGTTATGTTGGCTGGAGCCTGTCCGATATCGCTGAAGTCCACCAGGGCAACTTTCTTGCCGGCAGCATCCATCATGGTCTCGGGAACAGCCAGACCAAAACGCTTCAGAACCACTGTCGACTCAGGATTGAGTTTATCGGACTCGATCTGCATGCAGGCTTTGGCGGGTTGGCCCTGGGCATTGAGAAGGGCAGCAAAGGCAATGGCTCCGGTTACTGAATCGGTATCCGGGTTAGAGTGTCCTACTACACAAATTGTCATCGGGAATTCCTCCATACATAATGAATTATTTTAATCGACCAGAACGGACGATTTCCTAGACTGCTTATTATTTACATATACAAAATTCATATTTTGTTTTTATTCGCTATTTTTCCGCCACAATAGTGCCTTCATTATAGACAGTCAAGCAGAAAAGAGATACAAAAACTCTCCTACAATGCCACCTAACAGGAGTCCTGTCAACAAAAGCTTCGTGACTTTACCCTGCCCCTCAAGTATATTTCAGTTGTAAAATTTAGAGGCCGTCACCAAAGCACATCTGCTTCTCTGATCTTTTCCACCTTGTTACAAACGGCTTCGCAAATACCCCTCTCTCCTTCAAAAAAGAGGTCTCTGTATGATTCCACAGCCCAAACGATCCCGGTCTTTTCTTTTTCCTGCTTTTGTCCTGATATTCCTGGCAGCAGGCTCTTTCTTGTTCTTCTTCAACAGAGACCGCTCACAGCCTCCGCCGCAGTTTTCTGCCACTTCTGAAGAATCACAGATTGATCCGGCATCCCTTTTTTCTCCTGACCGTGCAGGAACAGCCGATCCATCGTCTCTTGCCGGGGAGGGATTAGATTACGAACCATCCGGCGACCGCAACAATCAAGTCGAATCCAGCCTTCTGCCCACCCTGCCGGATAAGGAACAACTGCCCTTGGCCGCCCGGAAGATCCATGAATTTTACCAGTATCTCGATCAACAGGAATACATCCTGGCCGCTCATCTGGATGCTCCAAGCCATATCTACTTTACCAGACTGATTCAGAAATTACTCGATAGCCCGCCAATTGTTATCCGGGAAACGGATGACCTCTACACCATTCTCAAAAATAGAGCCCATTTATTTCGAGTTCTCGGCAAAGACGACACCCTGCTCCTCAAAGAAATCCTGCGTCGTGAAAAAGACAAGATTGAAGAGGTCGTGGCCAACTACGCCCTCCTGGCCGAACATACAGATTCGCTGGACAACGACTTATCTCTCAAGATCTCTGACAACGCCATGTACGAATATTCCTGTTTCTTTCTCAACACCATGGGAGGAACGCTCTACCTCGCCAGAAGAGATTCTCTGTCACGAATGCTTGTCAGTTACTATGCCCTCCTGATCGTCGACCAGGCCAATAAAAATGAAAAAAATATTCACGGCCTCAACCTCCAGCCCTCAATAGACCTGTTGACCGCGGAAATGGAAACCGGCGGCAATCAACTGTACTATAAAGAAGCATACCTCGACACCCTGTACAACCTGAAAGAAATATACCAATAGACACCTTCCCGTTAGCGCCTCACACCGCCTGCTGCGGCGATTGCCGGCGACACCCGGCGTTGATACCGATGGGGTTTTTCAGGGCACCGCGGGCGAGCCAACGGCGTCGCCCCTACGGATTTATCATGGCTGGCGGGTGATGTATATCCGCCCAACGGGGTATGTCGGGGGCTGAGTTCGTGATTCTAAAAGTTTCATCATTTGCGGCCCTGCTTCCATTTCCATGGGGGAACTGGATTTTTACTTTGCCATAACCCACGCCTGGCCGTTCTTGCCTCTTTTTCCAACTGCCTCCAGCCTCGACAGATCGGTTCCTGGCAATAGTAGATATGCACCCAGGCCAGCCCTTCTCTGAGCAGCTCTTCGTTGAGGGTACTCCCTTCCACTTTGACCACTGCTACCAGGCGACCATATTTATCCCAGGCCTTGGGCTGCAGCTCTACCCACCGTCCCTGGACACGATTTTTGGTAAAGGCCTTGGCCTTATGAGAAAATTCCTGCTGCCACTCCGGGGTGTCAATCCCCCAGAGACGGACTCGCAGTTTCTTCCCCTGGTAATTCACCTCCAGACTATCACCATCAACGACCTTCATGACCCGGGCGGAGAAGACCTCATGAGAAAGTGTGGCCGCCGGGCATGACCCGTATCCAAGAATCAGAAAAAGACACAAGAATAGAGAGAAAAGGCCGGGAAGCCACAGGCACTGACGCTGAACCTTACGCCCCACCGCCAGCTCGTTATCAGGACAGAAGAAAGGTGGCATCTTGTTTCTCTTTTTGCTATGGTGCAAAGATTGATGGTTTCGTAAAAACTCAATTTCTGGGATGGCTAAGTAAAAAGCGTCAAATGCGAGGCGCGCAAATTTCGAGGAATGAGGCGTACTTGAGTACGCCGCAGTGACGAGATAATTTGCAGCAACGAAGCAGTTGGCGACTTTTTACGACGCCATCAAGATTAGAGGCCAGCGAAGAACGGATGCGCCTCTTTTTTGAGCGGCAGATCGTGGGCATGGATGGCCATCACCTCGCCGAAGAAAGGCTGGCTGCAGGTAAATGACAGGCTGTGCCGGATGCTGGGTTATTCCCGCGAAGAGCTGCTGGGATTAAGCTGGGAGCAGCTCACCCAGTCCGATGACCTGCAAGCCGACCTCGCCCAGTTCGAGCGACTGCTCTCCGGCGCCATTGATGAATATTCCCTGAAAAAGCGTCTTCTCCACAAGGACGGAGCCATCGTCTGGACGGAACTGTCCATCGGTTGCGTGCGCCTTGCTGACGGGACGGTGGATTATGTCCTGGCCCTGGCAGTGGATATCACCGAGGGCCAACGGGCCGTGGAAGATCTGCAGCTCACCCAGTCCTGCATCGACCGCCTGGCCATGGGAGTTTTCCGCATCGATGAGGGCGGGAAGATTCTTTATGTCAATGTCCGCGCCTGCGAAAGCCTCGGGTACAGCCGCGACGAGCTCCTCGCCATGACGGTTTTCGATATCGACCCCGTAATGGCCCCGGAGGAATGGCTCGAACACAGAAGGAAAATACGCGCCCAGGGAGCCGGCACCATCGAATCCCGGCATCAACGGAAAGACGGATCAACCTTCCCCGTCGAAATCACGATCAATTATTTTCAATATGGGGAAGAGCGTTTCACCTTCTCCTTTGCCACCGATATCAGTGAGCGCAGGCTGGCGGAACAGACCCTGCGGGAAAGCGAGGAGCAATACCGGACCCTGGTCAGTAATCTGCCGGGCGTGGCCTATCGCTGCCTCAACGATGCCCGGTGGACCATGCTCTTTTTCAGTGATGAGATCGAGCGCCTGACCGGCTACCCGGCCGGTGACTTTATTGACAGCGCCATTCGCTCCTACGCCAGCATCATCCATCCCGATGACCGCGCCATGGTTGACCGCGCCGTGCAGGCTGGAATAATGGCCAGGCAGCCCTTTGCAATGGAATATCGTCTGATCGGGGCCGATGGCATCACCATATGGGTGCATGAAAAGGGGCAGGGGATCTTCGACCCCACCGGGACACTGCTCTGGCTGGACGGGGTCATCGTCGACATCACCCGATACATCCGGGCCGAGGAGGAAAAGAGGATCCTGCAGACGCAACTGCTCCAGTCCCAGAAGATGGAGTCAGTGGGCAGGCTGGCGGGCGGGGTGGCCCATGACTTCAACAACATGCTCCAGGCGATCCTCGGCTACAGCGATCTCTCTCTCGCCCAGCTTGAGACCACAAGTCCCGTGCATGAGGGGCTTGTGGAGATCCGCAAGGCGGCCATGCGCTCCGCCGATCTCACCCGCCAGCTCCTCGCCTTTGCCCGCAAACAGACGGTGAACCCCAAGGTCCTCGATCTGAACGCCACGGTTGCATCCATGCTGAAGATGCTCCAGCGGCTCATCGGTGAGAATATCGACCTGGCCTGGCTGCCGGGACACGACCTGCATCCCGTGAAGATGGACCCTTCCCAGCTCGACCAGATCCTGGCCAACCTCACAGTCAACGGTCGCGATGCCATTGGTGACGACACCGGCAAGATCACCATCGAAACGGCAAATATCTCGCTGGATACAACCTATTGCGCCGACCACCCCGGCAGCCTCGCTGGCCAATACGTCATGTTGGCGGTGACCGACAACGGCTGCGGCATGGACAGGGAGACCCTGGCCCAGATCTTCGAACCCTTCTTCACCACCAAGGAACAGGGCCAGGGCACCGGTCTGGGACTGTCCACCGTCTATGGCATCGTCAAGCAGAACAGCGGCTATGTCGACGTCGCCAGCGAGCCCGGACAGGGCACCACCTTCCGCATCTATCTTCCCAGCTTCGCCAGCGAGACAGTGGCAACGGAGACCAGCCCGACAGAAAAACCGGCGGGCGGTACGGAAACGGTGCTGCTGGTGGAAGACGAGACCGCGCTCCTCAGTCTCGGTAAGATTATCCTCCAACGCCTGGGCTACACGGTGCTCACCGCCGACACCCCGGGGGCGGCGCTGCAGCTGGTCCGGAATCACGCCGGGGAGATCCATCTGCTCATCACCGATATGGTGATGCCCGAGATGAATGGCCGGGAGCTGGCGCAGCAGCTCTCTGTCCTCTGCCCGGCCATGCGCTGTCTCTACATGTCGGGATATACGGCGGACGTCATCGCCCATCACGGCGTGCTGAACCCGGGCATCCATTTCATCCAGAAACCCTTTTCCATGGACAACCTGGCCCGCGCAATCCAGGAAACCCTGCGGGGCAAGAAAGAGAACCAGTAAACCGTTGTTCAAAAATAGCTACTACAATTAATTGTCATTAACGGCATAAGGGGCTGTAAAGAAATGAATAAAAAGCATGTGTTATTTCTTAACGGCCCCTAAACAATGGGGCAGGGATTCAGGGTCCCCTTTTCAGAAAGGTACCCTGGAAAAAGGCGGGACAGGAGGCCGGGTTCAAAACGGACTCCCCCTTTCTCAGACCTTATCTTCCCCGACAGCGGGCGGCATCTCCTGTTTCAGCAGACAGCAGGAGATGCGGTGTTCGGGCCTGCCGGAGGCGTCATAGCGGATCGTGTCCGGCTGGAGCAGCTTGTTCATCACACATCCTTCGGCAATGTTCAGGGCAAAGAATCGATCTTCATTCAGTCCCTCATTATGCAAAAGAGTGTCGTTTTCAATACGCCAGGCATGGATGGGATAGTCCTCGCACAGGGGACAGCGATAGACCCGGCCATTGGGAAAGATGAAGAAGTTATCCGCCACCACCCCGGCACACTCAAAGGTCTCGTCCTCATCAAGAAAGACCTTGGGATAGGTGACATGGATGCCCTGCTCCGCCGCCTGCCTCGCCACCTCCGGCACCACCCGCAGCCACTGTTCAGGGCTCACCTGCCACTCCGTTTTACCCTTCTCCTGATTGCAGATGTTGCCATCCTGCGCCGGTTTTCCCCGCAGCCCGATCACCTGGATAAAAAATCTCTTTACCCCCAGTTCGTTCAGCAGTGGCACCATCCGCGGCAGATGGTCGATATTGAGACTGGAGACGGTATAGATGACACTGACCGTAAATCCGCAAGCCACGGCCTTGCGCAGATTGGCGGTGCACATGGCAAAGACGCCCTGCCCGCGGATGGGGTCATTGACCGCCGCATCCGGACCGTCGAGGCTGAAACTCAGATAATCCACCAGCTCAGAACTGGTGCGATCAAGAAAGTCATGAAAGAGATAGCCGTTGGAGTCAACGGTCACCGCAAAGCCGCAGGCCTTGGCCTTGGCAATCCCGTGCACCAGATCGGGGTGAAGGGTGGGTTCGCCGCCCAGGAAGATCATGTTGGATTTCTGGTCAGGCCGGGCAAAGAGCTCGATCCACCGCTCCATGGTGGCCCGCTCCAGGGTCTGCCGGCCATGCTGCTCCGGGTTAATATAGCAGTGGCGGCAGGAGAGGTTGCAGGCCGTGAGGATATGAAAAAAAACGTTCCGTTCGCCGGGGACAAAGCCGACCGTTGTCGCTGTTGGGATCATGGAGATTACAAGGTAAAGGGAAGGAATCATTTTGCAGGCTGGCTTACCTGCAAGAGGCCCGGTGGACGAGATTCAGTTAAAATCAGTTCTGTTCAAGGGTGTAACGGGCCAGCAGCGACCCTTGCCAGTAGGGGTTGTCGGGATTTCTGAAAAACTGCTGAAAAAGGGCCAGGCTCTCCTGCCTGAGCACCGCGGGCACCACCTCGATCTCCATGGCCGCATAGAGGGGACTCAGTGAGCTCAGGGGCAGATTGGTGCCGCCGCCCATCACATCTTCATAGGCATAGACGATCTTTCTGATGCCGTTGAGGATCAGGGAGGAGAAACACATGAGGCAGGGCTCCATGGTGGCATAGAGAGCCACCTCCTGCGGGTCGATGGCCGCTTCCGCGTCAAGAAAGGAGCGCAGGGCGAGCATCTCGGCATGGTCCATCTCGTTGACCCTGCCGCTGGAGTGCGCCCTCTGGCCGGAGGCAATCACCGCCCCTTTATGCACCAGCACACAGCCCACCGGAAACTCTCCCTGCGCCAGGGCCGCCCCGGCCTCGGCCAGGGCCAGTCTCATGAATACTTCATGTTCCCGCATTGATACCACGCCATCAAGGATGATTAAAGGGTTCACAGAGTCCCTGGCAACAGACCTCCCCGCCCGCTTCCGGCTTGCAGAGCGAACAAGATGAATTATAGTACACTGCAGACACTTGTTCCAGACAAAAAACTTCAGGAGGTTTCAGAAAATGGACATCAAAGACCAGTGGACCGTGGAAACCGCGATGGAGGTCCTGCAGCACAAGACCGTTGATTCAAAGCTGTGGGCCGAGGCCGTTGAATGGCTGATCCTCTTTGGTCCTGAAGAGGTTCGCGAGCTGCTCCTCCAATCCTCCGGCACGGCCACCAGCCAGTGCTTCCCGGATCTCAAGGCGACCGGATATGCGCCCGATGGCCAGCCCTGTTATATTGTCGCCGAGATCGCCCGCTCCCTGCAGATCAGCGAGAAGGAGGCCAAGGAGATCATTGCCAGAAAGCAGGAGGAACACAAGATGCCCCACTTTATCGACGAGGCGGAGACCCACAAGGTGCAGTGACCAATAACAAAGAGCTCTTAATGTCAACGCGACAGGCGGGAACCGGAAAGAAATGAAAAACGTGACGGCAACTGGAGGAGGGTCTGTGAAAAAGGAATATGGGGGGCTTCTTGTTGCCTGTCAATTCCTCATCCTGCTCCTGTTGGCAGCGACCACGGATTGGCGTGACATAACTCTTCCGCCCCTGCTGTTTTTCATCGCCTCCCTCCTGCTGGCCGGCTGGGCCGTCAAGGTCATGCGCCTGGGTCATTTCAATGTCCTCCCGACCATCAAGAGCGGGGCCATCCTCATTACCCACGGCCCTTATCGCTATATCCGGCATCCGATGTATGCCAGTCTTCTGCTGGCCGGAGTAGGCCTGCTCCTTATCTCCTGCAGCTGGCTGCGCCTGGCCGCCTTCCTGGCCTTATGGCTGGTCCTCTATTGCAAACTCAGGATTGAGGAAAGACTGCTGGCTGACCATTTCCCGGACTATTCCCCCTACCAGAAGCACTCCCGCATGCTGTTCCCCTGGTTCTAACATGACCCCTCCGGAGAACCCGCCAAGTGACCCGCACCTATGTTGATCCCTGCTCCTCCGGCCTGATCGGCCACCGTATCCAGACGGCCTGGCAAACCCTCTCATCCTGCCGACTCTGTCCGCGCCGGTGCAAAAAGAATCGTCTGGCCGGAGAGGCTGGCTACTGCCGGACAGCAGACAGGGCAGTGGTGGCCTCCTACGGGCCGCATTTCGGCGAAGAAGCGGCGCTTGTCGGCAGCCATGGATCGGGCACGATCTTTTTCGGACACTGCAACCTCGGCTGTGTCTTCTGCCAGAATTACGATATCAGCCATGGCGTGGACGATGATGCGGTCGGAGAAGAGGTGACGCCTCTGCAGCTGGCAGAGATCATGGTTGAGCTCCAGGAGATGGGCTGCCATAACATCAACTTCGTCACCCCGACCCATGTGGTTCCCCAGATCCTCAAGGCACTGCCCCTGGCCGTGGCCAGAGGTCTGCATCTCCCCCTGGTCTATAACAGCAGCGGCTACGAAGAGGTGGAGACCCTGCAGCTTCTGGACGGGATCATCGACATCTACATGCCCGACTTCAAATTCTGGAGACCCGCCTCGGCGGCGCGATATTGCGGGGCCCGCCACTACCCCCAGCAGGCAATCAAGGCCATCGAGGAGATGCAGCGTCAGGTCGGTTCCCTGACCCTGGACCGCAAGGGAGTGGCGGAGCGCGGCCTCCTGCTCCGCCACCTGATTATGCCGGGTTGCCTGGAAGAGACGAGGCAGATCCTCCGTTTTATCGCCAGGAAGATCTCGCCTGCCACCTATGTCAATATCATGGGACAGTACCATCCGTGCGGACTGGCCCATGCATTTCCGGAGATAGACCGACAGATCACGGCCGAGGAGTACGAACAGGCGCTCCATTATGCAGAAGAGGCCGGCCTGACCCGGACAGAGCAGCCGGACCTCTCCATGCTCCTGGCCCGGCTGAAAAGGTGACAGGGATCTACTCTCTCCACCGATATCAGGGAGACACAAAAAATCATTTGGAGCAACATTCAAGGTTTCGTAAAAACTCAATTTCTGGGATGGCTAAGTAAAAAGCGTCAAATGCGAGGCGCGCAAATTTCGAGGAATGAGGCGTACTTGAGTACGCCGCAGTGACGAGATAATTTGCAGCAACGAAGCA
>JAHYIV010000058.1 GCA_019429465.1 Desulfoarculaceae bacterium
CAAGTGGAGCCAGAACGGAGCCCTTAATGTCACCAAGTTTCGACGGGCTTATTACTACAACGGCTTTGACGCATAAAAGTAAATCGGGAGGGCTTTTACTCAGGTCTCCTATTGACAACGCTACCAAAATTTTACAGATAGAGGCAATTCTATGAAAACAACGCTACTGGTTCTTCTGGCCCTGCTGGCTGTACCCGCCCTAAGTTGGGCAGGCGAAGCGGCAGCGCCGACAATTATGACGAATGCGGATGCGATCAAAGGGGTGCAGGTCAACCTGAACTATGCATGGACCCTGGTTTGCGCCGCCCTTGTTTTCTTCATGCAGGCCGGCTTTGCCTGTGTTGAGGCCGGCTTCACCAGGGCCAAGAACTCCATCAACATCATGATGAAAAATCTGATGGACTTTGCCGTTGGCTCCCTCGCCTTTTGGGCCATTGGCTTTGGCCTGATGTTTGGAACCACCACCACCGGCTGGTTCGGCACGGACGGCTTTTTCCTGAGTGATTTTACAGTTGGCGGCGCCCCTTGGGTCCTTGCCTTCTGGATGTTCCAGGTGGTCTTTGCAGCTACGGCGGCCACTATTGTCTCCGGAGCCATGGCCGAACGGACCAAGTTCATAAGTTACATTATCTACAGCGCGGTAATCTCTGCCTTTATTTACCCGCTCTTTGGTGGCTGGGCATGGGGCAGTCTTTTCCATGGCGGTGGCTGGCTGGGAAATCTTGGGTTTATTGATTTTGCCGGTTCGACAGTCGTCCATTCCATCGGCGGCTGGGCTGCGCTGGCAGGTGCCCTTGTCATCGGGCCCCGCATCGGCAAATACACGAGGGAGGGGAAAGTTGATGGTCTCGCAAAAAGTCCCAAAACAGGCCTTTTCCCAAATTTCGCCCTCTTAATTTCAGCAGGTTACAAATGCGATATTTGACATTTTAGACTTTTTGCAAGACTATCAAAGTTAAGGCTTTCCCCGGCCACAATATCCCTTTGGCTGCAATCGGCGTCTTTATCCTGTGGCTGGGTTGGTTTGGGTTTAATCCGGGCTCCACCACCATAGGCGACACCACCATTGCCACGATCTTCGTCAACACCAACTTAGCAGCCGCGGCCGGATGCGTTACCGGAATGCTGACCTCCTGGATTATCTTCAAAAAGCCTGACATCGGCATGAGTCTGAACGGGGCGCTGGCCGGGCTGGTGGCCATTACCGCCGGCTGCGCCAATGTCTCACCGACCAGTTCCATCATTATTGGTGCCATTGGCGGGGTATTGGTTGTCTTCTCAGTCTTGTTCTTTGACCGAATCGGCATCGACGATCCTGTCGGCGCCGTCTCCGTGCATGGCATCAATGGCGCTTGGGGAACCCTGGCCGCCGCTCTCTTCAACATTGAGGGTGTGACCGCCCATCTTGTCGGCGTCCAGCTCCTTGGTATTGGAACCGCCTTTGTCTGGTCGTTCGGTTGCTGCTATATCCTGTTCAGAATCATAAAAGCGACAATAGGTCTGCGGGTTACCGAAGAAGAGAAACTCGAGGGTCTGGATATTGTTGAGCATGGAGGTCATGCCTATTTCGACTTCCAGATGGAATCCAAGCAGGCTTAATTCCTGAATGAAATCAACTCCGGAGTGACATTTGTCACCCCGGACACTTTTTGATAAGTGGCCATCGCCACCTTTCATCACGCTCCCCCCTTCTTCAGCTCCCGCTGACTTGTAACATTAACACGACCTTTCTATCTTCCCTTGCCATGAACAACGATCAGGCCCTCCGGATCTCAAGACCGCCACCCTCAGCGCACCACATTGACCTGGGCCGGAGCGCGCTGCACGGTGCGGTGATACTCGACGGCCGGCCAGCCAAAGACCATGGCATAGCCAACCAGGTGCTGTTCCGGGATACCGAGTCTCCCCGCCAGATCCGGACAGAGGGAGAGCGCCATCATGAACAAGCCGTCCCACACCGTGCCGAGTCCGTGGGCATGGGCGATCATCTGGAAGGTGGTCAGGGCGATCAGGGTGTCCTGGGCCGGACAGGGGGAGGCCTTGGGGGCGCTGGTGATGAGCAGATGGGGCGCGCCCAGGAAGATGATGTCCCTGCCCTCCTCCAGCCAGAGCTTGACGGCCCCGCCCATATACTGGCCGACAAAGCCGTCCGGCAGCCCGCCACTCTCCTTGAGCCGCCCGAGCCGCTCCATGACCTCCCGGCGCAGCGCATCCATGACCGCACGCTCTTTGACCACGGTAAACAGCACGTTCTCGGCATTGACCCCGGTGGGGGCATGGCCGGCAGTGTCCAGGAGCTCGTCGATCAGGGTGGCGGAGACCTCCTCGTCGCGGTAACGCCGCACGGACCGGCGTCCCTTGATCAGGGCTGTCATCTGGGCAGCGGTGGGGAAAGTACCAGCCAGGGCCTGGCTCTCATCGGGGTTTTTACCGAGAATTGATATGGCGGCCGTCGGGCAGATGGCCAGACAGTGCTGGCAGCGGAAACATCCTCCCTCCTCATTGAATTTCGGGGTGCCTTCCATGATAATGACCCCGGCCGGGCAATCCGCCGCGCACTCTCCACACTGGATACAACGCTCCTCATCAACCCGAAAGTTGAACATTGACTTCTCCATGGCACTACTCCTTTTCTATGAGGGGTTTCAGAACTCCCTGATTCCAGGGTGAACCAATTTCTCTTGAATGCAGCAACGGACGAACACGAGCGTCAATCCCTGCCACCACTCATGCCGCCTGGCCTTCATCTGGCCTTCCGGTGAGACAGATTGAGAATCCTGCACCAGCATCCAGATCACATCAGACCTGCGGATCTCTGCTGAACAACAGTAAAAGCATGAAGGAAAAGGCCAACGATGCTCATTGGAAGAATAGCATGGTTGATTACCAGAGTACAAGGAGAGCAGGCTTAAAACGTGTGCGTGCGGAGCAACAATCAAGGGTTGCCCCGGTCGTTGCGATTGCGGAGCGAGA
Organism: Desulfoarculaceae bacterium; assembly: GCA_019429465.1. Taxonomy (GTDB): domain Bacteria; phylum Desulfobacterota; class Desulfobulbia; order Desulfobulbales; family Desulfocapsaceae; genus UBA2270. Next base: position 2,974 of record JAHYIV010000058.1, read on the forward strand.
ATGGACGTAGAGAGGAAAAAGGGTGACTGAAGAAGCTGAAACCCTCAAGAATTCATATCGATTATGAAGCGGCAGGGGAGGTCCGGAGTCGGGCCGCACTAATCGATCGATATTCTATAATGCGTTTTTTAGGCCTTAAAAAGGCATTATAAAATTCGGCGGATATGATTAGAACATCCTATATCTTCATTTTTGAGCCTAAAAACGGAGGCATAAGGGCAAACAATGCGATTTTATAGCAAAATTATTCCGACAAATTATATAGATAGCTTGGCCCGCCCCCCGGACAACCTCCAAAGGTTCACTCATCGCCAGCTTTCTTTCCAGGATATGAATTCTGCCTGTTGCAGACGATAGCGGGCGATATTACCTTCGTGCAAACTTCCCAGTTCGGTTTCGACTATTTCAATGAAACGGGCGCGATCAGCGGCTCCAATTCCCTGTTTTGCTTTTCGAGCAATCCAGCCTGCCGCCTCCCCTTTGTCAAAACCTTCACGAACCACCGTAGTCACATATTCGACAATTACTTTTCTATACTTCACACGAAAAGGATCGGGTTCACCCAAGGATTGCTGAACAGCTGAATAACGAAAGCAGGAACGTTGGTAGGCCCAAATAAAAACATCCCGTAACAATTCTATTCGGTTGAGTTCATACACAGCCACAATTCCATCTATGTATGCCCGATCGGGAACATCCACAAAAGAAAGAGGGCTCAGATTTCCACGAATCATGGGAATGTTTGCACTCAGCCGCGAAACGCGTTTGTTGACATCCTCAAAGGGTTGCAGATAAGGCAGATGCACCAGAACAAAAAACGCCTGTTCAAAAGGGTCGTTAATCTCGTTCGCCTTAGCGAGAACTTGCAGGAAACATTTCTCAATCAGCTGTGGTATTTCCAGCGGGTGATAGACAGTGCCGCCGATTCCGACAGGTATAGAACGCATCCTGCCACAGGCCTGAGGGTCGGCAAGAAGGTTGTCCGACAACAAAGCATGCAGATTGCAAATTGTGAATCTGTTGAAACCGGTCTCAGACGCCTGATCCACCAGAAATTCAATGGCCGCCTTATGGTTCAGGATCATCTGTGCTTCGCGAGCATCCTTGCCCTCGGCCTCTTCTCCCAGTTCCAGCAGACGTTCGGTTTCAAGCAAGGAGTAGGTATTGCCTTCCAAGCGGCTGGAATTCCAGGAGAGATCTATTAACAGCCGATTGAAGATTTTCAGGGCATAGGTCCCGGCAGGTTCTTCTCCGCCCGGCGGACGACCCTTCTCAGCAAGGTGCTGGCGAACATCTTCGGAAAGATAGAAGGTGGCATTCGGGTGGTAATAGTCAAGAAAATCAAGGTTGTACCCAACTGGGCGACGCTTCTGGATGGGCTGACGGACAATCTGCCTGAGTTCCTCACCCTCGGGAGAGAGCGGCACATAGGATTCACCATGCGCTTCACTTCTCAAGGCTGGGAGAACGGCCATTCCTATACCGGTACCCTCTGACAACCGATACCGACTTGCCCGGCCTCGGCCCTCTACCGTTAACCTATTCTGCTCGACAAGCAGAGCCAGATGGCGCTGCAGGGTTCGACGCGGCACAGCATCGCCCAATGCTCCGCTGATCTCACCAATTCCTGCACCTTCTGGAAAATCGGCAACTGCCCGGAGTATTTTGCCTAGCCCATTTTGTGAAATACGTTTTGGCATAGTGTGCTATTATGGCGCAATTATCAAAATCGCGCCATATAAAAATACTTTTTGGCGCAAAACTTTAATCGCGCCACTTTATCTGGCGCATATTCTGAATTGCAAATTTAATTAACCAAAAGGTATGTGTAGCATTGCAAGACCTGGCCCCGCCATGATCTTTCCCTTTTCGCCAGATAACTGGAATTCCGGCAATATTGTCATTACGCCAAAAATAAATAGAGCGACATTCGCTTGTTTTTTTGTAAGAATAATAAGTAGCTTCAACTGAATAAATATAAAAGGAGGGGCTGATAATAAAAAGATATAAATATCGCTGGCAGGGGTGATTGATAAGTGACTATCTTTAACTCTATTTTAAAAGGAACGACAAATGACAGGGACTTTTACAGAAGCTGACAAAAAGGTGGCAGAAACATTTTTCGTAAAACAACATATCTGACAACAGGAGAAATCACATGAGACAGATATCCACATTATTGATGTTCCTTGTAATTCTGTGTTACTCCATGCAGGCGCACGCCAAGCCCTTAAACCGTTATGACGCCGCCAGCAATACAAGCCGGGTACTCAGCGACGGACCGCTGGAGTGGGAAAGTCAGCCCTGGGGCGAAGGCGGCAAGACATTCAAGACCTTCTGCCGGAGTTGCCATAACAGCCACAACGATAAAGGCGCGCCCTTCCTCTGGTCCGAGTCGAAAAACCAGGAAGCCTGGGACAGAGTTTTCGAAACCCGTTATCCCAAATGTGCTCAGGATGGTACCTGGAGTGCAATCAGCGATGAACAGTTGCGCAGGGTCCACGACTATCTCTGGCGCTGGGCAAACAACGTCAAGGCAAACATCTGCCGTGGCTGAAACTAACTTCTCTTTCCCAGGTTGGGAAACATAGCAGGCGATACCACTCACGGACCGCGACAAGACCTCCAGCCCGATTATCAATCAGGCTGGAGGTCTTGTCATTTGGGCCAAGCTGACCTCAATTATAAATGACAACCGAAAATTGACCACCATGAATTGTCTCGATCCAGCCGTGGCCGAGTCCATAAACAGCCTGCTTCAGGCCGCGGCCGAAATAACCGCGGCCGTCGCCTTTGCCCCGCGCCAAGGGGCTATGAGCCCCGCCATAGGTCAAAATCAAAGAGGCCTGCTCGAAGGACATCCCCTCCGCCTGGTCGGCGACCACCAGCAGCGCGCCCGCCTGATGCCGCTCATACTTGATGCGAATCCGGCCGGTCACCTGTGTGCCCGTCTTTTCCAGTCGGGCATAGCTGTCATCGCTGTTGGTGATCAATTCCACCAGGGCCTTTTCTACAGAGGCAAAGCGCCGGGAATCGATATCGATTACCCTTTGGTCAACTGGGATCGCGGCAATGGTCATACTATCTACCTCGTTTACC
>JAHYIV010000005.1 GCA_019429465.1 Desulfoarculaceae bacterium
GCGCGCAAATTTCGAGGAATGAGGCGTACTTGAGTACGCCGCAGTGACGAGATAATTCGGAGTCTCGTGACCTCGCTTACCTGCAGCAACGAAGCAGTTGACGACTTTTTACGACGCCATCAAGATTCAAAGAAACCCTTGCAAGGCTCATGTTAAATAAAAAAACTTCATTCCTTGACCTAGATCAAAGAAGTCTTCACCAATATGCAATAGTGTATCAGACATAAATGATCTGACCCCGATGAACGGGACAAGTGCCTTTCACAGATTATTTTCTGGCAAAAAAACAAGAAAACAAGCTGTAAGGCTCCTAACTTGTACCAACATCTTCACAAGGCGCAAAAATTGACCTATGCTTTGTCAAGAACTTTTTTCACTCACCCCAACCAAGGAGAATAACCATGTACTGCAATCAATGTGAACAGACCGCCAAGGGAATCGCCTGTACCACCATCGGTGTCTGCGGCAAGAACGAGGAAGTGGCAGGACTCGAAGATCTTCTCACCCATGCCATCCAGGGGCTGTGCCTGGTGGCTGACGCCGGCCGCAAGGTCGGGGTTGTTGATAACGCGGTTGACCGTTTCACCTGTGAGGCTATTTTTTCCTGCCTCACCAATGTCGATTTTGACCCGGCCCGCTTTGGCGTCCTGATCCACAAGACTGTCGCCCTGCGTGAAACCCTGAAGGCCGAGGTAAAGGCCGCCGGCGGCAAGATTGATTTTACCGCCGCCGCAGCCACCTTTTCCCCGGCCGATTCCCTGACCGGTCTGGAAGAGCAAGGCGCCGCCCTCAACTTCATCAACACCCTCGATGCCAATCCCGACCTGCAGTCCCTGAAGCAGACCACCATGTACGGCCTGCGCGGCCTTGCCGCCTATGCCGATCATGCCGCCATCCTCGGCCAGGAAGATGATGCGGTCTACGCCTACATCCATGAGGCCATGGCCGCCCTCACCGGCGACATGGATCTCAATTCGCTGGTGGCCCTCGCCCTCAAATGCGGCGAGGTCAACCTCAGGGCCATGGAGCTGCTGGACGCCGGCAACACCGGCACCTACGGCCATCCGGTTCCGACCCCGGTGCCGCTGGGTCATATCCCCGGCAAGTGTATCCTGGTCACCGGCCATGACCTCAAAGATCTGGCCATGCTCCTGGAGCAGACCAAGGACAAGGGCATCAACATCTACACCCATGGCGAGATGCTGCCCTGCCACGGCTATCCCGAGCTGAAGAAGTACAGCCACTTCTACGGCCACTTCGGCACCGCCTGGCAGAATCAGCAGAAGGAGATGCCTGAATTTCCAGGGGCCATCCTCTTCACCACCAACTGCATCCAGAAGCCCAAGGATTCCTACAAGGCCAATGTCTTCACCACCGGCCTGGTCGGCTGGCCGGATGTCGCCCATATCGGCGAGGCCAACGGCACAAAGGACTTCACCCCGCTGATCAACCGGGCCCTGGCCCTGCCCGGATTCACCGACACCGTCGACAATGATTCCGTGCTCGTCGGCTTTGCCCGCAACACCGTACTCGGCGTGGCCGACAAGGTGATCGAGGCTGTGAAATCCAAGGCCATCCGTCACTTCTTCCTGGTCGGCGGCTGTGATGGCGCCAAACCCGGCCGCAACTACTACACCGAGCTGGTCGAACAGATCCCGGCCGACTGCATGATCCTGACCCTGGCCTGCGGCAAGTTCCGCTTCTTTGACAAGAAGCTGGGCGATATCGGCGGCATCCCGCGTCTGCTGGACGTTGGTCAGTGCAATGACGCCTACTCCGCCATCCAGATTGCGGTGGCCCTGGCCGGCGCCTTTGAATGCGGGGTCAATGATCTGCCCCTGTCCATGATCCTTTCCTGGTACGAGCAGAAGGCGGTGGTCATCCTCCTGACCCTGCTCAGCCTGGGGATCAAGAACATCCATCTCGGACCCTCGCTGCCGGCCTTCATCACCCCCAATGTCCTCAATGTACTGGTGGAGAACTTCAGCATCAAACCGGTCACCACTCCCGAGGCGGACCTGAAGGCCATCCTGGGCTAAGCGGCTGTAAAAAAATAACATGGCCATCTAAGTGCCCGGTGCGGCATAAGCCGTAACGAAATAGATATAAATGGTCATGTTATTTCGTAACGGCTCCGAAGTTACAGGTAATTGTTACAGAGAGTTGTTTCCCCTCAGGCAGGGTATGATTCAGGTTTCCATGCCCTGCCTGTTTTTTTTATTTTTCAAATATTTTCCTGCCAGGAAAACAGTTGAAAAAGAGCGCCCCAATATGAATCCAGATAAACAAAAAGCTGAGAGCTATTTCAGCAAGATGAAGGGGATTTCCCAGAGCCCGCCCGCCGTAAATTTTTCCGAGATCTTCTGGTCGTGGATTGGCGCCTTCCTCGGCATTTCCGCCGTCTCGTATCTTCACTTCAACCTACTACTCACCACCACCGATCTTGAAATGCTGGTAGGCTCTTTTGGCGCCTCTGCCGTCCTGATCTATGGTGCGCCCAAGAGCCCCCTGGCCCAGCCACGAAATCTGATCGGCGGCCATATCATCTCGGCCATCATTGGCGTCGCCTGCTATAAATTCATTGGAGATCCACACCTGTGGCTGGCCTCGGCTCTTGCTGTGGCCACGGCCATTGCCGCCATGCATGCGACAAAAACCCTCCATCCGCCGGGCGGCGCCACCGCGCTTATTGCCGTAATCGCCAGCGACAAGATCCACAACCTGGGATTCTTCTTTGCCATCATCCCTGTGGGCGCCGGGGCCTTGATCATGCTGATCGTGGCGCTCCTGGTGAACAACATCCCCAAAAGTCGACGGTATCCTGAGTTCTGGCTTTAAGCCGCTGATTTTAATAAAAATAACCTTCATCACTCTCTTACAGAAAATGACCAGTAACCAGAAGACATTCACCGTCATCCCCGGCCTGAGCATGGGCCTCTTGGCCCCCCGGGAGCTGGAAGAGATTGTGGCCGTCATCAAGACATACGACGTCCCCATGATCAAGATCACCTCGGCCCAACGCCTGGCCCTGCTCGGCATGGACGAGGAAGACCAGGAGCGGATCAAGGCCGAACTCCAGCCCCTGATCCGCCCGATGACCGCCAATAACCTCGAGTATGTCCATGCCTGTCCCGGCTCCCGGTGGTGCAAATACGGCACCAGGGATTCTCTGGCACTCGGCGCCCGGATCGAGCAGATCTCCCTTGCCGAACCCCTGCCCGCCAAAGTCAAGGTCGGGATCTCCGGTTGCCGGATGTCCTGCGCCGGACCCTATGTCCGGGATGTTGGCATCTTCGCCACCAAAAAGGGCTGGACCCTTGTTTTTGGCGGCAACGGCGGCGGGAATCCGCGCCTGGGTGATGTGGTGGCCGAAGGGCTGACCGATGACCAGGTGGTTGATCTGGTTCGGAAATGCCTGACCATCTACCAGCAGAAGGCCACATTCAAATCCCGGACCGCCCGCTTCATGGAGCGTTTCGGCATTGACGCCTTCAAAGAGGCCGTTCTTACAAAATAATTCAGTCAGGAGGGACTCATCATGCAATGCCCTGGACAGGACAACCGCTACTGGAGCGGGGAGGCCGTTTTTGAACTGCCCTGCCCCCACTGCGGCAACATACTGGAGTTCTTCAAGGATGACAGCCAGCGCACCTGCAAGCAATGCGGACACAAGGTACTGAACCCCAAGATCGATTTCGGCTGCGCCTCCTACTGCCCCTATGCCGAGCAGTGCATGGGCGCGCTGCCTTCCGATCTGCGGCATGGACTGGCTGATCTGTTCAAGGAGCGGCTGGCGATCGCGGTGCGGAAACGGTTGCTGGATCAGGAGCAGACATATCGTCTGGTCACCACCAGGGCGGAGTTCGCCGAAAAACTGTGTCAGGAAGAAGGCGGCAATATGGCCGCCGTTGTCGCCGCCGCCCTGCTCAGCGAGACCGAGGACGCTCCGGCACTCCTGACTGAGCTCAAAGCGGAAGAAACCCTGAGCAAAGAGATAGTCCAGCTTCTGTCCCTCAAACCGGCCGCACACGAGGAAGAAAACAGGTCGGCCGCCATCTTCCATGATGCCTGTCTGCTCGGTGCCATGAGCCTTGGGCTCCTTGCCGGCCCGTCCGGGGAATGGCTGACAGCGACAGGAAGACGGGAAGCAGAGACAATAAAGACCCGGATCAACTTGCAACCGGAATGAGCCCCATTTATTTTAAGGGTGCTTGAACTGCCCAACCAGCTTCTGTCGTATACTTCAAAAGGAGGGAGAATGCCCATTTTCAGTTATCTTGTCATCCCGAAAGCAGGCGCCATTGACACGTTACATGCCGAGTTAACGGCCCTGCCATGGTGCGAAATAATTCCAGCTGACAACAAAGAGATTGTCATTCTGGTGACTGATACGCCGGATGCCGCCACAGAAAAAAAACTGCAGGAACGGCTCAAGGAACTGGATTCCTTGCAGTCCATGAGCATGACTTTTGGCCATAATGATGAAGACCAACCAGGAAAACAACGAGGTGATTATGAAGCTTGACAGGAGAGCATTTATCAAGAGCGCAGCTGCCAGCAGCGCCATTGCAACCGCCGCGGCAATATTCCCCGGCATCAGTTTTGCCGAATGGAAGAAACAGGAAGGCGCCTCCGGCATGATCACCTGGAAAAAAGCACCCTGCCGTTTTTGTGGCACCGGTTGTGGTGTCCTGATCGGTGTCTCCGGAGATCGCGCGGTAGCCGTGAAAGGTGATCCTAATTGCAGCGTCAACAAGGGCCTGTGCTGCGTAAAGGGGTATCACTCCGTGCAGGCCCTCTATGGCAAGGATCGACTCACCAAGGCCAAGGTCAGGCGCAACGGGGAGATGGTTGAAGTGCCGATCAAAGAGGCCCTTGATATCATCGCCGCCAAGATGAAGGACACCATGGCCAAGCACGGGAAGGATTCTGTCGCCATGTATGGCTCAGGCCAGTGGACCATCCCCGATGGCTATGTTGCCTCCAAACTTTTTAAAGGCTGTCTCGGCACCAACAATCTTGAGGCCAACGCCAGGCTTTGCATGTCCAGTGCGGTCACCGGTTTCATGACCTCTTTCGGCATTGATGAGCCCATGGGCTGTTATGAAGACATTGATTACGCCAATGTCTTTGTTACCTGGGGCAACAACATGGCGGAGATGCATCCGGTCCTTTTTTCGAGGATGCTGGCCAACCGCAAGCGCCGCAACAATGTCGAGATTATCGACTTTGCCACCCGTACCACCAGAACCAGTCAGGCCGCCGACAGATCCATTCTGTTCAGGCCGCAGACCGATCTGGCCGTGGCCAATGCCATCTGTTATGAAATTATCCACAATAACTGGGTGAACTGGGATTTCCTCAACACCCACGTCTCGTTTCATAAAGGAAAGACCGATATCGGCTATGGAACCGAAGATCACTTCGCCTTCACCGATAAAGAGGAGCCTATTAATTTTGAAGAATACAAAAAATTTCTCGAAGATTATACCCCGGAGAAGGTGGAAAAGATCTCCGGGGTCTCAGCCAGAGACATCAAGTACATGGCCTCGTTGTACGGTGATCCGACCAAAAAGGTGACCTCCTTCTGGTGCATGGGGATGAACCAGCACACCCGGGGGACCTGGATCCAGAACCTGGTTTACAATATCCATTTGCTGACCGGCAAGATCTCCACCCCGGGCAACAGCCCATTTTCCCTTACCGGGCAGCCCAGCGCCTGCGGAACGGTGCGCGAGGTCGGCACCCTGACCCATGCCCTGCCCCACGGCGGAGTCGCCAATGAACATGACCGGGAAATGGCGGCCAAAATCTGGGATGTGCCGGTGAGCAACATTGACCCGAAACCGACATATCATACTGTGGAGATGTTTCGGGCCCTGGATCGCGGCGATATCAAATTCATGTGGATCCAGGTCACCAATCCCATGGTCACCATGCCGAACCTCAATCGTTACCGCCAAGGGGCCCTGAAGGACGACCGTTTTATCGTGGTCTCCGAGGTCTACCCGACTCCGACCACCGATGTTGCCGATGTTATTCTGCCTGCCGCCATGTGGGTTGAGCAGGAAGGCATGTTCGGCAACTCCGAACGGCGCACCCAGCATTTTGCCCAGATTGTCCCTCCTCCGGGTGAGGCCATGTCCGACACCTGGCAGCTGATCGAAGTTGCCAGAAGGCTGGGTTTTGAAAAGCAGTTTCCCTGGAGCGAAGAGGAACACATCGGCAAGATCTGGGAAGAGTACCGGCGTTTCCATGAGGGTCCTAAACACAACATGGCCCCATACACGGTTCTCCTCGAACGCCCGGGGGTCATGTGGCCCTTTGTCGATGGCAAGGAGACCAGGTGGCGCTTCAACCCCAAGCATGATCCAGCCTGTACCAACGGCAAGGATTTTGATTTCTACGGCAAAGCAGATAATAAGGCCTGGATCTGGGCCCGTCCCTATGAGCCGGCTGCCGAGTCACCGGACGCCGAGTATAACTTCTGGCTGAATACCGGTCGCGTCATCGAGCATTTTCATACCGGCTCCATGACCCGGCGGGTCCCCGTCCTCCATCAGGCCATGCCCTCTTCCTATGTTGAGCTGAACCCTGAAGATGCGGCGGGTCTTGGCGTCATCAACGGCGAGATGGTCAAGATCATCTCCAGAAGGGGATCGGTCACCATGCCGGCCTCAATCAATGGCCGCGGTGTTCCGCCCCGGGGCATGGTGTTCGTCCCGTTTTTTGATGAAAGCTACCTGATCAACGAGGTGACGCTGGATGCCTTTTGTCCAATTTCAAAACAGCCTGATTATAAAAAATGTGCGGTCCGACTGGAGAAAGCGTGATGAAAAAAGCAGCTGACAAGATCGGCAAAAGGACTCTGGCTCTTGCCGCTCTCTGCCTTCTCGGTGTCGGGGGACTGGATTTAGCAATGGCAGCGCCGGATATCCCCCATACCTTTGATGCAGGCGGCGAGAAAATTTTCAGGAGCTACAATGCAACTCCGCAAGAGTACATGGCGGCAGACTCCGGCAACCGGAATCTGATGGGCTTCTATGAGCTGCGACAGTATCCCGGCTCTCCGCCGCGGATCCCCCATGCAGTTGCCCAATCTTTTAGTGAACAGCCGGACAACTGCCTCTCCTGCCATGCCAAGGGTGGCTATAATGCCGAGCTGGATAGATTCGTGCCGGTCACACCGCACCCGGAGAATGAACTGTGCACTCAATGCCATGTGCCTCAGCGCCAGGAAGGACTCTTTGTCGAGACCAACTGGCAGTCAATAAATCCCCCGAAACTGGGAAGATCGTTCCTGGCAGGTTCTCCCCCGCCTATTCCCCACAGCCTGCAGTTGCGGGAAAACTGCATTCCCTGTCATACCGGGCCGGCAGCCGTTACCGAGATTCGAGTCGAGCATTCCTCCCGTGGAAATTGCCGCCAATGCCATGTCCCGGTTATAAGCACTGACCCTCGCCTGGAATTTGTGAGAAAACAGTGATCTGGAGAACTCTAATGAAAGTACGCTCTTGCTCCAACCTGTCAGCACTCATGTTCGTCATATTGATGCTGTCAGGCCAGAGTTCCTTGGCCAGTCAGGGTTCGGTCACCGACAGAATCCTGGAAGCCAATGAACCTTTTGATAATAGTCAGATCGAATCCGCTCACTCCCTTCCCGACCAGACGGTGTGGGCCAAGGAAAATTTCCAGGGCCGAAAATTCAAGGTCTTGGCCCGTAAGAACCATATGGTACGGTATCGCTGCACCACCTGTCACAATAACGAAAAAAAAATTCTGGTGAATGATGGTGTCTTGCTCACCCACGGTGATATCAAAATGAATCATGGGCAGGGAGAGAACAATTTGACCTGCGTGGAATGCCATCATCCACAAGACCGTGACGCCCTTATCGATAAACAAGGTGAAAAGATTGATTTCGATCACAGCTACCAACTCTGCGGACAATGCCATTTCAGGCAAAAAAGAGACTGGCTTGGCGGAGCACATGGGAAGCGGGTTAAATATTGGGCGGGGGAACGGGTGATCCGAAACTGCACCACATGCCACCCTGCCCATGCCCCCAAATTCAAAAAAAGAATGCCGGCAACATATTCTCTGCCATTAACAAAATAGGGGTATTTGATGAACTCCCGCAAAGATGAAACAGATCCAATGAACAAAGAAGAGATCGTTGAAGGAAAAAGCAGCCGCAGATCCTTTCTCAAAGGACTGTCCATTGCGGCGGCGGCAAGCTCGGCCGCTCTGGTCACGGGAGGCTGCTCCCTGGAGAGTCTTCCGAAGTCCCGGGAGGAGCTGGGCCTGAAATGGGAGACATATTTCCAGGAAAACTACCGGCTCATGACCCAGGAAGAAAAGGATCAGACCGTCGAACGGTTGACGAGACAGGCAAAGCTGGAAGACAATCTTGATATTCATATCAGCAGTCAGCCCCCCCGGGAAAAAGTGCTGTACGGCTATGCCTTTAATATCAGCAGATGTGAAGGGTTCATGGATTGCGTGGAGGCCTGCGTCCAGGAAAACAACCTGGATCGCAACGCCAAGACCCAGTACATCCGCATCTTTGAAATGGAGCCCGGCAAACTCGATCCGAGCACCGGGGACGGCAAGTATTTCCATAAAGTCCCGGTGGATGATAAATTCTACATGGGCGTCCAATGCTTCCATTGCGAAAATGCGCCCTGTATCAAGGCCTGTCCGGTCAAGGCCACCTGGCGCGAGCCGGACGGCATCGTGGTCGTCGATTATAACTGGTGCATCGGTTGTCGATACTGCATGGCCGCCTGCCCCTATTATGGGCGTCGTTTTAATTGGGGAGAACCCTCTGTACCCGAAGAAGAGATCACTCGCCAGCAGCATTACCTGGGCAACAGGAAACGGATGAAGGGAGTCATGGAGAAATGCACCTTCTGCATCCAGAGAACCCGGCAAGGCAAACTTCCTGCCTGCGTCGAAGCCTGCCCCACCGGTTCCCGGGTCTTTGGCAATCTGCTCGACCCGGACAGTGAAATCAGATTTGTCTTAAAAAACAAGAAGGTCTTCAGGTTTAAGGAGGAGCTGGGAACAGATCCGAAGTTTTGGTACTTTATTGATTGACGGGTGCCGCCGGGACTTCGCTGGTCATGCCTTTGACCAATGCATGTTCCTTCTCCGGCGGTCCTGCACCAAGGATCGAAGCTTCAAACTGATAGAATACAATGAAATGGCCGCAGAGGGTTGACTCGATACAATTGAGCCGTTGGCACATTGATCAATTTGATCCTGTTGAGTCTCTCCATAAACGAATTTCAGGCACAACCTGCAGAGAGAAAAATAATGAACAATTCCCCCGGAAAAGGATGTACCGGTTTTATTGCAGACTGTAGTAAATGGGCACTCACCGGCAGCACCAGCTATAAGGTATACCTTTTAGTCCTCCTTGCCATCATCGGGACAGGGGCCTGGGCCTATTCCAACCAGTTCCGAGATGGGCTCATCGTTACCGGCATGTCTGATATTGTCAGCTGGGGGCTCTATATCTCCAATTTCACTTTTTTTGTCGGGGTGGCGGCCGCTGCCGTGATGCTGATCCTGCCGGCATACATCTTTAAGGATGCGGACTTCCATGAGGTTGTGATCATTGGTGAATGTGTTGCGGTTGGTGCCCTGGTCATGTGCCTGCTCTTTATTTCCGTTGATATGGGCGGGCCGCTCAGGCTGTGGCATATTATTCCAGGTATCGGCCTTTTCAACTGGCCGTCCTCCATCCTGACCTGGGACGTCCTGGTTTTAAACGGGTATCTGGCCTTAAACGTCTTTGTTCCTCTTTATATCCTCTATTGTAACTACAACAACAGGAAACCGGTTGGCTGGAAATATCAACCCTTTATCTTTCTTTCAATCTTCTGGGCGGTATCCATTCATATGGTGACCGCTTTTCTCTACCAGGGCCTGCCAGCCCGACCATTCTGGAATAATCCTCTGCTTGGTCCCAGATTTCTGGCCTCAGCCTTTGCCGCCGGGCCGGCTGTTATAATGATGGTTATCATTATAATAAAAGAGAACACAACCTTTCACATTGATCCGATCATCTTTAAAAAACTCAAGAGAATCATTGTGATCTCGGCCATCATCAATCTCTTGATGCTCTTTTCCGAGGTCTTTAAAGAATTCTACACCTTCACCCATCACAGCCTGTCGGCCCAATATCTCTTCTTTGGCCTTGATGGTCGTGATGCCCTTGTCCCTTGGATCTGGACGGCCATCAGCCTCAATATCTTCGGCACCCTGCTCTTTGCCTTTGGTCCGCGTACATACAAACCTAAATATCTCATGGTGGCGGCGATCTCTCTTTTTACCGGCATCTGGATTGAAAAGGGTTTCGGTCTGATTGTGCCGGGATTTATCCCGTCTCCCCTTGGGGAGGTCATTGATTATAGCGCCAGTGGGATAGAAATTTTAATTACCCTGGGGATTCTTGCCACCGGGATATTAATCGTGACCCTGCTCATCAAGCCGGCCTTGAAAATTCTCTCCCGGTATAAAGATTTTGAGCGTCAAAAGCTCCCGTCATCATAAATATTCCGCAAGCTATTTCCCGATTTCCCTTGGCACCAGAGAGGTGCTGCCTCTTTGCTGGCGCCGAACCTTCTGGTGCCGGCAAATTTCATCAACAGCAATAAAAAAATCCCCCGCCAGATCGGGGGCTTTTTTTATAGTATGGGTTTGACCCAAGTCAAGGTGACAGGGATGAATTCTGTTATAATGGGATCATGCAAAACAGGATCACAGAGAACAAATCATTCCTAACCCCTTTTCCCGATGAGGACACCCAAATGAAAATAATGCGCAAAATTATCAAGATCAACGAAGAACTGTGTAACGGCTGCGGTCTCTGTGTGCCGGACTGCGCGGAAGGCTCCCTGCAGATCATCAACGGCAAGGCCAGGCTGGTGGCCGACAAGCTCTGCGACGGCCTGGGCGCCTGCCTTGGTTCCTGCCCCACCGGCGCCCTCCAGATCATTGAACGCGAGGCCGAGGACTTCAATGAAGAGGCGGTCCATGAGTTTCTGGCCAACAAGAAGAAGCAGGAAGAGGCAAAGTCCAGCCCTAAAAGCTCCGGTTGCCCATCGGCCAGGCTCAAGACCTTTGCCCCGCAGACCCCCTGCCAGAGTGCCAATAAACCGTCCCTAGCCGTCACCGGCGGCACCTCGGCACTGAGCCACTGGCCCATACAGATCCGCCTGGTACCGCCAACCGCCCCTTTCCTGCAGCAGGCCGATCTGCTGGTGGCCGCCGACTGTTCCGCTGTCGCCGCCGCCAATTTTCAGGCCGACTTCCTGGCCGGCAAGGTGGTAATGATGGGCTGTCCCAAGTTTGACGATGCCGCCGGCTATGTCCAGCGCTTTGCCGAGATCATTGCCACCTGCAACCTGAACAGCCTGACCATCCTGATCATGGAAGTCCCCTGCTGCTCCTCGATGATTGGCATTATCAAGCAGGCCATGGAACAGGCCGGCAAGAGCGTCCCGGTAGAACAGATCACCCTCTCCACCCGCGGCGAGGTCATCAGCCGCACCAAGTGGTAAAGGGTCGGCAGAACGCTCTCATATTCCGTCTTCATCCCAGGCCGTTCCGGCTCCCCTGCTCCACGCACGGGAACCGGAACGGCCTCTTTTCAAGAGAACTTTCCTTTTTCATCCAGGGCCTTCCGTAGAGCGCTGGTCAGATTCTGAACCGAGACGGGCTTCTTCTGGCAGGCATGGATACCCAAAGCCCTGGCCTCTTCACTATTGACCAGTTTATTATAACGGCTGCAGAGAATGACCGGAAATCCGGGCAATTTTGGCTCACTCTCTCAACCCGCCTGTATTTGAGGCGGGATTTTCATCCCCGACCACAAAGATGGCGGCCGCCTCCTGACGCCGCAGCTTGGCAATGGTGCCGGCCATTTTGTCCATGACCGCGTCGACATCCTGGCCTTCGCCCTCAACCCCCGGCAGCATGGCCCTGTTCAAAATATTTTCCGCCTTGCCCAGGTTATCGCAGAACAGGAGATAGCTCGACGCGGCACGGTAGACACTCCGGACCAGGGCGGGATAGCTCTCCCCTCTCCCGACAAGCAAGCGCCTGTAATGCTCGGCCAGGAGCAGGAGCCAGGCACGATAGGGGGCCTGCGCTGCTTCAGGGATACCCTCAAGCCGGTGCAGGACTGCGTCAACATCAAGGGCATGGTCGTTGGCCACGGCCTCCATGGCCGCTTCCAGAGCCCAGCTCCGTGATATCTGATAATGATCGGCAAAGGTCTTCAAACCCTTCTTGTATGCTTTCACTTTAGAGGCGAAAAACACAAAAAAGATCGGCATAAAAATCATCCAGATGGGTGGCTCCGGCTTGTCAACAACCCGCACCGCCAGCTGGCGAGCCATGCTGTTCTCATTATCCAGGATCAGGGCCTTCTTGTCGGCCAGGGAAAGGATGGTCATAGAGCTTCTCTCGTTTTAAGGTTGACATATGACACTGGGGCGGGTCACCAGACAAAAACGGTCATTTACCGGTAGCTGGCAGCAGTGCCGCCGAGGCGGCCAAGAATTTTCTGCAGGGCCACCCGAGAGAGACCCGAGACACGAGCCGCTTCCGAGACATTGCCCCTGGTGACGGTGAGCAGTTCGTCGATATAACGCCGGGTAAAGCTGTCCACCACCTGCTCCTTGGCAACCTTGTAGGAAGTGGACGGCGCCTCGGCCGGCAGCTCCCGGCTGGTGAGGGCGATCGGGCCCGACCCTTGGCCGCCATCAAGCAGGGCCCGGGCCAGATCCAGATCAATAAGGGAACCGGGGCAGAACACCGTGAGGCGACGGACAAAATTCTCGAGTTCCCGAACATTGCCCGGCCACGGCCTGGCTGCCAGCCAGCGCAGCACCTCGGGGGTCATCTCCTTTTCCTCCAGGCCGGATTCCCGACAGGTACGCTTCAGGAAGTGCAGGGCCAAAAGCGGGATATCCTCCTGACGCTCCCGCAGGGGCGGCAGGGTCAGGGACAGGACATTGAGCCGGTAATAGAGGTCCTCCCGAAAGGTCTTGTCCCTGATGCGGGCCTCCAGATCCTGGTTGGTGGAGGCAACAATGCGCACATCAACCAGGAAACTCTGGTTTGCACCCACCGGCCGCACCTCGCCGTTCTGCAGGCAACGCAAGAGCTTGGTCTGGATAACCGGATTGATATCGCCGATCTCGTCAAGTTGCAGGGTACCGCCCTGGGCCGCGGCAAAGAGCCCCCGATGATCCCGATCGGCACCGGTGAAGGCGCCCTTCACATAGCCGAACAGCTCACTCTCCAGCAGATTTTCCGGAATGGACGGACAGTCCACCGAGATAAAAGGTTTAGCAGCACGGGCCCCGGACCGATGAATGAGGCCGGCCACCACCTCCTTGCCGGTGCCAGACTCACCGCGGATCAACACGTTATAATCCGATTGGGCTATGGTGGCAATGGTGCGTCGCAGCTGCTGCATGGCAGGGCCTTCCCCCACCAGATCCCGGCGGCCATCGACCTGGCTGGCCAGGATCTGGCGAAGGCGACTGTTTTCCTCGAGCAGGCGGCAGCGTTCCAACCCCTTATCCACCACACGATAAAGCTGATCCGGCTCAATGGGTTTGGTGAGAAAGTCATAGGCCCCGGCGTGCAGGGCTTCCACCGCTGTTTCAATGGTGCCATAGGCGCTGAGCACCACAATACTGAGATCCGGCACCCTTTTCAGGGCCTCGCCGATCAACTGCATGCCGTTCA
Organism: Desulfoarculaceae bacterium; assembly: GCA_019429465.1. GTDB lineage: Bacteria > Desulfobacterota > Desulfobulbia > Desulfobulbales > Desulfocapsaceae > UBA2270. The sequence goes on from JAHYIV010000005.1 coordinate 13,771, forward strand.
TCTCCGGCATCCGTAAATCCGTGATGACCAGCTGAGCCCCTCGGCAGGACAGGATTTCCAGGGCTTCCTTGCCGCTGTGGGCAGTGGCCACCTCCATGGCCGGGTAACGCCCCCTGATCAGTCGGGCCAGACCCAGGGCAAAATCTTTCTCGTCGTCTACGACAATGAGCCGGGCGGCTGCTTCCTGCTGGACCGGTAAACCGGCCACCTGTGGGGATGACGGTCTGGTCATGTTTTTTCAGTGCCTCCTGTCTCGATTGTGGCCTCGACCGGCGCGGCGGCGGGCAGGTAGACGGTGAAACAGGCGCCCCCCAGCTCGCTGGACCGGCCAATCTCCACCCTCCCTCCGACATCGCTCACAATACCATAGATAACGGTGAGTCCAAGCCCGGTCCCGGCCCCCACCTCCTTGGTGGTAAAAAACGGATCAAAGATATGGTCGACAAGATCCGTGGCAATGCCGGGCCCGTTATCCGCCACCTCCACAACCACCAGCTTTCCTTCGGCCGGTACGATTCTGATCAGAATCTCTCCTGTTTCAGCCGGCACCGCATCCAGGGCATTAATTACCAGATTACTGATCACCTGTTCCATGGCACCCACCCCAAGCCCGACCATGAGGGGCTGCACCGGGCAGTGAAGGCGAATCTGCACATGTTTTTTGGCGGCCTGAACGGAAAAGACATCTTTTATCAGGGCAGCCACGGCACAGGCATCACCACTGCCCGAATCAGCGGCCTTGGGTCGCGCGAAGTTGAGCAGGTCCTGCAGAACCCGCTGAGCTTGGCGGGTATGACGGATGATGACATCCAAATCACCGACCTGTTCAGGGTCCTGGGCAGCCTGACGTAACAGACCGGCATAGCAGAGAATGACGCCAAGGGGATTATTGATCTCATGGGCGAGCCCGGCGGTCAGCTGGCCCACGGTGGCCATTCTTTCAGCATGCCAGATCTGCTTCTGCATCTCATTTTCCTTTGTTGTTTCACGGAGATAAATAACGACCTGGCCGATCTTGTCGTTGTCGCTCGGCACCGGATAGAGGGCCAGTGCAAAGGAGCGCCCGCCGGCCAGCTTTACCTCGCGCAGATCAGCACGGCCCCGGCTGATTGTTTCCCGAAGGGGACAGAGGGAGGAACTGACATCAAAGAAAAAGGAAAGGATATTGTCATCCTGACGCTGACCGCCGCTGAGCTCCGTGGTGAGCCGGCAGGCCGCCTTATTGGCGGTCAGCGTCACACAGTTGGCATCCACCAGCACCAGCGGGTCGCTGATCCCCTCGAAGATCGTTTCAAGGATATTCATCTGACGGGCCAGGCTGTCCATGGCGCTCAGATTTTCTGCGGCAATGCCGAGCTGACGCCCCAGGGCCTGTAAAACATGCTTATCATGGCGGGCCGCCTCCTCGCTGCTGGACCAGACCAGCTCAAGAAGCCCCTCGGCACTGCCGCTGCCTGATGACACCGGCACATAAACCACCGGACCTTCGGCCACACAAACACCACTCGTGAGGAGTTTGGCAAAATTTGACGGCAGTACCGGATCGGTTTTACCCGCTGGCCAGACAAAGGAACTCTGCGGCCCCATGGTACAGCGATAGGATATTTGCTTGGCCCCGAACCGCCTACAGATCTGCGGCAGGGCCAGTTGCCAGAGCTGGGCCCGTGAACGACTATTGTGCATATTGGCCAGCAGATTGACAAAGAGCTGCACATCATCCTGGCGGGCCGTCATTTCAACAGAAAGGGCATGGGTACGTTCGTCCACCATGCGCCGCAGATTTTCGGCATAATCACGAAGCTGTTCCTTGGCGGCAAAAAGATGCTGGCCCATCTGCTCAATGCCGTCCACCAGCTCGTCGATTTCATCACCATGGTCCAGGCGGCTGAGCAGGGCTGCGTCCTCCCCCGCCTCGATGTTTCGACGGAAAACGTTGTTGAGACGCTTGAGGTTCTTCATCACCAGGACGCGAAACAGGACATTGCTGGTGAAGAAAAAGAACAGTGCCGCCAGGGCAAAAAAGGCAAAATAGGTAAAAATGGTCTGCTGAACCCGGCCGACGCTTTTCGACACCGATGCCCCGACAAAATCCACACCGGCAATGACTCCCAGCTCCTTGCCGAAGCCGCGCAGACCGTAGCGTTCAATAAGCTCCACCGGCGCTTCCTCGGCCCGGCCGTGGCAGTACATGCACTCCTCCACAAAACGCACCGGCCGGGCCATGACGTAATAGCGTTCGCCATCGACCACCCTGTAGCCCTGCCAGAGATCATCGCCGCCGTTCTGACGAAAATGATCGATCAACTGCCGTTCGTGCTCGTTGGCCTCATAGGCGGGATTGCGGGCGTCAATGGCCGCCCGGCGGTAGAGGGTGCCATCGCCGGGGATATTCACCGAGGCCATGATTTTCCGTGACACATAGGAAGAGGACATGCCCTGGATAATAAAAGAGGCAGGGAGACGTTCATACATGGTGGGTCGCAGCACATCCCGGACATAGAGCTGAATGGAATCTACATGCCTGAAGATGAGACGCGCCTTGTCGCGCACCTCAGCCTCCAGCACGCGGCTCATGTGATAATAGGAACCCACGGAAAAAACAGCCCCGAGAAGGAGCACGGAAACCACCAGTCCGACAATAAATTTGGCCTGTATCTTCTGCGGTTTGGGGATTTGCATAATGATTTCTCGACTCGACATCCGATGGTGCATAGGCGGCGTTAAAATAGGGACCAGCCCGTCCGGCCGGCGGCCCGACGGGTGCCATCTTCTGCTCACTCTTCAAAATAGCACACAAACACCCTTCCCTCAATGAAGGGAAGAACAGGTGGTCCCATCAGGGCGGACCAAGGCGCTGCGCAGATACGCCTCACCTTCGGCAACCTGCCGCACATCGGTGTAGTAATAACGGCTGGGGTCAATATCATATTTTTCCAGCAAGACGGCGGTCTCCTGCAGGATGGGAACGGAACGGGTCAGGAAGGGTAAAAAAATCTGAAAAAAGCCCACCCCCACCACCAGGGCCACACATAAATCTCGGAGTCGCAAGGGCAGGCTTTTCATGGGATCACCATTTCTTTGCCGGGGCGGCGGAGAGCCGACCCGGGCAGGGGCAAACATCCTTTAAATTCTGGCGGTTATTTCAGGAAACACCAGGTAGAACATGACATAGGCCATGATCAGGGTGAGACACAGGTTGAGGCTCTGGCCACAGACATAGAGAATAAGGGGTTTGCCGCCCTTGAAGTATCTGGCGAGCTCACGGAAGTTGGTGGACAGTCCGATAGCGGCAAAGGAAAGGGCAAAAAACCAGCCCCTGAGCAGGCGGGTACCGCCGCGCACTGCCCCCTGATCAATCAGCGCCGTGGACAAATCCTTACCAAGGGCGGTGTCGATTATGGAGAAAAGGATGGAAGCCGCCAGAAAGCCCAGCACAAATTTCGGAAAACGGTGCCAGATCTCGATGGGTCCCACTATCTTACACGCATCACGCTCCACCCTCAGACACCAGTAGAGGGCGACACAGAAGGCGGTGACGCCGATCATGACATTCTGGATCATCTTGATGGTGGCGGCCACGTACATGGCCTTGTCGCCCAGGAAGGCCCCGGCGGCAGCCACGGCGCCGGTGGAATCGATGGTGCCGCCGATCCAGGCGCCGCCCAGAATCTCGGGCATGCCCACCGCCTTGATGAAGGCGGGCAGGGCAATCATCATGATGGCCGTGAAAACGAGGGAGAGGCCGATAGAAAGGGTCAATTCTTCTTTCTTGGCGCGGCAGGCAGCTGCCGTGGCAATGGCCGCCGAGGTGCCGCAGACCGACATGTCGGCTGAAATGACGATATTGAGGGTCTTGGAGGGCATTTTGATGACCTTCTGGCCCAGGATATAGGTGGTGACGAGCACGGCGGGGGTCACCACCCAGGCCACGAAGATGCCGGGCAGACCAATGGCCATGATCTTGCCGAACAGCACCTCGGCACCCAGAAGAACAAGGCCGGTCTTGATGAAGAACTCAACCTGGCAGGATGGCAGGACCCATTTTGGGGTGCCGACGGTGTTGGCGATCAGCATGCCGAGGAGAATACCCCAGGCCTCGGCGCCGAATCCATACTGTTTGGAGATGGCCTGGCCCCCGAGGAGATAGGCGAGCACCGTCACCAGGAAGACAATAAAAAAGCCCTTGGCAAAGGCCATAAAACTCTTGCCCATCAGGGCGACCCCGGCCCCGAAGATAACGATAAAAAAGAGACAGAGGCCAATCAGGCCGGGGACATAGTTATAGGCTTTCTGGGAGGCCTTCTTCTTAGCGTCGGCCGCTTTTTTGTCAGCAGCCCGCCAGTCTTTGATCATGGCACCGGCCTTGTCGTTCAGCCCTTCATCAACAAAGGCGGCAGCCATGGCCACGGCCTCCGCTGTCCTGGCCAGTTCCAATGCCTCTTTTGCCTTATCCCGGGCAAGCTCATAGGCAGGCATGGCCTTGACATTCAAGGCCTGGGCCTGAGCCTCGGTGCGGATGAAGGCATCCACGGGATTATTCTTCCATGATCCCGGTTTTTTGGTCCAGTGGCTGACAAATTTACCAAAGACCGAGCTGGAAGCCTTAAGTTTTTTCTTGTCATCATCGGCCGTGTACCAGGCAACGGTCTTAAAGGGCGCCCTGGCCGCCTCCGCCTCTTGAATCTGGGCTGCCGCCTCAATTTTAGGGACGAATTCCGCCCTGGGTCCAAATCCAAAATAGGCCACGAGGCTGACCGCGATGATCAGAAACCCCAACCAGATCGCGAGATAGTCCTCCTTGGTCCATAGATCCGACCATCGACTTTCGGCGTGGTCAACAACGATGTTCTGCTCTGCCTGTGACATTGTCATTCCTCCTTGTATGTGCGCGTCAAATTAAGGAGCGGGTCCCACGGACCGTGCCTATTCCTGTTCCTGCTCCACCCACCTCTCCTTAAGCAATATATATGCCACCCCCATGCTTAAAACAATTATCTTTTAATTATAACATATTATCAAGCACCATATCGCCGCTCATGTAAACTCAGGTTGTCACCAAGGGGCCAGCAGCCAGCCGGTGCAAACACAAATTTGCACCTGGTGACAAGAAATCGCTTTCAACCGCCCTGACAGAAAACGGGGCATCAAGGGAAGCTACCGGTCCAGGTTCCTTGAGCGCCTGCCTAACCCCTGTCTCCAAACTGAAGCACAAGCTCCTGGAAATTTTCCGGTGACGAGAGGCAGGCCCGTCCTTCGCTGCACTGGCTCAAAAGAAAACAAAAATCGAGAAATTCATTCATCAAACGGGTTTTCGCCTTGTTTTTGTGTTGAATGATATAAAGTTGCCGTTTCATATCCACTCCCTCAAGCAATATCCGCTGCAGCCAGCCCCGACTGATGGCCCGGCATACAGTCAAGCTTGAAAGGCACCCAATGCCGGCGCCGGCCTCCACTGCTTTCTTAATCGCTTCAGTATGACCAAGCTCCATTACCACATGAAGGTCGGTCACGTATTTGCCCAGCTTGCTTTTGAAGATCTGGGCGGTTCCTGAACCGGCTTCACGCATGACCCAGTTATATTTATTCAAGTCGGTTTTGACGTCACAGATAAAGTCCTTTTTTGACCCTTTTGTCGGCCGGCTGATCAGAACGAGTTCATCCTGAAACCAGGAGGTGACTGTAATCTGTTCATGATTGACCTCCCCTTCAACAAATCCGAGATCAACTGCACGGTCAAGGATAAGCTTCTCTGCTGTTTTGGTGTTATAGACCAGCATGTTGACATGCACATCCGGATGCATGCTTTTAAAGGCTGTTATCAGGTAAGGCAGGACGTAGTTGCCGATGGTGGAACTGGCAACCAGCTGAAGAGAACCGGCAATTCGACCGTTCTTTTCATTCATCAAGTTGTCAAGATCTTGAAATTTATCGAGAATCTCGCTACTGAGAGGGAGAAAGTATCGGCCTCTGTCGTTGAGTTCAAGGCGTCTGCCGGAGCGATCGAAGAGGGGTCCTCCCAGCTGAATTTCCATTTCATTCAAGGCAAGACTTACTGCCGATTGGGTGAGCAGGAGATTCTCTGCGGCTTTTGTGACCTGACCGCTATCGACAACGGCCTTGAAAATTTCAAGTTGCCGGATGGTTACTGGCATAAATGATCCGCGTCTCAAGTTAACATTAATCAAACTAATACTAAATATTATTATAATAAATTTTACTTATCACAAATGATACGTTACTTTTTTTTAAGAGTCAAAAAAACATCAGCTTCTGATTGGAACATACTGATACTGTACAAAGGTTTTCTGAAAATGGATTGATGATCAGGCTGTGAGGCCCGGTCAAAATTTTGTTTGAGATTGAAGGGAGGAAGGCTCATGTTTCTGCAATCCGAATTGCCATGTTGGAAAATTATCCAGTGCAACAGAGAGCGGAACTGTCTGCTTGCAAACGATAGTGAAAGGGAATGCTGGGAAGTGGTCAGGGACGATGAGGCCTGTTCCTTCCATATCTGCGTTGACTGCCTGGTTTATTTAGTCAAGCAGAAGGACTCCCTGATCAGTGAAGAGGACTTTTCTTCTATCCTCAAACAACGAAAAGTAGAGGGAGTACGAGAACATAAGTGCAGTCTTGCCTATGCCTCTTATTGAATAGTCGTCTCCGGCCTCAGGTCACCATGAAATAACTTCTTTTCGTTCACCGAGAATACGAATGAACCTCACAGTAGCCTTAATAGATTACAGAATCTCCGCCTGGATGGATAAATATTGCCAGATCTTGATGAGAATATCCCTGGCCCTGATCTTTATCTGGTTTGGCCTGCTGAAACCTTTGGGAATGAGCCCTGAAGAGGAGCTGATAAAGCGGACGGTCTATTTTTTTCCTCCTGATATCATCTTGAATATTCTTGGATGCTGGGAGGTTGCTATCGGCATCGGCCTGCTTTACCGGCCATTGCTGCGCCTTGCCCTGCTCCTCTTGCTTGTTGAACTCCCCGGTACCTTTCTTCCGCTGATTATCCTGCCTGAGATCTGCTTTCATTCGATCCCATTCGGACTCAGCCTCGAAGGGCAGTATATCATAAAAAATCTTTTTCTGATTGCTGCCGCCTTTATGATTGGCAGCAAGGTCTCCAGAAATCCGGTGCACCGTGAACATTCCAAGCCTGTCAGTGACAGACCTGAACGATAGTTGTGGTCTGTCCTTGTCGCCACGAGTCCCATTTTGCATGAGGAACACTCGATATGGTATTGGGAGAATGTGAAAGCAGATCAGTAGAGAGGAGAAAAATCATGCGTGACAAAATCCTTGATTTGCAATCAGTCCTGGAAGAAAACAACCTGCTGGACACATACGTTCATGGATATTTTGGTGAGGACGATAGGGAGATCGACCTGTTTCATTGTAAGCTTCGAAAGTTAAATCACCCCGGTCATTGCGTAGGTGCTGCCCATTGTGGCGATGATTCTGAGCCTCTTGATTTTGGAGAATGAGAACCATGGAAGTCTTCTCTTGCTCTTTAAATTTAAGTGACATGAAGAAAAGGATACTTTTTCAAGAGAGGGTTTGCGCTGGAAAAATTTATGGGACAGCAATGGCCAAGGATATTTTTTGCATAACAGAGAGTTGTGAAAGTTTACCAGTACCCTGCTTTTAACCATTTTGGACCTTTTTCCATAGATCCCCCTCCTTTCTATGGGAAAACCCGGAATAGATGAGTGGAGTTACTTTGCAAACTCGGTTGTCCGGTGCTGGTAAACTTTTACATTTTTCTCCAAGTTAACTCAAAGGAGTCTATTCAAAAGAACATGAACAAAGAGACTCATGAAGATACTGGCGAGATGCTCTATCGCCGTGAAATTCGCATTTGTATAACGACCCACTGGCGATAAACCGGCGGCCCCGCTGACAAGGGTCTGGGCGAGAAACTCGCTGACCTTGACGGCCACCGTGACTGTGCGCTGTCCAAGGACCAGGCTGCGGTCGAAGTCCTTTTGATTGCAGATGCGGTCTTCGATCAGTTGGCCGTGCTTGTCGGTCTGGCCCCTGGTGGGGCGTCAGCCCCCGAGATCCTTTCCAGATCGACCCGGGTCACCTTGCAGGTGTAGGTCCGCCGTACCGGGAGATGAGCCCGGCCGGAGAATGGTTGTCTGGTTTTGCAGGCTTAACGGATGACCATGACGCTGCGGTCGCTTTTGTTCACCACCTTGTCGGCCACGCTGCCCAGCCGCCCGGGTCCGGCGCCGTGCTTGCCGGCGGCGCCGATGACGATGAAATCGGCCTGGAACTCATCGGCGCATTTAACGATGCTTTCGACCTCACTGCCCGCTTCGATCCGGACCTCGGCGCTGGTTCCGTAATTTGCCAGTTTTTCGTTGATCCTGGCTTTGATGCCCTGCGCTTCCTCGTAAAGGGTTCTAGTGATGATTTTGCACTCGTCAAGGCCCACGTCCACCAGGCAGAGATCAGGCACCACGATTACCACTTCGATCTTGGTTTCTCCGCCCAATTTCTTGGACAGCTCAACCGTCTGTTCCAAAGCCTTGTAGGCGTGTTCCGAGCCGTCGTGCGGGACTAAGAAATTCATTATGGACCTCCTTTGTTTGAGAGTTATCTGATGGTGTGTTTGCCGTTTGCCGGGCTGTAGGTCAACCATAATCAAGCAATATGTGTGCCAGATTTTTTGGGGGTCGGGATTATTGTTGGTAACTCTCGTTATTACAGTATGTTGACAGTAGACATGAGCCTCACTGGTAGTACCTGACGGTTCCGGTTGGCACTCGCCTGCTGCCTTCGGTTGGCAGCAGGTGCAAACTCCGACTGTCACCCCTGCGGAGGTTTTTGCTAAAAAGCGGCCGCTTGTGCTCTTATCATCGCTGTCGATGATACTGTCACGGCCAAGACCCCGGCGGGCCGGGAGAGTTGACGGAATATTACACCTTTTATCTTACCGATGACAGGCTGACCCCAGTGAACGGGATAAGTGCCTTACAGATTGTTTTCTTGCTTTTTTTGCAAGAAAACAATCTGTAAGGCACTCAATGTTTGGAGTCCGTGGTTGCGGCCAGTCCTTTCAGTCTGGCCGCAACGAGAAGAAGGTGCGTTCTCGATTATGACATCCGGGGCGCCGCCTTACGAGATCGTACTAACAGGTGTTCCGGTTCCCCTGCACCACGCCTGGGAACCGGAACAGCTCCTCTTCAAGAGAACGTTCATTTTTCATCCAGGGCCTTACGTATGGCCCAGCTCAGCTCCCGGACAGATACGGGCTTTTCCAGGCAGACATGGATACCCAAGGCCCTGGCCTCTTTCTTATTGACCAGTTTATTAAAACCGCTGCAGAGAATAACCGGCAGGTCCGGCCGAACAGCCAAGACCTTTTGAATCAGCTCAAGACCGGTCAGGTCAGGCATACTCATATCGGTCAAAAGCAGATCAAAGGCGGTGGGATCCTGTACAATAAAGGCCAAGGCCTCCAGGCTGTTATTGAAAGCAATGACCTGATAGCCAACCTGGGCGAGGATTGTTTTAAACATATTGGTGATAACCTCTTCATCATCTACCACCAGTATGCATTCTGCGCCGGCAGCAACGGGCAATAACGGCCCATCCTCCTTCAAGAATAATTCTTCAGCAATGGAGGGCAGATAGACCTGAAAGCTGGTCCCTTTACCCGGCTCACTCTGCACGGCAATATGCCCATGATAGCTTTTAACAATACCGTGAACAACGGAAAGTCCCAGGCCGGTTCCTTTCCCTTGACCCTTGGTGGTGAAATAGGGTTCAAAGATTTGCTCCAGTATCTCACGATTCATGCCGCAGCCGCTGTCGCTGACCTCAAGGACGCTATAGACTCCGGGGACAAGTCCTGAATCGAGCAACCTGCTGTCTTCTTTGCCAATGATCGTCTTTGCCAGACTCACTTGCAGCACCCCGCCGCTCTCATTCATGGCATACTGGGCATTGCGGCAGAGATTCAGGACAATCTGGTGAAGCTGGGTTGGATCAGCCAGGATCATACCGCAGTCGTCCGCGAACTTGGTCTTGATCTCGATAGTGGCTGGCAGGGAGGCTCGCAGGAGCTGGAGCACCTCCCGCACTACCAGCTGTGGTTGAAAGGATTGCTTTTTCTGAGGAGCTTTGCGGCTGACGGCAAGGATCTGGGCGATCATATCCTTGGCCCGCAGGGCGCCTTTAATAATCTGCTGCAGATCCGATCTCAAGGGGTCATCGGCGGCAATTCTCGACTCAGCCAGTTCGGCATAGCCGAGAATAGGGACCAGGATATTATTGAAATCATGGGAAATCCCCCCTGCCAGGACACCAACTGCCTCCATCTTCTGGGATTGCCTGAGACGTTCCTCCATCTGCAGATAGTCAGTGATATCCTTGGCAATAGCAACAAAACCGACAATCCCGCTTTGCTCAAGCAGGGGAACAGAGGTGACAGTAAAGGTCTTTCTCAGATTTTTGTAATAGATATTCGCCTGCTGATTGGTCTGAGTCATCCGGGCAAGAATCTCCGGACAGTCATGACAGGGTTCGTCTGCCCCCCTGAACACCTCGTAACACCATTTGCCGATGAGCTCTGCCGGGTCCATCTGAGTCAGGACGCCTGCCGCCCTATTGGCCCGGATGATCCGCATGTCCAGGTCATGAACGGTCACGATATCATCTATGGCATCAAAGGTTTGTTCCCATAGCTCCCTGGCCTTGCGCACCTCTATCTCGGCAAGTTGCTGTTCGGTCAAATCACTGATCACCATGCGGCATCCAAGCGTGCCGTCACTTTCCTGGGCCGGAATCGCCTGCAGCCGCGCCCAAAACAAGGATCCGTCTGCCCGCACCATTCTCAACTCGCAGATCCGCGGCGGCCCTTCCTTGTCAGTAAGCTGCTGGCGATAGAGATAGTAGCGATCCTGATCTTCTGAGAAGATAAAGCTGGAGAGCGGCCGCTTGACCAGCGAACTCCTGGCCACGCCAAGTAAACTGGAACAGGTGAGGTTGGCTTCTTGAATACGCCCCTCTTCACTGAGGGTCAGATAGCCCACCGGGGCCAGATTATAGAGATCAAAGTAACGTGACCGCGAGGTCTCCAGGTCCTCCTGACTGCGGCGCAACTCCTCATTCTGCATCTCCAGCTCTATCTGATGCACCCGCAGTTCATGGAGCAGCTGTTTCGCCGCCTCGGCAGACACTGTCTCCTGAGCTGCGTCCTCGGCTTCCCGCAGCTTTTTTTCGGCCCGTTTACGCAACTCCCGAGCTGACTCAACAGAAGTATCCGTCATATTTTTCCCTTCTTGCCCTTATTTTCAAAATGATTTTGACAATGATCATGTGAAATTCTGCCCAGCAGGATCTGACAGCAACCTCTCTATTTTTAAGGCTATCACACTCCTGAATCAACGATCAAGAAGAAAGGAAAGGGGTCTCAATCGGATGTCGGTAACGACATATTCCGCTCGGTCGTCGCAATGGCATAGACCTGCCCGGCCTCATCGAGCAGGGCAGTTGCGGTCAGCCACACCTCGACGACAGTGCCATCTTTGGCAATCCGCTTGGTACGATATGGTTTCAGCATCTCTTCCAGGATCAGCTGCTGCATCCTGGCCAGCCTTTTTTCCCGTAACCCCTCCGGTACCAGATCACGGATATTCATGGTCAGCGCCTTGGTCTCACTCCAGCCATACATCCTCTGCGCCGCCGGATTCCAGGCGAGGATACGACCATCAAGATCGTGCATCAAAATGGCATCGTTGGCATCATTGACGATTGCAGCCAGACGCTGGTTTGTCTCCCGCGCCCGTTTAATCTCCATGATATTGACAAAGGTGATCACCGCCCCCTCGATCACATTCTCCAGGGTACGATAGGGGCGGATGCGCAGCAGAAACCAGTCGCCACTGGTCGTCCTCACTTCAATCTCTCTGGGGGCCAGGGTGTCAAGCACCGCCTGCACATCTGCCACCAGGCTGTCATAGCGGGAAAGATTGGAGACGACATGTCCCAGCGGCCGCCCCACGTCAGGGAGAATCAGATTAATCACCGAGGTAATGGCCGGGGTGAAACGCTGGATACGCAGATGATGATCGATAAAGATCATGCCGATATCGGTGCCGGCCAGCAGGTTGTTCATGTCATTATTGGCGCGTGACAGATCTATGACCTTGGCCTGCAGCTCACTGTTGACTGTCGCCAGCTCCTCGTTCACCGATTGCAGCTCCTCCTGTGAGGTCTCCAGCTCCTCGTTGGTCGACTGCAGCTCCTCGTTCACCGACTGCATCTCTTCGTTGGAGCTGTCGAGTTCCTCAATATTGTGTTGAAGATACTCTTCCTTGAGCCGCAGCTCCTCTCTCAAGGCAGCAATCTGTTTGTCAACATCAGCCAAGTCCTGACCAGTGCCTGCTCGCTGATCAAAGCCCCCGCCGGTGCATAGCGCTGAAATAACGCAGATGATGTTTACCGGTGCCCTTCAGTTAAATTGCCGTTTCTTCTCATTGTCAGCTTCAGCCCCTGGCGAGATTCAGAGACAGGCACACCGGAGGCTTGCAGCAGTTGAAAGAGCGGGCGGCCAAACAGAAAAAGCTCGTGGGCCAGCAGCAGGTTAAATTCTCTTACCACCCGGTCCCGGAAGGCAAGATCCGTGTTGACCAGCCCCTCCAGTGAGCGCAAGGCGCAGCCGTCCTGCGCCGCCAGATTTTTTTTTACCTCACCCAGATCAGGACAGGGGCAGAGGCGCTCATGCTCCAGCACCAAAGGCCGGAGCGGGTCTTGCGCCCCCAGAATATCCAGCCGGCTGAGAAGATCCTGACCCACAAGGGCCAGGGTTTCCTCCGGCTGCCAGCACTTCAGCACCCCGCAGGCCAGGGGCCGGCCCCCGTAGATGGAACACCCCTTGCTTGCGGGCTCATAATAACAGCAGCTCCACTCCTGGCCGGTTCCACGGATCTTCACCAGTTCCTGACCAACCGGTTCAATCGCATCGGACAGCGGGTTATAAGCCAATTCACCACGGCGGATGGTAATCAGGTTTTCCATGGGCAGCCGGCCGCCGCGGACCAGGGCCAGATCCGGCCCATGCAGGGCAGGCCCGCCTTTCTGACAGCAGATACCGCAGCGTTTGCACTCTGTTTGCTTTTGCTTCATATTCCATACAGTGAAAAAGAGACGATCCCCGGTAAACGGGATAAGCCGCTGTAAAAAAAAACATGGCCATCTTAGTGCCCGGAGCGGCATAAGGAGCCGGTCGCTCCTACGCCGTCCATGGCGCTCGCGACACTGTGCCATCCCTGGCCTGCGTAACGAAATAGATATAAATGGCCATGTTATTTCGTAACGGCTCCTAAAATTCAATCCTGAAACTATGCACCCCTTCCTCCACCTGGCTCTGCACCTTGTAGCCGGAATGATTGAATATGGCCTGCATCCGTTTGTTGTCACGCAGGACTTCGGCGGTAAAACCGCTGATACCGCTGGCCTTGGCAATGGTCATCAGATGGCGGAAGAGAAAACTGCCCAGTCCCTTGTTCTGCCACTCATCCCGGATCACAAAGGCAACCTCGGCCAGGTTGGTGCGCTCATCGAGATAATAGCGGCCGACCGCGATGATATCATCGCCATGAGCCTCGGGCAGGGTACCGACAATGGCCACATCCTTGCGGTGATCGACATAGACAAAATCCTGAATCTGCTTCTGGCCGAATCGCTGGTTATGGCTCATGAAACGATAATAGAGGGTCTCCTTCGACAGGTCATAGAGCAGATCCCGCATCAGAGGTTCATCGGTGGGATGAATGGGCCGGAAGTTGACCTGGGTGCCACTGTCGAGCAGAAAACTGGTCTTCATCAGATCCTCGGAGGCAATAACAAATTTCCCCTCCACCTCGGAAAATTCCCGCCGGATATACCTGGCCTCAATGGCCTGCTTCAGAAGCTGTCCCCGATGATCAGGATGGGCAATGGACACGAGGGCCAGGGTGCGATCCTGGACCGATTTGCCGTGCAGATAGGCCACCCCGTATTCAGTGACCACATAATGAACCGTGCCCCGGCTGATCACCACCCCGGAACCGCTGCTGAGCGCGGCCACAATACGTGATTTGCCGTCGCTGGTGGTGGCCGGCATGACGATCACGGCCCTGCCGCCGGGCGAGCTGGCCGCCCCGCGATTAAAGTCCACCTGACCTCCGATCCCGGAATAGAAATTCCCGCCCTCGGAATCAGAACAGACCTGGCCGGTCAGATCAATCTCAAGCGCCATATTGATCGAGACCATCCGGTTCTGCCTACCAATCACACCAGGATTATTGACATACTCCGTTGGCCGGAACGAAAACAGGGGATTGTCATGAACAAAGTCATACAGCCTTTTCGATCCCATGCAGAAGCTGGTGACGATTTTGCCCCGATCCGTGGATTTACTGGCCCCGCTCACCGCCCCCGACTCTATCAGGTCAATGATATCATCGGTGATCAGTTCGGTGTGGATCCCCAGATCATGCTTGTCGTGCAGGGCAGACATCACGGCCTGAGGTATCCGGCCGACCCCGGGAACCCGGCCGAGCCCAAACTCCACCGTGGCGCCGTTGGGGACGAGTGCTGCCACCAGCTCGGCAATCCTGGCGCTCACCGCATGCACCGGTTGCGATTTACGCTCCAGCAGGGGCACGTCGGCCGGGACCAGGATATCAAGATCATAGACATCAATCTGGCTGTCGCCTCGGGTCCAGGGCATCCGCGGATTGACCTGAGCTATGACCAGCGAGGCGTTTTCCGCAGCAGCCTTGACAATATCAACGGAGACCCCGAGGCTCATCTTGCCCCTGGCATCAGGCGGAGTCACCTGGATCAGGGCCACATCAAGGGGCAGCTGCCCGGAGTTCAATAAGCCCGGGATGTCCGACATGAGAATGGGGGTATAATCACCCCTGCCCTCCTGAAACATCTCCCGCACATTATGACCAATAAAAAAAGAATTGACCTTGAAGCAGTCGGCATATTTGAGGTCGGCATAGGGGGCATCGCCTTTGGTCAGAAGCTGGACGATCTCGACATCGGCCAGATTACCCGCCATCTCGGTCATGGCCTGCACCAGCACGGTCGGTTCACCGCAGCCCGTTCCCAGGAAGACCCTATGGCCGGATCTGACAAGGGCCAGGGCCTGCTTGGGGGTCATGATCATATCCTTATATTTCTCTTTCCAGCTGGCATCATATTCCATTCTTTTCTCCTTAGGTGCCGTTATCGAAAGAGCAATGGCTTTTTCTTGATCTTTCGGTTTACGGCACCTTATGCCGCTGAGACGACATGGTATCGTTATAGTTATTTTTTAATGTCGGCCTCTCCAGACAATGGGGCCAGGGTCATCCGGGCGTCTGCCACCACGGGTTCGGTACCGGATTCGCCGACAATAAACGGATTGATGTCAAGTTCGAGGATCTGGGGAAAATCCGTGGTCAGCTGGCTGATCCGCTGCAACCCCGAGGCAATGGCCGCAATGTCCACCCCCTTCTGTCCCCGCTTCCCTTCAAGCATGGCGTAAGACCTGGTGGATTTGAGCATCTGGATGGCCTCTTCTGCGGTGATGGGGGCCAGATGAAACGTGACATCCTTCATCACCTCGACAAAGATGCCGCCAAGGCCAAACATGAGCATGGGCCCGAACTGGGGATCACGACTCATGCCGATAATGACCTCCAGCCCCTTCATGGCCATCTGCTCCACATAGATCCCTTCAATCAGGGCATTCGGCACCCGCTTGCGGATCTTCAGCATCATCAGGTCATGACTATCACTGACCGCCTCGCCACTGGCCACATTGAGCATCACCCCGCCCAGATCGCTTTTATGGACGATATTGGGTGAGACGATCTTCATGGCCACGGGATAGCCGATACGCTCGGCAATCTCCACCGCCTCTTCAGCACTGCCGGCCAGGGCGCCGTCCATAACCCGAAAGCCATAGGCCCCGAGGATGTCTTTTCCCTTGACCTCGCCCAGCTGGAGCATGCCGATACGCTGACGGCGGCTGATGATGCGCTCCACCCGTCGCCGGTTCACCCGGAATCTGGTCACCAGACGAGGCGGCCGCTGTTTCCAGGCCGCGTATTCCACCATGCCCTTCAGGGCGGAGACGGCCCGTTCCGGCGATTCATAGTCGGGCAGTCCGGCGGCGGCCAGCTCCTTGCGGCCCGGCATCACATCCCGCCCGCCCATGAACGAGGCCACCACCGGCTTGGAGCCGTCAAGGGCCTCGGCAATGGCAATGGCCGTTTCTGCCGGTCTGGTCATGGCCTGGGGGGTGAGAATGACCAGGATGGCATCAACGGCCGGATCGGTCTGGGCCGCCTCAATGGCTGAGACGTAGCGATCCGGATCAGCATCCCCAAGCACATCCACCGGGTTGCCGACGCTTGCCGCCTGAGGCAGTTGTGCCCTGAGCGCGGTTGCCGTATTGCGGTCAAGTTCAGCTACCTGCATTCCGGCCTTTTCCACGGCATCGGCGGCCATGGTCCCGGGTCCGCCGGCGTTGGTGATAATGAGAATCCTGTTCCCTTTTGGCAGCGGCTGCATGACCAGGGCAGTGGCATAATCAAAAAGGGCGTCATAGGTGTCTGCCCGCACCACACCTGCCTGCTTGAAGGCCGCGCCATAGGCGGTATCAACCCCGGCCAGCACCCCGGTATGCGACGCCGCCGCCTTCAGGCCGGCAGCCGTGGTTCCCGACTTGAGGATAATCACCGGCTTCCGGGTGGCTGCCTCTTCCGCCGCCTTGATAAAATCATTGCCGGTGGCGATATCTTCAAGATAGCCGACAATCACCTTGGTCTGTTCATCATGGGCCAGATAGGAGAGCAGATCGACCTCGGTGATATCGGCCTTATTGCCGATACTGACCAGCTTGGCCAGTCCCAGATGCCGGCTGACTGCCAGATCCAGCATGGCGGTACACAAGGCCCCGGATTGGGAAAAGATGGAAATCCCGCCAGGCTCAGGCATTGCGCCGGCAAAAGAGGCATTGAGCCTGTTTTCCGTGTTGATCAGACCCAGACAGTTTGGCCCCAGCATCCGGACATTGTGACGGCGACAGAGGGCAACCAGCTTCTGTTCCAGGGCCAGCCCTTCCGGCCCGCTCTCCCGGAAGCCGGCTGTGATGACAATGACGGCCCTGGTTCCGGCCTGGATGCTCTCTTCCACGGCCGCATAGACCATGGTCCGCGGCACCACAATCACGGCCAGATCGATCTTCTGGCCCCAGGCCGCAAGCGAAGGATAACAGGGCAGACCCAGGAGGATGTCAGCGGAGGGATTGACCGGCACAATGACGCCGGCAAAACCATCCTGCACCAGATTGGCCAGGATATCATGACCAACCTTGCCAGGGGTCCTGGAGGCGCCGATCACCGCCACCGACTCAGGCCGAAAAAGGACGTCAAGACTCATACCAGCTCCTTACCAAAGATTAACGATTCTATGAATTACGCAGGTGATCAAATCCGAGGCCTCCCCCTCTCATCCGACCTTGATGGTTTCGTAAAAACTCAATTTCTGGGATGGCTAAGTAAAAAGCGTCAAATGCGAGGCGCGCAAATTTCGAGGAATGAGGCGTACTTGAGTACGCCGCAGTGACGAGATAATTTGCAGCAACGAAGCAGTTGGCGACTTTTTACGACGCCATCAACCTTGAGTCCTTCTCCCTCTCGGAAAGGAGGACTCAAGGCACCCGCAAGGCGAGCAGGTATCACACGACCGTATTGATCCCGGCCTCACGCAGCAGGTTCACAACCTGGGCTATTTTGAAGGTGTTCAAGCGCAGATAGATACGGTGGTTTCCATGCTCGGCATCATAAATGCGCAGCAGACGGGTAAAGGGGATCTCATGCTGTTCAAGCAGGGTAACAATGCGAGTCATGAAGCCCTTCTGGCCGTTATCGTCAATACCAAGCAGCACCGAGCCCTTTTCACCTATCCCGAAAAGCTCCTTGTAGGCCGCCAGCAGATCCCTGCTGGAAAAAATCCCTACCACCCGACCATCTTCAAGCACCGGCAGCGCCCCCATCCGATCTCGATCAAACAGCAGAAGGGCATCATCAAGGGTCGATTCAGGAGTCAGGCCAACACAGTCGACACTCATGATATCAGCCACGACTGCCTTCTCCACCTGTTCATAGGCCAGAAGACGCTCACTTTCAGCCAGCATGGAGGATGGATAGGCTGACCTCAGATCCCGGTCGGTGATCATGCCGACCAGCCGCCCGTCGCGATCGACCACCGGCAGATGGCGAAAGTTATTCTCAGTCAATAAACGCCTGGCCTCTGGAAGCAACATATCAGGCGTTACGGTCAATGGTTCCTTGATCATATATCTGGAAATATACATGGTATCCATCCAAGAAAGTTAGAGATTCATGTTCCCGCAGCGTCCCTGTCTCACTGGGACAACAGGCCCTGCACATACGCCTCAACCGACTCTCCCAGCACCGTCAGCTCATATCCCCCCTCGAGGATGGAGAGCAGCCTGCCACCGCAGTGAAGATTACTCCACCGGCGGACACTCTGCCCGATCTTTTCATACAATCCTGTCGAATAGCGCAGGCCCGACATCTCATCGGCCCGATGACCGTCAAATCCCGCCGCCACAATCATGGCGTCGGGTTGCCATTGCCCGATCTTTTCCGCAACCTGCCCATTGAGCAGGGCCAGAAGCTGTTCGTCACCGGCGCCGGGTGACAGCGGCAGGTTAAGAATAGAGCCGCGCCCGTCGCCGAAACCTTGCTCATCACTGTACCCGGTTCCTGGATAACTGAAACTGGGATGTTCATGGATACTGACATACAAGGAATCCGCCTCCCGCTCAAAGGCCGACTGTATGCCATTACCATGATGGGCATCAAAATCGAAGACCACTAACCGCTTCCGGCCATACCGCTGTTGCCAGTAGCGGGCGGCGACCACACAGTTATTGAGAAAGCAGAAACCAAAAGGCCTGACCCGCTCGGCATGATGGCCCGGGGGCCGAACCAGACAAAATGCCTGTTCCGTCTGCCCCTGCTCCAGCAGATCAATGGCTGCAAGACCCGCGCCGGCGGCAAGGGCTGCCACCTCATAGGAATCATAGCAGATCTGATTATCGGTATGATCAATCGAGGTCTTGCCGGAGAGGACCGCTTCTTCAAAACGAAAAAGCCAGCTTTCATCATGGACCTCCTGCAGCCAGTGTCTTTCCGCCGGACGACTGTTCTCAAACCTCAGGCCGGCAAAGGAGTCATTCTGTTTCAGGGCGGCAAGAATAATCTGAAGTCGGGCCGGGATCTCAGGGTGATCGCAGCCCGTGTCGTGATCCAGAAAACGGGAATCAGTGATGAGTGTGAGCAGAGAAGGAGGAAGACGCATAATCACCTGACAGGAAAGATCCTGGAGAAAACTGAAGTTGAATACTTCCTTTATTTTGGTGTATCCTGCAGATGAAATGATGTCAAATGGTATTCATTTTCTTTTCGAATCCCCACACTCAACCGCCAGGAGCACCTTTTCCATGACCGATATCACCCTTTACCGTTCAGCCCTTTGACCACGGTGCCACATGGCCCGTAAGACTCTGTATGAGTTAATCGACAGCAGACCGGATATCCACGTTGAAGAGGTAGATATTGTCACCAACCCTCTGCGGGCGTGGCAGGATGGGATTCGTTTTATCCCCACCCTGAAGAGTGGCGACCAAACCCTGACCGGAGTCTTTCTCGGCCGCCGCGATATTCAGGGTTTCCTCGAGGAGATGGGGCAGACACGATAGAGGGAGATCGGGCACCCGCAAGGGGCGCCCTTCCCTGACCCCGATGAACGGGATAAGTGCCTTTCGCAGATTATTTTCTTGTAAAAAAAACAAGAAAATAATCTGCAAGGCTCTAAAAAGGAGGGGCGATGGTCACCAGGATCCGCATATCCGTAATGGCCATGACCCCATGCGGTTCATCAATATCACTGACCAGGATATCACCGGCCACGGCTGGAATCGCCGCCTCATCTTCTCCCAGAAACTGACCGGTGCCATCTATGACCTGAATACTCACCTGGCCCTCTGCCGGGTGGCGGTGCACCGGAAAGATCTGCCCGGCCTGCAGGTTGAAATTCAAGATCCTGAAATAGGGTGAGTCATGAAGCAGAAAACGTTTGATGCCCTTCTCTTCAAAGATCTTTGATTCGTCCAGATGGATTATCTTCATCGTGTTCTCCTTTGAAGTGTTGTGCCTGCTGTTTTCAGAGATTCCGGGTAACTATCCAGCAGCACCTCATCTGCTTCGTCATCGGCCTGCTTATGTACGAATCAGTACACTTCGCAGGCCTCTTTCTCGCATATGAGGCGCTGCTGAATAGTTACGTGACATGTGTTTTGGCATTTTCCCGGCATTAAGCTGGATAGTTACGATTCCTGGAGCTGCAAGCCTTTCATGAAGCGCGAACAGCACGGTTCAGGCTGCTGAGCATCGCCTTGATCGAGGCGATAATGATATCCGTATCCACCCCTGCCCCCCAGAATTTCCTGCCGTCCGGATATTCCGTCTCTATATAGGCAACCGCCTTGGAACTTGAGCCCTTGGTCAGGGCATGTTCATGATAGCCGCAAAGAGTAAACTCACATACCAGCCCTGCTTTCAGCGCTTCGCAAAAGGCATCCAGCGGGCCATTGCCCGTAGCTGCCACCTGCCGCTGCTCGCCATTGACACTGATGATGGCCTCGACAGCGGCTGAAGAGCGTTCTGCATCGGCATCCACATGCCGCTTCAGGACATTAAAGGAGATCAGGCCATAAGGTTGAGTAACGGTTAGATACTCCTCCTTGAAGGCAGCCCAGAGCTCGGCCATCTGCAGCTCCCGCCCCTCCCGTTCCGTGACCTGCTGAATGACAGCTCCGAATTCAGGATGCATCTCCCTGGGCATCTTGAAGCCAAACTCCCGGTTCATGATCCAGGCAACCCCGCCCTTGCCCGACTGACTGTTGATGCGGATAATGGATTCATAGCTCCGCCCCACATCCCTGGGATCCATGGGCAGATAAGGAACAGCCCAGATCCCGTCGGCTGCGGCATCACAGGCGGTCATCCCCTTGTTGATGGCATCCTGATGGGAGCCGGAGAAGGCGGTATAGACCAGCTCGCCGGCGTAAGGGTGCCGGACATGCACCGGGATCCGGGTCACCCGTTCAGAAACCGTAATCACCCGGTTGATATCATGGAGATTCAGCCCGGGATTGACCCCCTGGGTAAACATATTGAGGGCCAGGGTGATGATATCGACATTACCGGTCCGCTCGCCGTTGCCGAACAGGGTCCCCTCTACCCGGTCGCCGCCGGCCATCAGGGCCAGCTCGGTGGCTGCAACCGCGCAGCCGCGGTCATTATGGGCGTGAAGACTGATAATGGCGCAATCCCGTTGTTGCAGATGCGTACAGAACCACTCAATCTGATCGGCATAGATATTGGGAGTCGCCATCTCGACGGTGGCCGGCAGATTGATGATCATCCTGTTCTCAGGGGTCGGCTGCCACACTCCCATAACCGCCTCACAGACCTCAAGGGCAAATCCCAGCTCGGTCCCGGTGAAACTTTCCGGGGAATACTCATAGCGAAACGAAGTCTCAGGGTAGAGTTCCGCTTCAGCGCTGATCATCCGTGCCCCGTCGATGGCCAGGGCAATGATCTCCGGCCGGCTCATCTGAAAGACAACACGCCGCTGCAGGGTGGATGTGGAATTATAGAGATGAACGACGGCCTTTTTCGCCCCTTTCAGGGCCTCAAAGCTCCTTTTAATGAGATGCTCCCTGGCCGGGGTCAGGATCTGGATAGTCACATCATCAGGGATCAGCCCCTGTTCAATGAGCGTTCTGGCGAAATCAAACTCCACCTGGGAGGCCGACGGAAATCCAATCTCGATCTCCTTGAAGCCTATATCCACAAGCAACTGAAAAAGCTCCATCTTTTCCTCAAGGCTCATGGGCTGAACCAGGGCCTGATTGCCGTCACGCAGGTCAACGCTGCACCAATCTGGGGGGGTGGTGATGGTCTTTTCCGGCCAGGTACGGCCCGGTAGGTCCAGACGGGGATAAGGGCGATACTTTTTTACTGCATCAGAATTCATGACCTTTTATTCCTTTTTTTGTAACTATCCAGCTTAATGCCGGGAAAATGCCAAAACACATGTCACGTAACTATTCAGCAGCGCCTCATATGCGAGAAAGAGGCCTGCGAAGTGTACTGATTCGTACATAAGCAGACCGATGACGAAGCAGATGAGGTGCTGCTGGATAGTTACCCTTTTTTAAGATGGTCCCAGGCCGGATAAGCCGTTGTCATACAAATCTTGCTATCTTTTGCCGCTCGCCTTATCGGCAAGGCGCTGCGCCAAAGGAGCCGTAAACAAAAAAGGCCGGGTTTTTGCACCGCGGCCTCAGGGGTTTTACTGGTTCTTTATTGCAGCAATCAGAATTTCACCATCCCCGCCGCAGCAGGGATAAAACTTGCTCCACAATATGAGTGATCCCCGGCGCTCTTACAGCTGGTCGAAATGACAAAATAATACTATTTACGTATCCTTTAGATAATAAATAAACTCGATAATCACTCCTTGTCAAGCAGCTTTTCCACACCCGAACAATTCAGGAATTATTCCCAAAGACTACCTTCATTCTTGACATGAGACCTATCATCGATATATATTATTTAATTCTTCATATTTTTATATAATAAACATGCAGGCTTTTTAAGATTGCCAACTTTTCTGAAAAACATCATTCATTGAAAGGAAGAGGGTTCATGGAAAAAATTAGCGGCTCACAGGCCATTATACGCTGCCTTCAGGAAGAAGGAGTAAAAATTATTTTCGGTTTCCCCGGCGGCGCGGTCATTGACCTCTATGATGCCCTGATGGATTCCGACCTTATCAATGTCCTTGTCCGCCATGAACAAGGCGCGGTCCATGCGGCTGACGGCCTGGCCAGGGTTACCGGCGAAGTCGGGGTCGCCCTGCTCACCTCCGGCCCGGGCGCAACCAATGGCGTAACAGCCATTGCCACGGCCTATATGGACTCCATCCCCATGGTCATCCTCACCGGCCAGGTGCCCACCGCCCTGATCGGCAATGATGCCTTCCAGGAGGTGGATATCGTCGGCATCACCCGGCCCTGCACCAAACATAACTATCTGGTCAAAGACGCTAAAGACCTGGTTTCCACCCTGCGCGAGGCCTTCCACATCGCCCGCACCGGTCGTCCAGGCCCGGTCCTGGTTGATCTGCCCAAGGATGTTGTCGCCAAGATGGTTGACTTTCCCGAGAAAAAACCGATCAGGATGCAAAACTACCAGCCTACCTATGAACCCCATCCGGGCCAGATAGAGAAGGCGTGTAAAAAGATCATCAAGGCCAAAAATCCGGTGCTCTATGTCGGCGGTGGAGTCATTCTTGCCAATGCCCATGAAGAGCTGACCGAACTGGCCAGAAAACTCAATATCCCGGTGACCATGACCCTGATGGGGCTTGGCGGTTTTCCCGGCAGCGACCCGCTGTCCATGGGCATGCTCGGCATGCATGGCAGCTATACCGCCAACATGGCCGTGGCCCACAGTGATCTTCTGATCGCAGTCGGCGCCCGCTTTGATGACCGGGTTACCGGCCGTCTCGACGCCTTTGCTCCCCATGCGACCATCATCCATATTGACGTTGATCCCACTTCGATCAGTAAAAATGTCAAGGTTGACATCCCCATTGTCGCCGACTGTAAATATGCCCTCACGGCCATCAACAACTGGTTCAATACCGCCAGTGATTTCAACCGGGAGCAAGTGGCGGCCAGCCATGAACCCTGGCTGGCGACCATTGACGAATGGACGAAGAAGCACCCCATGTGCTACATTGATGAGGGGGAGATCATCAAGCCCCAGTATGTCATCGAAAAACTGGACGAACTCACCCATGGTGATGCCATTATCACTACAGAGGTCGGCCAGAATCAGATGTGGGCCGCCCAGTTCTACAAGTTCAACAAACCCCGGCAATGGGCGACCTCAGGGGGGCTCGGCACCATGGGTTATGGCCTGCCCGCCGCCATCGGCGCCAAAATGGCCTTCCCTGACAAGACGGTGATCGATGTCGCCGGTGACGGCTCCATCCAGATGAACATCCAGGAACTGGCCACGGCCAAACAGTATAAGTGTCCGGTCAAGGTCGCCATCCTCAACAATAATTATCTGGGCATGGTGCGTCAGTGGCAGGAACTTTTCTACAATAAACGCTACGCCGGGACCGTCATGGAGGTGACCCCTGACTTTGTGCTGCTGGCTCAGGCCTACGGCGCAGTCGGATTACGGGCCACCAAGAAAAGCGAGGTGGAGGCGGTGATCAAAGAGGCCCTGGCCACGGATAATACCGTGATCATGGACTTTGCCATTGCCAGGGAAGAGTGTGTTTTTCCAATGGTACCGGCAGGAAAGGCCACCACCGAGATGCTGCTGGTCTAGCCTCCCTGTTCCGGCTCCTTATCTTCTGATCAGGGAAGGATCAGCGCCTGATTCCATCCCTTAAGAGGCAGTTGTCACAAAATATATTTTGCACAGGACAAATAGATGAAACATACAATTTCCGTACTTCTTCAAAATAAGCCGGGGGTTCTTTCACGAGTCACCGGCCTGTTCAGCGGCCGCGGCTTTAACATTGAAAGCCTCAGTGTCGCTGAAACTCTCGAAGCCAGCATCTCCTGCCTGACTCTCGTCACCCGCGGCGACGAGGCCATTATTGAGCAGATAACCAAACAGCTGCACAAGCTCATCGATGTCATCAAGGTCTCCGACATCAGTGACAGCGAATATGTGGAGCGGGAGATGGTCCTGATCCGGGTCAAGGCCGAGGCCCAGTCCAGGGCCGAGGTTCTGCGGGTCATTGATATCTTCCGGGGCAAGGTTGTGGATGTCAGTCCAAGATCCTATACAGTTGAGGTAACCGGCTCCGCCTCAAAGGTCCAGGCCATCATTGATATTCTGAAACCAATCGGTATTCAGGAGATCGTACGCACCGGAACTATTGCCATGGCCAGGGCCAGTAAAAAATGAAATCTCCCGAGATCCCGATCGCCAGGGAAGGGTATCCATTTATTGCCCTCAGCGCCTTTGTCACCCTCATTATCGCCATTTTAGGCTACACCCTTCTTGCCCTGCCGGCGCTGGCCATAACCACCTTTGTCGTTTATTTTTTCCGCGACCCGGAACGCATCGGACCGGTCAGCGATGATGCCCTGACCTCACCCGCCGACGGCAAGGTCATCCTGATCGAAAAGATTATTGATGACCAGTATCTCCTCGGCCAGGTGTACAAGGTTTCAATCTTCATGAACGTCTTTAACGTCCATGTCAACCGAGCCCCGGTGAACGGTACCGTGGAGAAAGTCGTCTACACGCCTGGTAAATTTTATTCGGCGGACAGCGACCGCGGGGCCATGCATAACGAACATTGCGCCACTCTTCTCCACAGCGCCAGCGGACACCGGCTGGCCTTTGTCCAGGTGGCCGGCCTTATTGCCAGAAGGATTGTCTGCTGGCTGGAAGTTGACGATCAGGTTCGTCGCGGACAGCGTTTCGGCCTGATCCGTTTTGGCTCCCGCGTTGATCTCTATATCCCCACCCAGACTCAGCTTGAAATTGCGGTCGGTCAGAAAGTAAGGGCGGGCGAAACGGTTATTGGCTATCTTTCCTGAAAAAAAAGCGGATCAAAGTAAGCCGCTGTAAAAAAATAACTGGCCATCTAAGTGCCAGGAGTGGCATAAGGAGCCGGTCGCTACTACGCCGTCCATGGCGCTCGCGACACTGGGCCATCCCTGGCCTGCGTAACGAAAGAGATATAAATGGCCATGTTATTTCGTAACGGCTCCTAACATGCGCAACCAGTGATCCAGACATCCCTATTGACGCATCCCCGAACTCATCCTCACAGGCGGAAATCTTTCATGTCAGACAATCAACAGGAAACAAGCTCCAGGTTTTATCCGCTCCCATGCATGTTTACCCTGGCGAGTCTCTTCTTCGGATTTTACTCCATGATCGCCTCTATCAATAAAGATTTCAAGATCGCAGCCATCGCCATTCTGGTCGCCGCCATCTTTGACGGCCTTGACGGTCGGGTCGCGCGCATGACCAGGTCCACCAGTCAATTCGGAGTGGAGCTGGACTCACTCTGCGACATGGTCTCCTTCGGGGTCGCCCCCGCGCTCCTGGCCTATCTCTGGGCACTGCATCCCTATGGCCGCTATGGCTGGCTGGCCGCCTTTCTCTATGTGGCCATGACCTCATTGCGCCTGGCCCGTTTCAACTCCCAGGACACCAAGTCGGACAGTAAGGATTTCGTCGGTCTGCCCTGTCCGGCCGCTGCCGCCATGATCGTCACCAGCGTCCTGTTTTCTTATTATCTTGGCATCACCGGCGAGGTCAAACACATCCTACTGCTGCTGCTGGTCTATCTGCTCTCCTACCTGATGGTCTCGACTCACAAGTACCTCAGCTTTAAAAAACCGGCTGCCGGGAAGCTCAAGACCTTTCAGATCCTGGTTGTGCTGCTGCTGCTCTTTATCCTCATTGCCTCTGAGCCGGATATCATGCTCTTTGCTATCTGCCTTCTTTACATTGCCTCAGGCCCCGGCCTGGCCATCTACACCAGGATTCGCAGGATAAAGAAAGGGCCGGAGCCACCTCAGGATCATTCATCTTAATCAGACAACAGTGCCTTGGAAATAAGGCGCACCAGAAAAAAGACCAGCATCTTCATAAGGAAAAAAATAAAATGACCAATGAACAGAAAAAATATAACGTTGCCATCGCCGGCGCAACCGGTGCCGTGGGCGGCGCCATGCTTGAGGTCTTACGCCGGAGAAACTTTCCCGTGGGTGAATTGCGGCTCCTGGCCTCCGAACGCTCCATCGGCAAAAAGATTTCCTTTGGCGGCAAGGAACTGTCCGTCCAGCTCCTCTCCAAGGACGCCTTCCAGGGCATTGACATTGCCCTTTTTTCCGCCGGTGGTGATCGTTCCCTCGAATTCGCGCCGGCCGCTGCCGCCGCCGGCGCGGTAGTCATCGACAATTCGAGTGCCTTCCGCATGGACCCCGAGATCCCCCTGGTCGTTCCCGAGGTCAACCCCCATGCCATAGCGCAATACACCAAGCGGGGCATTATCGCCAACCCCAACTGCTCCACCATTCAGATGCTGGTAGCCTTAAAACCGATCCACGACAAGGTCGGCATCAAGCGGCTGGTGATCTCCACCTATCAGGCGGTCTCCGGCACCGGCGCCGAGGCCATAGACGAACTGAAGGCCCAGGTGCAGGCCTATGCCGCCGGCCAGCCCATGGTCCATAAGGTCTATCCCCACCAGATCGCCTTCAACTGCCTGCCGCACATTGACAGCTTTCTTGACAACGGCTACACCAAGGAAGAGATGAAGATGGTCAATGAGACCAGGAAGATCTTTGAAGACGACACCATTGGCATCACCGCCACCGCTGTACGGGTGCCTGTTTTTTACGGACACTCCGAGGCCGTGAACATCGAGACCAGAAAGAAGATCAGCGCCGCCGAGGTCAAGGAGCTTCTGGCCCATGCCCCCGGCGTCCAGCTTGTTGATGAACCGACCCTGTCCCGCTACCCCATGGCCGTCGACTGTGAGGGGAAATTCGAGACCATGGTGGGCAGGATCCGCGAGGATGATTCCATCGCCAACGGCATCAATCTCTGGGTGGTATCCGACAATATCCTCAAGGGCGCGGCCCTCAATGCTGTCCAGATCGCCGAATATTTTATCGCCAACCATAAGTAACTGAAGAGTGAGAATTATAAGCGGATGGGCCAAGGGTAGAAAACTTTTTACGCCGCCGGCTCGTGACAATACCATTCGGCCCACCTCTGACCGGGCGCGGGAAGCACTCTTCAACATCATCGGTGCTCAGGTCACAGGGGCCACTGTCCTCGATCTCTTTGCCGGGACCGGGGCCCTCGGAGTTGAGGCCCTGAGCCGCGGGGCCAGCAATGTCTGCTTTGTCGATTATCTCCCCCAGGCCCTGGAGCTCATCAGCAGGAACGTTCAGGTCTGCATGGACGCCATCGACAAAAACCGGGATCTGCTGGAAAAAAATCAAAGCGGCCACATGCCCGACGCCTTTAAGCCTGTGACCCTGATCAGACACGACCTGCGCCATGGCCTGCCTTATTTTTCGGACAAGCTGCGCGCAACTCCGGGTTTTGATCTGATTTTTCTTGACCCGCCCTACTCCCAAGGCCTGTCAATACAACTGCTGCTGGCTTTAGATACCAGTGCCCTTCTCCGTGAGCAAACCCTGCTTGTCGTTGAAGATCGTGCCAAAGAAACCCTGCCGGAGAAGCTGATGAAACTGACCCTGGTGGACCAGCGTAAATATGGCGAAGCCGGTTTCTGGTTTTACCAGCCACTGCCGGACGGGACCAGCTGATGATCGCATCACCCACTATCGCCATTTATCCTGGTACATTTGATCCCATCACCATGGGCCATATCGACATCATCAATCGGACCCTGAATCTCTTTGACCGTGTCATTATCGCCATTGCCATCAATCCGGGGAAGACTCCGCTGTTCACACTTGAACAGCGGCTGGAGATGGTGCAACAATGTTTTCCCGAAGACTACTCGCGCATAGAAGTCGCCGCAGTCTCCGGCCTTCTGGTCGACTACGCCATGCAGCGTGGAGCCCGGGCGATTATTCGGGGGCTGCGGGCGGTCTCGGACTTTGACTATGAATTCCAGCTGGCGCTGATGAATCGTAAACTGGAAAGAGAGGTGGAAACCCTTTTTCTGATGCCCGGCTTCCGCTGGATCTATATCAGTTCTTCAATCATCAAAGAGGCTGCCAGATACGGCGGAGACGTCAGTGAACTGGTGCCGGCGCACGTAAACCAGCTCCTGATAGACACCTTTTCTTCCTGAAGTCTGGATACATCCCCTGGAAACACCTGCAATTGTCACTTGTCATGCCCTCAAAACGCCCTCACTCCCAGGCCCTCAACCGACGGCGCCTCGTTCTTCTCATCGGCCTCCTCGCCCTCTGCTACCCGATCCTGCGCTTTCTTGGATTTAAGGTTCCCCGGCAAACTCGTCTCGTTGAGATCAAGTCCGCTTTAGGCCCTCGCGGATATTTCCTGGGACCTGATTTCATCCTCTTTGAGGACGAACAAGGCCCCTGGGCCGTCTCAAGGACATGCACCCATCTCGGCTGCAAGATCAACCACCGGGAAAAAGAAGGATTTCTGGAATGCCCCTGTCACCAATCCCGTTTCTCCATCCAGGGCGAGGTCATTCAAGGACCGGCCAAAAGGCCACTCCCCCGTTTCAAGGTTGAGAAGATTGGCGATGCAGACGGCTACATCGTCACCATCTAACAACCACTGAGCGTTCCCATGCATGGCATATTAAAAGAGAAACTAGCCGAGGTTCAATGGGGAGCATGGTCTCTGATCGCCCTTTTCATTTCGGTGCTCTCAGGGGTGCTGGTTGCCTACCACTATGACCCGACCACTCCGCTCTACTCTGCCAGCTCCCTTGATGTACTTGTTCCTTTTGGCGACTATTTCCGCTCGCTCCATTTCTATTCCAGCCAGTTGTTCTTCCTGCTCTCCATCGTCCATCTCTGGGCCATCTTCAAACATAGCGACACCTATAGCCGAAACCAATGGCTCAGGCTGACCGCCACCCTGCCAGTGGGACTGCTCATTCTCTTTTCCGGTTACGTCCTGCGGGGAGACAGCACCGGCTCCTCCGCCGGCCTGATTGGTGAAAATATCATTACCGCCATTCCCGTCATGGGAACCATCTTCAATGATCTCCTCTTCTCCATCAGCGATGAAGGGATGAAACGGATCTATGTTAATCATATCATTAGCTTCGGCATAGTGTGGGGAGTCCTTATCTGGGAACATCTCCGCCGCTACCGAACCTCTTTCCGCCAGCATCCTCTGCTGACTGCCGTTATTCTTCTTTTCGGCCTTCTGCTCACTGCCCCGTTTGAGCCCGAAAGACTAGGGCTTGCACACATCAATGGCCCCTGGTTTTTTCTCGGCCTCCAGGAACTGCTCAGGTTCCTCCCCCCCCTGGTGGCCGGGGTCATCTTCCCCTCCACCCTGATCCTGGCCCTATTCTTCCTGCAACGAAACAGCAAATACTCATCCCAGGCTCTCAACTTCATCCTCGGCTGGCTTGGACTCTATGCCATCCTCTCAGCTGTTGCCCTCTGTCGCTGACCGCAAGAGAGGCTCCTTGCTACTTGCCAACTTAGAGGCCTGACCCCGGATCTTCTTGACCCCGGATCTTCTCGGATCTTGCTCATCATGTTGACCAACAATATATTTAGTGCTATATTATAGCACTAATCAATAATCAAAAAAACATGGAGGTTTCTATGCCTGCTTTAGCTAAACAGCCCTGCATCAAAATGATTGGTGCAAATGGTCAGATTTCAATTGGTAAACAATTTGCCGGTCGTCCAGTACTGGTTGAAGAGCAAGAGCCAGGTGTTTGGTTGGTACGAACCGCCACAATCACTCCCGACAACGAACGTTGGCTTCACGAAGTTCAAGCCGCGACTGATCTTACGCGTGCTATGAATTGGGCCCAAACGACCCCCCCCAGTGATACCAATACGGATAATGTCATCAAGAAGCTTACCAATGGCTAAGAAAGATTCACATTCTCTAGTCAGGCTTGACCTGAACAACCCGGTTTTCCAGGAGAATCTGCTTTCGCTGCAAAAGCCTGAACGACTCGCCGCACTTGACACTTTAAACAAGCTTCGCCAACTCACCTGGAATCAGCTTTACTGCGACAACGGCTTAAAATGGGAGAAAGTATTCAGTGTCATACCGCCCTCTGGTGTTGATGCTATCTACTCGCTACGCATCACCCAATCACGCCGGGCAACGGCATTCCGCGACGGCGATTTCATTCGCCTGCTCACCATAGCCCCAGACCACGACAGCGCTTACGGGAAAAAATAGCGGGAGACAGAGGAATATATCAATAAGTCAAGCCTGACCCCAGCATGACCCCCAGCACATGACCCCAGCACATTGTTTGTAATTTTACTTTGACCCCTTTTACTTTTGAATTAGCGCCTTTTTTTATTTTTTTCATAATCCATGATGGATTTCGGCGCATAGGCATGACCGCAACAACATACGCAATATTTTCGATAAGTTCATAGTAAATAGCATGGGAACCGCATGGAAAACATTTGAAACAGGCCAAATTTTTTGCTGTGAATACCAGCATATACAATAAGTGATTCCATATCTGCAACCAAACAATCCCAGAAATATTCTCCAACACCGGTTTCCTGAAGATCGTAAAATACTTTCCCTTCATTTAAATCGTCAAATGCTTCTTCCAAAATAAAAACTTCTTTTATTTTCATTGATGACGACTCTTCTTGAGTTCAGAAAGTGAGATGAAACGCGCCAACCCACCTGTAATTTTTTCTTTTCTTTCCTGAAGTATTTTTTCATGCCATTCAGGAGTTTCAACTACATCGCTTTCATAGAGAAGACTCTCCCAAAGCGCCTCCATGGCTTGCAATCGTTCTGTCGTACTCATTTTCTTTACCTCGGCAATATTCATTTCTTGATTCCTCCTCACACTCATTATTGAGTCTCAGCTTGGCTGTTGACGAACAATGTTACTCATTGCCAGAACATAAAAAGTATACCAAATATCAGACCAATAGAAAATAGAAAGCCATCGCTGGCAGGTGGGACTTCAGTCCGCTACCTGTTGGCTCGCCTCCCTGCATCATGGCAGGAGTAGCCTGGATGGAGCGGCAGCGGAATCCGGGGCCGGTGGGGGTTTGTGCTACGCCCTGCCCCGGATTCCATTGCATTGCATCCGGGCTACCTGTTGACTCCAATCTCAAAGCCGACACAAGGTCGGGCTGCAGCCCGACAACCCCGCACGAAATCCAGACAAAAGTAACATTTCAAGACCTGACCCCAGCCATTCCTTACGCCAGGCTCAGGGTTGCTTTGGAACGCGCTGGCACTCCCATCGGCAGTAATGATTTACTTATTGCATCGCAAGCAAGCGCCTTGGGTCTTACTATCATCACGGGGAATGTTAAAGAATTTTCCCGCATTCCTGATTTGGCCATTGAAAACTGGCTAACGTCAAGATGAAACTGAGCGTAAAGCCCAGTTGTCAACCATGACCCCACCCCCAAAAGTAGCCTGGATGGAGCGGCAGCGGAATCCGGGGCCGGTGGGGGGTTGAGCCAAGTCCGGTCCCGGATTCCATTGCCTTGCATCCGGGCTACCTGTTGCCATTTTTTCTTGTTACAGAATGTCAATAAGTCAAGCCTGACCCCAACCCTGCCTAAGACAATTTTTTCGGCCACATCATCGATGCATGGATGACACGGAGGATATAGACGGTGTTGCCTTTCTGGATATAAGGCAAGATATAAGGAAGGTTGGGAATGACAAGCTCTCGTGTGCCCGCAACCCTGCCGGGGCGACCAAGGTTCGGCTGCAAGACCAGCAACTGCGAAGTCTGCCAAATTCGTCGGGCCACATCCTTGGCGGCCGCAGGATTATTGCCGCCAATATACTCAACGGCATCATCGAGGTTGGTTAAGGCTTTCATCGTCCACTTAACTTGCATCTACACCCCATTTACTGAAGGCGCCTTTTACTTCGGCATCACCAGCGACTTCGCCTCGCTCAATTTCGGCAAGTCCTTCGCTGACCTCCGCCTTAAACCATTCTTCATACTCCACAAAACGCTCCAAGGCCTGCTGGATCACAAATGATCTTGGCCGGCTCAGTGATTTCGCTATTCCATCAACCCGATCAAGAAGCTGGTCGTCCATCCTAACGGTCGTCATTTTCATTGTTCCCTCCTGACGTTTTTGTATTCATCAAGAATACATCTAAATACACCGAAAATCAACCAGGTAACTTTGCAAAGAGTTCCATTGCCACTCAGGTGTCTTGTCAACAACATTGAGGATGCCTATTCCACTGAATCCGGCCACCGATTCTACGCCATTCCGGCCCCGGATGCCATTGCCTTGCATCCGGGCTACCTTAACTACTTGACAACTTAGAGGCCTGACCCCGTTTTTTGCTGTTAACCCCAATCTCAAAGCCGACGCTGCAGGTCGGGCTTCAGCCCGACAACCCCGCCTGACAATTTTTGTCACCTGTTGCCATTTATTGCCAGATTAAGCCCTTGCCTGGCTGTTTTTTGGTCCGGAAAAAGAAAGGCGAGGTTAGAGAGGACAGCGTTCAGTGCCGAGAATAGTGTGATATTCCCCTGTCTTGTTTTTTTTCCACATTACTTTTGACAAATGGCATAATTTGTGAAAAGGTACTGTCAATGAAGGACACCAGTCAGGAAAGCACTGTCCACCACGCACCACCCTTTAACCACACCCTGAGGAGGGGAACAAATCATGATGAAAGAACTTGCAAGAAAACGGAAGAACAACCAGAAGGGCTTCACCCTGGTGGAGTTGATGATCGTCGTCGCCATCATCGGCATCCTGGCGGCCATCGCCATCCCGCAGTTTGCGGAATTCAGAAAAAGAGGCTACGTCGCTACGTTGAATAGTGATGCTAAAAATGCCTATACTGCTTCTGCAGCAATTATTGCTGATGGTAAGTCCCCTTCAACAATAGCACTTATCCAAGCTGCGGGCTATGTCCCAACACCTGGCGTTATCCCCACTATTACATATACTGATGATTCTGATTATGTAATAAAAATAACCGAGAAAACTGGTTGGGATCTTGGTAAACCCACAGCGGAAATTGACCAGGATGGGTTATTAACACCAGCAGCAGCAGCAGCAGCAGCAGTAGTACCATAATAATAAAAATAAGTACAAAGATCGGCCAGAGTTGTTACATCTTAAGGTAAGAACATCATCAGGAAAAAGGCTGCCTTCACGGGCAGCCTTTTTTACATCTGGTTACATCTGGTTCCCATGCGCCGCATGGGAACCCCTCCAGGATGCGCTGCATCCCGTGGCCCAAGAGTGCCAGCTCCCCGGGTCAAGAAATGGGGTCAGGCCTCCAAGATGACAAGATAGATATGGTGAATGGGTGAATGGGGACGTTGTTGCTTTATTGCTTTAGCAGAACAAAGAACAAAGGGGTCAGGCTCAACAAAGGGGCATCTCACAGCCACGGGGTCAGGCCTCTAAGTTGGCAAGTAGTCCTGAAGTAAAAAAGAGAAAAAATTCATTTTTTAAGAATCGCCCACTCTCCCAGCCACCCTCCGCTTCAGCGTCCCGACAAAAAGAAAAAAGCCGAAACAGTCATTCCCCGGCAATGAAATAGGAGAAAACAAATCTGTACTTTTTACTCGTCAATACAACAAACCAAACATTGACATGCGTAACCCAAAGGGTTACAAACTTTTCACGATTAAATCGTTCAAACATAAAGGTTTGGAAAACTTTTTCTATTCCAGCACCAAAAAAGGCATCAAACCTGAACATGCCGACAAATTGGAAAGAATATTAGACCGACTTCATGCTTCGAGTGATTTAAAAGATATGAATTATCCAAGTTCAAATTTACACGCATTGAGTGGCGATCGAAAAGGCCAATATTCGGTGAGAGTTTCAGGGAATTGGCGTGTAATTTTTGAGTTCATCAATGGTGACGCATACATAGTCGATTATGACGACTATCATCAGAAGATATCATATGGGAACGAGAGCAATGAAAAGACAACCAACCCACCCTGGAAAAATCTTAAAAGAAGATTATTTAAAACCATTATCCATCACCATTCAGGACATGGCTTCCGGATTGGGTGTTTCACGTAAGACTTTATCAAAAATCATTAATGAACATGGGGCCGTCACGCCTGACATGGCCTTACGGTTGTCCAAGGCATTTGACACTACTCCTGAATTATGGCTCAACCTCCAAAAAAGATATGAGTTATGGCATGCAGCCCATGACTCAACAACATGGAAAAAAGTTAAGTCCGTCTTGCCTGCCATTATGGACTCACATGCATAGGATTGGCATAAGAACGAGAACGGGGTCAGCTTGTAACTCTTCTGTTGTTTTTTGTTGACGATTGACGTTACGCGTCATATCATGCCGTCATGATAAAATCATTCAAATGCAACGATACGGAAAAACTTTTTAATGACCTTGATGTCAGAAAGTTCAGAGGTATATCGAGAATTGCAAGGATAAAACTGGAGGTTTTGCATGCGGTTGTTTCTTTAACCAGTCTGAGGATACCTCCAGGAAACCGACTCGAGCAATTAAAAGGCGACAGAAAGGATCAGTACAGTATCAGAATCAACGATCAGTGGCGCATCTGTTTTCTGTGGAAAGAAGAAAATGTCTACAATGTTGAAATCGTAGATTATCATAAGGGGTGAAAATATGGCAAAAAAGTTATCTCCAATTACGCCAGGCGATGTGCTCCTGGAAGAGTTTCTCGGGCCTATGGGTATCAGTCAAAACCAGTTGGCAAAGGATATTCATGTCCCGGCGAACAGGATAAGTCAACTCGTGCGCGGCAGAAGGGAAATTTCTACCGATACAGCATTACGATTAGGAAGATATTTTGGCATTGAACCGGAATTCTGGCTTAACCTGCAGGTTCGTTACAACATGAAAATTGTTCAAAGCAAGGTGGGAAAGAAAATCGAAAAAGAGGTGAAGGTCCATCACTCAAAAACACAAGACCAGAATTTTTTCCCGGCATAGCCGTACGGGGTGAATGGGGACGTTGCTGCTTTATTGTTTTAGTCTCGGTTCTAACTCGTGCAGGTCAGGCTTCAGCCTGATAAAAATCAGGAAAGCTCAAAAGACAAATTAGGTAGAGTAGGAAGCTGACTTCTCGAGCATGGTCAGGACTTTTATTTGACGCCTCGCCGCCCGCGGCTACTACGTGTCTACCAACATGTTCGTTCATCAGCTCCCCCTCATCAAACCGTACGTGCGCTATTAACGCATACGGCTTTCCGATGTTCTTCACGCCAAGGCATGCGCCGAGCACCAGCCCGCCTTCACAGGAACCTTATACAACCCATAACGCCCGTAGAGCTCGGTCCTCGGGAAACGGTGCCGACCGGCTCCCCTACTCTTAACCTTGTGGCGCTTCATCAAGTGGATTCGCAACCGTTCTTCCGCATGGTTCCTGACCTTGACCATAATCAGACTTGAATTCCGACAGTGAAAGTAGTTCACCCAGCCTCTCAGGCTACTAAGACAAGGAGTCAGGACTCCAAGACGTTAACCTCATCTTGTCATCTTGGAGGCCTGACCCCGCTGTGACCCGTGACCCCGTTGTGACCCCGTTGTTGATTGGATAATCAAAGAGAGGGGGGGCAGGCTTGACTGATAACCACTTTGTCCAATCAGTCATCCTGGATTCGTTCTTATCGATACACCTCGTCATGACTGCCGACATCAAGCAGATGGATTTCATGATCCGCGATCAAGAGGGTCAGGGTAAGACGGTAGCTGGAGGTGATACTGATTGCCTGCACACCCTTGAGCTGGCCACCAAGGTGATGGTATCGAAGATGCGGCTGAAAAGGGTCACGCTCCAGGACACCAAGAATTGCAGCGAACTTCTCCCGCAAGTCCGGATGCCGCTTGAGAAACTTGCCAGCCGCACGAGTGAAGCCGGATGTCCACACAAGGGTGTACATGCCTCAACCTTCCTGATCCAACTCTTTAAGCAGCTCTGCCGCTGTGCCGCGTTGCGCTCGGCCAGCCTGTATGTCTGCCAGTGAGGCCAGCACTCGCGCCGTGTACGCCTCGTCTTGAGCCTCCAGCAAAGCCTGATAGCGGGCTTCGGAAAGCACCACGTATTGCGGCTTATTGTTGCGGATCACATGCACGTCGCCTTGAGCAATGAGATCATCCACTGCAGCGATACCGCGCCGTTTAATTTCTTGGGCAGGTATGGTGTTCATGTTAGACTCCTTTTAGTACTTGTTTAGATACTAAATACCATATCAAACATAAAAAGGCAAACCCCTCTTCACTTTCCGGGTCTAAGCGGTGGGTCAATTTGTGAGCCAGGCTTGACAAATGGGTATTTCATTCCATCTCATCCTGACTTTCTCCACCTGTCCAGCCAGGCGACCATCCTCGGGCAACCGTTTTCGCAAGCGGCCGGGAGGCCGGCAGACTCCCGACAATTCCCGCTAAAAAAAAGCTGCGGCCACCGTCCTGGTCGGAAACATGCACTGCGCCGGTAAAATGAATTCCAAATTTGATAGTCTTGCAAAAAGTCTAAAATGTCAAATATCGCATTTGTAACCTGCTGAAATTACGAGGGCGAAATTTGGGAAAAGGCCTGTTTTGGGACTTTTTGCGAGACCATCAAATTTACATGCAATGTGATGATGAGCAAATATAGCCGGTTATATGGCTATATGAAAAAGCATGTTTCTGCCCCTTGTCTTCCCGGCCCCTGTGCGCTATTCTATACTGTATACGTAATACGTAAGAAATGGAGGCATTATGCATAAAAAAATGACCATCTCGCTTGATGAAGCGGTGTACGAAGGATTATACCGGACCATTGGCCGGCGGCATATGAGCCGGTTTATCGAGGATCTGCTCCGCCCGCATGTCCTGGACAGCTCGTTGGACGCTGGCTATAAGGCCATGGCCGCCGACAGAGAGCGGGAGAGCGAGGCAAAAGAATGGTGTGACACCCTGGCAAAGGATATGATTAATGAAACGCGGTGAGGTCTGGTGGGTGGAGTTTGATCCTGCCGTGGGGAGTGAGATCCGCAAGACCAGGCCCGGCATTATCATCAGCAATGATGCCGCCAACCGGAATCTTGCACGGGTGGTTGTCGTGCCCCTGACCAGCAGTGTGGACCGTCAATATCCCGGTGAAGCGTTGGTGACCGTGGATGT
Organism: Desulfoarculaceae bacterium; assembly: GCA_019429465.1. GTDB lineage: Bacteria > Desulfobacterota > Desulfobulbia > Desulfobulbales > Desulfocapsaceae > UBA2270. The sequence continues at coordinate 51,732 of JAHYIV010000005.1, forward strand.
AAAACAGGCAAAGGCCATGGCGGATCAGATCATGGCCGCCGATAAAAGCCGCCTGCAAAGCCAGCTTGGTGTTTTATCCAAGGCGGATATGCACTTGGTGGAAGACGCCATCCGCGTTCATCTGGGTTTGCGTAAATAGGGGATTTGGTATTGTATCGAGGTAGATGGGGTCAGAGGTAGACATCTGGTTCCCATGCGCCGCAGGTAAGCGAAGACTCCGGGGGAACCCCTCCAGGATGCGCGGCATCCCGTGGCCCAAGAGGTGCCAATTCCCCGTGCATCCGCAGCCCCCCGCCCTTTCCACCTGCCTTCTCCGGCGCTTACGGAGAATCACCGCTCTTGCGCAGGCTTGTGCCGGAGGATGCTCCGCATGGGAACGAGGGAAAACCACCCCCGGCCCCTCCTTAACAAGGAGGGGAGCCAGGGACAAATGAGCAAGAGAGGGTAGTTACGGGTATCGCAGGCAGAATTTGCCAGGGCAATTGGTGTTTCTCCTCTGCGGATAGCACACGTTACCAGAGGAGCGCGCCCGGTGACGGCAGAATTGGCATTGCTGTTTGGCCACGCCTTCGACCAGTCACCGCAATACTGGATGAACCTAGAGGCAGACTTCGACTTGAAAATTGCAGAGTCTTGTCTTGGTGACCGCCTGGTTGCTGTTCTTACTTTCGTGCAGAGTTAAGAGATATCACGATAATCAGTCAAAGAGAGGGGGGCAGGCTGGACTAATGGGCATTGCGCTTCATTGGTTGAAAATAATAACCATAACACACGGCATCACCGATTTACTTTTTGAAATAGTTGACACCTGGAATGTTGGCGAAGTGAATATCTTGCGTCCAAATTGTTGCGTTACAATATCTGGCAGTCGTTAGGATTATACTGTCTGCCATTGGCAGCTTGCTTTGCAAACTGATTTGTGATGCATCAACCGCCAATTTTGCTGTCAAATCAACAATTTTCCCTTTCTGCATCGCCGCGATTACCTGCACAGCTTCATCACTTCCGGACTCCCGCAAAACGACCTTTGTGACTTCATAGATTATAATTGTAGGAACAATGAGGGATTGAATATCCTGCAATGGAGACAAAAAATGCTCCGCGGAAGGATCATCGGCAAAAAACGACAACCAGCCTGAAGAATCGACAATATTCATATTCTGTCGTTCTCTCGCTCAAAGTCAGTATTGATTCCCTTAAGAAATCCTCGCAGGGAGGCAATGTCCCGCTCTGGAACCAGTTCAATTCTTCCAGCATATTCGATGACTTGCATCTTCTGTCCCGGGCGGAGTTGTAGCGATTCCCTCACAGCACGGGGAATAACGACTTGAAATTTTGGTGACACAGTTACTGTTTGCATGACACGCCTCCTATCGATGATGTTATGGTATGACGATATCAACATCGTTCTTGTTTTGCAACTGATAAAGGAAAAAGGGGACAGAATTGGAATTACACAAATAGGGTAATTAGGCTACTAAGACAAGGAGTCAGGACTCCGAGACGTTAACCTCATCTTGTCATCTTGGAGGCCTGACCCCGGCACACGCATGACCCCGGCACACGGCAAGTCCCTTGACGTCAGGCCCAATCTGACGTACAGTAATCCTGTACATCATTTTCCACGGAGGATACCAATGTCCATTCAAACAACTTACACTGATGCCCGCGCGCGATTTTCTGGTCTTTGTGATGCCGCGACGGCAGACAGGGAAGTCATCATTATTCGACGGCGTGGCGCTGAAGATGTAGCGCTTATTGCCGCAGATGAACTTGAAAGTCTTCAGGAGACCGCGCATCTTCTGCGTTCCCCTAAAAATGCCAGACGCCTTCTTACCGCCCTCGAACGAGCATTGCAACGGTCTGAAAAACCTGAGTCATTGAAAAGTCTTCAGAAGGAAATGGGGCTTGAGTGAAAAAAACCGCTCCTGCAAAGAGTAAAATATATAGAGACGCTGTTTTTCATCCTGAATTTCGAGACGATCTCCGCCACTGGGTGGAAACAGACCGGAAGACGGCATTACGAGTCCTGACTCTTGTCGAGACCATTCTCCGCGATCCATTTCATGGTATCGGCAAGCCTGAACCCTTGAAATATCTGACACCCGGCACATGGTCACGGCGATTGACACAGGAGCACAGACTTGTCTATCTGGTCACAGATGACCGGGTGGATTTTCTTCAGGCTCGTTACCATTACTGATTGAAGCCCCCTCAAATCTCACCTATCTTAACAGGAAATAGGTGGAAAAAGCAGGGTAGAGTAGGAAACTGATTTGCCAGTCAGCGCACAGGACTTTTATTTGACGCCTCGCCGCCCGCAGCTACTACGTGTCAACTGGCCTAATCGTCCATCAGCCTCCCCTCATCAAACCGGACGTGCAGTTTTCCCGCATCCGGCTTTCCGATGTCCTTCACACCAAGGCATGCGCCGTGCGCCAGCCCGCAACTGTAGGAACCTTGTATAACCCGTAACAATCATAAAGATCGCGACTTGGAAAACGACGTAAGCCGGTTCCTCTGTCCTTCACCTTATGACGCTTCATCATGTGAGTACGTAACCGGTCTTCCGCATGTGTCTTGACCTTGCCCATTACCTCACTTGAATTACGATAGTGGAAATAGTTCACCCAGCCTCGCAGGCTCCGGTTCACGTTGCCAACAATGTTTTCCAAGGGGATGGGGGTCAAGTTCCTCCCCGTCAATTTCTTCAGTTTCGCCTTGATCTTCATAAGCGATTTATCGGCAGGTCGGACACTTGGATATTGCTTTCCAGTTTTCATACCTTGACTCATCTGAATCGTAAAACCCAGGAAATTAAATCCGGTTTGGGTGGCATCCACTATATGGGTCTTGGTCTCGTTGAGGCTGAGGCCCAGTCGTTCCAATACATGACGCACCACCTTCAGCGGTTCCTCTACATCTTTTCGACACATGACTACAAAATCATCGGCATACCGCACGAGATGCGCTTGCAGTTTGCCTTTCAAGTGCCGCCTTTGCCATATCCGGTCAAGAATATGCAAGTAGCAGTTGGCCAACAGCGGGGAAATCACACCACCTTGCGGCGTCCCTTTACGATTGGACTTGCCGCCACCCACGGTCTTCTTCACACCGTTTTCGTCTTCACCAATGATCGGGGCTTTGAGCCATTGCTTAATGAGATGTAATATCCCCCCATCGACAATACGCTCGGCCACCACAGCCATCAGCTTGGCGTGCGGGATGCTGTCAAAGTATTTCGACAGGTCCGCATCAATGACTTGGGTATAGCCTGCCCATAGTGTATTGGCAATGTCATCCACTGCATCGTGTGCCGATCTCTTGGGCCGGAATCCGTACGAGTGCGGACAGAAATCAGCTTCAAAAATCGGTTCGATGATGAGCTTCACCGCCATTTGTGCTACCCGGTCTCGGATAGTCGGAATCCCCAACGGTCGCAAACTGCCATCCGCTTTAGGAATCATGACGCGCCGCACCGGTTGGGCTCGGTAGGTCTTCTCTTTCAGATCACGGGCCAGTTCCTGCAAAAACGTTTCTACCCCTATTCCGTCCTCTATGGCCTCGAAGCTGAGTCCATCAACACCCGGACCACCTCGGTTGGCACGAACAAGTCGCCAGGCATGACTGAGTATGTCTCCCCGGCTGATCTTGTCGTAGAGCGCGTAAAAGCGATAGGCCGGTTCTAGCTTGGCCTTGGCATACAGCTTCCTCTGTAGCGTCCTGATTCTGTCTGGGGTGGTTAGCGACATGGCAATCCCCTGATCCTCCGCTCTTTGGTTGCATGAACAAAGCAGGGTCCCTTCCCTCGTCCGGGGTTATGTTGTCCCACGAACTCTAACGGTACTATGAACCCCTCCGACTCCCGCTTCGGGACGATGCGCTTTCGTTTCCTTATACGCACCGATCGGTGGCCTCCCCACCTCCAGAAACGGGTCTCCAGCACTGGGCAATAAATCTTCGAAAACATGCCAACCTTGCTACCCCGGGAGTCGATAGATGCCACTTCCGTTATTCCAGCACCCATCCAACGGCCTTCCCCTTCTGACCACAGGGTCGGCTTCTCCAAATCAATTTACGAGGCTACTTGTGGGTTCACTTACGTTTCGGCCTGCTTTCTTGCTGTTTGGAAACTCACGACCCCGTGTTACCACGACGCCGCTTCCTCATACTACCGGGGCGTACGGACAACTCCCCAGACGGGACTTCAACCCGCTAGATTTACTGCTGTTACTGCGAACGGTCAGGTCTTGCAATCCAATAAATTGACCAGTTAATACGTGCAAATGTCAGGCTTGACTTCAGACCTCGTAAACAACGAGGGAAGATAGGGACACTCCCGAATGGCGCTAGTTTAAGGGTTTGTAGCGCGATATGCGCTCCGATGCGGAGTCTCTCTCATTTCATGTCTCGGCGAGTTCATTAAATCATAATTTTTTCGTCGTCGCTTAAGGCATCGAGGTTCTTTTCGCCCTGGGCGTTGCCTGATCGGAGTGTTGGTCATCGCGTCATACAAATCACTGATCATTCTGAACCGCTTTATCCGGCTGATCTTCGTCTGATTTAGATGTGGCTCCCAGCTGCGGAGGGCCTGCACACTGCCCTTAAAGCTTACTACTCGAACCTCAAGACCCGCTTCCTCTGCCGCCTCGTACATCAACCGCCGGATACAGTTATAGGCAATGAAATTCATTAAGATTGATGGCGTCGTAAAAAGTCGCCAACTGCTTCGTTGCTGCAAATTATCTCGTCACTGCGGCGTACTCAAGTACGCCTCATTCCTCGAAATTTGCGCGCCTCGCATTTGACGCTTTTTACTTAGCCATCCCAGAAATTGAGTTTTTACGAAACCATCAAGATTTCTTTGCGAATCATCTCTGGTGTTCGGCAGCGCAAGATATCCAGGCCCATAGTCGTCTTGATGTCGCGGAAAAACAGCTCGACATCCCCCCGCTTTAAGTAAAGATCGGCAATTTGCTCAGCAGGATATTGCTTGGCATCGAGCAGGGTGGTAACGATGTGACACCCCTGTGTCCTAAATCCAGGATGTGTCACCGTGACCTTGATTTGTCTCAAAACCAGCTCTTTCGGCAGCTCCTCCCATGCGTCTTTCGAATACGACAGAATGGTGTTATAGACGGGGCGTTCCCATTTTATCAGCAGATCGTTATTCCCGAGTTTTTTGAGGCTGCCAGCTGAGCTGACCGGCGTTCTTCCGGCAAGGGTAACAACGCTATCAACACCTTGCTTTTCCAGGTTTGCGATGTCGAAATAACTACAGAACCCTTTGTCTCCCAGAAAGATGTCACCCTGCCTGAACATCTTCCACTGTTTACGGAACAACGGCAGCTCATGATTTTTCTTATTACCGATGGCGTAACTGAGTAAAGCCCCACTTTCCAGAGAAAAACAGGCGCAGATACGAGCCGTCGGGAATCCGCATCCCGGCTTCTGGGAGGCCAACTGTGGCCAAACCTCCTGGTTCTCCGGGGTATCCGGCATGCTGACTCCTGTCCCTTCAACAACAATAACCCGCCGGTTATTCAGCAATCCGGCCACCGGTATTTTATCAAGCCGATCTGCCGTGTGTTCAAAAATCTCAAAGAGCATCTGTTCATCTAACTTCTTACGAGCCGTGCAGTATGAAGCGGTCGAAGATGAAGGAACTTTGATTCCCTTGACGGAGGCATAGGACTGAAGCTTGCGGATCACTTCCTTGCAGCCTCCGTCCGCATCCAGCACCTAACTGAAAAAGGCCCAAAAGGTATTCTCTTTGGAGAAAATCCTTCGGCGACTCATGGCCCCGTCCCGCTCCTGCTTGAGAAGTGTGCGAGGAATAAACCTTTCAAAGACCTCGCCGATCTGTTTGAAAGATTTTTGCCTCAACAGAGCTATTTTTTCGGCAAGTTTCTGCTGGGCTGAACGTGGTTTACGACGCAAGGTACGCGACTGAAACCCTGGAAGCATTGGCATTGTTTTTATTATATTTTGCATTGGTAAATATACCAATTTTAGCCAATGTTTTCAGCTTGTTTCTCCTAGAAAAAAACCTTAAACTAGTGCCATTCGGGAGTGTCCCTAATTTCCCAAACAACTCAAGATGGTTCAGGCATGGATCGAAATCCACAAGGAAGAGTTGTTTGTCGATTGGGAACTAGCCATCAGTGGTGAAGACCCGTTTCGCATTGCTCCCCTTCAATGAGGTTATTCTATGTTGCTTGATATCATCACAGTTCACCCTCGGCCGAATTTTCAGCTCGATCTTGAATTCCAAAACGGAGAACGTCGCCGTTTTGACGTGCGCCCCTTCCTTGCGATGAAGCCATGGACTCGCATTGCTTCACCCGCCGTATTCAACCTTGTGCGCGTAGAATATGGCACAGTGGTGTGGCCAGGTGAGGTCGATATCGCCCCGGGAACACTTTACGACGACTCGGTTCCCCTTGACAGCTTGTCAGAAAAAAACAGGTAAAAAGAGGGCTAGATTTGGAGGGTGTAGAGGGGGGTCAGTCTGGACAAATGGGCATGTCATTCCATCTCATCCTGACTTTCTCCACCTGTCCAGACAGATGGTCAGCCTCGGGCAACGGTTTTGCAATCGGCCGGGAGGCTGGCTGACTCGCGATAATTCCCGCTTAAAAAATCTGCAGCCACTGGCCCGGCATCGGAATATTAACTGCGCCAGAAAAAATGAAACCCAGGTTTACGTTTCATGTGATGATGGGTCGCGTCATTAGATCCGCATCTTTTTTATTCCCCCACCCGTCACTGCGAGGCGCGCAGCAACGTGGCAGTCCAGAGAGGTGTGGGGCCACGGTCACTCAGTCCTCCGGCGTTACTTCACCCCCGCTCGGTCAGACGGGCCGGGATCTCTCTGGATTGCTTCGCTGCCGCTCGTAAAGACGATGCCCCTGGCCCCTGCCACTTCCCCGGAGGATTACCTGCTGGCCCTGACACCTGTTGTCGCCTTTACCTGGCCGCCTTCGGACTTTACAACGTAAGACAAGGAGTCAGGCCTCCAAGAGGTTAACCTCATCTTGTCATCTTGGAGGCCTGACCCCGTTGTCCTGCCTGATTTCTAATTTCCCTCAATTTCCCCCCCCAAAAAAAAGGCCCAGACCAGCCGAGATATCAAGCTGGTCTGGGCCTACCTTATCGCCTCACGAACTCCTCTCTATTCCGTGCACTCCTTCCAGCCGGTACGGCCAGTGAAATAGTCGCCTGTTGCCATTTCATCCATCTTTTGCTCCACAATCACCCCGGTGCTGGTTTGCACCATGGCGGTCACGGAATCGCCGTCACCGCTGACATGGAGGTTCGGGGTAGTGGATAAGCCACGGCCGAGATCCATCTTTTCACGCACTGTTGTGCCGTCATTATAAAGCCCATGGTCACCAAATATCGCTTTATGCCAGGCTGTGCCTGTCTGGTAGTACAGTGTATAGAGAAACGCCTTGCCTTCCGCCTGACACGGATCCAGGAAAGGTTGATAGGTAGTAAAGGTGACGAGCCCGCCAAACAGGGTCGCCTGTCCAAGATTGCTCTCTCTGTTCCCATAGGGGAAATAGTCAACATACCAGCCATCAGCTGAATTGTAGAGATTGTCCGGATCTGTTGTCGGCTCAGGACCGGCGATATAAGAAGTCAGATCTGCCAGTGTTGTCTTCTCTGCAGACACCATCGAAGACGGGATGCAATCCAGAGTATTGCTATCCCGGCAGCTCAAAAAAGCGAGAGATGGCGTGGCGGCTTGGGCGACCCGTATTTCATCTACCTTCAAAAGACCTTTGTTACCAGGTGTAGCAGTTTCGTCGGGCCAGATGCGAGCTGCCGAGGTATCTCCGTGTGCTGCTGCTATTGGTGCAACTACTTTATCGCCGAGAAACTTCATGTACGGATTTCCCGATACAGGTTGAATCCGCTCCATTGGTTCCTTAATCCCATAAAAAGACTGCTGGGTAGCTTCCGTCCGGTCATCAGCATCAAAGAAGCGCCCGGTCCCGACATAAAGCCAGAAGTTAGAACCGTCATAGCCCACACTGGGCGCAGCATTCACCGGCTGCCCTACATCCATCAGGGTAGAGACCTTCCATTGCACCGGGTCCGGGGTTGTGATCTGCTGGGTGATGTTTGTGCCGAACAGATACTCCCCTGAAATCTTATTTCTGGTCATCAGGCGGTATATCCGCCCCCTGAACCCTTCGGCATAATCTCCCTCATTGGTGCCGAAATAGACCGCATCAGCCATATAGCTGGTGCTGCTGGGATTGATATCACCGTCGATGGTAATCAGGTCGCTGGTAAAGCCCTTAGGTGAATCGCCCAGCTCAATGGTACCGCCATATTTTGAACCCTCACTAGGAGGCTCAGCAGGTATACGCAATGCTGTTGGCGATTTCACCAGCCAATCCAGGGGCAGGACGGCAAGCCGGGCGTTCTGATCACTGATTCCTTTCATCGCAGCATTGGATCCGATTTCCGCATGCGGCCCGCTGCCAAATACTAGATACCATTGATTTTTTTCTGCTGTTTGTGGCTCAGTCTTATCTTTCATGATCACCATGGTGGGAATGGCGAGAGAGTGGCCGAGATCGGTGTCCACGTCAACTCCATCTTGCTGCTGCGTGGTCCTGGTCATTTCTCCCAACAGCACAGGAGGTAGCTCTGGATTAGTAATATCAAAGATGAAGTACGATGAGATAAACTGGCGATCATCACCAGCACTGGGATTATGCAGTTCGCTGGCGTTAATCGGCGCCCCGCCCAGACGCATGCCGCCGACGAGGATCGTCCCCCAGCCGTTAGGGTGATCAATTCCATGACTATCAACCCCCGTGGGAAAGATCTGGACATCAAAGATCCTTGGCCGTAGATCGACGTAATATTTATGTGCATAGTCAGGATTTGTCAGACTGCTCAAGTGGGGCAGCAGGTTGTAAGGGACATAGGCCCACAACTCTGCGCCAAGCGCCGGCACACTACCATCCTCTCCTTGACAATCTACAGTCAGACAGAATTTTTTGTCGTTCTCGTCATAAAAACCACCGTTCACTGCGTGCAACATGCCGTCGTTGCTGCCGAAATAAATAACATGCCGCCTTTTCTTGTACTTTTTGACAAATTCAGCGTAGGAAAAATCGTTATAGATCAGGTGAAACCCTTCGGCGGGAGAGGACACCGTCATGGGCGTGGAATGAATAATATCGCCCAGACGGGCAGTGACCATGGTCGAAACTCCCTCAGAAGCCGGGAGCTGACGGCTGCGCAGAGGAGCTTCACCGTCGTCTGTCGTCCCGACAATGCCGTTCAAATTTGCGGCAGTCAGGCGGTCACGGCCCCGAACCCAGTTGACAATGTCATTCACTTTAGCATTTTGCGCTGTCGTATTCGATGCAACATCCGCCGTCACCACATCAAAATCGACCGGCACAGAGCTGCGTCCAGTACCTGCCAAACTGTGCCAATCCGTTCTCGCCTGGAAAGGAAGCCACTCGGTGGCACGGTCAACTATGCCATCGTTGTTCAGGTCGTTCCAGGTATAGATGTACCGCTGCTTGGCATTGGAAATATATGTGGGTCGATTGACAGAGGTATCCAGGAAAGGGTCAGACAGCCATTCTCCCGCCGACCAGATGAATTTCACGTCCTGAATATCCACGGGGGTATCCGGACACGTTCCCAGCCAATTTTCAGTATTATAGCAGGCCTTGGATTTGCCGGAGACCTCATCAAAATAAATGACAAGCCGTTGATCCGATGACGTCATAGCACGATCGCCATTGGTATCTTCGTACATATAACCTCGAGAATCCACAAAAAGAGCATGGACATCGCCTGTCCAAGCCACGGAATGTTCCTTGCCACCAGCATCCATCCGTTTGATTTCAGGCCAGAAGATGGCCTGATAGATGGCGCCCTCGCCGCCACGGGATGACGAAATAACCGAAGCTGCCGAGCCGGAAGAGGCCCTTTGCCGCAAGGCGTTAAAAATTGCCAGCAAGTCCTCTTCCAGTTGTTCCGGGCTGGCGCTGTCATAAAGCGTTGTTCCACCGTTGGCCGCAGCATTGCTGATCAGTGCAGCCGGCGTACATTCGTCACCATCCACGCTGCCCCGCAAACCGCCGGAAGCCACAACGTAGGTTGTAATATTCTGTTTATCCTTCAACTCACCGTCCAGGGTTTGTAGTTGTCTGTTCCCTTCGGGATAGAGTTCTGAGGCCGCCGCATGCTGGGCATGATTGGTCAGATCATCGAGATAGGTGGAACCATAGAGGCCATTAGGACATGTCCCAATTTCTGTATCATTATCATCTATCGCTGTTTCTCTAACAAAGTTCTCGACCTGGGAATTAATATCCGCCGTGGACGCACCTTCAGTGATGACCAGAATATTGTTGCTCTGGCACCAATTGGTTACAGGATCATGGCCGTCACCAACTGGAAAGTCATCGGTATTGAGCCGCATGTCGGTGTTTTGAGTGTAGTAGCCGATGGCGTTGTACATGGCCTCGGCCAGCGGGGTCCATGAGGTGGCGCGAACATCATTGATGGCCCCCGCCAGGTCGTCCACATGGGTCCGGTTATTGGTGGTATCGGTGACCGTACTGCCAAGCATGATTTCACTGATTACCTGAGCGCCATCCTTTTTAGATCCAGAACAGAACTGTTCAATCTGCGGAGGTACATCATCCCCGCCACATTCCGATGCACTCCCGGCACCGTTATCATTAAAAGCCATGGCGCCAATCCGCAGCTCGCCGGCGGTAGACTGCAAAATACCTTTCGGAGGAATATCCTGTTTTATATAGCCCTTCATCACCGCCAGCGGTCGATCGGTTCCGGTAGCGGCAATCACGCCCGAGTCAATCAGAGTGGCCGGCGCGTTCCAAAGATCGGTGGTTGTGGAAGCCTGGTCCGAGGGATCAATGACTTCCGGCACGGATAAGGACTTGCAGTAATCCCACATCCCTTGAAAGACGCACTGCTCATAATCAACACAATTAGCAGGGTCCTCTGGATCGTTACAACTGATGTTGGCCTTTGGGTCGGGAGGATTCCAGGCAGCGACCGCTGGTGTGCCACCACAAGTCGCATCGTTGACATATTCATTCGTCGCTCCATCAACATAGACCGGCGCCCAATCTGTCACTTTTTTACAAGAATATACGCCTTTCTTTTCCACCGTATCAGTACATTCCTCAACACGACCATTGTTGTTGCGCCGCAAGTTCGCGCCGGATAACCAGGTAGAAGCGGGCACAGAGCAACCAGCCACAGGACAGACCAAAGAAGGTACAGGGATTACTGCGGGCTTCAGATTACACCCAACGGTCCCCCCCCCCGTATCCCAGCAACGGCCGATAAAACCGGTGCGGTCCTGGTGGTAGACACCGGCGTCATAGACCCCGTAACAGGCATAAGCCCCATAGTAGGGGCTTATCTCCCATGGCAGGTAAGCGTTTTTACTGGAAGTCTTTGCAGTATAGAGATTTTCGCATTCACCGATGATAGTGTTGAGGTTTCTGTCCGACCCATCCATGAATTCCTGGCAGGCCTGAAGGGCATGATTAAGAAAGGGGCGCTGATCGCCCAGTTCCGGATCTTCGGCATCCTTTTGCGGCGAGAGACAGCCACTGATTTTATTGGACAGGGACTGCAGATTAGCACCGGCCAACATCCCATCTATTGCGTCCTGACAGTCACCACTCAACAGCGGCCCGTCGGTAATTCCCAGGACCTCAATACGAGTAGTGTTGTCAAGGGTGTCCACCCAGTCATTTCTTCCTTCCAGTGGGTTATCTTTTTCAGGCCCGCCGATTCTGAAAGACAATACCTTGGTCGTACTCCCGCTGACCACATTAATTCCTTTGATGAATCCAGAACCTGCACAACCGCGATTCTCAGCAATAAGCAGCTGAGTTTCGGGGCTGTATTTGCCACCAGTCAGGATGTCTTTCTGGATATCAAATTTAGAAGCTGAGAGCCAGTTCAGGACCTTCCCTTTGGCGGAGAACTTTACCACGCCTTTAGGGGTTGAGGTCTCATCAACCTTGATGCAGAGATCACCGGAACTGGTGGCATAGTCGGTGCCGACACACTCCGATCCATCGCTAACCTGAGAAAAAGAGCCTTCGTCTACCCGATTCCACGGGAATCCCCCATCATTGTCTTCCCAGATACTTTGGCTTGAGCGGTTCGCGGCAAGAGATTTTGAGGCATTGAGGACAAATATCATTCCTTGATATGAGACCACATCATGAGCGCTATAGGCTGTATCCGGCCGCCAAGTATGCTCGACAGATTGCCAATGAGCAGCATCTGTCAGTGGATCAACCGTACCAGAAACATTATTAAGGGCATAATAGAGTTGTGAACCAAATCGGCAGAAATCACCCTGGTTGTAGCTTTGGCCACTTTTCCATACACGGACTCCGGGTTTTGCCGTCCAGCTGATTTCGGTATCATCTTCGGTGATCTCGGATGCTGTGGTGTCCGAAACACAGGTTTCCTGCACGACAGAATTACCGTTACCGTCAGCTTTTTCCACGCATTCTGCCTGATAGACGATCCCGTTATCGTAGACCAGAGCAAGATGATTATAGGTGGTGCTGGGTGCCCAGAGCGTAATACCGTTACTCCAGGAATACCACTCGTTTTCTTCAAAGTAGCCGGCATATGGATTAGCTGAATTGTAGCCAATGTAACCTCTAGCTGAGTCCGGACTGTCGTTACAGTTACTCTCTTCATCGACATGCGCCATATCAAGCATGGAGCCGGAGTTGTCGAGTAGCATCAGCAGGTTTGATTTTATACCTAAACTGAGAAAGGGCGGCTCGGCCGTGCCCCTGGTGGCTGCCACATGGGTCACGGCGGCCGATGCGAGATCAAGGGTTGCGGTCAGCAATATGACGACCAGCAACAGGCTGCTGGTCACGGAAACCTTCACGATTCGTGTTTTCATAATGCACTCCCGCCTCAATGAACCACTGAAAAGATAACGATCAAACATGTTTTTCACATCAAAATCCTTACACAGATGTTTACAGGGCAAACTATCCCACAACCCCATCCAGCCGCAGTGGTAAATGGTTGTTGGGGGTTGCTGGGCTGCCCGCCGGCAAGTGACGATACCAGCGACCGCCTTACCTGCCGGCAAGCCACAAGAATCAGTATTTACACTCTGATTCTTCACCCACCAGATGCCGCCAGCCGAAGATAAGCGTTGATTGACTATTGTTCAGGCCACGATGCCGGGAGATAATATCATAGATACGGGCTGTCCCGCCACCCGCAGCGGATTTACCTTTGCGCTCATAGCCAGAGGCCATCTGCAAGGAACCACCGGGAAGCATTTCAGCATGTCCGCCCACATAGGAATCGGTAAGCTCAACGGTAGATCCGATATTGCTGATGGGATAGGAGATGTTTGGCCCAAGAGGATCGGTAATATTGCAGTTGGTCGTAGTCCAGGGCAGGGGATCAAGATACATGGCCAACGCATTCCGACCATTCGTTGTTCTGGACCAGACCCGTATAGTACCTTCGAGATCGGCAAAATCAATTCCGCCCACCGTACCGGTTTTACCAAACCCGGTAAGACAGTTGATATTCTGCTCAAGCACCTCGGTGCTGAGTACGGCGCCTGCCTCGGCCTGATACAAGGTCCGTTTGTGCACTTTATCATTGCCGGCGATCATCAGTTCAAGAGAGGTGTTTCTTGTCGCCGCAATTCCGATAATCGTTAACACGACCATGATCAAAAGGGCGACTATCAGAACGAAGCCGTCATCATTACGTATGATCTTCATATTCTCCCTCTACCCCTGTCATCATTGCACAATTTGTGCTTTCATATATTCGTAGACAACATTTTTGCGCACCCCGCGATCAGTGCGGGCAACAGTGACGACCACTCGCTTGGTCGCGGGCATCGGCTCGTCAACGGCCACATTCCAGTAAATTGCATAACCATCAGGTCCGGGGGCGCAACCATCCGCCATGGCGGTACACACCGTTGGAGGGCAACATTGGCTATCCTGCAGACCAGCAAGGCCGTCACCATCAGTATCAACCAACTGATCGTAATTCATGGCGAAGATATTTTCGACCTCATTCGCCCCGGCTGTGGCGGCAGTGGTGATCTGGTTGGCAGTACTGTTACCCTGAATGGAAGTGATTTGCATGGAGTACATTGACATAATGCCGATGGTAAGGATAACCATGGCTACCAGGGCCTCAATCAGGGTAAATCCATTTTCATTCTTTCTGATTTTCATAGCTATTCCAGTCCAAGGTTTCTGCATTGAATGGAGGTGATCAGCAACCGGCGGCGGAAGTTGTCGTTATAGGGCCCCCAGTTGTTAGTAGCACCGGATGCGGGAGTATATGTCATGGTGTTGGCGAAGGCCCGGTCTGGCTTGGATGCCCTGGCCAGGATAGAGATTTGAACAGAGCGGACATTCGCCGGAGTGGTTGTTGCAACATTAGCGGCGTCGAGGTAGCGGAATTCAATAGCTTGAATATCTTCAGCAATTGCTTGATACCCGCCAGCGCCACCTGTTTGTCTGCCCAATGGTGACGCTTCAGGAACTCCATTGCTGACAGTATCTGGAATCCCATTTCTATCCGCATCTACTGCTGCTGCTGAAAAACCAAAATCAATGATTTCTCCAGCATCTGTAGTGTCTCCATCACCATTGGTATCTTGAGTAAAACTTATTTGTCCCACTAGCGCCGTAGTAATTCCTGCACCTGCGCCACCGGTAGGGTTGTATCCGGCCATCCTGATCTCGCGCGTCATGATATCCATGGCTGCCCTGATATTCTGTTGCATTTCCGCGACCTGTTCTTGCGCAAGATAGGTTCGTTGCTGCGAAATATAGGCAGAATAAATAGCGGCAACGATAATTCCAGAAACCGCCATGGTCAACATGAGTTCAACTAAAGTAAACCCATAAGAATTCTTAGACAAATTATTCATAGTGTAGCAATCCATATCATTATTGTATTTTGATGCCACCGGCTATTGTCTGAGTAATTTTATACGTTTTACTGCTTTGAGGGTGAGTTAACATTATACTTCCTGTAGCTCCAGACGCTGTGCCTCTTGAAGAGAAACCGACAGGAAAATCACTTGAAGTTGAAAGGCACACATCCTTAGCCATTGAGATATCAATAATTGTACCTGTACTGTTTGTAAATTTGTAAGCTCCGCCCACACAAGGGGTTCCAGTACCACTTGTGAAAGTCAACGAAGTTGTAGTGTTCGTTTTAATAGCTTCCATTTTAGCCCGCATCATATCGCTAAAAACATCCCGCGCAGCCGCCTTCAACCGGATGTTCGGCAACCAGGTCGAGATACTTGGAACAGCAATAGCAGACAAAATACCAATAATAGCCACCACAATCATCACTTCAACCAGCGTAAAACCCTTTTGTTTTATTTCGCTTTTCATAAACACCGCTCGCAGACTGTTTGAAAGTTCTTGATCAAGCACATCTCTCGTCCTCATACCCAATGACTAGCAAAAATCAAGCCACGAGTACATCCTTATCACTCATCAAATAATCGATATGTTTTCATGTGGTTATAATCACACATCCGAAAAGGGGTCATTTATTAACAGCACACGCTCTATTAAAAAATTTAACAGAATAGGCCATAAAAGAAAATTTCTTTATATCTTTAAACCCAAGATTGATCCTGGCAAAAAGAGTGGGCTTATCTGGTGGAGGGAGGGGGGATTGAAAAGATAGTCGTCGAGATCCTGAAAAATGACTTCAGCCGGATCGTCACCGTCGACCATGTCACCCAGGCCCGTGATGTCCCTTGCCCCTTTTCGCCGCCACCCGCCGCCCGTCACTGCGAGGCGCGCAGCAAGGTCGCAGTCCAGAGGTGTGGAGCCACGGTCACTAAGACCTCCTGTGTTACTTCACCGTCGTTCGCACTAACGGGCAGGGTTTTCTGGATTGCTTCACTGCCGCTCGCAAAGACGATGTCCCAGAAACGGGGTCAGGCCTCTACATTGGCAAGTAGCTCTGAAGTAAAAAAAGAGGAAAAATTTATTTTTTAAGAATCGCCCACTCTCTCAGTTACCCTCCGCTTCAGCGTCCCGACCGCATGAAAAAGGTCGAAGCCGGGCATCCCGCTGGAAATAAAAAAAATATAGGAACGAGCCGGTAGCGTCGCCCCTACGTGGTAATATTGTGGCTGCGCGGGAGGAGAGGAACCGGAAGGATGGCTGTCAAGAATCAGGGCAACAGGCCGAAATCCCAACCCATTTCAATGGCCAACCCCTGCGCAAGCAGCATGCTTGACCGGGAGAAATGAGATCCTGCGTCTTCACCCTGATCCCTTATGGCCGCTGCCAAGGGACTTGCCGCCTCGACAATAGACTTCATTACCAGCGGCGCCTCTTCTGTGGAATCCTGCCTGTTTACCCCATCGCAAAACCTGGCAGGCGAAGAGACATAATGGACTCGACAGACGATCGGCCTCACACCATAGGCGCTGCAGGTGTCATCTACCAGCAGAGGGCAGCAGTGCTCATAGGTGCTGGAAAGATCTGTCTGTTCAGAAATGACCGCCGCCGGCCTGCCCGGCCTGGAATTGTCCCATTGATGCCATTGCTGCGTTCGCATCCGCAGGGCGTTTATCTGCTCTGCTGAAAATTCCCGCCTGACATACATTGCCAGGGTGCTGGCCTCTGCAATACTGACCATGATATGATAGCGGCAGCAATAACAACAGCCGGCTTTACAACTGGGGATGATCCCCTCTTCGCTGCGCAATCGCTCCAGCTCACCGGCAACTGCTTGATCCACCAACGAATAGACAGCATGGACCAGCTTTTCTAGCGGGGCAAGCGGGATACCGGCGCCACCTTCCTCAGGGGTCATACCGAAACTGCACTTCTCAATCAAACGGTTCCTTCTCCTTGTTTCAATAAAAACTGCATGGATGCAATAATCAGACGGGCACCATACTTCAACACGCCTGGAGGTACCATACTTAAATATGTCTTATGAGGAAGCCGGCCCCTTAATTCCCTTGGCGGACTCAACTGCAAAGTGCAACACTTCATGATGATGGAGAGCGCATCGCTTTACCAAAATTCACCTCAAGTTGGGAACTGAAGCGCATGAAATCACCATCCTTCCCTAAAAGCCTCAGCATCCTGTCTCGATGGCTGCCCGACCAATAGATGTGGCGGCAGCGCCGGCACTGGTGAAAAGAGTGGTAATATTTTCTGGTGAGTGGTTCCAATTGCTCAAGGATCTGCTCCTTTTCGACCGGCTGCAAGATCCCATTGCAGCGCAGGCACCTGCTCAAGGGCCGCAACTGTTCTTTGATGCCGAAGAGATGCACCACTTCGGCCAGCTGTTTTTCCGGATAGATTTCACGCACGAGATAGCCGAAAATGACCTCCTTCCGTTTTAAAAGATCTTTATCCCGGCTCAGCACGATGCGCTTTTCCTGCACCGCGACCTCGATGAGTTCCGGACCAGAGATACAATTCTGGTAAAAGGTGTCAAATCCTGCCATGCGCAGCAGGCGGGCCAGTTTACCGACATTGACATCGACCGCAAAGATGATGGAGGTCAGAGGCTCCGGCCGCAGAAGCGTCGGGGTCAATACATCCACAGGGGGACAGAGCGGGTACACATCCACTCTGTCATCATTGGAACCGGGAGAGGCAAAGGAGATATCGCGGCCATCAACGGTCAGGCGCCCGACCTCGGTATGGGGAACCCCGAAGGACTCGACGATATCCTTGACTGAGGCCTGCCGCGTGAGTTCGTACTCGACCCTCTTCACTCCCCGGAACGGCGGCCGTAACAGCTCCTGCAGATTCCCCCAAAAGTTAATGATCATAGTGATGATGAAGATCTCAGGAAATTTTCTTTTTCTTTTGTCACCCTTTCTTCTTGCCGGCAAAGATCTCGGACCTGAGCATCAGCATCCGGTCAAAGGTAAAGGGCAGGCTGAGATAGAGGCTGGTCACCATGGAGATCACCAGGCTGGCGAAGATGCCGATCATGATCATGATCTGGTATTTGATGGCCACCAGCGGAAAGGAGCCGCCCAGGATCTGGCCGGTCATCATGCCGGGCAGGGAGACGATGCCGATGGTCATCATGGTGGCAATGGTGGGAGCAAGCGAGGTACGGATCGCCTCCCGCATGAAGGGATGAAGGGCCTCTTTGAGGGTGGCGCCCATGAGCAGATAGGAGAGAAAGGTGGCCTCGTTCCTGCGCAGCCCGGAGTAGAAACGCTCCAGGGAGAGGATATTGCCGTTCATGCAGTTGCCGAGCAGCATGCCGGCCAGGGGAATCAGGTACCGCGCATCGTAGAGTGGGGTCGGCCGGACCACGAGCAGGAGAAAGACCGCGAGCACGATGAGGGTGCCGCAGGCCACCCCGGCCAGGGTGGGCCAGAAGAGCTTTCCGACGGTCAGACCGGCGTTTTTCAGGATGTGCAGGTTGGCGACCACCATGATCACCATAATCCAGAGCAGGTTGAGCAGGAGGCTGTTGACGGCAAAGAGATACTTGAGGTAGATCCCCACCAGAAAGAGCTGCACGCTCATCCGCGCCACGCTTACCAGCACATCGCGGCCAAGACCGAGTTTGAGGCGCCAGAGAAGATACAAGGGGAGGAGCAGCAGGAGGTAGAGCAGGACAAATCTGGCCAGCGGGATATCGAGGGCATCCATTACTTCTCCTCCCGGAGAGAGCCGTTTTCGATGATGAAGACCCGGCCGCAACGGTCGATCCACTCCGGGTCGTGGGAGATGGACAGCACTGTATGGTCGGTCTCCAGGAGAAAGGAGAATACCGCATCTTTACTCTCCGCATCGAGGGCCGAGGTGATCTCGTCGGCAAGAAAGATCCGCTTGTTGAGCAGAATGGCCCTGGCGATGACGAGCCGCTGCTTTTCGCCACCGGAAAGGGTGGCGCTTTTCTGCCTGAGGATGGCGGGATCAAGCAGGAGCCGGGACAGCACCGCCTCGATGCGCGCTGCTGTCGGTTCCTGGCCGTGGTGGGCCTTGAAGGAAAAGGGCAGCAGCAGATCTTCCGCCGCCGTCTCCCGGCTCACGCCCGGCTCCTGGGAGATGTAGGCCAGATCCTGCCGGATCTGCTGGATGTTTTCCGGCAGGACGCCAAGGCCGTTGACGCGGATGACGCCCTGCGTGATCCGCGCCCCGCCGACCAGGGCCTTGAGCAGGGTGCTCTTGCCACTGCCCGATTTGCCGCGCACCACCACCTTTTCCCCGGCCATGACGGTAAAAGAAACATCGTCCACCAGGATCCTGCCCTGCATGGCGATGGTCACTGCCTCAAAGGAGATCATGCTCTTCCGCCCATTGCATATTCCATCTCCAAAGGTCCAGGCCGCAAATCCGTTCTCCACCCTTGATCATTGCCGGAGGCCGCGGGGCCACCAGCACCTGTGCGCTGACTGACGAGCATAATTGAGGGACCCTTCACTTATTCGCCAAGCCCCAGTCCCTTGCGTTTTTGTCTGATCCGTTTATCGATGAGCTCGGCCGCCTTGAAGGGGTCCGGTTCAATACCAAAACAGGCCCCGAGGAGGGTGTCAAGTCCTTCCAGGGCCAGATTGGTCACCAGCTCGGAGCCGGTAATGTTGGGAGGATGGCCGAGATGGGTGTAAATGCCCGAGGCGACACAGTAGGTGCCGATGGCGGCGGCCTTCTCCGAATACCATTCAGGTGATGAGCCGGCCAGCGGCAGATCGGAGATATCGACGCCCAGTTCATTGGCCAGCAGGGCCGCCAGCTGCAGGATCCGGGCATTGTCGACACAACTGCCCATGTGCAGGACCGGCGGGATGCCCAGCGAGCCGCAGATCTCCCTGAGGCCCGGCCCCGCCATCTCGATGGCCTCGGGCACCAGCAGACCGGCCTTGCCGGTGGCGCTGGTCACGCAACCGGTCACCAGCACCAGGATATCTTTTTTGATCAGTTCCCGGGCCAGGTTGACATTGCAGTGATCCTGCCGGTACTTGGGATTATTGCAGCCGACGATGGCCACCGCGCCCCGGACCTTGCCCCCCTTGATCGCCTCGATAAGGGGGGTCAGGGTGCCGCCCATGGCGGCCAGGAGGGATTCGTTGGAAAAACCGGTAATCAGGTCAACGGTTCCCTGGGGGATTTCCACCCGGGCCTTATTGCGCAGCGGAAAACGCTCAATGGCCATGCGCACGACCTTGCGCGCCTGGGCCGCACCGTTATGGGTCTCGAATTTCACATGCTCGGCGCCGGTGAATTTCGCCTTGTCGGCGGTGGTGACCATCTTGGTGTGGTAGCAGTTGCCGACAGTGACCAGGCTGGGCATGATGCACTGATAATCAACGACGATGAGCTCGACCGCGCCGGTGACGATGGCCAGCTCGGTCATCAGGTGGTTGCCGGCCATGGGGATGCCCCGGCGCATCATCAGCTCATTGCCGGTACAGCAGAGTCCGGCCAGATTGATACCGGCAGCGCCTTTGGACCTGGCCAGGGCGATCAGTTCCGGGTCGCTGACCGCCTCGACAATCTTCTCGGAGACAATGGGATTATGGCCATGCACCAGGATGTTGACCTGATCCTCCTTGATAACCCCGAGGTTCACCTTCGACTTTCTGGGGCTGGGCGTGCCGAAGAGGATATCGGAGATCTCGGTGGCGATCATCGAGCCGGCCCAGCCATCGGCCAGACAGGTGCGGGCACTGTGCAGCATGGTGTTGGCGGCGTCGTTGTCACAGCCCATATGGGTGCGGTGCATCATCTCGGCTATCTCCCGGTCAACGCCGCGGGGGGTGATGCCGAGATCCCGCCAGATCTGCTTCCGTTTTTCCGGAACCCGGCACGAGAAAGAAAGTTCCTTCCGCAGACTGGAGTAATTGGTATAAAATTCGGCGCTCAAGTCCTTGGCAACCTCCAGGAGCGGCCGCCCCTCGGTGGCAATCCCCAGCTCACCGGCGATGCGGAGCAGCTTGGCCTCATCCTTGATGGTATAATCCCGGGTCAGCCCGTGGGCCACGTCATGCAGGGCCTCAATGCAGTCGCGCCCGTGGTCGGAATGGCCGGCCGAGCCCCCGGCGACAAAGCGGCCGAAGTTGCGGGCGACGATCACATCTCCATCGGCGCCGCAGACCCCAAGAGGGGCCTTCTTGCTGATGCGGCAGGGCCCCATGGTGCAGTTGCGGCAAGAGAGACCGCTTTCGCAGAAGGTACAGTGAGGGGTCTGCTGCTCCAGACGGTCCCAGGCGGTCTCGACCCCGTCCCGTTCCGCCTTGCGAAGCATCTGCCGGGCATCATCCCATATCGATTTTTCTTCAATGGTTTTTTTTACTGCTGCCATGATATCCTCCTTTCAAGGGTGTGAGTCATTCCGAACGCCCGGTATAACCGGACGCCGGCACTTAACTTATGCCACTTCATCCAGCATCATCGTTACCGCCTGCACCAGTCCCGGCAACCGTTCCTGGCAGACAGAGAAAACGACCTCAGCGTTAAGATCAAAATAATGGTGACTGATAATATCCCTCATACCCTTGGCACCTCTCCAATCGACCTCGGGATGAGTAAAAAAGAGTTGACCACCTGTCACCTTATCCAAATTTTTCAGGCTTTCTCCAATAGTTATCAACATCATACAGATGCCATCCAGTTTATCAATCCCGGCTTCGGTTGCAAGAAAATCATCCGCCTTGGCGATGGAAACAAACCTCCGTTCAATCCGTCCAGCTGCTTCAAGGATCTGCGAAAGGATTTCAGACACCAGCTCAGAATCATACATAGACTGCCTCGCTGTTGATCCGCTTCTTCAAGAATTCATTCATCTGCTGACGATAGTGAACGATATCTACAGGGCAGTGCAGGGCTTCCTCCAACTCTTCCTTAATATGTACCATATAAAAAAGATCGGGTTTCATCATTTCCACCACCACATCCACATCACTGACCTCGGTGACATCGCCCCTGGCCACTGAGCCAAAAATACCAATTCTGGTCACGCCATAACGCTCTGCCAACTCATCCCTGTGCAGACCGAGGATGCGCAACACCTCTTCACGATAAAACTTATTTTTTCTTTGATGACCCATTGCCATTTCTCCAAATTTTATAGTACCCACCATACTTAATCAGTAAAACGATTTATGAGTCCGTTTATTTAAAAGTCTTATTCCAGGTCGGGGCATAGGAAAAAATTTTCCACAAGCATATAGCTGATATTACATTTATATTTTTTTTGCATAATGAAGAGATCCGACGAAAAGGCCTTCAATCAACAACTCATTGATGTTCCTGGAACCAGACATCTCACCCCTTGATCACCGCCAGAGGCCGCAGGGCCACCAGCACCTCCACCAGATCGAGCTGATTGTCAATGACCTCGTCAATATCCTTGTAGGATCCGGGCGCCTCATCGAGATCCCTGGCGGAGCGGACGGCGTGGATGATGCCCTGGTCGTCCAGCCGTTTCTTTTCCCGGGCCAGATCAAGCTGCCGCTGGGCCTGTTTGCGCCCCATTTTTCTGCCGGCACCATGGGCACAGGATTCAAAGCTCTCAGGATTCCCGCGGCCCCTGACGATATAGCTGGGACTGCCCTGCGAGCCGGGGATGATGCCGATCTCACCGGCCCGGGCACTGGTTGCCCCTTTGCGATGCACCAGGACATGCCGGTCAAAATGAAACTCCATGGCCGCGTAATTATGGGCAATATTGATCATCGGCTCAAAGGTCACCGGCTGGACCACCGCCAGGAGGGCCTCCTTGACCCGTTCCATCATCATCTTCCGGTTGGCAAGGGCGAATTCGACGCAGTAGCGCATCTCCCGCAGATAGGTCTGACCAATTTCACTGGTGATGGGTAAAAATGCCAGCTGCCAGCTTGTGGGTATATTTGATCCCCACTGCCTGTTCAGCTCCATGGCCAGGTGATTATAATAGTTGGCAACCTTGAAACCGATATTGCGGCTGCCGGAATGGACCATGAGCCAGATACGCCCGTCATCGCCCTTCTGGATCTCAATAAAATGGTTCCCTCCCCCCAGGGTTCCAAGCTGGGTGAGCGCCGCCTGATATTCCCTGGAGACAATGGTCAGCTCATCCAGAGGAACCTCTGGTTTGGGCATGAGTCGCGGATCCTGCTTCTTTTTATGATGGTTGAAACCAAGGGGGACCGTCCGTCTGATCTCGGCCAGCACCCCTTTCAACTGATCGGTGGAGATGGTGATAAGCGAGGTGCGCACCGCACACATGCCGCAGCCGATATCGACCCCCACCGCATTGGGGACCACCATTTCTGCCGAGGCCATCACCCCGCCGATGGGCATGCCATAGCCCAGATGGGCATCCGGCATCACGGCCACGTGTTGAAAGATGAAGGGAAGATTGGCGAGGTTTCTCGCCTGTTCAAAGGCACCGGATTCGATATCGTCCAGCCACAGTTTGATCGGTTGTTTTTCTGTGGTGATTATCTTTTTCATGAGGATGCAAGCCTCCTGTGACCACACCTTGACAACTGAGACAGGATTACGGAACTTTTTTACGCAGAATACGCGTATCTCCAACCCGGATGGTCAGTTTAATTTTATCAAAATACTCGAGCAGGGGAATGGAAAACTTGCGGGTAAGCCCGGTCAGTTCCTTGAAGCGCGGGGCATCAATCTCGCCTTCGCGGCTGATGAAGGCAATGAGCTCACGGGCCAGACCATCAATGGTGTCGATGTGATAATAGAGGCTCTCGCTGATCTTGACCAGCCTGCCCTGGCGCAGGAGCAGGGCCAGCACCTCCTTGACCATGGTTTCCTGGGCATCAGAAAAACGGTCGATGGTCTCGCGGATGGTGGCCGTGGCCAGTCCCTTCTGCCGATACCACTCCTCCAGATCGTGCTGCAGGGCCTGCTCGTCGGCCTGCAGGGCCACGCGGTGGCTGGTCAGCCGCACCTCCGACTCCTCCTGCACCACCAGCTCTTTTTTCAACAGCTCTCCCAGACAGAACTGAAAGACCTTCTGTTCCACCCGTCTGCCAAGCCCTGAGCGCAACACTTCTTTCGACAGGCCACTCTGCAGGGGGTTGTCACGGTGAAAGGCGGAAAGATTAGCGAGCAGGGTCTCTTCCACCCTGTCACTCACCGTCCTGGCCACATAGCGCTGGGATGCGGAATCGACCACCACCACCTGGCGGGTGGAAAGCGGACCGGTCATCATCTTCTTCAGCTGCTTGCCAAAGATGCCGAGACGAATGGAGAGCTCATCAGCGGTCAAGCCGGCGGTACGACTTTCTTCAAGAAACAGGAGGAGCTGCTCTTCAACGGTTCCATGCTGCAGGACCTCGAAGACAGCACCATTGACAGCCCGATCCTCATCCGTGGCCCGCTTCCTCTTCCGCGGCGGCTGGTTCCCCAGCACCCTGCCGCCGCCAATGGTCGTGGCCGGAGAATAGCTGCGCACCACATAGCGGTCTCCGGGCCAGACGGCCACAGGGGCCTCAAAAAGGAGCTGGACTGCGGCCGTCTTGCCCGGCAGTAATTCATCCTCTGCCAGCAGGGAAATGCGGCCCATGAGTTCGGCCGTCCCCAGATGGATGCGCACCCTGGTTCGGTGTTTGAGCGGTTTTTCGTTGACCGCCAGATAGAGGAATTCACAATCGAGCATAAACCCCGGCTGCAGGCAGCCCGGGGTGGCCGCCACCATCCCTCGTTCGATGAGGGCGGTATCAACCCCCTGCAGATTAATGGCGGTTCGATGGCCGGCCTCAACCTCTTCTACAGACTGGGAATGAACCTGCAGACCACGCACCTTGGCGATCAGCTCTGAGGGATAAAAGCGCAACTCCTCGCCGATGGCGACCCGGCCGGAGATGGAGGTGCCGGTAATGACTGCCCCGAACCCTTTCATGGCAAAGATCCGATCCACCGGCAGCCGAAACGGTCCATGGACCTCCTTGAGCTCCTGGCGGCGGACAAAACGGTCAAGCTCCTCTTTCAGCTCGACAATCCCCTCGCCGGTGATGGAGGAGACGCGAAGAAGAGGGGCCTCTTCGAGAAAACTGCCGACGCAGAAGTCCCGCACCTCCTCTTCCACCATATCCAGCCACTCGGCCTCGACCATATCTTTCTTGGTGATGACGATGATCCCTTCTTGCACCCCGAGCAGACGACAGATCTCAAAATGTTCCCTGGTCTGGGGCATGATCCCCTCATCAGCCGCCACGATAAAGGCCACCAGATCCATGCCCATGACCCCGGAAACCATATTCTTGACGAATTTTTCATGACCGGGGACATCGACAATGCCGAGGCGATGGCCGCAGGGCAGATCCAGATAGGCAAAACCAAGCTCAATGGTGATGCCCCGTTTTTTTTCTTCCTTGAGCCGGTCTGTTTCAATACCGGTCAGGGCCCTGATCAGGCTGGTTTTGCCATGATCAACATGGCCGGCTGTACCGAGAACAATTTCACGCATGGGGTATCAGAAGAGCCAGAGGATAGAGGACAAGATCACGGATGGCCAGGTAAACGAACGGAAAAAGAGACTCCCAGTGGTGCGAGCACCAGGGAGAGAGTCCACGCAGCCGGAAAACAGGGGTGCAGCTCTTCATCCCCCTGATCTACGGCCCTTTAACGGATATAGGGATTCGACCTTTTTTCTTCAGCAATGGTGGAGCGGCTACCACCATAGCCATGCCCCGGCCAGACCACGGTCTCCGGCGGCAGGGTCAACAGGTGCGTGGTAATCGCTTCAATCAAGTCCTCATGGGAACCACCAGGAAAATCAGTCCGGCCAAGTCCACCGACAAAGAGGGAATCACCGGTAAAAAGATCCGGAGCATTGTACAGACAGATGCCGCCCGGGGTATGCCCCGGGGTATGGATCACCTGCAGTTTCTCCTCACCAATGGTAATCACGTCACCGTCCAGGACCTGGATATCAGCAGGGGGCGAGGCCTCAAGCCCGAGCATGGAGAAATACTTTATCACCTCCGGTCGGGCAAAGTAAACCACATCCGCCTCATGCATGACAATAGGCGCCCCACTGGCCTCCTTGAGCCGCCTGTTGCCGCAGACATGATCGGGATGTCCATGGGTGGCAATGATATACTCAATCGCCAGATTCGCGCGCTTAACCTCGGTCAGAATCTGTTCTTCATCACCGCCTGGATCAATCACCGCACACTTGCCGGTCTTGACGCAGCCGACAATATAACAGCAGACACCCATCTCCCCGACAGTCAGTTGTTTGACAAACATAGATTTCATTAGCAGAAATTTTTTTTAAAAAAAACAGAAAGAGATTCTGGCGAAGGATTCGCTCTTCCTGTTCACTGGTCACTGTTTCATCAGCAATCGCCAAGTCGCTGTAAATAAATCATTCTCATATCGTCAACGGTATAAGGGGCTGTAAAGAAACAGATAAAAATGTGACGGTTATTTCTTAACAGCCCTTAACAATCACACTTGGCAGGATCACACCCGCCTCCGCCGCAGCCACAACTGCTGGTGGCGGCAGCCGCCATGTTCAACGAAGGTTTTACCGCGGTCAATGGCGGCAGGCGGTTTTCCACGGCCGTCACCACTGCGGCAAAGGCCACGGTGGCCGGGCTTACCGCGTCGGAAGTAAGATAGGGCGTGCCGTCATCACCGGCAATAACCACCTTCGGATCCATGGGAACACGACCCAGGAACGGCAGCTCAAACTCGCGGGCCAACTCTTCACCACCACCGGTCTTGAAGATATCAACGGTCTTATTACAGTGCGGGCAGACAAAACCGGACATGTTCTCAACCACACCGGTGATCTCCATGCCCACTGTCTTACAAAAACTGATAGATTTGCGGACATCGGCCAGGGCCACCTGCTGGGGAGTGGTCACCACCACAGCCGTAACATTGGGGATGATCTGGGCCACTGACAGCGGCTCATCACCAGTACCCGGAGGGGCATCGATGATCAGATAATCAAGCTCGCCCCAGTCCATGTCAGCGACAAACTGACGGATGGCCTGGATCTTCAAGGGGCCGCGCCAGATAATGGCCTCGTCCCTGTCCCTCATCATGTATTCGAGCGAGACGACCTTAAGATTATCATTGTATTTCAGTGGCGGCACCAGTCCGTCCGGGGTCGCGGGCGGCTCCATGGTCCCCTTCATATTCAACATCCGTATGACATCCGGACCATGAAGATCGACATCCATCAATCCCACCTGATGGCCTCTTTTGGCCAGACCCAGGGCCAGATTAACGGAAACGGTTGATTTTCCAACTCCTCCCTTGCCGCTCATGACCAGAATCTTGTGTTTAATCTTTCCCAGGGAGCGGGTAATGGCATTATCCTGCTGGGCCAGCTTGGCCTGTTGTGATTCCTGACTGCCACAAGACTTGCTTGAGCAGGAACTGCTTGTTCCACACGAACTCGACATCGTACTTCCTCCTGTATAATATGAACTCTATGAGAGTAAAAGACAAACGTTTACTTTTAAAAGGGTAATGCTTACTTTCTGCGTCACCAAGGAAATCAAGCCGACAGGCTCATCCCGGGGACATGGTGACTCAAACTTACCTTACATTAATCCTGATACCGACAAATGCAAACAAAATCCTGAAAAGGAGCAAGGCCGGACCTTGCCGGGATATTGTTTTTGTTGCTTTCTTCCCTGACTGACCGTAAGATATTTTTTTTCATCCATACCCCTGTCAAGAAACCGTTACATCTCAATAAAGACGCTGCAAAGGTCTTAAAGGAATCCCTTATGCTCGGCTGGTTCAAGAAAAAATTTGGCAAGACGGAAGAGCAGAGTTCATTCCCCGATCAGGAACAGACCAGCCAGACAGAACAGGATCAAGACACGCCCTCTCAGGCCGCGGAGATCTTCCTCGAACCAAGCCCCGCCGCAGAACCGGAACATACGGAGGAGCAAGCCATAGTCGCAGAGCCTGCGGCGCCGACTCAGCCTCTGCCTGATCACCCGGAAAAAGAGAGCAGCCCCAACCCAAAGAGCAACTCCCTGTTCCAGCGGCTCTCTGAGCAACTGACCAAGACCAAGGAGTCTTTTGTCTATCGGATCGACACCCTCTGCCTCGGCAAAAAAGAAATCGATCAGGAGCTCCTGGACGACTTGGAAGAGATCCTGATCACTGCCGATCTCGGGGTCAATACCACCGAGGAACTTTTGGACGAGGCCCGTCGCAAGGTCAAACGCCAGGAACTTTCCGACCCGCAAAAGTTAAAAAAAGTGCTCAAGGAGAAGATCCGTTCCTTTATCGTCGATGCCGACCGGCCGGCCGAACTGGTGATGCCCGACAAGGGCCCTTTTATCATCATGGTGGTCGGGGTCAACGGTGTGGGCAAGACGACAACCATCGGCAAGATCACCCATAAATTCACCAGGGCCGGGCAGTCCGTGCTGCTGGTGGCAGCAGACACCTTCCGGGCGGCAGCGGTTGCCCAGTTAAA
Source organism: Desulfoarculaceae bacterium (assembly GCA_019429465.1). Classification (GTDB taxonomy): domain Bacteria; phylum Desulfobacterota; class Desulfobulbia; order Desulfobulbales; family Desulfocapsaceae; genus UBA2270. The sequence continues at coordinate 80,202 of JAHYIV010000005.1, forward strand.
GATATGGGGTGAGCGCAGTAATGTGCAGGTGGTTTCTCAGCATGAGGGCGCTGACCCTTCGTCCGTGGTCTTTGATGCCATGGATATGGCACTGGCGAAGGCGTATGATGTGATCATTGTTGACACGGCAGGACGTCTCCATACCCAGGTCAATCTGATGGAAGAGCTGAAAAAGATCAAACGGGTCATCGGCAAGAAGATACCAGGCGCCCCGCATGAAGTCATGCTGATCCTTGATGCCACCACCGGCCAGAACGCCATCTCTCAGGCCAAGCTCTTTAACGCCACGGTTGACATCACCGGCCTGACCCTGACCAAACTGGACGGCACGGCCAAGGGTGGAATCGTGGTCAACATCTGCCGCGAGCTGAAGATCCCCATTCGTTTTATCGGCATCGGCGAACAGCTTGAAGATCTGCGCGACTTTGACCCGGGCGAGTTTGTCGACGCCCTCTTCCAGGAGTAAGGGACTCTGAAAAATGCCATATCAACAACATAAACAACCTGGCTGCGGCGGCTGCCTGCTGATCATCGGTCTCATCATCCTGCTCACCGGCGGTGCTCCGGCCCTGCTCAATTTTGTCGGAGCGCTCATCTTTTCCGGCCTGGCAGGCATCCTCATCCTCACTGCCATCTTCTGGGGTTTCTCTTACTGGGTCCGGAAAAAGGTTTCGAGCTATGAGGCCTCCCAGAGCGAGAGCCACAATCGTTTTGTCTGGCTGCTGATCCAGGTCCTGATCAATATTGCCAAGATCGACGGTAAGATCACCAAGGAAGAGATCACCACTATCCAGCGCTTTTTCCAGGTGAACCTCCGCTATTCTCAGGACCAGATGTTCTGGGTCAAGGATCTGATCAAGGAGGCCGTTGCCGTAACCCAGCCCCTGGAATCCTTGCTCCAGGAATTCCGGACCACTTTTGCCTATGAACCACGGCTGATCCTGCTGGAACTGGTCTATCAGATCCTCTACACCAAGAGTGAGGTCTCGGAGGCAGAACTTGGGGTAGCGCGGAATATTGCCGCCTACCTGCAGATCTCTGCCTATGACCAGCGGACTATCGAGGCAAAATACATGTACCGCCGGCAGCAGCCTGGCGCGGCCCCCCGGGATTCATCGGCCCACTACTATGCCGTGCTCGGTCTGGAACCAGGGGCTGACATGGAGACAATCAAGAAGGCCTATCGCACCCTGAGCATGAAGTATCATCCGGACAAGGTGGTGCACCTTGGTGAGGAATTCCGCCGGGTTGCGGAAGAGAAGATGAAAGAGATTAATGTGGCCTACGAATATCTAAAAAAACGGTAACTATCCAGCAGCACCTCATCTGCTTCGTCATCGGCCTGCTTATGTACGAACCAGTACACTTCGCAGGCCTCTTTCTCGCATATGAGGCGCTGCTGAATAGTTACGTGACATGTGTTTTGGCATTTTCCCGGCATTCAGCTGGATAGTTACAAAAAACGATAACATAACGAAAAGCAGAGGGGAATCATGTCTATTTCTAATAAGATGCGTACTTTTGCCGAAACATCTTCCTGGATTCGCAAAATGTTTGAGGAAGGGGCCAGGCTGAAGACTCAGTTTGGGGCCGACAAGGTCTTTGATTTCAGCCTGGGCAATCCCGATGTACCGCCGCCGCCTGAATTTACCACCGTGCTCCTGGAGATTGCCGCCGACCAGTCACCCGGCGTCCACGCCTATATGCCCAATGGCGGATATCCGTGGGTTCGTGACTCCCTGGCCGCCAGGATCTCGGCCGAGCAGGGAGTCACGGTCTCTTTTGCTGACATGCTCATGACCTGCGGGGCAGCCGGCGCCATCAATATCGTCATGAAATCACTGCTCAACCCCGGTGATGAGGTCATCATGCTGGCCCCCTATTTTGTCGAATACAAGTTTTATGTCGACAACCATGGGGGCGTCAGCAAGGTCGTGACCACTGACCAGGAATTCAACCTTGACCTGGCGGCCATTGAAGCGGCTATCACCGCTCAGACCAAGGCTATTTTCATCAATTCACCTAATAACCCCACCGGCCAGATCTATTCCCAGGAGTCTCTGAATGGGCTGGGCAGACTCCTCGACGCTGCCGGCAAGAGACTCGGAACCACGATCTACCTCATAGCCGATGAGCCCTACCGCAAGATTGTCTTTGACAATCACGCGGTGGCCAGCGTCTTCCAAGCCACCAGGAACAGCATTGTCCTCTCCTCCTATTCCAAGGAACTCTCCCTTCCGGGTGAACGCATCGGCTACCTGGCCGTCCATCCGGACATAGAAGACAAGGGTGCCCTGCTGGGCGCACTCACACTCGCCAACCGCATCCTCGGTTTTGTCAATGCCCCGGCCCTCATGCAGCGGGTCGTGGCCAGGCTCCAGGACGTGAGCGTTGACAGCTCCATCTACACCCGCAGGCGTGAACTGTTCTGTACCATCCTGTCCGAGGCAGGCTATGATTTTGTGCCCCCCAAGGGTGCTTTCTATATCTTCCCCAAGTCGCCCATAGCCGACGATGTGGCCTTCTGCGCCATCCTCCAGGAGCACAAGATCCTGGCGGTCCCTGGATGCGGATTCGGCGCTCCTGGTTATTTTCGGCTGGCCTTCTGCATCTCCGATGACGTGATCCGGCGCTCCGCTGAGCCCTTTCAGAAGGCCATGGCCCAGGCCAGGGGCTGAAATTGTCTCATATGTGCAAGAGCAAGCTGACCCCTTTTGCACATATGAGACAACGTGGTTTGTACTGAATATTGCCAATTGATTCCCGATAATTTCCTTTTTATTTTACAACGCATTGTCCTGCAAAATGAATGTGGCTTGGAGAATATGGGGGAGTAAGTGTCCCTGATTATTCGGCACACAAAAAGACAAATAATCAAAGCGCCAAATAATCGACTCACTGTCCGCCGCGAACACACCGAACATAGTAGCCGAGCGACTTATGGCTGTAGTAGACGTAGCCATTGTAGAAATAGACAACCCACGCGAAATCAGGATAGAGCGCGTAAGTAGTAGACGACCAGTAAAAGGACGCACTTGTGCCGGTGAAAATCGGGTCAATGGCTGGAGACCACCGGTCATCGTCGGTGATCGATTCCAGTTCCTTGACATTGGGCAGCCGCCAGTCGCTCTGATTGGTCAGGGTCAGACCTTCACAGTAGGCGATGGCCGCTTCCCAGGTTCTGACCTGGCCGTCATCCTGCTGCTGCCATACCAGGCCCGTACGCTGATCGGTCACCGCGCCATTACTGGCCGCATACGGACCGGCCCAGACTGGGGGCGCCAGCAGCAGGCCGCCCATAAGCATCCATAACACCCTGTTTCCCTTCATCTCACCCCTCCACAAATGTCAATTTTTCTGTCACCAGCCGCCGTTTCAAACCGGCGGCAGAGTAGCCCTGTTCGGCGATCACCACATACGAAAGCCCCAGGTGCCGCGCTTTATCCTTGAACCTCTTCAACATCCGCAATGGAAATCCGCACTGCGAAACACCAGGCCAGCGGCCTTTACGCAGGGCCAAACCAAATACCCGGCTGGCAATGTGCGCCTGGCGGCCAAAAAACTCGATAAACCGTCCCACCTGAAAAAAGATACAGACCCACGGCTTCCCGCCTGCAACGGGTGGAAGATCTCCGCACCCTCCGGCATCCGTGCGCCGCATGGGAACCAGAGGGAAGACTAGCCCCCCTCCTTGGTTAAGGAGGGGCTGGGGGTGGTTTGCCGGGCTCCTCTCCTGCGCTGGAGGCGGCGCACCCCGCCCAAACCGTTGCCAGGCCCATTGGTACTGCCGGCGCAATGATTTTGGCTGCTGCCGTGGCTCATACTCAGGCCGGAGCAGGCCATCCTGCTGAAGGACGAAGATATCCTTGAGCCAGGCATGTTTTTCCCACAGGCCGTCAACCAGTCGCCGCGAGTCGGCATGAACAAAGTGGCCGAGATACGAGGCCAGGGTCTGCCGGAGCGCCGTCACCGTCTCCGGTCGCAGATGGAGCTGTACATAGCGGCGGCGTCCCACTGCGCCCTCCACCACCATCTTCGCCTTGAAGGTTGCGAGTTTGCCGTGCAGATTGCCAAGCACCCGCTTACGGACCAGAATATAGTCGGGACGGACGATGTAACCGAGAAAATCAGCGCCTTCACCCACCCGCTTGAGGCAGGAATTCTGCTTGACCTGTAATTGCAGCCGTGCATCCAGAAAAGCCTCGATCTCGGCCTCCATCGCCACCAGGGCCTCCTTCGACTCGTGGAGCAAAATGAAATCATCCACATAACGGAGATAATAGTGACACTTCAAGGTGTGCTTGACGAACTGATCCAGCTCGTTGAGGTAGACATTGGCGAAAAATTGCGAGGTCAGATTGCCGATAGGCAAGCCCTTGCCGACCGGGACCTGAAACAACGACTTATGAGGCGGGATCTGGGCCAAAAGCCCTGGCGCGCCCTTATAGGCGTAATTTTCCGTACAGTCACTTTCAATGATGACACGGGCCAAAGCCAGGAGATCGCCATCGGTGATGTGGCGCTCGATCATGGCCAGCAGTCGAACCCGGTCGATACTCATGAAGAAACTTCGGATATCAAGCTGCATAAACCAGGCCGCCCGGCGGCCGCTGTTTGAAACTCTGTTCATGAAGGATTGCAGGCGGCGCCAGGCAGCATGGGTCCCCTTATTCAACCTGCAGGCATAAGAATCATGAATAAACTTCGGTTCAAAGATGACCTCCAGGCGGGGGACAAGCAGGTGATGCACCACCCGGTCCCGAAAATCGGCGGCAAAGATCTCCCTGAGCTTGGGGGCGCAGGTAACAAAGCAGACAGAGCGCGATGGTCTGTAGGAACCATCAGTCAGGGTCTCGCTCAAGGTTCGGAGGTTTTCCAACAGATCAACCTCAAACTTGAGCGCGTTGACGGTATTCCTCTTTCGCTTCCGGCAGGCCAGATAGGCCTCGTACAGCGACCGGAAGGAAAATAGACCGCCCTGATCACTTTCCGCCGCGAACACACCGAACATAGTTGTTGTTCGACTTATTGTTGTTGTTGACGTTGCCATTGTTGAAATTGACATTCCACGCGTTATCAGGATTGTTCGCGTTAGTAGTAGACGACCAGTAATTGGACGCAATCACCCGTTCACTTGACGGCCTTTCAGCCCAGCAGACACCGATCCCTTGCGGGTACGACATCGTGTTCTCCTCATGCCCGGCATACTCCTGCCAGCCGGGCGGAGCGGGCGCACAGTGATCTTCGACACACTCCCCGGTGCTTGTGAGACATCAGGGATTCCGGCCGTTTCCTTCAATCTTGGCTCTACTCGCCATCCACGCTCTGTCTGCTTTTCTCTTTGGGTGGGGCATTTCTCCTACCCCTTTCCACTTTGACTTCTTAACCACCCCTCACTCTGGCGGCTGATGTCAACGGCCAGCAGGGAGGCCTGCTGGAACTCCTTGAAATTGGTGAAGGCCTTCACTTCCTTGGCCAGCACAATCAAAATCTTCATCTCCTCACTGCTATCCCGCAATTCAGTCAAAATGGCGGTCTTATCCCGCCGGGAATTAGCCTTGATCACCAGGCCAACCAGCCGCCGCGACAAGTGCCGCAGGTCGGCTCCCAGGGCATACTTGTGATATCTGGCAAAATTCCGCACCATGGATTCGACAAAAACGGCAAGCTCCATAGTCCTCCGGTCGATGGGCAGATTCTCATAATAGGCCATGACCTTTCCTCTTTACGTCAATCAAAAAAATAAATAATCAAAGCGCCAAATAACCGACTCACTGTCCGCCGCGAACACAACGAACATAGAAGCTGTACGACTTAGCGCCGTTGTAGACGCCGCCATCGTCGAAATCGACAAGCCACGCGCCATCAGGATCGAGCGCGAAAGTAGTAGACGACCAGTAATCGGACGCAATTGTACCGAAAATCGGGTTACTACTGGAGGCATAACGGCCGTAGTCAACGATGCCAGTCAACTCCTTTTTGGTCGGCAGCCGCCAGTCGGAATAGCCGCCGGTGGTCTGTGCCCCGCACACATCCTGCGTCGTCGGGTTGTACGATGCATCATAGACCCCGGCCGCCTGGTACCAGTTGTAATAAGAATTCCCGCCGGCATTGTCCTGCTGCCACATGAAGCCGGTGACATTGTCCGACACCGTGCCGTTATTGTTATCGGTATAGGACGGCGGGTTGATGGTATAGTCCGAGTCCTCGCCAAAGGTGTCGGTGTAGGAGTGGGTCTGACCGGTGTCGGGCAAGCGGCCGACTGCAGGAGTGATGCTTGCCACCGTCAGATAGAAATTAAGATAGCTCTGATCGGAATAGACATAATAGGCAGGGTTGGTGTACGTAGCATAACCAGGTTTAGAAACGGAAAGTGGATACGTGCCGGGGGGGATACCGGCGATGGAAAATTCCCCGATGCTACTGGCGATGCTACTGGAAGTCGCTGTATACCCGGCAATCGAGACCGTCGCCCCGGATAGAGCCGGCCCGGTGTCGCTGTCCGAATGGATGGTGCCGCGCAGGGCATACGTGACCGATGGCTGGGTCAGGTAGAAATTAAGGTTGCTCTCATCGGAACCGACAGAATACGGGTTGGTGTCGGTATTGTAACCAGGTTTAGAAATGGACAGTGCATACGAGCCGGAAGGAATACCACTGATTGAGAATGTTCCGAAGAAGCTGGAGATTGCGGTCTTGCCGGCAATCGAGACCGTCGCTCCTGACAACACCGGCCCGGTGTCGCTGTCGGAGTGAATGATGCCGCTCAGCGAATAGGTTGTCTCCCCCTGATTTGCCAACAGCAAAGAATTCGCGGCAGCATAGACAAAGTCCTCAAATCTGTCCCGGAATCTGTTCTTCCCTGAAGTAAAAGACACACCTTGGGGATCATTACAGGTCACGGTCGCTGTGGAAAGATAGGTGTTAATAAAATTGTGCCCCGTGGGTTCCGTTAGCTGAGCGTCTACGCAAGTTGGCGTATCTATGATGAAGTTGCAAGTGCCTCGACATACCGGAGTGTCCCGCCACCAGCTACCCAAGTCGGTTGGCCAAGCTAAACTATTTCCGGTCGTTGGCAGGGTCAACAAGCCAGGAAAGAGCGCACGGTCAGTATTGTGAGTAAAGTTAAGATTATTTACTGAAATCTCCGAGGTGTTAGCTACATTAACCACGCGAATCATCTTGGTGGTTTCGGTACCATATTTACTAGCAATCTTTGCATAAGCAAGGTTGGCCAGCAAATTTCCCTCTGAGTGCGCTACAACTACGGCTGATCCAAGACTTTCAATGCCCGAAGCTAAATTATTAGCAACGTCTTGAGTAGCCTTCATGTTTGCATCGGAAGTTTTATGTTCATATTCTTGATAGTTAGTGAGAACCCCGGGAGTCATGTCATCAAGGTAGATGACAACTTTCTTGGCAATATCTTTATCAATCTCTCTGTCGACGGTGAACCCCACAGATATATTTGCCAAATCATCGCGGTAGAATTCTTCTGCGGTTTTAAGAAGGAACAATTCCCTGTTATCTTGAACACTGTCTCGACCTGCAGTCGAACCAGTATAACCAATGGGGTTATACAACCCTACAACCTTGAAAGATATTTTGTTCCCAGTATGGTTTACAGATTTAGTAAGTAGTCCATTGAGAGCGTTCAGAGAATCCTGGAATTTTGGTCTAGTATTTTGGATGCCATTCACATAGATAACATTTACATCAGCAGCCCCCGCATCGAAAGCATAAGCTAACAAGGTCAACAACAGGGCAAATACTACCCGAAAATTTGAGAAATGTTTCATTGTTGGCACCCCTCGCTACTGAAAACAGCACCTGCAAAAGCATTAGCATAGGCATTACACCGCTCCGGGGTGTCTAAGAGCGCATCAGAAATTTTGCTGAGGTCGTTCAGCACTTGATCATCGCTCTCACACCGAATCTGATCAAGACTAGCGGAGATATTTTCCGGGGTGGGAGTTAGAATTGCAGCTTGCTCGGCGATGGCATAGTTCATCGCTTTCGGATAGAAGTTTTGATCCGATCCAAATTCCGTGGCGATCATCCGCTCAACATCGTCTCGCACCCCATTGTTGTTTGCATCGACGCCAGCCACCGTTTCCTGGTTGGCGGTTGCATCCGGTACTGGAGGTACTTTGACACCGTTAATGACTTCATCTCCATCATTAATGACATCATTGGTACCGCCGTTAACGACTTCATCTCCATCATTAATAACATCATCGGTACCGCCGTTTACGACTTCATCTCCACCATTAATGACATCATCGGTACCGCCGTTAACGACTTCATCTCCACCATTAATGACATCATCGGTACCGCCGTTAACGACTTCATCTCCACCATTAGTGACAGCATCGGTACCGCCGTTAACGACTTCATCTCCACCATTAGTGACAGCATCGGTACCGCCGTTTACGACTTCACCTCCACCATTATCGTCGCTGTCACCTCCACAGGCCTGCAAGGCAAACAAAAAAACAAGCACTAAGCAAAACAAAAATTTCCTAGCAGTTACCATGCCAATCTCCTTATATTCATGACAGACCACTTCAGCTGGTTGAATTCCATAAGATCTTCCTGCAAGCCACCTCGAAAAAAAATGTGTTCTTACCTTTCCCTGGGACTTCATCACAATTTTAAACAAATAGCAAATAAAATTAGCTCCTCGCTATTTCAGGTGGGTAAGCCAAAGTTACATTTTCCGCCAAGGAGGTAGATCATGGCAATTACATTCTTAGTTGTGTCCGTCAACCACCAGCTTTAGCTTCGGCCGCCCGGATTAAGCTATTTATTGTAAGGGGGTGAGGCACCATCAGGGAACCATCCTGACAAGATATTTGATATATTCTCCGAATTTTATCCTGATCCGGCCCGACAGCTACGAAACGCCAGCGGTTCAGGTTCAGCATATGGATTTCGGGAAGGGAGAGAGAGAAAGGAGTGAACCTGTGGAGCAAAGGTCACGGGAGTTGGGGTAATTTCTGGTGAGGGGAACCCACCAGACGGGTGATGCGGACAAAGAGGTAACAGAGCAGAGGAGGCTCAGAACTCAATAAATTTATTTCTGAACCTCCTTCCACTCTTTGACAAAATTACGGATATACCAATCCTCAACCTTTTTCCTGGCCCAGGGGGTTTTTCGCAGAAACACCAGACTGGACTGAATGCTTGGCTCACTGATAAAACATTGTACCCTGATCTTCCGGCCCATTTTCTCCCAGCCATACTTCTCAAGCAGACGGACAAGAATCATCTCCAGGGTGACGCCATGCAAAGGATTATTCGGTTGCTGATCATTCATACCGTGCTTACATCTGCCCCTTCTTGTCTTCTTTTTTTGCCTTCTTTGCCGCTTTTTTTTCCTTCATAGACTTCGCAGGCTCTTTCTTTGCTTCTTTCTTGGTATTTTGTTCCTTGCCCATGATTACTTCCTCCTTCGAGTTGCTCTTGAGTTGTTCTTGACCTTGCTTCCAAAAAAAAACCGAACTTATTTCTTTCCTTCTCTATCCCGATTTTTATCACGAATAACGATCTGTACCGGCACCTTATCCAGGCCCAGCCCATCCCGGAAACGGTTGGTCAGATACCGCTCATAGGAGAAGTGAACCCCCTTGGAGCTGTTACTCATGATCACAAATTGCGGCGGTTTGGTGCCAATCTGCGAGGTAAAGTAAAATTTGAGCCGCTTGTTCTTATAAATGGGCGGACTATGCGCCACCACAGCATCCTGAAGCAACTGGTTCAAGGCTGAGGTCGGAAATTTGGCGGTAAACTGTTTATAGACCGCCCCGATTGTTGGAAAAAGCCGTTTAATCCCATAGCCTGTGAGCGCCGAGACATGAAGAATAGGGGCAAACCCGACAAAAGGCAAGGCCCGTCCTATCTCCGCCCACAGATGTTCCTGTCTCTTTTTATCATCCTGGATCAGATCCCACTTATTCACCAGGATAATCAGCCCACGTCCCTGATCCTGGGTATAGCCGATCACCGTGGCATCCTGTTCCGTTATCCCTTCAGCGGCATCAATCAAGACCACGGCGATATCACATTGTTCCATGGAGGAGAGACCTTTCAGGATACTGAATTTCTCCAGCTTTTCAGTGGTCTTTCCCTTGCGGCGAATCCCGGCAGTGTCAATGAGCAGATAATTATACTGGTCATAGCTGAGCAGGGTGTCCACAGCATCCCTTGTGGTGCCGGAAACCTCAGAGACCACCATCCGTTCCTGGCCGAGTATCTGGTTAATCATGGATGACTTGCCGACGTTGGGACGACCGAAAAAGGCCACCTTGATGGTGTTTTCCGGGAGAGCGACTTCGTCATCATTCTTTTTCAGCTCTTTGCTCAAGGCATCCATCAGGGTGTAAAAGCCGAAGCTATGCTCACCCGAGAGCGACCACAAGGGCTCAATGCCCAGCTCATAAAAAGGAGACAGCAGCTTCAGCTCCTGTTCGGGGCTGTCAATCTTATTGACCACATGAAAGATGGTCTTATTGGTGCGACGCAACAGATCGACCACCTCACGGTCAGCAGGCAGTATGCCCTGACGGCCATCCATGAGAAAGATAATGATATCAGCCTCTTCAATGGCAGCCATGGCCTGTTCCCGGATATGATCAACCATCAGATCCTCGGGATCATCATCAATGCCGCCGGTATCCACCAGCATGAACATCTTCTCATCCCAGACCACGCGCGCATAATGACGGTCACGGGTCACCCCGGGTGTGGCGTCAACAATGGCCTGCCTGGATTTAGTGATACGGTTAAACAGGGTTGATTTCCCCACATTGGGACGCCCGACAAGGGCAACGATAGAGTGCGTTGGCATTTCTTCCTTTATATATATAATCAGATAATCAGAACTCTTTTCAAACAACAGGAGAGACTTTAACGGAAGACAACAGAGATGACATTCACGTCTCAATCTCACTTTGACAAGCAGGAAGTTGAAGACACTTCAAAAATCACTTTTGGGCGAATATACACTAGAATAGCTACTATTGCACTAATTGCCAAGGGATGACGATTTTTAATCTCCTTGCTTTCGCTGAGCACGATGAAGTATATCTAATAATATTGTCACCTGTAAACTTATCGCTTCGGGCATTTATCCAGGTGGAACACCTGCAGCGACAACGGCAGCAAAACATTCATGCAAGTCAAAAACATCTTCCTAACAGGAGGCATGAGAGAGTACCCGCTATAAGCGTTTGTGCGACTCTTCTAACCCGATGAACGGGACAAGTACCTTACAGATTATTTTCTTGCAAAAAAAACCAAGAAAACAATCTGTAAGGCACTATCATCCATCTTCGTCATTCCATTGCATACAAGATGAGGGACCTTTCATTCTACCGATTTTCTTAAGATTTCTCATTTTGTTCACGATGAGATACATACTGATCTCATGACTACAGGGCCTCAATGGATAACAAACTGCAACAGCTCATCGCGACCATTAAAAAACTTGAAAACGAACTCAGCCAGGAGATCAACAAGAAAGAGGCTGAGTTCCGTTACCAGATTCAAGGTAAAAAAATACGCTTTGACCAAGAGATCAAAAGGCAGCACAAACTCGTTGCCACCAGGATCTCCCGTTATGTGAAGGAAGCGGAACTCCACAACATCTTTACCATTCCCTTTATCTGGGCCTGCCTGATTCCAGCCCTGTTCCTCGACGCCTTCGTCTCCCTGTTCCAGGCAGTCTGCTTCCCCATCTACAAGATCCCCAAGGTCAAACGCAGCAGCTACATTGTCATCGACCGCCACGCCCTCAGCTACCTCAACACCATTGAAAAGCTGAACTGCATCTACTGCGGATATTTCAACGGACTGATCGCCTATATCCATGAAATAGCAGGCAGGACGGAACAATACTGGTGCCCGATCAAACATGCGAGACGAACCAGTGGTTTCCACAGCCGCTACAGCAGATTCCTGGAATATGGCGACGCCGAGGGGTACCGGCAGGAGATAAACAAGGTGCGCCATGCCTTCGAGGATCTACAGACCTCGGAAGAAGACGAAGAAGAACTGATGCGAAGAGCGGAAGACTAACGGCCTTGAGCCGTACCAGTACCTTCGCTACTTTTTAGTGCCTTTCGCAGATTATTTTCTTGCAAAAAAAAACAAGAAAACAATCTGCAAGGCACTAAAAACTACACTCTGAAGTTCATTACACTCCCTGCTGAAAAAGCTTCTGGGCCTGGGTCACCAGGCGCGGAAGAAGCCGCAGATCAGAAAGTTCCTGATCCCGTAAGCGCTCAGCCAGTGACAGCAGGGCCGGGGCAATAAAACGGGAGAAAAAAAGCTTACCCTGTGTTCTGCTCAAGAAAGAAAAGGCGCCAATGATCTGCAGATTCCGCTGCAGGGCCAGAAAACTGTATTCCCGGCGGAACTGCTGCCCATCCAGCGGATACAGAGCCGTCACCGCCTCAAGATACATCCGGAACAGCTCCTCCTGAAACGAGGGGGGCAGAGCGGTATAGGGGTCAATGAGCAGCGAGGCAAGATCGTAGCCCAAAGGTCCCATCCTGCCCCCCTGGAAATCAATAAAACAGAGCTGACCATTCCGGGCCATAATATTTCTCGACTGAAAATCCCGGTGCAGAAAAAAAGTGGCAGGAGCCTGAGAGGCCGCAGTGGCGATCTGCTCGAACTCTTCCCCGATCCCTGGTATCTCCTTCTGACCCAGCAGTTCCTGCCAGAAGGCCCGCAGAAAATAACCGGACTCCCGGCTCAGCATCAACGAACGGTCATAGGCCCTGGTATCCCAGCACCAGTCGCGGTCAAACCCGGCAGCGCCGCGAATCTGCATCCAGGCCAGTTGCTGCACGGCCTGAATATACCAGGGACGAACAGCTTGCAGATCGATCTGGCCCGACGGATTTCGGCTTTGCTCCACCAGATCGTGGAGTTTCACATCCCCCAGATCCTCAAAAAGCAGCAAGCCCTGTTCCTCGTCCCAGCCATATTGCGCCGGAACCCTCACCCCGCAACCATGAAGATGAACGCCGATCAGCCTGGCCGCTCCGGCCTCCATCATATCCTGTTCCGTCCTGCCGGCAGGCGCCACAGCCAGACAAAGCCCCTCTCCATTTGGGCGCCCGACCCGCCAGAATCGCCGACTGGAACCATCACCAGCCAGACGTCGAAGCACGAGGGAGTTCAGAGGGTCATTGGCCTCCCTCCGGGAGATAAGCCCGGAGTCATGAAGCAAGGCCGCAAGCTTCATATTTTCACTTTCATTTTTCTGAGTCATGCGTACAATACTACCTATTGCCCCTCAGGGTATGCAAGAAGAAAGAAGGCCCCTGGAACCAAAATTCAGGATTCATAACGAAACGACTTCTCCCTTGCCGACCTTTTCGTTATAAATCCTGACACCGGCCAGCAATGGCTGAAAAGCAATTGTCGTTATTTCCTTCCCGACGAGTCCCTGGTCAGCTGACAACGGCGCACTAAAACTTTACGAGATGATCCCCATGCCCTTCTCTCAATCAATCGATATCTTCAGGACCTCCCTCTTCAAGACCGAGGAATTCACTCTCACCTTTGAACTGGTACCAGGAAGAGGTTCAGGCGGGAAACGACTGGAAGGAATCCTCAGATTTGCCGAAGAGGCCAAAAAAGATGGCCGGATCAAAGCCCTCTCCATCACCGACAACCCCGGAGGCCATCCAGCGCTCGCCCCCACTGCTTTGGGGCTTGACATCCAGTCCATAGGCATTGAACCGCTGATCCACTTTTCCCTCAAGGACAAGAACCGCAATATGGCCGAAAGCCAGCTCTTTGAATGCCATCGGCACGGCCTGCTCAACCTGCTGATTCTCGGCGGCGATTTTCCCCGTTACGGATTTCACGGCCAGGCCATGCCGGTCTTTGACCTGGACTCTCCCCAGCTCCTGGCCCTCATTGACCGCCTGCGCCAGACCCTTCCCCTGGAAAAAGAGGCCCCGGGAGGCGTTATGCCGCTGCCGCCCATGGATTTCCTGGCCGGATGTGTGGTCTCGCCCTTCAAAACCACCGAGGCCGAGCAGATCTTCCAATATGCCAAGCTGCTCACCAAGATCTCCTCCGGCGCCCATTTTGTCATCAGCCAGCTCGGCTTTGACATGAATAAGTACCAGGAGTTATTATCCTTCTGCCGGCAGAACGCGATTACCGTCCCCCTCATTGCCAGCGTCTTTATTCCCAGCATCAAGGTGGCCGAGATCATGTGCCGTGGCCAGGTTCCTGGCGTTATCTTTCCGGAATCACTGGTGCAAGCTATGAAGGAAGAGGGGCAAAGTCAGGACAGTGGAGAAGAGGCACGGCTGCTGCGGGGTGCCAAGATGGTGTCGGTTCTCAAGCAGATGGGCTACTCCGGGGTTCATCTGGGCGGTAACAATCTGGACTTCAGCAAGATCGCCTTTCTTTTGGATCAGGCAGAACACTTCACCAGGACAGCCGACCTGCGGGAGCTGCGGCAGGAGGTAGATTTTCCGGCCCCATCCACCTGGTATTTCTTTTCCCATCCTGGACAGCAGACACCGGCACCACAGGCACCATCAGTCCTCTTTCGGATCAATCAGCAGATCCACGACTCCGTATTCACGCCAGAGGGTTTCATCTTCCCGCTGGCCAGGGGAGTGAGCCTCCGCGCCGACCAGAACAGCAAGGTCAGCAGCCTGTACACCTTTTGCGAACAGCTGATCAAGACCCTTCTTTTTCGCTGTCGCATGTGCGGGGACTGCACCCTGGACGAATCCAGCTATCTCTGCCCGCAATCAGGCTGCCCGAAAAAAATGATCAACGGCCCCTGCGGCGGCTCCCTGCACGGTTTCTGTGAAGTCTATCCCAAAGAAAAACTCTGTTTCTGGGTCAAGGTTTACCACAGCAACCCACCCGGTCAGACAAGGGTGGATGACGGCCGGAGAGAGGCTAATGCCGAGGGAGCCAGCAATGGGCAAAGAGTAACGGGCGGGCGTTCCCTGCCCCATTGCCCGCTCCTCCCCCCTAAAGACTGGTCGCTTCAGGGAAGTTCTTCATGGCTCAACTATTTTGCCGGACGCGACCACAATAAGCTGGGCCAATAGCACGAGGGCACTGCAACAAGGGTAAGCAAAATCCCCCGTGTTTTTATCACCGCACGACCAGTTGATCGACAACCATACTGCCCGGCTCAATTGTGGCTCCGTCCCAGACTACCGACCGCTGCAGTTGCGTATGGCTGCCGATGACAGCATCCCCCATACAGACCCAGTCACGCAACACTAGATCGCTCGCGGTTTTCGCCTTGGTATCAACCAGGAACGAACCCCTCGTCGGCAAAGAAAGCTCAGGCCAGACAGGGATTTTTCCGGTCAGCAGGCCACCATGAAGCGCCAGATAATCTTCCACCGTTCCCATATCCGTCCAGAAGCAGTCATCTACACGAGCGGCGCTGATCGGCTGCCCCTGCTCGATAAGTTGGCGATACAGGTCAATGATCGAATATTCTTCTCCTTCAGGAACCCCTGACAATATGGAGGGTTCCAGGATATGCAGGCCGGTAAAGGCCAGCAGTTCACCTTTGGTTCTGTCATCAAAGCTACAAATCCGCTCACCCTGAACCGCCACACTATTAAAACGAGGACAACCATGCATGGCCATGGTCACCGGCGTCCCTTGGAGCATATGCTCATGATAGAGACGCTGGTAGTCAATGGTATGATAGATGTCGCCGTTGGTCACCAGCACGGGCTCATCCCTGAACTGATCAAGGGCCAGCCGCAACCCGCCTCCCGTCCCGAGGACAGCGCTCTCCTCCTGCACCACGACGCCGGCAATACCTTGAAGGGCGTTCATGATCTGCTCCCGCAGATAATGGCAGTTGACCACAATATGGTCACAACCGGCCTGCTGCAGACGTTGAATGGTGAGCAGCAGCAAGGGTTGATTGAGGACGGGAAAGAGGGGTTTAGGGCGAACAAGGGTGTAAGGCAACAGGCGGGTTCCGAATCCGGCCGCCAGGATCATGGCCTGCATCAGAAGGACAGAGAGGAAAAGGGAAGGAGCAAAAGGGCCATTTAAAACTCCAGCGTACCGTCAGAATTTTCAGTAACCCCGACTACCACCAGACCCGCCTTGTCTGCCGCCTTGATCATGATCTCACGATCAAAGATCAGCGATTGCCCGGCCTCGACCGCCAGCACCGCTCCCTTGACACTGGCCAGGGTTTCAATTGTTTTCAGTCCTGTTGCCGGCAGATCAAAGCGAAAGTCCTGGGATGGCTTTTTAATCTTGACCACCACAACCTTTTCACCGGCCAGCGCGCCGCCTCGAAGGATGGCGGCATCCGTCCCTTCGATGGCCTCCACTGCCAGCACTGACAGATTTCTTACCACCACACACTGTCCGATATCAAGGTGTCCGATGGCCCGGGCATTGCGCCAGCCGAATTCAATATCAAGGCGCTGTTCACGGCTGGGCTTCTTTTTGGTAAGCACGCCACCAGGAAAGAGCAGATGGCGCAGATAGAGTGTGGATTCCAGTACCTTGATTTCTTCCCGCTCCAGAGCGCTCGCCACAGCCCGGAGAATGGCATCATCCTGCCTGGTATCAATTTTATTCCACAGAGTCAACCCCTTCAGATCAGGAAAGACATCACGAAAGATCTGGGTTTTGGTGATGGCACCCAGGAAAACGGTCTCCCCCACCCCTTCTTCATGAAAAAACCGGACAATCTTCCCCAACTGACCAAGCTTCACCCAGCAGATCACATCGGCGGCAGCGGCAACTTCCGGTGTCGTTTCTCCCTTGTGGGCAACCACCACCACAATCCGCCCAGCCTCCTTGGCGGCCTTGATAAAAAGAAGCGGAAACTGGCCACTTCCGGCAATAATACCTATTTTTTCAGGATGAATACGCACGGAGATTCTCTAAGCCGCTGTAAAAATAATAATATGGTCATTTGATTGGCCGGGGCGGCATAAGGAGCCGGTCGCTCCTACGCCGTCCATGGCGCTCGCGACACTGGGCCATCCCTGGCCTGCGTAACGAAATGGGGAAAGAATGGCCATGTTATTTCGTAACGGCTCCTTGTATGTTATCTGCAGACGCCGCTTCCAAGAAACAGCCGGAAGAGATTGGCTGTTTCTTGGAAGCGGCATAAGGTGCCGTAATAAAATGAGCAAAAAAGCACTGCTCATTTCATAACGGCACCTAATCTTGATGGCGTCGTAAAAAGTCGTCAACTGCTTCGTTGCTGCAAATTATCTCGTCACTGCGGCGTACTCAAGTACGCCTCATTCCTCGAAATTTGCGCGCCTCGCATTTGACGCTTTTTACTTAGCCATCCCAGAAATTGAGTTTTTACGAAACCATCAATCTTCAGTGCGCTTGGCCACACCACGCTTGGAACTCTCGAGAAAAAGCACCAGGGATTCCACCTCGGCACACTCAGGTAACTCCTTACGCACCAGCGCCAGGGCATCTGCCTGCAACAGGTCAGGAGATCGAAAAAGAATACGAAAGGCCTGATCCAGCTTACCGATGGTCTCTTTGGTGAAACCATGCCGCCTGAGACCAACCTTATTAATCCCTGAAACCCGCATCCGACTCCTCGTGCCGCTCACAATCACATACGGAGCGACATCAAGATTAATCCCGGACATACCGCCGATATAGGCGTAAGAACCGAGGCGGCAAAACTGATGAACCGCGACCAGGCCGCTGATTGAGACATGATCCGCCACTTCCACATGACCGGCAAGGGTGGCCACATTCGCCATAATTACATGACTGGCTATGTGGCAATCATGCCCGATATGGCAATAGGCCATAAACAGATTATGGTCACCGATGACGGTCTTGCCACCACCTTTTACGGTTCCACGATGAATAGAGGTGTATTCACGAATCTGATTATGATCACCAATGACTAACTGAGTGGGCTCACCAGCATAACTGAGATCCTGGGGAGGCGTGCCAATGGAGGTGAAAGAGCCAATCACGTTTCCCGCGCCAATGGTTGTCAGACCGGCAATAACCGCATGCGGCTCAATCCGGGTTCCGGCACCAATACGAACCCCTTCCTCTATAACGGCATAAGCGCCCACATGAACTGAAGAATCGATCTTCGCTTTTTTAGCAATAACTGCTGTTGGATGTATGGACATAAAAAAATTCTCTCTTACAATAAAAAACAATTAAGCCGGCCGGATAACATAACTGCTCCAGTTATATGGGACGAACACCACAAGGCCTCATGCCAGACCGTTTTTTTTTAAAACCAGGCCCCGGAAAGACAAAGCGACATCAGAAGCAGAAGACCATTGAGACGTACCGACATGTTGGTACTGATAAGGTAAGGGCGGTTATTCCGCCTTGCGGGAACAACCGCCCTTACCTTACATCAAGGCAAAACATGCTCAAAGAAGCCGCTACTCCGAGCCCTCATCTCTCCCTTGATTTGCAGCCAAAGAGGCAATCAGGCCCTGCTGCCAGAGCAATACCTTGCCGGTCTCTTCAAAAAGAATCTGCTCCCGCCCGACATCAAGTCCCGCTCCCCGCTGCAATATCCGTTCGAGATTATCGTCAAGAGATTGAAGCAGGGTCAATGATTCAAGGTCCGCCCCTTCTCGACAGGCAGCAATGGTTCGGCCAACTGTCTCCAGAAGCTGCAGAAAAACAATATCTCTATACTGCCCCTGCCGCCACTGGCGCAAGCTGTTTATCTCCGTAAAGAAGAGAGGCAAGGCAGCCTCATAGTTCTTTAAAAGGATCGAGGCAATAGACCCGTGAAGCCCGGCAAGAGTTTCTTTTTCCAAGGCAATCTCACTGTCAGTTGCCGTAGGCCCGGTCTCAGCAGGAAGATCATCAACCTCTACATCATCGCCAACAGGCTCAAAGACAACCTCCAGGCTCTCACTCACCGCAGATCTTTCTGCGCCAGCTTCTGCACATACGATATCAGTAGGCGCTGGTTCAGATTCACGGATTTCAGCCCATGGCTCTGCCTCAAAGCCATTCTGACCTACGACAAAACCAGGCTCTATCCCGGCAGGAGATTCTTCAGCAACAGGCCCGAGAAGCTCCGGCTCCATGCCCTCGCCTTCACGTTCCAGACCAAAGGGTTCACTGAAAATCACCGGGCCAGATTCCGCATCGTCAGCGGAAAGAGCTGGCGTTATGTCTTTACTCTCATTTAAATAATGTTCCTCAGCGGAAGATAAATCATGAGGCGCATCACCAGTGGCAGGAGGAATGCTCCCCTGGGACGATTCTTCAATTTCTGCGCCAAAGAAGGAATCCAGCCGATCTTCAAGATCAGATCCTCCCTCATCCTGATCATCGGCAAACTCGGTTTCGCGGAAGCCATACTCCTCATCACTGAAGACCAGGGCAGGTGCCACCCCTTGTTGATCAGAGGGCAAAGCAGGCTCTTCCGAATCATCATCCTCCTCGGTCTCCACATCAATACCAGGAATGACAGGTACGGCGCCAAAGGAATCGGTATGTGGTGATACAGCGCTAGACACTTCCTCCGGGTAAAGACTCTGAGCGCCGCTCTCCGCCAAAGCAGGCGCCAACTCCCCTCCATGCAGTGGCAGAGCTCTTTCATCAGAGTCATCGTCTGCCTCAG
Organism: Desulfoarculaceae bacterium; assembly: GCA_019429465.1. Classification (GTDB taxonomy): domain Bacteria; phylum Desulfobacterota; class Desulfobulbia; order Desulfobulbales; family Desulfocapsaceae; genus UBA2270. The sequence continues at coordinate 99,829 of JAHYIV010000005.1, forward strand.
TCTCCACATCGACACCCGACAAGGCAATATCAGGCGCCTCTGCAGTCGGCCCGGCCTCTTTCTCATCTCCGAACAGGCTATCCAGCCTGGCATCCACCTCAATATCTCCTGATACCGTATCAGCTGCCGACTCATCTGCTTCAGCAAACTTACCTGCTGGCGCCACCTCTTTTTCACCAAAAAAGCTGGCCAGACGCTTGTCAATATCACTCTTGACTGACTCGGTATCATCACGAAAGCCACGTATATCATCAGGCATATCAGCAAATGCCGGGGCAACAGGACCACTCTCTTCGCTCTCCGCCTTCATTTCCGCGGATGCGGAATCATCAATCGGCGCCACTACCCCGGAGGCGATTGAGGCAATGACCGCCTTAAAGGCATTGAATTTCTTGACCTCTGCCAGAAGAACAGCTTTTTCCTGATCCTTGGTCAAAACCTCAGTACAAATTCGTTCCAATCCCTCATAAAAAGAATGGAAGAGCTTAAAGGCATCGGGATGGGCGCTGCTTTTAGCAGAACGGATATAACTGCCAAGAGCGCCAAGGCCCTGTAGAAATATCAACCTGACCCTGCTTTCACTGAAGTTTTTTTCCAGCGTGCTTATTTCTTCACTCAAGCGGACAAGCTCTTTGTCACTTATCTCCCAATCTATGGCCAGCACGATCGCTTTCAAATTCGACAAGACATTCCTTTGCTCGTGTGAGGAGGGCAAAGGCGTCTCCACGGCAGATGCAACAACCGGGGGCAGACTGACCTGGGGAGAAGCAGCAGAATTTTTCTTGTCCTTGACAGGGGCTATCTGAAGCTTGAACTGATCAAATCTTTTAACATCCTGGAGCAACAGCTGTTTTTTATCCTCTTCACTCATGGATTCGGAAGAGACTATCTTTTCCAGGTCATAATAAAAGGCGAGAAGTAATTTAATGGCATTGGGATGGGAATTCACCTTTTCTGAAAAGATATATCGACCGATCTTCTCCAGGGCCTGAATATAAACAAGATTAATCTTGTTCCCGGCCCACACATCTTTCAGATCCTGGAGCTCATCGTTTAATTGATGGAGGATATCATCGGTTATCTCCCAATCAATCGACAGAATGATAGTCTTGAGCTTGGCAATAGGCGCATCATCATCACCAAGGGGTTCAAACAGATCCACATAATCGGTTGAGAATGAATCGTTATAGTCATCCGCGCCAACAGTCAGATCATCGTCATATTGTCGTCCAGTATGCTGTGCCACCGTGCATTCTCTCTAAAGTAATTTTTTCTGTATTGAGACAACAGTCGATGAGATGATTTTCTTCAACGTTGCGGCAACATTATATCCTGTAATGGCGCTGGCCTCAAAATAAGGCACCTGCAATCGGCTGTTGAGATCCTGCTGCAACACAGAAATCGGCAAGACAGGAATTCCATGGTCTTTCAAATCAACCTTATTGTATTGCATAACCAAGGGAATCTTAAAAATAGATTCCTTATACGATTGCAGATTTTCATGGAGCTGATTGAGTGAACGAATATTTTTTTCCCGCTGTTTTTCCATGGCATCGGCGACAAAAACAATGCCATCCACACCTTTTAATACCAGCTTCCTGGTCGCATTATACTTCACCTGACCGGGCACCGTATAAAGCTGTATCTTGATATCATAGCCTTTGATCTGTCCCATGTGAAAGGGGAGAAAATCAAAGAACAAGGTCCTGTCGCCATGGGTCTTCAAGCTCACCATTTCCGACTGGATCTGTTCCCTGAACTTGCGATTAATATATTCCAGGTTTGTTGTTTTTCCACAACGACCAGGGCCATAATAAACAATCTTAACCTGAACCACCTTGTCTCTTAAGTTGATAAAACTCAACCCGCCACCCCCCAAACTTATATTTCAGCCTTAATTAATGTATGGCAAATGAATTTTTCTAATCTGGAGTGAATACATCTTTCATCACTTACAGAAGATCAGTAGTATCAAGGGCTCCTTATTCCTGCTGTTCCCAAACCTTCTGGATCTGTTCTATGGCCTCCACCACATTGAGCCTCAGAAAGCCTAAAGAAATATCCCTGCCGAACATGGATATCAGCAGAAGTTCGTCATCAATCTTACTGAAATGGATATTGGAATCCTGACCTTTATGGAAAAGAAGTGAAAATTCAGTTTCCCCAACTAATTTTGCCATGGCATCCACCGTCGCAAAATTTCCGGCTGCCAAGGCGGCAAAGGAATAAATGTCATATTTACTTTTTCCACTATCCTTGACAGTAATAATATTTCCAGCCATATCGATGATAATGGCACAATCGACACCAAGCTTTATCAACTTCTGAAACAAGATTTCCTCAATTTGTTCAAGCTGTTCCTGATTTACAATACCATAATTCATACTCTACCTCGTGTCCTTGTTTGATGCCCGATGGAATCGGAACCTACTTTTTTCTTAATATATAAGAGATTAATCAAGAGAGATTGCTTTAACGAAACAGCTTACAACAGAATTTTAAATCAGTTTCAGATTGATTGACACGCTACCAACAGAATGGAAACAACAAGCAGCCTTCATTTACGAATAAAAATAATACATTACTACATACAATATTTGTCACCATACGACATTTTTTTTTAACATGAAGCTGTTTTTTTTATTTATTGTTTAAAATAGGATATTGTTGCCGGGAGTTGCCACCTCACAACCAAGAGCCGAAAAGCGCCAGGGACTGGCGCAAACCATCTTGAAGACAACGGCTCCCCCCAGGGGCTGCCGCCTCGACACCTGGACCGCCAAACTGTATCCAAACCATATCCCAGACCAAAAGTAAAAAGCAAACTTTTATCTCACATTTTCAACATTGCAACAAAAAATGGAATCTGCTAATAGAGAGCTGAAGGAATTTTATGAAAAAAATCCCCACACCACTCCCCTCGCTTACCCAGGACGTCTTTCTCGTTGACAGCCATTGTCATCTTGACATGGATGTTTACAAGGACGACCTTGACGCTGTCCTTGAGCAGGCGTATCGTAACCATGTCCGCTGGGTCATCAGTATAGGTATCGATGCAACAAGCTCTCGTCAGGCCATCTCGCTGGCAAAAAAATACCCCATGATCAAGGCCACCGTTGGTATCCACCCCCACGATGTAAGCCATATCAAAACAGAGACCTTCGATATCCTGGCAGAGCTGGCAGCTGAGAATACCAACCATATTGTGGGCTATGGCGAGATCGGCCTTGATTATGTCAAAAACTACGCGCCACCGGAGCTGCAACGCCGCCATTTTCGTTCCCAACTTGCCCTCGCCAAAGAACTGGGACTGCCAGTCATCATCCATGATCGTGGCGCCCATGACGACACCCTTCGCCTCCTGCGGGAAGCTGCTCCTTTTGCGCATGGCGGGGTCATGCATTGCTTTTCAGGGAACACAACCCTGGCCCGGCAGGTGGTGGCACTTGGTCTCCATATCTCGATCCCGGGAGTCGTCACCTTCAAAAATGCGGCCGACCTCCAGGAGGTGGCCAGACTCGCCCCTTTAAGCTCGCTGCTCCTCGAAACAGATGGCCCTTTCCTCTCCCCTGTCCCCTGGCGCGGAAAACGCAATGAACCCGCATTTCTCCTTCATACTGCCCAGGCAATCGCTGACTTGCGTGAAATTCCGATAAATGAAGTGGCCAGGCAAACCAGCGCCAATGCCATGACGCTCTTCCGACTTCCTGCCACCTTGATGACCTGAAAAATGATTAACAGCAATCTGCAAGTTATCCGAGAAAAGATCGTGGAGACCGCCAGCCGCTGCGGTCGTGACCCTGAAGCCATCAGGCTGGTCGCCGTTTCCAAAAGATTTCCAGCAGTCCATATTCAGGAAGCGATACGGGCCGGCCAACTCCTTTTTGGAGAAAACTATATTCAGGAGGCAGCCCAAAAGAAAAAAGAGCTCGGCAACTCGGCCTCTTTTCATTTCATAGGACACCTGCAAAGCAACAAGGCAAAAGTAGCAGCCCAGATCTTTGAGATGATAGAAACCATCGATCGTTTTAAACTGGCAGCCGCATTAGATAAAGAGCTCAAGCATCAGGACAGAACCATTGATATCCTCGTCCAGGTAAATATTGGCCTCGAGCCCCAGAAATCCGGAGTCCTCCCTCAGGATGCCGAAGAACTGCTCAAGCAACTTGTCCCATTATCGAATCTGAAGGTACGCGGGTTGATGACCATCCCTCCGCATTCTGACCACCCGGAACAGACCCGTCCTTATTTCAGGGCCCTGCGCCTGCTGGCTGAAGAGATGAACAGGAAAAATTACTTTTACGACAGGACTCGCATAGAATTATCCATGGGAATGTCCAGCGATTACCCCATAGCCATTGAGGAGGGGGCCACTCTCGTTCGAATAGGTACTGCTCTCTTCGGTCATCGCCCTGCATGACAAACACCACCTTGCATCATCAAGGATCCCCCTTTGCGGGGCAACAGACAGAAGGAAAATCATGAGAATTTATGTCAGTAATTTATCGTACCAGGTCACTGCGGAAGATCTGCGCGGAGCCTTTATCACCTTTAAAAATGTTGGTTCAATATTTATTATCAAAGATCGCACCACCGGTAAATCAAAGGGCTTCGGCTATGTCGACATAAGCCCGGACTCTGAGGCCCAGTCAGCCATTGATCTGTTGCACGGCAAGATGCTGCAAGGACGGCCGATGGCCCTGAAGGTGGCACTGCCGCCCCTGGAGAAGAGAGAAGGCGCTTCCCCCCGCACCCTCTCTCGCGCGAATGACAGCAGGGGCAAACAGGCAGCCGGCAGCAAAGCGCCAAAGGGCAGGGGGAATAAAGACAAGAGCGGCGACAGTACGAACCAAGATCAAAACAGAAAAAAACGCCGGCCGGGCCGGAGAAGCGGCCAAGGCGGTGGGCCACGGCACTGATGCTGAAAAAAAACATCTTCACCGCCTTTTTCCTTTTCCTCTCGTTACCCGCTTGACAGAGTTTACTTTTTCTAGTATTTTTCTCTATTTTTAAGTTAATTAAGAAGATTCCCCATTAATTCATTTCGGTTTATTGTTTCACCTTGACGGCCGTCATTATTGATATCTTCTTTGGATTTTTGTCATTATCGGCAGATATTACTGGTAATGACTTAAAATTTTTTAATCACACTACAAGTATCTATGTTTGAGAATCTGACAGACAGGCTGGAAGGAGTCTTCAAAAAACTCCGCGGTCACGGTAAACTGAGTGAAGAAAATATCCAGGAATCCATGCGGGAAGTGCGCATGGCGCTGCTCGAGGCCGATGTCAATCTCAATGTAGTCAAAGATTTTATTGCCACCGTTACAGAAAAGGCTATTGGCCTTGAGGTTAGCCAAGCGCTGTCCCCAGGTCAGCAGATCATCAAGATAGTCCATGATGAACTGGTAATCCTTCTCGGCGGCAATACCGAGCAGATTCGCCTTGATGGCCGCCAGCCGGTCATCATTATGATGGCGGGCCTGCAAGGTTCCGGCAAGACGACCACAGCGGGCAAGCTTGCCCGCATGCTGAAAGGCAAAGGCAGAAGACCTTATCTCGTCCCTGCCGACGTCTATCGTCCGGCCGCCATTGAACAGCTCCAGATCCTGGGTGGCAAGATTGACGTCCCGGTCCATCCCTCCACGACCGAGACCAGGCCAGTTGACATATGCCGGCAGGCTGTGACTGTGGCCAGAGAAAAAAATTACGACACCCTTATCATCGATACCGCCGGACGTCTGCATGTCGATGAACTCCTCATGGGTGAGCTGAAAGAGATCCAGACCGCAATCCAGCCCTCTGAAATCCTTTTCGTGGCCGATGCCATGACCGGACAGGATGCGGTTACCGTTGCCGGCAAGTTCAATCAGGATCTCGAAATAACCGGTATCGTCCTCACCAAGATGGAAGGTGATGCCCGCGGCGGTGCTGCGCTTTCCATCAAGAATGTCACCGGTAAGCCCATCAAGTTTGCCGGTGTCGGTGAAGGGCTGGACGCACTTGAGATCTTTCATCCTGACCGGACGGCCTCTCGCATCCTGGGCATGGGTGATGTTCTCACCCTGATCGAAAAGGCCGAGGCCGTTGTTGACAAGAAGAAAGCCGACAAACTGATCAACAAGCTCAAACAGAACACCTTTACCCTGGAAGACTTTCTCGATCAGATCCAGCAGATCAAAAAAATGGGATCACTGGAACAGATCATGGCCATGATTCCAGGGATCAACAAACTCAAACAGTTGAAAGACGCACCGCAGCCCAACGAGAAAGAGTTGTCCAAGACTGAAGCCATTATTCGTTCCATGACCAGGAAAGAACGACATAATTATGCTATTATCAACACCAGTCGCCGGCAACGAATTGCGGCAGGTTCAGGTACGGATGTGGCCGATGTCAATCGGGTCATAAAAAGTTATTCGACTATGTTGAAGATGATGCAGAAGATGCGCGGCAAGCCCGGCCTGATCACCGGCCAGAAAAGACGGAAGCTCCCTAAGGGAGTGCGTAGAATTTAGTGCCTTACAGATTATTTTTTTGTTTTTTTTGCAAGAAAATAATCTGCAAGGCACTTATCCCGTTCATCGGGGTTAGATATCCCTTCCGGCTGATACAGTCGGAGACAACTCAGGCTTTATTCTTAGTTTTTTAAATACATCAAAGGAGTTATCAGTAATGGCAGTTCGAATTCGTTTATCCAGGTTTGGCAGAAAGAAAAAACCCTTCTATCGTATTGTTGTTGCAGACAGTGAGCGCCAGCGTGATGGAAAGTTCCTTGATATCGTTGGCACATACGACCCCATGCAGAATCCTGCCGCAATCACAATCAACGCTGTTAAACTGCAGGACTGGATGGGAAGAGGCGCCCTGCCATCTACCACGGTCAAGAGCCTGATCAAGAAAACTCCAGTCAGCGAATAACGGGCCATGCAAGATTTGGTCACATATATTGCCAGGTCACTGGTAGACAATCCCGATGCGGTCACAGTCACCATGAGTGAGGAAGATGATACCGTCACCATCGGCCTGGCCGTTGCCAAGGAAGATCTGGGCAAGGTGATCGGCAAACAGGGCCGGACAGCCAGGGCAATGCGTTCTCTTCTTGCAGTCACTGCCGGGAAAGTGAACAAGCGGTCGAGGCTTGATATCCTGGAGTAGCACTATCCAAAAAACTATGACTGACGATTTTCACTATCCCGCTGATACCTATATACTGATCGGAAAAATTATTATACCCCACGGTCTGAAGGGTGAAATAAGGATTTTTTCTTTTGCTGGACAACCCGAAAACATCCAGCACTACAAAAACTTGGTTCTGGTAAGCCCGTCGGGGAAACTTACCCCACCCTATTCTGTCGAGAAGTGTCGGGTAAAGGGAAAATCAGCTATTGTACGCTTGGCTTCAGTCACTGACCGCAATGGAGCCGAGGCAATTACAGGATGGGGTGTTTTGATTCTCAAAGAGGATCTGCCGCAACCTGGAGAAGATGAGTTTTACCTGCGCCAACTGGAAGGTCTGACGGTCGAAACCGTCGACGGCCTCAGCCTTGGAACAGTGACAAGTATCATGTCTAATGGGGCACAAGAGTTACTGGTTGTCCAAGACCAGGATGAAGAATATCTGATTCCCATCCTTGATTCGATTATTCTTCGCTATGATGCTGAAAAGATTATAATAGCACCACCGCCAGGACTTCTGGAGATAAACTCCAGAAACAGCACACCTTAGTGTCCCTGGCACTATGATTTTTGACATATTGACCATATTTCCACGTCTTATGGATTCACCACTGAATGAATCCATAATTCGCCGGGCCAGAGAGGATAACAGGATTCGTATTGATATCACTGATATCCGGGATTTCTCCCTGGACAAACATGCAATGACCGACGACAGGCCCTTTGGTGGCGGCGAAGGCATGGTCATGAAGCCGGAACCTCTGACCGCAGCCCTGCGGGCGGTACAGCTGAAAAATGGCAGAGGCAGGGTCATCCTGCTCAGCCCGCAGGGTCGTACATATACCCAGAAGGTGGCCGAAGAGCTCAGTTCATTGTCCCACCTGATTCTGGTCTGCGGCCGCTATGAAGGCCTTGATGAGCGATTTGTGACCGCCTCTGTCGATGAGGAGATCTCAGTTGGTGATTATATCCTGACTGGTGGTGAACTTGCAGCCATGATTGTGATTGATTCAGTGACCCGGCTTCTTCCCGGTGTTCTCGGCTGTGCAGAGTCCGTTACTCGGGACACATTCAGCCGAGACCTCCTCAAGCACCCTCAATACACCCGACCAAGGGTTTTTGAGGGACAGGCGATTCCCGAGATACTCCTGTCTGGAGATCATGCGGCAATCGAGCAGTACAGACTTCTGGAGTCAGTACGACGTACCTTGGAACGAAGACCTGAGTTAATAAAAAAGAGCAACTTCAGTAAGAGTGAAAAAAAGCTACTCATTAAACATGGTTTATACCAAAAGATAGAAGCGTTGCCGACAGGTTTGAATGAAGAAGGAAAGACAGAGAAACATTGATATCGCCCTTATCCATTATCCTGTTATCAGCAAGACCGGAGAGACCATAGGCTCGGCAGTTACCAATCTTGACCTGCATGACATAGCCAGGGCAGCAAGAACATTCGGGGTCGATAATTATTATATTGTCACTCCCTATAGCGACCAGCACATCCTGGTTCACGAGATTCTCGATCACTGGCAGACAGGTTATGGGGCCAAGTACAATCCCGCCCGCAAGTCAGCCCTTGATCAGGTAAGGGTTGCCAGTTCTCTGGAGGAGACCATCGCCCTGGTGACAGAGCAGAGAGGCCGCAGGCCCCTGATTCTGACCACGAGTGCCCGTGTCCAGAAAAACAGTATCAGCTACCGGGAATCCCGTGAGCGCCTTGCAACAGGTGAGCCAATGCTGCTCCTGTTTGGCACAGCCCATGGACTTGCCCCGGAGGTAAACGAGACAGCGGATCACACCCTGCCTCCGATTGAGAGTACAACCGGCTATAATCATCTCTCTGTTCGTTCAGCGGTTTCGATCATCCTTGATCGACTCCTCGGCGTCCAGGAAGAGGAATTATATGATGAATGGAAGCCCTGATAATTTTTATCATGGTTTCCTAAAAGATAGTGGACAACACCCACTTCAACATACTTCAACATAGAGTAAAATCATGAGCTTAATAATTGACAGAATCAACCAGGAACAGATGCGATTTGATCACCCTGATTTTCGTCCCGGTGACACCGTAAAAGTACACATCCGCATCATTGAGGGAACGAAGGAGAGGATACAGCTCTTTCAGGGTGTGGTCATAAAACGGAAAAACGGCACGATGGATGCCTCTTATACCGTTCGTAAAGTGTCTCACGGCATTGGAGTTGAAAAGACCTTTGCCCTGCATAACCCAAGAATTGAGCAGATAGAAGTGGTAAGCCTTGGTCGCGTCCGCCGTTCACGCCTCTACTATCTGCGCAGCAGACGCGGCAAGTCAGCACGTATTCGTGAGCGCAGTTCATTCAGACCAACTGCCCCAGCCAAGGCCTGACAACAAGTTGCAACGGGTTGAAGAACGCCATCATCAAACACTTATAAGTTCACCGGAATGGCACAAACGGCACCTGATTCTTTCTACCGTCGTTCCTGATACCAACGACACCTTCCTCCTTGAACGTACCCTGCGCACAAGAGGCTTCTCTTGTGTTGCAGGGTTGGATGAAGCAGGCAGAGGACCACTGGCCGGACCGGTGGTCGCTGCCTGTGTCGTTTTGCCGCCCCGCTGCAATTCTTCTCTTTTTCTTGACTCCAAAAAACTTTCCCCTACCAGGCGTTGCCTGCTGGCCCGCACACTGGTTGACATCGGTGCCTTGATGGGTGTTGGAATTGTTTCCACCACAACCATTGATCGGATTAATATCCTGCAGGCGTCTCTTCTGGCCATGAAAAGAGCTGTCGAGAATCTGGCCCTTCTGTCACCATCACCCGACGTTCTGCTGATTGATGGTAAATTCAAGATCCCGATGGACACCCCCCAGCTTACCTTGATTAAAGGTGAATCGAAGAGTGCCTCTATTGCCGCCGCCTCCATTCTTGCCAAGGTAACTCGGGACGCGATGATGAAGGAGCTTGCCATCCAGTTTCCAGCCTACAATCTCACCCAGAACAAGGGCTATCCTACCAGAGAGCATCGTCAGGCCATTGCCAAGTATGGCCCGGCCCTCTGCCATCGCCAGACATTCAAAGGAGTCAAGGAATTTGTCTGACAACAGAAGAAATATTCTCGGTCAAAGGGGTGAAGATCTGGCAGCTGAGCACCTTCTGCACAAAGGGTATCGCATCATTGAACGAAACTACAGGAATCATTTCGGAGAGATTGATATTATCGCCCTCGATACCACAAGAATGCCAAAGACCTTGGTTTTTATCGAGGTCAAAACCAGAAAGAATACTCTCTTCAGTGCTCCCAGTGAGGCCGTTACCAGAAAAAAACAGATGCAGATCATCAAGGTAGCCATGGCCTACCTGTCAAAAAACAAGCTGGCAGAAAGTGCAACACGCTTTGATGTAGTAGCCATTCTCCTGCCTGATAACGGGTTCACCAGGATTGATCTCATCCAGAACGCCTTTGACTTAAGCGACTGTTTTTAAGCTCCTGTTTTTTTAAAAAACCAGTACCATTGGACTTGAATGACCTGCATTACAGAGGATAAGGATGCAGGCCGCAACCATCAATCCTGACAGGAATTTCAGCCTTATCACTGCCTGCAATCATTATTTGAACAACTCCTATGCGCCACATTGCCATCACCATGGGTTGCCCTGTCGGAATCGGGCCCGAGATACTGTTAAAATTTTTTGCTCAGGCAGACGAATTCTCAGAATATTCCCCTGTCATTCTGGGAGATATCGGAGTCCTGCAACGCTGTGCCAGCGAGCTTGGGATCAAGGCTGAATTGCTGCCCTGGAAACCAGGAGCCCCTGCCCACAAAGGCCAGATTCCGGTCCTTGAGCTCTCCCATTTACCTGCCCGGGACCTGTTCTGGGGACACCCCACAATTGCTACCGGCAAGGCCATGGTCAGCTATATTGAAAAGGCTGTCAGCCTCATCCTCGAAGGAACCTTCTCGGCAATGGTCACCTGTCCGATTTCCAAAGCAAGCCTTAACAACGCCGGATATGCCTTCCCGGGTCACACCGAGATGCTGGCCGCACTCACCCGTAGCTCAAATTACGTCATGATGATGGCTGGCAGCAGGTTACGCGTCACCCTGGCAACCATCCACTGTTCACTGGCCTCGGTTCCAGCACGTCTCAACAAAGAAATTCTGACCGCCCTTATCCAGACCACGGACACGGCCCTGCGCCAGGATTTCGGCATCGTCACCCCACGCATAGCGGTAGCAGCGCTCAATCCCCACGCTGGAGAAACTGGTCTTTTTGGTCATGAGGAAGAGGATATTATCCTGCCGGCCATCGAAAAAATGCAGGCGACCGGAATTCAGATTCAGGGCCCTTTCCCCCCTGATACCATTTTTTTCAAGGCAGCCACCGGGAGCTATGATGCCGTCATCTGCATGTACCATGATCAGGGGCTTATCCCCTTCAAGCTTCTTCATTTCAAGGACGGGGTCAATGTCACCCTCGGCCTGCCCATTGTTCGGACCTCTGTTGACCATGGAACGGCCTACGATATCGCCGGACAGGGCCTTGCAGACCCGGCAAGCCTCGCCGCTGCCGTGGAACTGGCGGCCCTGATTGCCCGGAACCGGGACGCTGCTCAAAGATGTGCTTGAAAATACGCCCTCACCAACCTTGACCACCTGGCTTCCTTCTGAACGCCTTTTCATTTCACCTTCTACCTTGCATCCTGTATGGTTGTGATTAAAATACAAAAGAATGCCATCAACGCACTTTTTGCAAAGTACTATTTATGCCTCTTTCATCTCTTTTCTGGCTATCTAACGCATCTTCAAGGCTATAGTACAATGCAAAAGACAATAGGGTTCAAAATCTGATGAACAAAGGATTACTCATAGTATTTGAAGGGATCGACGGCACCGGAAAATCAACCCAGATGTCACTTCTGGCCATTGCCCTGAAAAAAGAGGGCTTTGAGGTCATTGAGACCAGAGAACCTACAGGCGGAAAATTCGGACAGCAGATCAGAGGGCTCTACACCAATCGCCATGGCGTCACGCCAGAACAGGAGCTGGAGCTCTTTCTCGCTGACCGCCAGGAACATGTCGATCAGGTGCTGACACCAGGACTGCAGGCAGGTAAGATTATCCTCTGTGACCGCTATTTTCTCTCCACCGCCGCCTATCAGGGTGCCGTCGGTTTTTCTCCAGCTGAGATCATTGCCAAAAACAGCTTTGCCCCTTTACCCGATCTGGCCCTGCTCTTCTGCATCCCGCCAAAAATCGGCATTGAACGGATTACGGCCGGGCGTGGTGACACTCTCAATGATTTTGAACAGGAGGCCACTCTGCAAAAGGTCGCCGCTATCTTTGACGGCCTGAGACTCCCCTATATCCAGCGCATTGACGCTTCTGGTTCCATTGATTCCATTCATCAGTTGGTATTGGAGGCAGTCACTCCCCTTCTGCGTCACATGAATCATAATGAGTAACAGGAAAATTTTCATCAGCCGTTATCCATTCACCTTCTTGCTCATCCTGCTGGGTCTGCAGATATCCTTGGCCGGTTGTGCAGACAAGACACCACATCCCGCTTCTGTTTCTGCTTCTACTTCTACTTCTACTTCTACTGTCACCCCTGCTTCTGCTCCTGTTCCACCACCAGAGACGGATACTGCTGAAAACAGAGATTTTTCCTGCTCCTATTTTTATTTTCTCTGGGGCGCCCACGCAGAGAGTAATAAAAAATACAGTGAGGCTCAGGAGGCCTATGAAAAGGCGCTCATCTGTGACCCTGATGCTGATTATGTCCTCAAAAAACTCCCTGTCCTCCTTATCAGAATGGAGAAGTTGCAGTCAGCGGCACAATGGCTCAGGGAGGCCATCAAGAAAAACCCGAACGACATTGACAATCAACTGCTTCTCGCACGCCTGGATGTTAATACCGATGATTTTAATGAAGCCATCGAGATCTACGAAACAATCCTTGAGCTTGCCCCTGACAACAGTACCGTACGCCTCCGCCTTGGTTACCTCTACAGCCTGCAGGGTCGCTATAAAGAGGGCCAAGAGACCATCAAGGTTCTACTGATCAAGGATCCGGACTCGTACCTGGCTCTCCTTTATCTGGCTCGCCTGGCCATTCGATCCGCTGATTTTGACACGGCCGCTGTCCTCTATGAAAAAATCCTGCACCAGCACAGGTCTCCAGAGTTAGTGCAGGAAATAATCGAATTTTACAGCATGCGCGGGCAGCACGAACGGGTTGAACAACTTTACGCATCCATCCTGGAAAACGAACCTGAGAATGAACAGGCTGCCCTCGGACGCGTCCACTCCCTCCTTATCCTCAAGCAGGACAGAGAAGCCTTGGAGGAACTTGCCAGGATCCGTTCTTTTACCATCAAACCCGCCGATATTGATCTCATTTCAAGTCGGGTGTTCATCCACACCCGAAACTTTGACAAGGCCAACGTCCTGCTGGAAAGAATCCTGGCCAAGAAAGAGTCTTCCGCGGCCCGATACATGCTGGCAGTGATCCGACATGAAGCGAACAATCGCGAGGCGGCACTGGCACATCTCAGAAAGATCATCCATGACGACGAAGAATTTGCAAACAGTATTGCCCTGCAGACAAAGATCCTGCTTGACCTGCAAAGAACGCCTGAAGCAATAACCCTGGTCAAAAGATTAATTGATAACCCGGCCCGTCGTCATCCACTCTTCTACAGCCTTCTCGCGGGCATTCATATGAATCAGAAGCAGCCGGCCAGCAGTCATGACGTCCTGGCAAAAGGGATTGAGCAGTATCCGGACAATGTGCAACTCTCTTTTGAATATGGGCTGCTGTTGGAGAAAGAAGGAAAACAGAACGAGGCCATAGCCAGGATGGAAAAAGTTCTTGAGCTGCAGCCTGGCCATGTAGAGGCCTTGAATTACCTTGGATACACCTGGGCTGAGAACAACGTCCACCTTGAAAAGGCATTGGAGTATATACAGAAGGCCATCGAACTTAAACCAAACAATGGCTTTATCCTTGACAGCCTGGGCTGGGTCTATTTCCGCATGGGGGAGCTGGAAAAGGCGAGGACAGCGTTGGAACGTGCCATCGTCCTTGAACCGGAGGATCCATATATCCACGAGCACCTGGGAGATATCTACCAGGAAAGCGGCCAAAAAGGCAAGGCACGAGATGCCTGGCACAAGGCCAGAGGACTGTTTAAGGATCAGGAACTCAAGGAAAAGATTCAGAAAAAAATCGATGCGCTCAAATAAGATGCACAGTATTCAGACCAACTCAAGCCCTTTCTGGCTCGTCCTGATCCTGCTGGCCCTGATCTTAAACGGCTGTGCCGGCAAGCCATGGACCAGTCAGGTGACTGCTGATGAGGCTGCATTCTTCGCCCAGACTTTTGAGGAAATGCAGCAACGCGACACCTCCTGTTTCTCCTGCCTCGATGCGGAGACAACCCTCTTCTGGGACAGCCCTGGAAACAAACGATCCATAGCGGGTTTTCTGCAAATCATGCTGCCGGCATCCGTTAAATTCGTGGTGCTGAACCCACTGGGACAACCCCTTTACGCCTTGGTCAGCGACGGGCAGGAGTTTCAATCGATCAACACCGGCCTGAAGCAGCACACCTTCGGCAGGATCAGTTCCCTGGCCGCCCAGTACCAGATTCCGGCATCGCTGCTCTCTGAAAACTGGGGGTACTGGCTGACAGGAAGGCTTCAGGAGAAAAAAGCAATCATTGAAGCCATGCACAGGGATGGCTCGGGGCGAGGTGTCTGGGTCACCCTGCGATATCCGGGCGAGGCGACCTTGGCCAAAAGTCATCTCCTGATTCAGCCCGAGACAAAACAGCTCCTCGCCCGAATTCTTGTCGATCATCAGGGAAAAACCGTTGCCACTCTCTCCTATGATCAACGAAATGGAGAAGAAGACTGTGCGCCGGTCAGCAGCATGACAATCAGCGACCTGCCCTACAGGTCAAAGCTCAGTATCAATTTTACAAAGATCCTTACCGATCGCTCTTTTAGTGCCGCCAATTTCAGGTTAAAAGTACCCACGGACTATGACAGCCAGGAAATGTAGAAGCCGTTAACAAACGAGCAAAGCTTTTCTTGCTCATTTGTTAACGGCTTCTTATGCCACTTCAAAGAAACAGCCATCTTTTCCGGCTGTTTCTTTGAAGTGGCGCCGGCCAAAAACCTGACAACAACAATGAGAAGAACAGACAAAAAGCCATGCAGAATCACCTGCCATTCAAGATCGACTCCACTGTTTTTCCACCAACCTTCCGGCTGAAGATTGCCTCCAGAAGAGGGGCAATCTGTTCCATTTCATCCTCAAGCAGTAAAAACCCAGGTAAAGGTTTGGCCTGGACCAGCTGGACCCGCGACTGATCAGCAAAAGAGGCTGGCAGCAGCGTTGCCACCCCCCTGTTTTGCGGCTGATCACAAAGGGCTGAGAGGACATCAAGCATGTTGCCCCAGTACTCTCCCTGTCCCAGATGCTCAATAATCTGCAGAACGGCAGTAGCTGCTGACAGGTAATATGTGGGCGCCAGGGCTGAGATCCCGGCAGAACACCTCTGTTCAGAGGCAAAACATCGACAGGAAAAGGGCCTGACCTCATAGATCCGGCAGCAGTCATTCTCCAGGAAGGGACAGGGAGACATATTGCCAAGCAGTTCAGGCTGGCCATCCTCGCCCTGGCCCAGGCAGGCACCGGCAAAATCATTGGTGGTCATCCGGGGACGCCCGGTTGTTCCTTTATTCTGCAGCTTGTCGGCAAACCACAAGTCACGACCAGTCTGCCGAATCAGGCGACAAATAGCCTCTCCTTCAACGGCGGTCATGATCACATTCTGAGTACAACAGGACGCACAGTTTTTTTCACAGGCAAAGGAAAACCTGGTCGACCACTCAGCAAATGTTTCATAAATGGACTGCAGGATATCTTCTTTTAAAGGAGGCATACAACCTCAATAGACAGACCTGCGATCAGTTCAGGACAGGATTGGACAGAGCAAGACTTCCTCATGGCTTGCCAGAAATCCCAGCATCCTTGGTGTCAGAGGAGTTCACAAAAAGGACATAGCGATTCTGCTCTTTGAAAAACACCTGCTGCAGGTCATAGTGTCGATTGGGCACTAATTCAAGAACCACCCTTATCTTGGGAGGATCAGCACCTTTTTCCACCCGAACCTGTGTCACGAATTCCCCCTGTGCAGCAATGATCGCCGGCACCTTATCGCCAAGTCGTGAATCCATAAAATCACAGACAATAGAGGGAGTTCCCTCTTCATTGGCAAAGACCACGGGGGGATGAAAATTACTCAATTCAAAGACCACCTTTTCCTCTTTATCAGGGCTTTGCTCAAAAGAGATCCTTTTAATCATAACTTGTGATGACGAAGCTGGTGGCGTCTTGACGGCCACGACAGGAAGTGCCACGGACGGAGGATCGGCCTGTTTTTCTTGCACCTGCGGCAAAGAGTCCGCTTCCATCTCTCCCGGTTCAAGAGGAGCAGGCGGTTTTACAGGAATAACAGCCTCTTTTTTCGTCCTGGAGGTGGCCGGCAAGGCCTGTTCTTCTGTCTGCCCGACATGAAAAATGGTAATCTTCAAGGTATTATCTTTTACCTGAAAATCCTGGAAAAAATCGTAGTCACCACCTGGAACCATATCAAGAACCACCCTGGTCTTGAGCTGAGGTTCCTTATGCATGCCGACCCTGATTGCAGAGACCAGATTGCCCCTGCTTTTCATCACACCCTTGATCGATGTGGAGTGCCGGGTATCATAAAAATCAAAAACGACCTTGGGCGCCTCCCCTTTCATGGCGAATATCTTAGGGAAATATGGTCCGTTCAGTCTAAAGGTAACCGTTTCCCGGCTGTTGCTTGCCTGATCAAAGCGAATCTGTTCAAGCAGGGCGCCTGTCTCTCCGGCAGAAAGTAGAGAAATGGGGAAGATAAAAGAAAAAGCAAGAGTCAAGACAAGAAGATAGACAGCCTGACACAGGCCACAGTCCGCTGGAATTCGACCAGGAGCAGACTGGCAAGCCCCCAGCTTCTTCGAGAAGGCCGACAGGACCAGAGATTTTATGACCAGACCTTTACTTTTCATCCAAACAACCTTTATACCAGGTAACATGTTATTTTCATTCAAACAAATAGATCTTTAGCCTGAATATATCATCCGCCCTTGTAAAGTCAATCTATTTCCAGTACATCTGCAGATGAATTACAGACACCGGCAACCACAGCCAGACACCGGGGACCGACAACTGAGCAGCTGTCTCCTTAAACCAATCTTCCAAATACTCCTCATGCAAGCTAAAATAGAAAGAAGCAAACTTCTCCCTTTTGTCACCAAGCCAGGACGTTATCTGGGTCATGAATATAATGCCATCGTTAAGGACTGGAATCAGACCCCGGTCCGCTGCGCCCTCATCTTCCCTGATCTCTATGAAATCGGCATGTCCCATCTTGGCCTGCAGATCCTCTACCACATCCTTAACGACCAGGACAAGGTGCTGGCGGAACGAAGTTACTGCCCGGATCGGGACATGGAGAAACTACTGCGGGAGAAGAA
The DNA here is from genome assembly GCA_019429465.1 of Desulfoarculaceae bacterium. Classification (GTDB taxonomy): domain Bacteria; phylum Desulfobacterota; class Desulfobulbia; order Desulfobulbales; family Desulfocapsaceae; genus UBA2270. Next base: position 117,570 of record JAHYIV010000005.1, read on the forward strand.
CTCCCCCCTCACCTCGCTGGAGACAGACCACGCCCTTGCCGACTTTGACATTCTCGGATTCACCCTGCCCTACGAGCTATGCTACTCCAACATTGTCACCATCCTCAGTCTGGCCGGCATTCCTTTGTGGGCGAAAGACCGGAATGAATCCTCTCCGCTGATTCTGGGCGGTGGTTCCTGTTCCATGAATCCGGAACCGGTTGCCGATTTCTTCGATGCCATCCTGCTTGGCGACGGCGAAGAGGCGCTGCTGGAAATCACAACCATAGTGGGCCAAGCCAAAGAGGACAAGTTATCAAGATCGGAGCTCCTGTCCCGACTGGCCACCATCAAGGGCCTGTATATCCCCTCTTTTTTCCAGCCTCACTACACTGATCAGGGAACTATCAGTGAGATCCGGACCCTCAAAAGCGACACCCTCCAGGTCCGGCGGAGAATCGTCTCCGACCTCTCCCGAACCGACCATCTGCAACGACCGCTGGTGCCAAACGGCAAGATCGTTCATGACCGTCTGGGGGTGGAGATCGCTCGAGGATGCACCAGGGGCTGCCGCTTCTGTCAGGCGGGAATCATTTATCGCCCGGTCAGGGAGCGCAGCCCGGAACAGATCATGAACATTGCCCGCTGTGGACTGAGTAATAGTGGATTTGACGAACTGGCGCTTCTGTCGCTGTCCACCGGTGATTATTCCTGCATTGAACCGCTCCTGACGCAGCTGATGGACACCTTTGCCAGCGAGTATATCTCGGTCTCCATGCCCTCCATGCGCGTGGGAACCTTGACCCAGTCGGTCATGGATCAGATCAAACGGGTGCGCAAGACCGGATTTACCGTGGCGCCCGAGGCTGGCAGCGAACGGTTGCGCCGGGTGATCAACAAGGGCATTACCGAGGATGATCTGCTGACCACCTGCCGGGACGCCTTCGCTTTAGGCTGGAAGGTCATGAAGTTCTATTTCATGATCGGCCTGCCGACCGAGACCATGGATGACATCGATGCCATTGCCGAACTGGCAATGAAGGCCAAAAAAGAGGGCGACAGAGACGGACGCGGGCGCCGCCAGATCAATATCAGCGTTGGCACCTTTGTGCCCAAGCCCCACACCCCTTTCCAATGGGAGCAGCAGATCAACATGGATGAGAGCCGTGAACGGATCAGGCGCATCAAAGGAGCGCTGCCCCGCACCGGCATCAACCTGAAATACCATGATCATGAACAGAGTTTTCTCGAAGGTGTTTTTTCCAGAGGCGACCGCAGACTGGCCAAACTCCTTGAGACTGCCTGGAAAGGCGGGGCGAGACTCGACGGCTGGTCGGAACACTTTGATCTGGGCATCTGGCGGGCAGCTGCAGAAGAATGCGGCCTGAGCCTTGAATCCTTCCTGCGCCGGCGCGATCCGGGTGAGATCCTGCCCTGGCAGCATCTGCACAGCGGTATCGAAACAGCCTTCCTGCAGGATGAACTGGCAAAGGCCCACGAGGAGGCCTATACCCCGGACTGCCGTTATCATGGCTGCCAGCAGTGCGGCCTCTGTGATTTCAAGGAGATCAGGCCCATTGTTCAGGGCAGAAAGACGGCAGGCAGTGGCGTGCAGACACCTGACTTGCCGGCCGCAAGCCCCACAAGTCCAGCCGGGAAAAATGGCGCGACCGCAGGCCAAGAGGGCCATTTCAAGTACAACGTCATCTACTCAAGCACAGGCGACATCTGCTTTCTCGGCCATCTGGAGTTGCTGCAGCTGGTGTTCCGGGCCCTGCGCCGGGCCGGAATCACCACCAATTTTTCTCAAGGGTTCAACCCCTCGCCCAAGATCTCTTTTGGCCTGGCCCTGCCGGTCGGCACCGAGAGTCTGGCCGAATACTTTATCATGGATCTTCCTGCCCCACTCAAATCTGCTGAGGAGACCGTGCGGCATCTCAACCGCCAGCTGCCGCCAGGCCTTACCGTACAATCGGTGGCACTGCACTCGGGCAAGGTCCCCCAAAACCTGCAGAGCAGTTATACGGTCACCTGCCCGCGGCCCCTGTCAGCAGAGGAGATCTCCCGCATCGATGATTTCATGGCCAGGAAGGAGTTTCCCCTCACCCGCAGTCGTAAAGGGAAAAATTCGGTATTTGACATCCGCCCCCTGGTGGTGGCCATCGTACCGGAAACGGCAGACAGACTCAGGCTGGAGCTTCTTTACACCAGCAGTCTGCCGGGCGTCAAACCCATTGAAATCCTGACCCATGTCCTGAACATGGACAAGGAGACGGCCGCGACCAGCAAGGTGCTCAAAACGGCCTGGCACAGCGTGGCTGAGGATAAAAAATAGCTCCATGCAGAGAAAAAAAGATTACGAAGAAGCTCATTCTGCTTCTCACCCTCCTCAACCCCTGGATGGGGTCGATACAGGGAGACTCTATCTAGCGCCTGTCCAGCCGGGACGGCTATAAAAAATTATTTTTTGCGGGCAATAAAACAAGTACTGGCATAGGTGATGGGAACGCCGTCTGGCATGCCAAAGCGGGCCTGATACTCCTGCTCAAAACGCCTGAGCCCGGATCCCGTCCAGCGATACGCCCGCACTCCGCCCACACCGGTGGCCCGCAGATGATGGAGAATATCCCTGGGGGTGGGCAGAACAAGTTGGTCCTGTTCGGTTGCCATCTGTTCCAGGACATAATCCTTCTCCAGCAAACCGGCAATCTGTTCAGGACTCCGGTAGTCAAGACCTATACCGGTCAGTTCGGTAAACTCCTTCAAGGTGCCGGGGCCAAAGATGGAAAAGATCAGAAAGCCGTCCACGCGCAGCGCCCGGGCCAGACGCTGCAGCAAGCCAGGCAGATCCGCCAGCCACTGGAAGGTGGCGCTGGACAGGACCAGGCTGATCCTGTCCGGGAGCGGCAGCTTTTCGATATCGCCAAAAAACGGCAACAGGTGCGGCATCCTGCCCTCTGGAATCCCGGCCATTACCGGGTCAATAAAATCAGCAACCAGATCATTGAGAAACAGGGTCTCCACCCGCTGCTGCTGACAGAGCATCTGGGTCAGCAGCCCCGTACAGCAGCCGATCTCGAGCACCCGCTCATAGCTGATAGCAGGAATCTGCCCGACAAGGGTCAGCAGCCGGCTGCTGATCCGCCTTTGAACCGTGGCCTGGCCATCATAGGTGGCTATAGCCTTCCGGAAACAATGGGCAATCTTGTCCTTGTTCACAATCATGGCCATGGCTTACCTGCTGTCCTTCATTTGAATCATACTTCCCTTCTTCAATCGACCATGTTCATTGGTCTCGGGGCAAAAACATTCTAACCCCGGTAAACGGGATAAGTGCCTTTCGCAGATTATTTTCTTGCAAAAAATAAGAAAATAATCTGTAAGGCTCTAATATTATCTAACCGTGGATCATACGTCCACTTCCGTGAGTAGCATTGCAGTTACGGTGCACCTGCCACCAATTCATCCCAACTGTTCCAGCGATAAAACAGAAAATGAGCCCCCTCGATTCGCATGACCTCTCGCCCCTGCCAGAAGGCAATCTGATGAGAGGTGGGTACCACCAGGTCCTGGTCGACAATCAAAATCTTGGTATAGATCGCATCCTCTGCCGACTGACAGCTCACCTGCCCTTGCAGGGCCGTCAGCTCCAGAAGCTGATTTTCAAGTGACCTCGCGGGTTGATTGCCGAGAAAGGTCTCATAAGTCTTGCGATCGCGACACATGCGGCGGTAAAACTTCAGACGGCTGGGGGCGCTGAGGTTTTCCAGGGTGGCAGAATAAAGCTGCACTGGAATCCCGAACTGATCATGGACAGGACAAAGGGTGCCATTGATGGCAATGGCACCCTGCAGGCAATGCGACCAGGGCTGAAAGATCTGCTGGCCAATCCACACCCCCATGGACCAGGAGACAAGATAGGTGATTCGATACCTTGTGAACAGGGTCGCCAGATCACAATCGAGTGCCAGATCATGATAATCGGAGAGCATGAGGACATCGTATTCACTGGCACCAAGGGGTAGAAAAGGGTTTGCATCCATACCCCAGCCATTACAGAAGATGATCAACCGCTCTTTCCGGCGCTGGTGCAGCCAGGCGCTTTTCATCTCCGGGAACCACCATTGATCTGGCCTGGCCGGCTGACAGAGTCAGGCAGGGATGTTTCGCTGTCGCAAGTTCCAGGGACGGACACCCCGCAAGAAAGATTCTTGGGGTGTGAAGAGGGAGCGATCTCCTCGGCCAGAATCTCCGACAGTCCCTGGAGATCCTGCCAGGTCATATCCGCGGTCAGAGACAGCCGGAAACGGGCAGTGCCTTCCGGGACGGCCGGCGGACGCACCGGGAAGATCAGGAACCCCTGATCCTGCAATTTTTCAGCCAGACGCACCGTCTCTTGATCAGTGCCAATAACAAGCGGGATGATATTTGTATCCCCGGCAATGGGAAGATTGCACTGGAGCAGGGACTGACGCAGCTCCTGCGACAGGCGGATCAGGTGGCGCCGCTGCTCCCCCATGCTCTGCTGCTGCAGAAAAACAAAGCTATTCCAATTGAGGACCACCGGCGGTGCAGCCGTAGTAAAGATCAGCGAGCGACTGTAATTGACAAGATAATCGCGGATATCCTGGCTGCAGATGACAAAGGCCCCGATAGAGGCCAGGGCCTTGCCGAAGGTTCCCACCAGCAGGTCAACATCGGCAACGACCCCCTGCTCTTCCGCCTTGCCAAGCCCTTTCTCCCCATAGAGTCCAACAGCGTGCGCCTCATCCAGATAGAGCAGGACGTCAAACCTTTTTTTCAACTGCACCAGACGGACAAGATCGGCCACGTCGCCATCCATACTGAAGACCGATTCGGAGACAATCACTACCCGCTCATAGTGGTGGCGATTGTCAGCCAGTAGACGCTCTAGCTGGGCATAATCACGGTGCTGGAAACGTTTATGTGCGGCCCGGCAGAGCTGCATCCCGTCATGGATGGAGGCATGGTTCAGCTTGTCGGAGACGATCAGATCATGTTTGCCGAGCAGGGCGGGAAGGATGCCGATATTGGCGTGATAGCCTGAATTAAAGAGCAGGGCAGCACAGCGGCCTGACTTGCGCTGCTTGTTATAGGCCGTGGCCAGTTCCTGCTCCAGGCGATGAGCCAGATCCGTGTCACCTGTAAGCAGACGGGAAGAGGCAGCTCCCAGACCATAATTGTCAAGCAGACAATCAGAGGAACCCATCCCCTCATAAAAGCGGTGGAGCAGCTGGGAATCCCCGGCGATCCCCAGATAATCATTGGAGGTCAGGTTCAGCAGCTCTCTGCCCTGATAGTGAACACGGCAGCCCCGACGGCCGCGAAGGGGCTTGAGCTGACGCAGTCGGCCACGGTCTTTGAGTATCGTCAGTTCTTCTTTATAATCAGCATTCACGGCTGTCCCTCGCCAGCCACAACCTCGACTATGGCCGCAGTCAGGATATTCAGATCAAGCGCCGAGATACAATATGGCGGCATCACATAGACCAGACGGCCAAAAGGCCGCACCCACACCCCGCGCTCAACAAAGGCCGCCTGGATCTCCTTCATCCGTACCGGCACCTTCATCTCCACCACGCCGATGGCGCCCAGCACCCTGACATCCTGCACCTGTGCCATCTCCCTGCACGGTGCCAGCCCCTGTTCCAGAAGATGCTCGATCCGGCTCACCTGCTGCTGCCAGTCAGATTCCAGCAGGAGCCTGATTGAGGCGCAGGCGACATGACAGGCCAGGGGATTACCCATGAAGGTGGGACCGTGCATAAAGACGCCGGGCGCCGCCCGGGAGATACCCATGGCGACTTCGGAAGTGGCCATGACTGCAGCAAGAGTCATGGTCCCACCCGTCAATGCCTTACCCAGACACATGATATCAGGGGTAATGCCTGCATGGTCACAACCAAAGAGGGCTCCGCTGCGGCCAAAACCCGTGGCGATCTCATCAACAATCAGCAGGACGCCAAAGGTATCGCAGAGGAGACGCACCTGGCGCAGATACTCGGGATGATAAAAATGCATGCCACCCGCCCCCTGGACAATGGGTTCCAGGATCACCGCACACAACTCCCGGTGGTGCTGCTCGATCAATTGCCGAAAAGAATCAATATCACGGTCATCCCATTCCTGGGTGAACAAACACTCGGGCCGGTCGGCAAAGAAGTATCGAGGCAGGATTCCGGCAAAGATCTGGTGCATCCCCGCCACCGGGTCACAGACCGACATGGCGTGACAGGTGTCCCCGTGATAACCGGAACGGATAGTGAGAAAGCGGCAACGTTTTGGATGACCGGCAGCATAATGATACTGGATGGCCATCTTCATGGCCACCTCGACTGCCACCGAACCCGAATCGCACAGGAAGACCTTGTCCAGAGCGGCCGGGGTCAACTCCACCAGCAACCTTGCCAGCTCCACGGCCGGTCGATGGGTAAGCCCGCCAAACATCACGTGAGACATGCGAGCCGCCTGCTCCTGCAGGGCCTGGATCAATATCGGATGGCTGTAACCATGGATTGCCGACCACCAGGAGGCCATGCCATCAATTAGTTCCCTGCCATCCATGAGCCGAATACGCACACCTGTGGCCGACTCAACCGGATAGACCGGCAAGGGATCTGCCATGGAGGTATATGGATGCCAGAGATGTTCCCGGTCGTAGTCAAGAAGGGTTTGGGTATTCATGGAGGTAAAGACTTACGTGTTTAAGTGATACATGCTGGAGGTGAGCAGTAAATGGGTGTGGTGGTGTATTTTAAAACTGAAATCCCATCTTGCCAATGGCATGCAGATCCTCATCCAGGCCGTTACCAGCCGTGGTCAGATAGTTGCCGACAATAGCACCGTTGGCGCCAGCTCCAAAAAAGTGATACTGATCCGACCCGAACTGATTGCGGCCTCCAGCCAGACGGATAACCGCCCGCGGATTGATAAAACGGAACATGGCGATGGCACGCAGGACCTCGTCAAAGGGAATGGGGTCCAATTCACCAAAAGGGGTGCCGGCAATAGGGGTCAGGATATTGATGGGGATGGACATAACCTCAAGCTCCCGCAGTTCAAAGGCAAGCTGCAAGCGCTGCTCCAGGCTCTCACCCATGCCGATGATGCCGCCGGAGCAGACATCCATGCCTGCGGCCCTGGCCAGAAGGATAGTCTCCACCTTTTCTTCCCAGCTGTGGGTAGTACACACCTCCGGAAAATAGTCCCGGCAGCTCTCCAGATTACAGTGATAGCGGCGCACCCCAAAGGCGACCAGGCGCTCTGCCTTGTCACGGGTCAACAGCCCCATGGAGGCACAGAACTGAAGCCCTGTTTCCCGGCCGATCTCTGCATACAGCTGTCCCAGGCTCTCAAGCTGATTACTGGTAACAGAGCGGCCAGCCGTGACCAGCGACAGGCGAGGGACCCCTGAACGGTCATTTTCCCTGGCTTGGGCCAGAGCTGTATCCGTCTCGATCTGCTCGTAACTGTCAATGGCCACGCAATAGCGGGCAGACTGGGCACAGTAGCGGCAGTCCTCTGAACAGCGACCGGAACGGGCATTGATTATGGAGCAGAGATCAAAAGAGTCGGCGAGAAAAAAACGACGCAGTCCGTCCGCTGCCCGGCACAGTTCGCTCAGGTCAGCGCCAAGCGCCAGCGCCAGTGCATCCTCATAACTGAGTGCGCTGTCATTATGAATCTGCTGAAGACAGTCTTGAATATTCATGGAGAAAGGTTGGGTAGAATAAGACATGGGTAGCTTACCAATCAACCCTACTCCACACTGCCGAAGGCAAACTTACTGATCAGTGACTCCAGATCAACAGCTGACTCGGTCTCGATCAGCACGTCCCCATCAGCAAACAGCTGCTCATCACCACCCAGAGTCAATTGGATATACTTGTCGCCAACAATGCCCTGCGACTTGACCGAGGCCATGGAATCAACAGGAATACGAACCCCGTTATTAATCTGCAAGGCCACATTGGCCAGGTCATCGTCACCAAGCCAGACACGTTTAACCTGACCCACGACCACGCCGGCAATCTGTACTGACCCGCCTTTTTTCAGCCCGGATATATTGTCAAACTCGGCGTTAACGACATAGGTCTTCCTCGCCGACAGAATCGGAAGCTCACCAAGCTGCAAGGCCAGATAGCCAAAGGCAAGAAAACCAGCCACCATAAAAAGACCTACAAATAACTCAAGACTGTTCTGCTTCATTGTTCCACCAGGTGACTCTGATAAATTTTACCCATTGTGCTTTCCACAAACTCGACGATATGCGGTTCCCGCGACCATTGCATGGCCTCAGGGCTGTCAAACACATCAACCTCTCCATTATTTAAAACAATAACCTGATCGGCCAGATTGAAGACCTTGGGAATATCGTGGCTGACAATCACCGCTGTATAACCAACCTGTTCCTGGGTCCTGGCAAACAGGTTATAGATATCCTGGGTCATAACCGGATCAAGGCCGGTGGTTGGCTCATCAAAAAGCATGATCTCAGGCTTCAACTGCAAGGCCCTAGCCAGGCCAACCCGCTTACGCATACCGCCACTCAACTGGGCGGGAAACTTTTCCTCATGGCCGGTCAGCTCAAGCTGGGTCAAGATGGCCATGACCTGTTCGCGGATATCTTGTTCCGATTTTGTGCTTCGCTCTCGAAGCGGCAGAGCCACATTTTCATAGACAGTCAAGGAATCAAAAAGGGCCGCACCCTGAAACAGGACGCCAAACCGGGTGCGCAAGCGTTCAAGCTGTCGCCCCCGCACCCCGGTCACATCTTCTCCTGAGACCAGAATCCGGCCGCTGTCTAGCGGCATCAGGCCAAGGATCAGCTTCAACAGAACACTTTTGCCCTGACCGCTGCCGCCGGCAATGACCGTCGTTTTACCAACAGGGATGGTAAAGTTGACATGATCAAGAATGACCTGTTTGCCCCCATTGATTTTGGCAAAGGACTTGACCACTTCCCTGAATTCTATGGCAATTTCTCTCATAGACTTTCATCCAAAGATATTTGTAACATTAAAGCACCATACCCGCCATAATGGTGCAGGTCACTTTTCAACCGTCCATAGAGCGAGCGAAACTTGGCCTCCCCTGGCCGTCGTAATGACCGAAGAGAAGATCTGAGAGTTATGTGGTAACGGCTCATAATAAAACCGCCGTCAACAGATAGTCAAAGACTAGCACCGAGATAGAAGAGAAGACCACGGCCTGGGTCGTCACCCGGCTGACACTCTGGGCCCCGAACCCGGCCCCTCGAATCTGATAGACAAGATAGCCGCGTCCTGTAGAGATCCAGACCACCAGCAGGGCAAAGACAAAGGATTTAACCATCCCCAGCCAGATATCATGGTTTGTCACACTAGATCTCATCCCCTCTATATAACTGCCGGGATTCACCCCCATGAGATGGACACCGGCAACATAGCCGCCGGCAATTCCAACCACATCAAAGAGAACCGTCAGCAGGGGAATAGAGACAAGCGCAGCCACAAATTTAGGGGTAATCAGATAGCGAAAGGGATCCACGGCCATACAATCAAGGGCATCGATCTGCTCCGAGATCCGCATGATGCCAAGCTCGGCGCACATGGCGGAACCAGCCCGCCCGGCCACCATAATGGCGGTCAGAACCGGGCCGAGTTCCATGATCAGCGTGAGGGCAACAGCAGAGCCAAGCATCCCTTCCGCCCCGAACTTATTAAGGGAATAATACCCTTGTAGCCCCAAGACCATTCCCGTGGATGCCGCCGTAAAAAAAATAACCACCACAGACCCGGATCCGATAAAATGCAGCTGCCGCATAAATTCGGCAAAGCGGAAAGGACGCCTGAACACCCCCTTGAGCGCCAGCCAAAGATAGAGGCCCATTCGCCCGAGATCCTGAAGCATATACAGGCCAGTCTCTCCTAATTTTTCCACGGGATTTCGTTGCATACTTCCTTCACCCAGCTCAAATACTATCGAGGATACCTCTGTTATCATCTTTCAAAAACCATACAATCGATCGTTGCATAATCTTTCAACAAGTAACAATACTACCTCACCTGAGGCCAATTCGCACCTATCAATTATTTTTTGTCGAGGAATTCGCCGGCAACTCCACCTGATCAAGCACCTTGTTCGCAAAAGCAGACTATAAAGGGCGCCTCCGGCTAGTTCTTCCTGGGATCAAAGGTCTCTCGCAGAGCCTCACCAATAAAAATCAGCAGGACCAGGGTTCCAACCAGTAAAACAAAGGTGGACAGAGAAAGCCACCAGGCATCAATATTGGCCTTACCCTGAGACAGCAGTTCGCCAAGGCTTGGGGTGGAAGGAGGTACACCCAGGCCAAGGAAATCAAGACTGGTCAGGGCAAGGATCGAGGCCGACATCCGAAAGGGGAGAAAAGTAATGACCGGCGTCATGCCGTTGGGCAGGAGATGGCGGACCATGATCGTGATATTGGAGACCCCAAGCGCTCTGGCCGCCTTCACATATTCCATATTCCGCCCTTTGAGAAATTCAGCCCGCACATAGTCAGAAAGCCCCATCCAGCTGAAGAGCGAGAGCAGGGCCAGGAGCAGAAAAACACTCGGCTTAAAAATTGAGGCAAAGATAATCAACAGATAAAGTTCCGGCATGGCGCTCCAGACCTCGATAAAACGCTGGAACAGAAGATCTGTCCTGCCGCCGAAGAAGCCCTGAATAGCCCCGGTGATAATACCCACCAGGGTACCTACGAGGGTCAGGGCAAAGCCAAACAGCACGCTCAGCCTGAATCCATAGAGTAGGCGAGCTAAGACATCCCTGCCCCGGTCATCGGTACCCAGTATATTTTCCCGGCTTGGCGGTGAAGGCACCGGACCGTCGATGGCAAGATTGATCGTATTAAAACTGTGCCTGTTGAGCGGAAAAAAGGCCCGATTCCCGCCGCCTTCGATCCGTTCCAGAATATAGGGATCTTTATAGTCTGCCTCAGTTTCAAAATCCCCGCCAAAGACCGTCTCTGGATACTCGCGCACCAGGGGGAAGTAGAGTTCTCCATTGTAGACAATCAGGATCGGCACATCATTACTGAGCAGTTCAGCTCCAAGGCTGAGCGTAAAGAAGAGACCAAAAAGTAGAAGACTGAAGTAGCCGCGCCGGTTCCTCCTGAACCTCAACCAGCGTCTGTACCCCAAGCGCCCTTCGCGCGGGACTTGTTCAAGACTCAACTCCACCTTTTTTTGTTCCACCTTACTCAACACTTTCAAAACTTATCCTGGGGTCCACAAAGAGATAACTGAGGTCTGACAGCAGGCGGGAGATGAGCCCGACAATTGTGAAAAAATAGAGAGTTCCCAGCACGACTGGATAATCTCGATTCAAAACAGACTGATAGGCAAGAAGCCCCATCCCGTCGAGCGAGAAGATCGTCTCAATCAGGAGACTGCCAGTAAAAAAGGCGGCGATGAAGTAACCAGGGAAACCTGTGATAATGGGAATGATTGCATTTCTGAAGACATGTTTATACAAGACCTGCTGTTCACTTAAACCTTTGGCCCGAGCTGTGAGAACATACTGTTTCCGGATCTCTTCCAGAAATGAGTTTTTCGTCAGCATGGTCATAACCGCCAGACTTCCAACCGCACTGGCCGTAATGGGAAGCACCATATGCCAGAGATAATCTGTGATCTTGGCGACCAGGCCCAGTTGCGACCAGTTATCAGAAACCAGGCCGCGCAAAGGAAAGACACTCCAGAAACTGCCGCCGCCAAAGAGGACAATAAGGGCAATGGCCAGCACAAAACCTGGGACAGCATAGCCGATCAAAATAGCGGTGGAACTGAGTATATCAAAACGCGAACCATCACGCACGGCCTTGGCAATACCCAGAGGGATGCACACCCCATAAACAATGACAAAGCTCCATAATCCAAGAGACATGGAAACCGGCATCCGGGAGATCACCAGCTGGGCCACACTGGTATGATAATAATAAGACGAGCCGAAGTCAAAGACCAGATAATCCTTCATCATGTGCAAAAAACGCTCAAAGGGGGGCTTGTCAAAGCCATACAGTTCTTTCAACCTGGCAACCTTTTCCTGATCAAGTCCGGAATCACCACGATACATGGACGAGGTGACCGCACTGACCTCACCTCCGCCCTTGCCATGACCTTCGATCTGGGCAACCAGTCTTTCTACCGGTCCACCAGGGACAAACTGGGTAACCGCAAAAGTAATGAGCATCACTCCAAACAAAGTCGGGATCATAAGCCCTATGCGCTTCAATATATAGTAAAACATGCCCATTTCCTGTAAGCCGTTATTGAATAATAACCGTAATTCTCCAGCTTAATGCCTGAATGGAACTAACCCCGATGAACGGGATAAGTGCCTTTCGCAGATTATTTTCTTGCAAAAAAACAAGAAAATAATCTGTAAGGCACTAAAATCATAGAATGTAACTGTTCAGCAGGTTGCATATGCACGAAAGAGGCCTGCGGAGAGTGTATGTTGTACATGAGCACGCCGATGACAAAGCAGATGAGTGCGGTTACTCTTGATCAATCCTGGGACTTCATACTTCAATGGTTGGATGGTGGCAGCTCTAAAAGAGCGCTAACGACACCCTATAAAAGTCAACTCGTGATCAACAAATAAAAAAAGAACTGGCCCCTAACAGAATTTTTTCTTGTTTTTTCTGCATCTTTATGTCTTTGTGCATGAATAAAAATCTTCTAAAGACGAATCCTTCAAACATACGCTGGCTAGGCCATACCCATCAACAATGATCACCAACCAAAAAGATCTGCAGGCCCTGATTCGCCGGGCCAGAGCCACGGATGCTGTTGCCCTGGATACTGAATTTTTCTGGGAGCGCACCTATTACCCGAAACTGGGCCTCATCCAACTGGCGCTCTCCAGTGAAGAATGCTTTCTCATTGACCCCTGCGCCCTGAGCGACCTTTCTGCTCTTGGAGAATTACTCGGAGATCCGACTGTTGTCAAAATATTTCATGATGCACCCCAGGATCTCTCTATCCTGTATCAGGCCACCGGTGTGCTGCCCAGGACTATTTTTGACACCAGGCTGGCCGCGGGATTTGCCGGGATCTCATCAACGATCTCCCTTGGTAACCTGATCAAGGAACTGCTCGATATTGAGCTGCCAAAGACCGAGACCCGAACCAACTGGCTGCGCAGACCACTCAATCAAAAGCAGATAGAATATGCCCTTGATGATGTTCGCTATCTGCGGGCTCTAAGGGTCCTGCTCCTTTCTGGCATCCTTGGCCCTGAGATCAAAGGCTGGCTTGATGAAGAGCTGGAGCGATATGACGATCCCAACTACTACGAGCCGCCAGTCGATGAAAACAGGTACCTGAAGATCAAGGGGGCTGGCAATCTGAACCGGCAGGCCCTGGCCTCGCTGCAGGAGCTGGCTGGCTGGCGTGAGCAGGAGGCACGTAAACGCAACCGTCCGCGTGGACATATTATTACTGACCAGGCTCTCCTCTACCTGGCCACAAATCAGATCCTGAGCCCTGAAAAGATGGAACAGAGTAAACTGATTACAAACCGTACCATTGACCAGTACGGACAGCAATTCATTGCCCTGATAAAAAAAGGCCTGCTTTGCCCTGAACAAAACTGCCCTCCTTCACTTCATACTGCTAAACTGAACAAAACGGAACAGGAAGAACTGAAAAGATTACAGAAATATATTACCCTGAAAAGTGATGCCCTTAGCCTGGACCCCAGTCTGATATGTAATAATTCAGAACTACGCGCCCTGATCCGGTTTCAAGGTCAACCTGATAAAATCTATCCCAGGAGACTGGCCAGCGGCTGGCGCCATGAATTCCTGGCAGAAATGTTTTAACAAAAGCATCCCTTGCTTTTATTTGATCACATCCCGGGATCAAATCACCCCAATTATACAAAATTTACCACTCTGTCAAGAAAAGGGAGAAACATAGCAGGGAATGGCCAGAAAAAAAACCTTGAGTTGCAGGATATTTTTTCATGACGCTTATCGCTTGAACGCAGAAAAGCCCCAATCAGGGATTCTGATTGGGGCTTTTCATATAAAAAATTCGGCGGCGTCCTACTCTCCCACACAGTCACCCATGCAGTACCATTGGCGCAGAAGAGCTTAACGAC
>JAHYIV010000025.1 GCA_019429465.1 Desulfoarculaceae bacterium
TGGTATTCTTTTTCTTGACCTGCCTCCTTGGTTATGGCTCTGCGCCGTAGTGAATTGTTTTCTACAGCATAACCCATGTTTGCAAGGGGCAGGTCTTTTTCGTTTAACTGACAGCCATTATGTCTAAAAAGCCACATCGCCAGAAGAGACACTGTTACTCCAGTAAGGTTTGAACTGACGATCGGGAACGAAACTCCCCCTTTCATCCAGTTGCCCAAAGGTCATAATCGAAGGGATTAAACGATTCTTGACATCAACCTCACGGACACGAAACGGCAATGTCCCTCCCTGATCAGCCTGAACAGCAAGATTCAACTGTCCCAAAGGCTTTCGTTGTAAGATAAGACCTGAAAAAGAAATTTCAACAGGATCGAGTTGTTGCCCGTACCCTTTCTCTTTTAATAATATACGAACCAGATCCGTCCAAGTAGGCAGCGCCCCTTCAGAGCCAGTAATTCTGTTTGAAGAGCGGCGCATCTCCACGTTATCATCAAATCCCACATAAACCCCTACTGCATACCCACCTCGATCGACTAATCCTTTTCCCTGGGAAGCCAAACCGGGAAGATAGCCGAAAAAGGAAGCATTGGTGTAATCATTGGCTGTCCCCGTTTTCCCCAAAAGCGGAATGGCCAGGTCAAATCCGGCAAATTTTTCACCAGAACTTTCATCGATCTCTGCCAGCCTGACATTTTTATCAGCATAACGTCCTGTCCCGAACTTTACAGTATTTTCAAGTATATGACCAACAACAAGCGCGGTCTCAGGAGCAACAAGCTGGATACGTTTACGTTTGGGCTGATAAAGGATCTCACCCTCTGCAGATTCGATACGATCAATAATGGAGAGCAAATCGCGGGAATCTTCCTCCTGTCCCTCACTCATAACCACTCCTCCGGTGACAATCCCCTCATACATCCGCACAAACTCAAGCAGGGTCACCACGTTCGAACCAAGAGGGAACGACAGGACAGGATCAAGTTGACTTTTGATGCCAAGCTCTCTCGCAAATTTAACAAGATACTGCAATCCAACCAGTATTCTAAAATCTTTTACAGCAGACAACACCTCCACGCTGTATGGCGGTAAGGAACTTAAATGCCTGAATTCGAGATCAACCTGCTTACGAAGCATACCCATCGACGCCGAAGACAACAGGGACTCCAGAAATACGTCAGACCAGAATTTTTCCTGTCCCGCGCCATCCTGTTGAGCCAGGAGATCGCGCAAGTGATTCACATTAACCGCTTGCAGAGCCCCGCTCCCCCTTCCTTGGGTAAAAGTGTATCGATTACGCAGCGAGTCATAATAAAGCAAAGCCTTTCCTTGATTTTGCCGGGCAATAAAAAGATCTGAAAAATTCCAAGGGTCCTCTATCTCATGACGATAAGAAACCAATTTCTGCTGCAAGGCAACAAGGTTAAGATAGTCCTGGCCTGCAAGAAGAGACTTCCGCAAAGAGACCTCATGCTGCTCCAATGTCGCCCCCCCCTTCCCCTGCAATTGTGCACTTGCCAGAGACCTTGCTGAGGCTAAGCCATAATGCATATTCTTGATGGCAGTATATTCCTGCAGACGATTTTCAAAAATAAAATCCGTCTCCAGATTAGCAATGGCCTGATCAAAGGCAGCCCTTTCAAGCACGGCCCGGTTTATAACTATTCCGTGTCGATCCCTGATCCTCGCCGTATAAGCTGCATACGATTCCCTCCCCCGGGAGAGGCCTCCTGGGGCCAAACCAACCTGAGTCACAATCTCCTGAAACTGCTGCGCTGTCAGATGGTCACAAAGATGATAAAGCAACCAGACCGAGGCCAAATTTTCCGAACGCACACCCGCCCAACTCATCGAAACCTGGCTATTTTCACTTTTATGATCCGGTCGGGGGAAATAAGGCTGCCTTTGATAAACAAAGACATCTCTTTTATTGCTGAGCAGGTCTGTCGCATTCCAGCCAAGTTGCAGGGCTGCAGTATAAACAAAAGGTTTAAAGGCAGACCCCATGGTGCGCTTGGCATAAATGGCCCGATTGAAAAATCGATTTTCAACTCCGCCCGCCATGGCCCTGATAAGGCCATCCTGCAGGATCAAGGCACCACCCTGAATTTTCGGGAATCTTTCCAGCTCAAGCTCAACCAGACCATCGGCAGAGATATCCTTGACACAGACCCAGGCCCGATCTCCCTCCCGCAACTCGGACAACAGCAAGGGTAGATCTTTTACTGTGACATCACTCCAACGACCTTGTTTCCATTTCTTTTGGGCAGCCAGCAGACCCATAAGCCCTTGCTCTTCAATCACGCCCGTGCCCAGACGCCTTCCCAGATCGACCTCAATTCGCACTGAAGAGTTAGCTTTCTCAGCACTTCTCGTAATTTTTTTAATGGTACCAAACAGAAATGCATCTTTTTTCAGCACCATATCACCGACGTAATCAGTCGCCTGCAACTCTTTCTGCACCTCATCCCGCGGATAACCGCGCAGTATCACATCCAGACGGGAAAGTTCCTGACGCAGCGAATAGAGCGTCTGTTTCTGTAACCTCTCATCAACGGTGGTGATCACCCGTAATCCAGAAGTGGCAAGATTGTCGATACCTTGCTCCCTTAAGGCCTCAAGAACATCTGGCGTGGAAACGGCATCAGTCACCATTTCCATAACATAATCCAGGGCGTACCCTATTTTCCCGCGGGAAAACATGAGTTCACTGCTTGTCGCTTCATGAAATTGAGAATCAGTAATCCTGCCAGTTTCCTTCATCTTTTCAAGAACGTAGCGAACCCGAACCTTGGCATTCTCTTGCGCTGCCCTTGCAGCTTCATCCGTTTTTTTAATAAATGGATTATAATAGTTCGGTTTTTTCACACTGCCGGCAATAAAGGCACATTCAAGCAGAGACAACTCATCCACAGACTTATTAAAAAAATAGCGGGCGGCAACACCTAGGCCGTGCCCATTACCACTCACATAAAACTGGTTGGCATAGAACTCAAATATTTTTTCCTTGGGGTAATAATATTCCAACCGGAGGGCAAAAAGCAGCTCTTTGAGCTTACCTTGATATGATCGTCCACTCCGTTTAAAGAGGTTTTTTGCTGTCTGCTGGGTAAGTGTACTCCCACCCTGCACTACCCTCCCCATCTGATAATTCTTGTGAAATGCCCTCATAATTCCCAGTGGATCAAAGCCATAGTGGGAAAAAAAGTTATTATCTTCCGAGGACACCAGGGCATTGACAAAATCCTGTGGAATCTGTTCGTACGTCACATATTGCCGATGGGCCTCATCAAAAAAAACGCCTAGGCTGGCCTGACCATCACTATAAAAAACAGGGGTTTCTTTCCCCAAAATACGCTGGATATTAACTGGGTTAATCTCATCTCCGGGATGCAGAATTACAAACCAGTAGAAGGCCCATCCTAGCCCTGCCAAAACCACCACTATACAAAAAACGACAAAATAAATTATTTTTCTACACATAATCAATAACCAGCATGGCTGGGCCAGATTGAGCCAGCCACAACGAAAAATGAAAGTTGTTCGCTCCGGGCATTCCGCGACCATCTCTCCGATCGACTTTCGATAAATTAAAGGCCAATTATTCTTTGTTTGTTCTGAATTTTCTCACAGCTTATTCGTCATAACTGACCATAACCTGACAAAAAAAACAGCTCCATACGGGCCACTCGCCAGAGTAGTCTACCAGCAACAGGCTCATATAATGCATATTTTTTTCCTTATTATTATTTTTTTTATTGCAAATCAAAAGCGCTTAGGGTTTAAGTAAACAACTTAAATTTGGGTGCAAATGTACTGTGTTACGTCCTAGAGTACAATAAAGTTTTATTATTCATCTAAATTTCACGCACCCAACACACCTGAAAAGCCCAACTACCTTATAGAATCCCTTATGACTCAGCTCTTTATTCGACGTTTGAGCATATGCGTCCTGCTCGTTCCTGCCCTCCTCCTTTCTGCCTGCGCCGACAGACAATCTTCATCCCTTCTGCATCTGCCTGATGACCAGGAAATCATAAGTTCCACTCCCGATACGGCAGACCCTGAAAAAGATGTCACCTCAGAGCTGGATGCTCTTAAACGCGCAGGCTCCTGGACCACGACTGACCCTGCATCTTCGAGCCTGCAGCCTGACGAAATCCCCTCCGATTTTCCGATTACCATCAATAAACAGGTCCAGGTCTACCTTGACCTGTTCCAGAACCAACAGAGAAAAAGCTTCGAGATCTGGCTGAGTCGTTCAGGTAAATACCTTCCCTTAATGCAGAAAGAGCTCAAAGAGGCTGGCCTCCCCATGGATCTTGCCTATCTGGCAATGATTGAAAGCGGTTATAATCAAAAAGCCTATTCTAAAGCCCACGCTTCAGGTCTCTGGCAATTTATCCCAGGAACTGGCGACGAATATAACCTGAAACGGAACAAATATCTTGACGAGCGCCGTGATGCCGAAAAATCCACAAAAGCAGCGGTCAAGTTTCTTTCCCATCTTTTTGATGAGTTTGGCGACTGGCACCTCGCGGTAGCTGCATACAATGCAGGTGGCGGAAAGATCGGCAGAGGCTTGAAGCTTTTCAACGCAAAGGACTTTTGGTCTCTGGCCCAACACGACTATCTCGCCATGGAGACCAAACGTTATGTCCCAAAACTTATTGCCTCAATAATCATTGCCAAGAATCCTGAGAAGTACGGCTTTACCGACCTCCAGTTTGAACCTCCTTTAGCATATGATACACTCGAAGTGGGCCCAGGTCTTAGCCTGGACGCTGTTGCTCTGATCAGTAACTGTGACAGACAAACCATTGCCCTCCTCAACCAGGAATTATCCACTGACAAGACCCCGCTCAATCAGAGTTCCCATCACATTAAAATCCCAGCTGGCTCTCAAAAGCTGGCCAGTAAAAATCTTCCGAGACTGCACCGAGTCGCTACAACTGATTACAAAACTCATACCATCGCCAAGCGAGAGTCCCTCTCACAGATATGTGATCGTTATGATATCAACAAAACAACCCTGCTCAAGGTCAATAATTTACGCAGCCAAAAACTTATAGCCGGCCAGCGATTACGCATCCCCTATCAAAACATTCGCTATCAGCTCCTCCCGAGTGGCAGTAGCAGAGACCTTGCCGCAGCCACCCAGGACAACCTTATCCTGCACCGGATTCAAAAGGGTGAAACAATTTCACAAATAGCTCGTAGATACAAGCTCCCCGTTGACTTGATCGTCTCGTGGAACGACCTGCCTAACAGCCACACGATACGGACAGGACAACAGCTCTCACTCTACATCGATCAGAGGACTGCGCCTCAGCGTGCAAAAACAAGTACAGCCATTGCCTCTAACTCCATCAAGGATGATAAAGTCATCATTTTGGCCTCGCAGACAAAGAGAATCCCGCATGATGTTGTAAGCAGCGCCACTATTACCGCTAACAAAACGAAGTTACAGAAAAAAACAGAGAACGCCTGGTACCATGTGCAGAATGGTGATACACTCTGGACTATCGCCAAAGAATTAAATCTATCACCTCTTCAGATAAAACAATGGAATAATCTTCAATCAAACTTGATCCATCCGGGAAAACGGCTCAAGATTACAGGTGTCTAACCAATAATATGCATCATCTGGGAAGCTGAGAGATAGACAGAGCAGAATGAGATTCTGTGTCTCTTGTTTCAGGCCAGGGTACCGGCAAGAATCTCGAAACTTTCAAAGTCTCTATGGTATCATATTGACCAGCATGAGACATGCCAACCATAATTGGAGATAAACAGATTCCATGATTCTTCACTCCATCCTGAATAAACAGCCATAAAAGCCGCTGCAAACGCCATCTTTTTTTACACCTCCCTTATTCCCCAACTTTCACGCTTGTCTTAATCCCACCAATATTTTTCACCATTTTACCACGCGAACTCTTTACAAGTCATTGAATCATTGCCATTGTAATGCATCAGATGTATTATATCTCCCCTTGTTAACTGCTTGGCTTAGAAACAGTGGAGAATTAACTGAATTGGTACGCCGAATTACTCCTGCTGCAGACAAACAATCTGAGTAGTATTCACACCTTTTTCTACGAACGCCCTCTTATTCTCAAGCCCTTAATTCTTTGATCTTACTACCTATGTTACAAAAACACTTCCCCTCCAAAGAATACCCGGCAGATGTCTGTGTCATCCATCACCAGGATCGGACCATCTTACTGGTGGGCACAGCCCACATCTCTCAGGAATCAGTTAGCCTGGTACAAGAGGTTATTGAGCAGGAGCAACCAGATGGGGTCTGTATAGAACTTGACGAAAAACGCTACCTGGCTCTCACTGAAAAAAAACGGTGGCAGTCACTGGATCTTAAACAGATCATCAAGGACAAACAGCTCTCAACCCTGATGGTCAATCTGCTTATGGCCTCCTACCAAAAAAAGCTGGGCAAGCAACTGGGCGTTCAACCTGGCGCAGAATTGCTCGCAGCCGCACACTACGCTGGAAAACAGAATATCCCCATAACCTTATGTGACCGTGATGTTCGCATTACCCTGCGCCGGGCCTGGCAGTCAACGTCTTTGTTGAAAAAAGGATATCTGTTGCTCACCCTGTTCTCCAGCGTCTTTGACAAAACTGAGATTAGCGAAGAAAAACTTGCCAACCTGAAACAAAAAGACGTTCTTTCAGAGTTAATGGGTGAAATGGGCGAGATCCTGCCCAATATCAAGACCGTGCTTATTGACGAACGAGACATCTACCTCTCTGAAAAGATAAAGGCGACAAAGGGCAATCGCCTTGTCGCCGTGGTAGGAGCAGGCCATGTTGTCGGGATCAAAAAGCAGTTAGGTGTTGATAACAGCGGCCTGCTTAATGGTATCAACACCATCCCCCCTGTATCAAAAGGGTGGAGGATGGCCGGATGGTCCCTGCCCCTGCTTATTATCGGTGCCATTATTACCATTGGTCTGCAAAAAGGAAGCGCAGATGCTGGAGCCAGCCTCCTCTACTGGATTTTGGCTAACAGTATTCCTTCTGCCATAGGCGCCATGATAGCCCTTGGTCATCCTCTTACCATCTTAGGCGCTCTTGTCGCAGCACCAATCACCAGCCTGACACCAGTGATTGGTGCTGGATATGTGGCTGCCTTTATCCAGGTGATGATGTCACCCCCCCTGGTGAAGGAGTTTGAAACAGTGGGTAATGATATGGGTACGGTCTACGGGTGGTGGCAGAACAAACTGCTCCGCATCTTTCTTGTCTTCATACTTACTGGTCTGGGTTCTTCGCTTGGAAGCTATATCGGCGGATATGAAATTATCAAAAACCTGATTCACTAATTCATTTACCAAGGAAATAAAAATATGATGGTCCCTGAAGACAATATCACCTCCACATTAACCGGAAAACAAAAAAAATTCCTCAAAGGACTAGGTCATCATCTAGCCCCTTTGATCTCCATAGGCAAGGAAGGATTGACTGAAAATGTGCTCAAGGCCACCAGGCAGGAGCTGTTAGCCAGAGAACTGATTAAGGTCAAGATCAGCAACAGCAGTAATATAAACAAACATGAGGCAGCAGAACTGATACCCGAGGCCACTGAAAGCACCCTTGTACAGCTCATCGGCAAAACCCTGCTCATCTACAAGGAAAATCCAAAAATAGATAAAGAGCATCGGATTTCGCTCCCTCGCTGATTTTCAATTGATCTTCGTGGTAAGACAAAGTAAGACAAAGAGCTCCAGTCCAACAAAAGTCTCTGTTGCACTCTTGCAGTATCAGCTATTTGTTATTGAAGCTTACAAGGCCTCCTTTTTTTAACCAAGAGAGACCCCCCTGTTCACCCCTGCAAAAAAATAAGCTCCGTTGCTGCCATCTGAGATGCAACCCTGAGTTGGAGCGAGATATCCCCGACAACATTCCTGGCAGCATTTATCGCCAGCTCAGGATGATTGTTTGCCGCACTGAGATGGGCCAGGACCACGTACTGCAGCTGATCATGAAGCAGGGATTGTAAAAATTCTGCTGCTGCCTCATTGGCCAGGTGACCATGGTCTGAGCGGACACGCTGCTGCAGGGCAAGTGGGTAAGGGCCATTCTTCAACATCTGGAGGTCATGGTTGAATTCGAGAATTAAACCGTTACACCCCATAAGCCGCTGCCCCAAAAGACGAGAGACCTTGCCGGTATCGGTACAATAAGCAAGGGTCACCTTACCGTTACCAACAAGAAAACCTACCGGTTCAGCCGCATCGTGAGAGATAGAAAAGGTGCGAACCCGGAGATCCTGCATCTGAAAGGTTTCACCAGTGCCGAATTCACAATGTTTGAAGTGTCTTCCCAGGAGTTTCTCTCCCCCTTTGAGCGTCCCGTAATTACTATAAACAGGAATATTACAACGCCGGGAAAGGACCCCGGCACCATGGATATGATCATGATGCTCATGGGTAATAAACAGGGCATCCAGGTCTTCTATCCTGCGACCAAGAGACTGTAGTCTGGCTCCAATCTCTTTTCCTGAAAAACCGGCATCAATGAGAATTGCAGTTTGTCCGGACTCAATATAGACACTGTTACCCTTACTGCCGCTGCCAAGCACTGAGAAATACATCTCTTCTAGTTCCCTGTGTGACCAAAGCCGCCATCTCCACGACGGGTATTATCGAGTTTGGCCACAACCTCAAATTCTATCCGCACAACAGGCGCCAAAACAAGTTGGGCAATACGATCACCGCGATTTACGAGGAAGGACTCTCTGCCCTGATTAATCAGGCAAATGCGTACCTCGCCACGATAATCGGCATCAATTGTCCCAGGACTGTTGACCACAGTCACCCCATGCCTGATCGCAATCCCACTGCGTGGCCGCACCTGCAGTTCATATCCCAAGGGAATGGCGACAGAAAATCCTGTGGGAATAAGTTCAACCTGGCCAGGATTTAAGACCAGAGGTTCAGAAATGGCGGCAGCGACATCCACACCTGAGGCATATTCAGAGTGATAGCGTGGCAAAGCAAGATCCCTGCTCTTCTCCGCATCTATCCAGCAGAATTGTACAATCATCTTTTTCATCCAGCTCCTCATCTCTGATCGGATTTCAGTTTTTAAATAAAAAAAAGGCCGTCTCAATGAGAAACGGCCTTTCTGATATCCATATCTTTTACGGAGGTAAAGAGATTACATCAACGCCTTGCGACTCAGACGAATACGGCCACGATTATCTACCTCCAGGACCTTGACCTCAATCACGTCACCTTCCTTGACCACATCGGTCACCTTTTCAACACGTTTGACATCAAGCTCTGAAATGTGAACCAGGCCATCTGTTCCCGGCATGATTTCAACAAAGGCACCAAAATCCTTAATGCTCTTAACGACACCTTTATAGACTGTACCAACCTCAACCTCGGCGGTCATCTGTTTAACACGTTCAACAAGGGCATTGGCTTTAGCGGCATTATTACAGAACATCTTTACCGTGCCGGAATCCTCCACTTCAATCTTGGCATCATATTCGGCTGCGAGCGCCTTGATGATCTTGCCGCCAGATCCAATAATGTCACGAATTTTGTCTGGATTAATTTTAAGAATATAATATTTTGGCGCATACTCAGAGACATCTTGACGAGACAGAGAGATAGCTTTGGCCATTTCACCCAGAATGTGCAGTCGTCCTTCCTTGGCCTGAGCCAGGGCCCGCCCCATGATATCACGATCAACACCGGCAATCTTGATATCCATCTGCAGAGAGGTGACGCCATCTTCGGTGCCCACAACCTTAAAATCCATATCACCAAGATGATCTTCGTCACCGAGGATATCAGAGAGGATAACAACCTTATCGTCCTCCTTGATCAGGCCCATGGCAATCCCGGAAACCGCCTTTTTAAGGGGGATCCCTGCATCCATCATAGCCATACTGCCGCCACAGACGGTGGCCATGGATGACGAACCGTTGGACTCCAGCACCTCGGAAACCACACGGATTGAGTAGGGAAACTCCTCAACAGTGGGAAGCACCGCACTCAGACCGCGCATGGCCAGGGTGCCATGCCCGATATCACGGCGGGAAGGACCAGCCATTCTTCGTGCTTCGCCCACACAGTAGGGAGGAAAGTTGTAGTGGAGCATGAAACGTTTTGATTCATCCCCTTCCAGGGTCTCAATACGCTGCTGATCTCGTTCGCTGCCCAGGGTTGCGGATACCAGGGCCTGGGTCTCGCCACGAGTAAAGAGAGCAGAACCATGCGTTCTTGGCAGATAGGAGGCCTCACAGCTTATAGGCCGAACCTGATTAAAGGCACGACCATCTAATCTGATTCCTTCTTCCACAATCTTGCCACGCATGATTTTTTTCTTGTAAAGAGACAATAGATTACTGATCTCTTTTGCCCGTGTTCCGTCCTCATTCAAGGCAGCAACGACAGTATCTTTCAGTTGGTCATAGAGACAGCCACGCTCCATTTTATCAGCTGTGGAGATAACAGACTGCAATCCTGTTGCCGCAAACTCTGAGACTCGGGCCATCAATGCTTCATCAATCTGAGGAGGCTCGACAATGCGTTTCACTTGGCCATTCGCTTCCCGTAACTGATCCTGCGCATCAAAAAGAGGCTGTACCTGTTCATGAACAAAAAAGATACCTGCCAGTACTTCATCCTCACTCAAGGCATCGGCCTTCCCTTCTACCATCACCACCGCCTCGCGGGTACAGGCCACGATGATATCCATGCGTGAGTTCTTCAGCTCAGTTTTGGTGGGATTCAAGACATACTTGCCATCAATAAATCCTACCCTGGCCCCGACTACCGGGCCACCAAAAGGGATATCAGACAAGGTCAGGGCACAAGAAGCACCAATCAGAGCCAGTACGTCCGGGTCATTCTCCTGGTCGGCGGAAAGGACAGTAGCAATTACCTGCGTTTCAGAAAAATATCCTTCAGCAAAAAGAGGTCGTAAGGGTCGGTCTATAATACGGCAGGTCAGTATTTCCTGATCACTGGGACGGCCAATCTCTCTTCGGAAATAGTTTCCAGGGATCCGGCCGACGGAGGCCATCTTTTCCTGATATTCGATGGTCAGTGGTAAAAAACCAAGCTCTGGTTTGCTTTCTTTCCCGGCAACGGCTGTCACAAGTACCATGGTTTCGCCGCACTGAACAACCACTGCTCCAGAGGCCTGCTTGGCAAGCTTCCCTGTTTCAATAGACAGCGTTTTACCACCAATTACAACTTCGACTTTCTTATACATACACTCTCCAGCTGTGGGAACACAGCAACTTTTTTGGATACGCACAACTCAAGCTGCATCCTGAATTTCAGCAAATAGACTCAGCACTCTCTAGGCAAATGCCTTAAAGAACACATAAGAATACGGCAGAAACCAGGGAACTTAAAAGACTGAAAGAGTATGCGCGACCAACAAAACAACAACGAACCGTGTCTACTCTTTCAGTTACATCCTGTTATTTTCTGATACCAAGCTCAGCAATAACGGCTTTATATTTGTTAACATCTTTCTTTTTCAGATAATCGAGCAGGCTTCTACGCTGACCAACCAGCTTCAAAAGTCCCTGACGGGAGTGATGATCCTTACTGTGTGTTTTAAAGTGCTCAGTCAGATAGATAATGCGATCTGAAAGAAGAGCAATCTGAACCTCTGATGAACCGGTATCGGTGGGATGAACCTTAAATTTCTCTATAATTTCGTTTTTTCTTACTGCTGACTGTGCCAAGATGGGCCTCCTCATGCTTATATAAAGACTGTTTTTCCCTTTAGTTAGGGGCTGCCTACCCTTGAAAACAAGATGTCTCAGGGAAGGCAAAAAAAATATTTTCTATCAACTATGCTTCTTCAACTCCTTAATCCACTTATCACTCTTATTACAACAGATTAGTAATATCGTCAACAGATAGGACCCTTGCCAACAAACGTTGACGGGCGTCAGGTAACAACAAATCAGCGCCAGGCAAACTATCCTCAACGGTAAAACAACCACTCTTTATCCTGCGCAACTGGATCAAATGGGCTCCGCAGCCCAGACTCCTGCCAATATCTGCCGCCAGACTTCGGATATATGTCCCTTTACTGCACACTATACGCAAGGAAAGGTGTACTTCCTCTCCCCCTGCCAGATCACCGCCATCATCCGTCCTTTCCAGCGCTTCAATCAATACCGGCCGGGGATCTTTGATAATCTTAATCCCCTGACGCGCATAATGATAAAGCGGCTTTCCGTTGTGCTTCAACGCTGAGTAAATCGGCGGGACCTGCAGTTGCTCCCCCCTGAACGAACGAAGACATTCCTCAATCTGCTCTGCCGATAGAGGGCAAACAGGATGCCGAGACACGACCGCTCCTTCTGGATCCAGGGTCTCTGTTTCGACCCCAAGACGGAGGGTGGCCAGATACTCCTTCTGTCCCTCCATCATCTGTGAAATCATCCGGGTTGCAGGTCGCCCCACGCAGATAACAAGCAAGCCGGTAGCAAAAGGATCAAGGGTTCCAGCATGCCCGACTTTTTTTATCCCAAGAGCACGCCTGACCCCGCTCACCATCTTAAAGGAGGTCGGTCCAGCAGGCTTATCGATAATAAAGACACCCGCCTCGAAATGATCCTCCAAGCCTTCTGCTTCTTCCGCCACAAAATCTAACTCAGTTCTCACTCCAAGACCTTGACCAGGGCGTCCAAAACCAATTTCTTCATCTGTTGCAAGTCCTTATTAAAAAAGCGGAAACCAGCAGCATTACGATGTCCACCACCACCAAAGAGAGCAGCGACCTCGGCAACATCACATCCTCCCTTGGCCCGTAGACTGACGGAAACCCCACCATCTTGGGTTTCCTTGAAGAAGCCAGCAACCTTCACCGAACGTAAAGCTCGAGGATAGTTGATAAAACCCTCCACATCTCCGACCTCGGCCCCACACTCCTCAAACATCTTACGGGTCACTGTTATAAAGGCCAGCTGATTACACTCAAAGAGTTCCAAGGTTGCCAGCACCTGCTCCATGAGATGCAATCTCTGCAAGGTGAAGTTATCATACACTTGTTCAGCTACCTCCTCCGGACGGACTCCACATTCCACCAGATCAGCGGCTATGCGCAATGTTCTGGGGCTGGTATTCTCATAATGGAAAGAACCGGTATCCGTAGAGATAGCTACATAAATATTAAAAGCAGCGGCAGAGGAAAGTTCAGCGCCCAGCTCCATCGCCAGTTCATAGACCATCTCTCCGGTCGACGAGCGGGCTGAGTCAATCCAGCGAAAATCACCAAATTCCTGATGGCCACGATGATGATCAATCACCAGCAGGGGATTAAGTTTCAGCAAGTTTCTTTTTTCCCGTCCCAAGCGGTCACGATCTCCACAATCAAGTGATATCGATGCGACTTTGCCATTGGCAGTGGCCACAAAGTTATGTAGAGCAACCAGGTCAGTTTTAGCAAGGGTGCAACCAGGTAAAAAATCATAGAGAGGGGAGACCGGCTCTTCAAGATAACGAAAAACTTTCTTGCCAAAGCCCTCAAGGATTTCTGCCAGGCCAAGAAGTGAGCCCAGGGCATCACCATCTGGATGGAGATGGGTCATAAGGACGAAACTATCTGCCCCCTGGATAATCTTGATGATCTCTTCAGGAACCACTTTCATCATCTCGACTCCTTTCCATGGCAATTTCCTGGAGAAGTTTTTCGATCTCTACCGTCTTCTCAACCTGATGATCATAGACAAATTGCAGATCCGGGGTATAGCGCATATTAAGAACCTTGGCCAGGTGACTCCTCATGAACCCTTTGGCCCTCTTCAAGCCCTCTTCTGCTGCTACCTGTTTCTTCTTGTCTCCAGGAACATTAAAAAAGATCTTGGCGCATTTCAGATCATCCGGTAACTGAATTCGAGTGATCGCAACATCTTCAAGTTTTTGATCACGGACCTTGGTCAGAAGCAGAATGGACAGCTCATTGCGGATCGCCTCCGCCACGCGCACAGAGCGTTTTTGTTCACTCTTCGGACCGAGGCCAACTGATTTTAATGTCTCTTTAGGATCCCACATAAAAATACAACAAAAGATTACAAACAGATTGTTCCGCAGACTGTCCGCCAAACGCTACAGCTTAAAACAGTCCCGGCTTCCATTTTATCTTTCCAGAGTTGCCTCCACTTCATTCATGATAAAGGCTTCAATATTGTCTCCGATAAGGAGATCATTATAGTTTTCAATGCCGATTCCACACTCATAGCCGGCAAGGACCTCCTTGACATCATCCTTGATTCTCCGCAGTGAACCAATTTTACCAGTAAACAGGACCACCCCTTCACGAACAACCCTGACCATAGCCTTACGGGTAATTTTTCCCTCCGTGACAGAACAGCCGGCAATCGTCCCAATTTTCGGGACATGAAAGAGTTGCCGAACCTCGGCATTACCGATGACTTCCTCAACAAAGGTGGGTTCCAGCATCCCGACCATGGCCCTCCTGATATCATCCAAGGCATGATAGATAACATCATACGAACGGACGTCAACATGTTCCCTGGCACTCAGTTCCTTGACCTTGGTCGTGGGACGCACATTAAAACCTATAATGATGGCATCAGAGGCAGAAGCCAGCAGGATATCAGACTCAGTAATAGTTCCAGTGCCTTCATGCAGGATACGAACCTTCACTGCATCAGTGGAAAGCTTCTCCGCGGCAGAACAAAAGGCCTCAAGGGTTCCTTGGACATCCGCACGCAGGATAAGCCGTAATTCCTGAGTCTCATCTTCACTCATCTTCTCGAACAATCTATCAAGCGAGACCTTGGATCCTGAAGCAAGCTCAAGTTCACGGGCCTTGAGAATACGAACCTGGCTGACACTCCTGGCCATCTTCTCATCAGTGACCACAATAAATTCATCCCCGGCCTGAGGGACACCGGTCAGGCCCTGTACCTCGACAGGAATAGAAGGACCAGCCTCATCAATCGGTTTGTTCTTGTCGTTGATCAAGGCACGGACCTTGCCGCTGACCTGGCCCACCACAAAATAGTCACCTGTCTTGAGAGTCCCTTCCTGTATCAGGATCGTCGCTACCGGCCCACGCCCTTTGTCCAGTTTGGCCTCAACCACCCGCCCTCTGGCCTTTCTGGTGGCATCAGCCTTCAATTCCATAACCTCGGCCATGAGTTGAATGGACTCCAGCAGATTATCGATACCGATATTTTGCTTGGCAGAGGTCTCACAGTACATTGTCTGCCCACCCCACTCTTCAGGGGCAAGGCCCAAATCAGCCAATTCCCGTTTTACCCGATCCGGATCGGCATTCTCCTTATCAATCTTGTTCACCGCGACGAGGATGGGAACTTCCGCTGCCTGGGCATGACGAATAGCCTCTCGAGTCTGATCCATGACCCCGTCATCAGCCGCAACAACGAGCACAACCAGATCGGTAATCTGGGCTCCGCGAGAACGCATCTCGGTAAAGGCGGCATGACCTGGAGTATCAACAAAGGTCACATTGCCGGAACTTGAGACCACATGGTAAGCACCAATATGCTGGGTAATACCTCCAGCCTCGCTATCGGCCACATCCGTCTTCCTGATGGCATCGAGAATCGAGGTCTTCCCATGATCTACATGTCCCATAACGGTGACAACCGGAGAACGTGGCAGAAGTTCACCACCGCCCTCCTGTTCATTGAGCTGCAGGACACCAATCTCTTCGGTAAGCCCCTGTTCAACCTCATAGCCGAAATCCGCCCCGATAAGAGCTGCTGTATCCACATCAAGGGCTTGATTCAGGGTTGCCATAACCCCGAATCCCATTAATTTGGTAATAATCTCTTTAGATTTGACGCCCATGCGATGCGCAAGGTCAGCTACACTGATCGTTTCGAGGACTTTAATCCGTTTTTTGATAGCCTTCATCTCAACGGCAGGCTTAATCACTTTTCTCTCAACCCGGCCCCTGGTCCGTCTTCCCCTCTTACCGGACAGATTACTGTACTCGTCACCAAAGCGCGTAACCTGAACCTTACCTCTTCCTTTCTGGCCGAACTTATCTGCCTTCCAGGCTCCACCTTTCTTTTGATCCGCGTCATCCGTTTCAGAATCGCGCTTCCCTTTCTTTTTGCCTTTGTTCGCATCACTCAAGGGCGCTGCACCCACGGATGGTTTCTGCGCTGGGGGTTTATAGCCTCCACCTGCTGCCGGTCGTCCGGTTGGCCTCACAGCTCTTTTTCGCGGCCTTTCCTCAACCTTTGCCTTCTCTTCAACTGGGATTTCAATGCTCCCGACAACACGGGCCAGCCCTTTTCTTGCAGCCGGTTCATGGCCTGCGGACACCACCAGGTTTTTCTCATTCCTGACAGGCGCATCTTTTAACTCCTGATGCTGGTCTTTATCCTGTTCCTTGAAGTCAACCCTCCCGGGAGCAACAGGTTCTCGCACGTCCTTATCTGCCGGCGCCTCTTGAACCTCTTCAGGCACCAGCGGCTGAGTGCTTTCAGGAACAGGTGCCTCAACAACAGGGACTTCGACTGGAGCAGCGTTCTGCGCCGCAGGAGCCTCCTCCACTGCTTCAACCTGTGGTACTGTAGACGGCCGCCGACGAATTACCGTTGTCCGGCGATGCGCGGCTGGCGCTTCTTCAGCAGCAAGATTCTTCTTAGCCCGATCGGCCTTGGAGCTCTGCAACACTGTAGTCCGGATTTTTTCGGCTATGTCTTCTTCAACTGTTGAGCTGGGCCCTTTAATAGCATACCCCTGCTCAAGAAGCTTTTCAGTTAACATTTTGCTGCTCATGCCAGCCTCTTTAGCCAGCTCATAAATCCTTACCTTACTCATCCCTTACTCCCATCTATCCTTGCTACAGTGTTTTTTAGGAGCCGATACGAAACAGCTTGTCTCTTTCCAACTCTTTCGTTACAGCTCCTTATGCCGTTCTGGCCATACAGGTGGCCATTTTAGCTACAACGGCTTCACTCACTCAACGTTTCAAGGTCGGGGGTAAATTCCCCACCCTCAAGGCCCTTTTCCATCTTTTTTGCTGACTCAGAAAAAAGGCTCGGCATCTCTCGTTAGTACAACAATACGCCCCTCTCCCTGCTTTGTCTTTACGCACATCAAGAACTGGCTTACCCTTTTCCAGAACAAAACGATCCAAGGTTATTTTCAAAGCCTTTACCCTGCAGACACAGCACATGCGAACTGGTTGAATCTTATTCGCCTTAACTCGACTGACCGGGCTCATCCACGTCGTCCGTCGTTAAATCCTCAGACGTATCATCCGCTGCCTGATCGTTGATTACCTGTGTGTCTTCTTCGACCTCTGCCTCTACTCCTTCTTCTTCGGCCTCCGGTTCCACTCTTTTCACAGCAATCGGAGCATCAGGGTCCAAGCCCAGACTCTTTCTTGCTTCCCGAATAAGATATTCCGCCTGCTCATCACCAATTGCCCGCAACACGGTCAGATCCTCAAGGGCAGCATCAGCGAGGATGGTGGCAGACAAGATATTCCTGGAGAACAATTGGTCGGCCAATGCCTCCTCCACTCCACTCAGGGCAAGCAGGGACTGATATCCCGGATCTTCCAGATTAGCATAACGCTGCTCACTTTTCACATCAATTCGCCAGCCTAGAAGCTTCGCGGCAAGACGTACATTCTGACCCTGACGGCCTATAGCCAGTGAAAGTTGATCATTGGGCACGATCACCAGAAGCGACTTGGCGTCTTCATCAACCATCACCATGCTCACCTGAGCCGGGGCAAGGGCATTATAGGCATATTTAGCCGTATCAGGACTCCAGGGCACAATATCCACCCTCTCTCCCTGCAGTTCCTGGACAACATTTTGAACGCGTGAGCCTTTCATCCCCACGCAGGCGCCTACCGGATCAACATCGCCTTCGGTTGAGCTGACCGCTATCTTGGCCCTGAAGCCAGGATCACGGCTCACTCCCATTATCTTGACGATCCCTTCTGCAATCTCCGGAACTTCCATCTCGAACAATTTGGCAAGAAAGTCATCATGTGTCCTGGAGAGCAGAAGCTGTGCATCCTTGGTGCCTCTCTTAACATCAACCAGATAGGCCCTGATCCGATCACCCTGCTTGAAAGACCTTTTGGGTATCTGTTGATCCTTGGGCAGGATTGCATCAGTGCGGCCGAGATTGACAATCATATTACCGCGCTCAAAGCGTTGCACAATACCGCTGACCACTTCTCCGATACGATCCTTAAACATCTCATAGATGACGTCACGCTCGGCGTCCTTCATCTTGTGGATAATAACCTGCTTTGCTGACTGAGCGGCAATCCTGCCAAGATCGGCGACATTATCCATCTTTTCGCCAAGCTCATCATCCACCTGCACCTCAGGATCAAGGAGTTGAGCCGCGGCTAGTGAAATTTCCGTCTGTTCATCCGTCACCTCTTCGACAACGGTACGAAACTGAAAGACCTCAACCTCACCATACTCTTCATTATATCGGACCTCGATATCCCGCCTGCCACCCAGTTTTTTTCTGGCCGCAGACTGAACAGCCTCTTCGATGGCCTCAATCAATAATTTCCTGTCAAAACCACGGTCCCTGCTGATCTGGTCGATTATGCGTTTCAAATCCGATAGCATGCGCTGTCCCCATCTTTATAACTGACAGACTTTCTTTCCAAAAAAGTCATTCTTTTACTATTGAGGCTGCACCCCACAAAGGGGCACCCCATAATTTATTTCTTCAAACCGTTGCAACGAATCAAACACTATTATCTTGACTGCAAAAAAGGAATAAGGAGTGCAAGGAAAAGGTGAAGAGAGCAAAAACAGCTTCATGCTTCACTACGGCCGCTAAAGAGACAGGCGAGCTTTCCGTATCTGCTCAAAAGCGACCTGACACTTAGACCCATCCTCCAAAACAAGCTCAACCGTCTCGCCTTCGGCCTCACTGATATTGCCGATCAAAACCCGTTGACCCTCAACATCTTCACGAAGCTTTACTTTTGCCTTTCTTCCGAGGTACGCCTGAAAATCTTTCATACTGCGCAATGGACGTTCAAGTCCAGGCGAGGACACCTCAAGATGATAAGCAGGGCCAATCAAATCTTCGACATCAAGAAAGTCGCCGACCTCCCGACTGACCTGACTACAATGATCAACGGTGATTCCTTCCTTACCGTCTATAAACAGACGCAGTACCCAGCCATGCCCCTCAAGACGAAACTGAACCTCCACTAATTCCAGCCCCAAGGACGGCAGAAGAGCTTCCGCAAACGCCTGTACTTTTTCTTCCACCAACCCACTCATTTCAGTATATTAAACATAAATTTGTGTTTCTGCCACACTTTGGAGTAGACATAAAAAAAAGCGGGCAAGCCCACTTTCAAAGCCACTCGCATCACCAGACGACACAAATGGTATAACCGGTAAAAAAAATGGGCCAATCCAGCCACCTAACCCTGGAGCGGGCGACGAGATTCGAACTCGCGACCCCAAGCTTGGGAAGCTTGTGCTCTACCAACTGAGCTACACCCGCACACAACCCTACACTAAACACTATACATAGAACACAGAAGTGCTCCTTTGTCAAGCCAGAAGCACAATGCAGCAGAAACAGCTTTTGCTCCCGAATTGACCCAGGCTATAATCGTATCATAATTTCTCCAGCGGCCAAAATGGCAAAATCTCCAACCACAACATACTCATCCGCTGATTACATATTGACATTGCAGCATGTTACACTTTAGACTTTAACAACAGGCATCGGCTTACACCGTGGAGCCCCTCCTTCCACCCATGCCATTCTCAAAAAAATAAAATTGACAAACACGAAACAGCCTTATAGAAGTTCAACTCTTTTATTCACATTTCTGACAAGCTGGTCTTCACGCCGTTGTTCACCTGCCACCCTTAGCGGCAGAAGGCAGGAACGGCATTTAAACAGCCCACTCAATCATCCAATCTGCAGCAAGACTCAACAGGAGCCAATGGCTGAAAAATCACTTATTATCGCCGAGAAACCCAGTGTGGCCGCAGATCTTGTCAAGTCTCTGCCTGGCAAGTTTGAAAAGAGCAAGACCCATTACGAAAGTGACCGGTATATCGTCTCCTACGCCATCGGTCACCTGGTTTCCATCCAATTCCCGGAAGAAATCGATCCAAAATACAAGGAATGGAAGCTGGAAAACCTTCCCATCCTGCCTGAGGAATTCCCTCTTAAGGGGTTGGATGGCACCAAAAGTCAACTCAATACCCTGCAACAACTCATCCGGCGCAAGGATGTCGGGGAGATCATCAACGCCTGCGATGCCGGCCGCGAAGGGGAGCTGATCTTTAAGTATATCCTGCGCTACGTCTGGAACCAGTCTGTCGCCAAAAAAACATTCAAACGCCTCTGGCTGCAGTCCATGACCAAAGACGCCATCAAGAACGCCTTTGCCAATCTCCGGGACAATGAGGAGATGCAGCCACTGGAAGACGCGGCGCTGTGCCGATCAGAATCGGACTGGCTGATCGGGATCAACGCCACCCGGGCGCTCACCGGTTTCAACTCACGGCGCGGGGGCTTCTTCCTTACCCCCTGTGGCCGGGTGCAGACCCCAACCCTCTCCCTCATAGTCAAAAGGGAACAGATCCGTCTCACTTTTGTGCCTCGTACCTATTTCAACCTGTTCTCAACCTTCACTTTTGACCAGGATTCCTATATCGGCAAATGGATCGACCCCAAATTCGTTAAGGACGAGAAGGACAACCAAACCAAGGCCGACCGGATATGGGATGAGAAGATAGCCGACCGAATCCTGGCGGAGTGCACCGGCAAGCTGGCCCAGGTCAAGGAAACAAGTAAAAAAATAAGCGAGCGCTCACCACAACTCTACGACCTCACCTCATTGCAGCGGGAAGCCAACTCCCGCTTTGGTTTTTCTGCCAAGAACACCTTGGGGCTGGCCCAGGCGCTGTACGAAAGGCACAAAGCACTCACCTACCCGCGTACCGACAGCCGTTGCCTGCCGGAAGATTACCTGCCCACTGTCAGGAAGACCGTCAAGACCCAGACAGAATGGACCTATGGGCAGTACGCCGAAACGGCACTGACCAAAAAATTCATCAAACTGGAAAAGCTGATCTTCAATAATGCCAAGATCTCTGACCATCATGCCATCATCCCCACCAACGTCCTCCCCGACAACTTGACGGAGCCGGAGCTCAAGATCTATACCATGGTGGTTCAGCGCTTTCTGGCCGTCTTTTTCCCGCCAGCCAGATATCTTAACACCCGGCGTATCTCCGTGATTGAGTCAGAAACATTTCTGACTGAAGGTAAGATCCTCACCGATCCTGGCTGGAAAGCCATCTATGGCAGCGAGGTCGACCAGGAGAAAGAGGCGGCGCTCAGCCCCATCCCCAAAGGAGCACCGATCACCTGCGCCCAGATCAGCAAGGAACAGGCAGAGACCAAACCGCCGACCCGTTATAACGAGGCGACACTGCTCTCGGCCATGGAAAACTCAGATAAACTGGTCGATGACGAAGAGTTGGCTGCAGCCATGAAGGAACGGGGATTAGGCACCCCGGCAACCCGGGCCGCAATCATCGAGAAGCTGCTCAAGGAAAAATATCTGGTCCGCGAAGGCAAGGAGCTCACCCCCACCGGCAAGGCCTTTAATCTGTTCGCCCTCCTTGAGGCCATGAAGATTGAGCTGCTCGCCTCCCCTGAGATGACCGGAGAATGGGAGCATAAGCTTAATCAGATCCTGCAAGGCAAGTTTACCCGCCAGCAGTTCATGGCCGAGATCAGGGAAACGACAGCACACATTATCTCCCAGGTGCAGAATTTTGACCGAACTGAAGTTCGAGCAGAGGCCCCCTTCAGCCCTGTCGACAATGTCCGTTTCTATGTCAGCCCCACCGCCTTTATCTCGGAAGATGAGAAAACAACCATTCGCAAGATCCTGGGCGGCAGGATCATGAGTGAGGCCGAGACTGTGGCCCTGATTAAAGGTGAAACCCTGGGCCCCTTCAGTGACTTCAGATCCAAACAAGGCAAGCCCTTTACCGCCTCGGTCAGGCTGAATCAGCACAAGATAGAATTTATTTTTGCCGACTCCACCGACAATCTGGACATCACAGAGATTAAATCAACCCCTTCCCTGGGGCTCTCTCCTGTTGATAAAACCCCTGTCTACGAGACACCAGCGGCCTACATGTCTACATCGGCGATGGAGGGCGACAAAAAAAATGGACTGCAGATCAGTAAAATCATTCTCTCCAAGGCCCTTGAACCAAGGCACATTCAACAACTCCTGACTGATGGCAGAACAGAGCTGATCCCTGGTTTTATTTCTAAGAAAAAACGGCCCTTTGATGCCTTTCTCCTCCTTGACAAGAAAGGGAAAATCACCTTTGAGTTTCCGCCACGGATAAAGAAAGAGAAGAAGAAGGCCTGACAATACTCGTGCAGGCAAGAAAGCCGGCACAAGAGAATCCTCAAGTCTAGTATGGTCATAATAGAGAAAGTGAGGTATCTTGCGCCATGGAGATAATTGAAGACTTCTGTCGCTCTTCCATCATCAACATGGCGTTATCAGTTGATTGACAGGATAAGGGACTCGGAAAATAGTGATCTACCTGAATAGCGACTGGATTTGGGCCAGATGTGGCTGCACCGATTGAATACAACCGCGGATGCAGTTGTGCTCCATCGAGGATTTTGCGATTAAGGTGCGATCAAAGATGGCCCGCAGACAGGAAGCAATAAGGCACTGATCCCGTTCATCAGGGTTAGTATTTTTCGCGCCCCCAAGACCACATTTTTTTATAACTTTCGGGATATTACAGATTTGGTTTGTCTGTAAGAGATTCTACCGACCGAGTTCAATTCACACCAGAGGAGCCCACAGGGGCCAAATATTTATGCAAAGACTGAAGACTGAGTATCAAAACAAGAGCGGCCTGGAACTGGCCAAAATCTGTGCGCGGGTGGCCCTTGACGCCAAGGCGGAGGACCTGGTCATTCTTGACGTCAAGGGTATTTCCTCATTTACTGATTATTTCGTAATCATGAGCGGCCGTTCAACCCGGCATGTCCAGGGCCTGGCCGAGACCATTGAGCATGAGATGCGCTCCAAGCGGATTAATGCTTCCCATGTCGAAGGTATCCAGGAAGGCATGTGGGTCCTCCTTGACTTTTATGATGTAGTAGTACATATTTTCTACCATGAGCAGAGAAGCTTCTATGATCTTGAAGGCCTCTGGCACGACGCCAAGCCTGTAGCCATTGACGAGCCCTGATTCTCTCTTAAAAAAAACAAACCGTCGTTCAAAAATAACCGTAACCTTAAACTCCTCCTATGAACGGAGATAAAAATCAGCAATGGACTGGTTATTCCGTATCGGCGCCTAAACTCTTCTCAGGGAAGCCCTTTCCCGGACATCAATTATGCAATACATAAGCACCAGGGGCGGCATCAGCCCCATTCCATTTACCGAGGCCGTGATGATGGGTCTGGCGGAAGACGGAGGTCTGCTCCTGCCGCGCACCATCCCTCGTGTCAGCAGCGAGACCTACGCCTCCTGGCAGGATCTTTCCTATCCGGAGCTGGCCTTTGAGGTTATGTCACGATTCATTGATGATATCCCCAACAGCGACCTGCGCGAACTGATCGATCGTTCCTACGCCACCTTTGATCACCCGGAAATCACCCCTCTGGTCCACCACGGAACCCTGCATATCCTGGAACTCTTTCACGGCCCGACATTTGCCTTCAAGGATGTGGCCCTGCAATTCCTGGGCAATCTCTTTGAATATCTTCTGAAGAAGAATGATGCAGTCATGAACATTATCGGGGCCACCTCCGGTGATACCGGCAGCGCTGCCATCTACGGGGTCCGCGGCAAGGAAAAGATCAATATTTTCATTCTCCATCCCCACAAACGGGTCAGCCCGGTCCAGGAACAGCAGATGACCACGGTCACGGATGCCAATGTCTTCAACATCGCCATCCGCGGCACCTTTGATGACGGTCAGGCCATTGTCAAGGCCATATTCAACGATATCGATTTCAAGAAACAATACAACCTGGGGGCCATCAACTCCATCAACTGGGCGCGGGTTCTGGCCCAGGTCGTCTATTACGTCCACAGCTGCCTGCACATCAACCGCCACGAGCATGACAAGGCCGTCGATTTTGCCGTGCCAACCGGCAATTTTGGTGACATCTTCGCCGGATACATCGCCAAACGGATGCTGCCGGAAGGGACCATCCGCAAGCTGCTGCTGGCAAGCAATACCAATGACATTCTTACCCGCTTTGTTGCCCACGGTGACTACTCACTAGGCTCGGTGGTGGCCACCTCCAGTCCCTCCATGGATATCCAGGCCGCCTCCAATTTTGAAAGATACCTTTACTATCTCCTGGACGAAAATCCGGTCCATACCACAGCGGCAATGAGCCAGTTCACCGAAACCGGCAGACTCAATCTCTCAAGCTCCTGCGACCAGATCAAACGTGATTTTGTGGCCACCGCCGCTACGGAACAGGAGGTCCTGGAGACCATTCAACTCTTCTACAAGGAATACGGCTACATCCTTGATCCGCACACGGCCGTGGGAGTCCATGCCGCCCTCATCCACCAGCAGAAAGGGATCCCGGTCATCTGCCTGTCCACGGCCCATCCGGCAAAATTCGGCGAGACCGTGTCCAAGGCCATCGGCATCCCGCCAGAGATGCCACATGCCTTAGCTGCACTTGCCGACAAAAAATCCCGCTGCGAGTTGATGGATGCCGATCGTAATCTGATCCAGGATTTTATCAGACACCATGCTCTAGAGCAGCAGTGACAGCAATCTCGGCTGCCTTTGACCTGGCTCACTCCTCTTTTGAAGGCAAAAAAAAAGGCTGGAAGCTCCTGGAAGAGCCCCCAGCCGAACAGCTAGAGAGAAAAAAATATAGACCCGATTAATTGGGTCTCGGGGCAATCACAATCACTACCCTACGGTTCATCTGACGCCCCGCCTCGGTGGCGTTGGTGGCAATCGGGCTTGATTCGCCAAAGGCAACAACTTCCATCCTGGATGCGTCAACTCCGCGCTGCATGAGCAAGTTCCCTACCGCCTCGGCCCGGCGTCGAGAAAGATCCATATTGTACGCCTCAGCTCCATCGCTGTCCGTATGACCCTCAATCCTGACCACGGTCTGTGGGTACTGGCGCAGCGACGAGGCAATCCGGTCCAGCTCGCTGTAGATTCCAGGCCGCACCACGGAGGAGTTGGTGTCAAAGCTCACATCCCCCTTGAGGGTTACCGCGAGCAGGTCACCATTCCGCTGCACTGATACCGCATCGGAGCTTGCCAGCGCCTGGCTCATCTGTTGCTCCTGCTGATCCATCATGTGTCCCACCCCGGCCCCGGCAAGGCCGCCGACCGCAGCCCCGATCGCAGCCCCGATCAAGGTTCCCTTGGTATCCCCGCCAATCACCTGACCGAGGATGGCCCCGGTCGCAGCACCGCCGGCAGTGCCATAGACCCCGCCGGTCTGGGTTTTGGTCATGGGGGTTGCACAACCAGCGAGACACATCGTTCCTACCATACTCAAAACAACCAATCTTTTCATAGTGTTCTCCTTCAGATTATAAGGGACAAGGGTTCTGGGGCTATGACGCCACTGCGAAAAAATGGTCTATTTTCTCCGTCGTGAAAAAGAAATTTCTTTTTATCATGTTACCACCAGCCTGGATTCAAGTTGCTAATGCAACTCTCGGGTTGTGTCCCGAGTTTCATAAAACCCAAACATTTTCTTGGCCAATTCGACAAACCTTCCATCACAAAATCAAATCCTCAGCTCAGCTGTGACGGCTGTAAGACTTCACTTCACTACTCTTTCCCTCTCTTCTTTAACGAATATTGCCTAACACGACCGCTTCTCTTTTCGTTGAGCTCTCTCTCAAAGAAGATCAGCATAGTTAAAGGACTTTGTCCTGCGACCTGAACTGGAGACCTATTCCTCCAGCCATTTTTTCGGCAGCATGTATGTACAGAAAGGGGTATTCATGGTGAACCAACAACTGATTCGTTCAGGACTCCGATTTTCATTAAGGCGCAAATCTACTTTCCTTGTTCCTGGACAAGCTGTTAAACTCTCAGACACAACCCCTCTTACATCAAAGTTAGACCCGTGCCGAGAGGAACACCATCAACCCATTGAACTTAAGTTAGAAATAGTTACATTAACGACTTCAATTTACCTTATGCCACATACCATGGTATGTCAAATGAAAAAAAACCACCCCCCCCCTCATTCTGAGCTCAGAATGAGCCCTGCCAGTGGGCCATTTCTTCACTATACCTTCGCAACTATTTGGCCTTCGGATGTCGATACGGACACATAGGCCACATTGGCTTCGCCATTAACCCTGACTATCACAGCCATCGTGCCCAGCAAGCTCACCAAAGGCTCAGTCTCTTACTTTTTTCTGACAATGATGGTGGAAAAATAATGCACCTGCACGGCCTGTCCATCAATAGTAGAGAGATCGGCAAGAACCCGCTCATCGGCCATGCCAACCCGTTCCACCAGCACAGCCTTGTCGAGGAGGTTCAATTCATCCAACAGGCTGATCAGATGAGCCATGACCCGGTGCACCTTCATCAGAACAATGGTATCAAAGCCCTCCAGAATCTGCCTGAGACGACCATCGCTGAAGGTGGCAGGGATGACCGCCAGCATATCATCACCAAGACAGATGGGGGTGCGGGTGGCAGCGGAGCAGGAGCTCATGGCCGAAACCCCCGGGACAAACTGCACCCTGACTGCCGGATACATCTCAATCATGGTCGCATACAGATAGTAACCGGTTGAGTAGATGGCAGGATCGCCGAGGGTAGGAAAGGCCACATCCCGGCCCTGGCTGAGGATGGCAAAGATCCTGGTGGCGGCATCCTGCCAGGCCCGCAGCACCTCAGGATCCGGCTCCTGGCCCAGATGGATCTTCTTCATGGGAAAATGGAGTTCCAAGATCTCTTTTTCGTGAGCCTCATCCATGGGCAGCGCATTCTGAACAATGGCGAGTGCCGTGGAGTTGCCGTTTGCCAAGGCCTTGGGAGTCGCCACCACCGGACAGTGGCGCAGCAGATTGAGGGCCTTGATGGTCAGAAGGTCTGGGTCACCAGGACCGACACCGACAATATAGAGCGTTGCTTGCATGACAGGATTCAATGGTAGAATTTTAAGAAGGACATCTGAGTTATCTGCTTAGAAGCCGTTACGAAATAACATGGCCATATCTGTCAATTTCGTTACGGCTCCTGATGCCGATCCGGTTAGCGTAATGGTCATGTTATTTTTTTACAGCGACTTAGGCCCTCAGCCAGTAACCAGACAGACGAATCAACCTTCCGGATAGAGCATTGCGCGCACCTGCCTGATCCCCTGGAGCAGACGCATGGTTGGACGTGAGACCAGCTCCTCATCGATGAAAAGAATACGCCCCTCCTGAATCGCCTTGATCGCCTGATATCCAGCTTCACCTTCGATCATCTCTCTGGTAACTCGATTCATCCGGCCCTGCTGGGCAAGATATACATCAATCCCCGCCGCATGAGACAGAATTCGCTCTTTGCCATAAGCGGCAATATTGGTGGAATTTCTGGCCAGAGCATCGTCTGCAACATTGACCCCGCCCCCATTCTCAAGGACAAAAATCGCCATGGATGTCGGGGCAAAGGTCTTCATGCCGGCATGGATGGACTCAAAATAGACCCTGGGCCGATCAGCCTCGGGAACCCTGTCCCGGATCTGCCGAATGATCGCAAGCTCGCGCTGAAAGGTGCGGGTCATGGCTGCGGCCTCGCTGCCCCTGCCGCTGAGATCACCCAGGGCCTGCCAGTAGCTGAACATCTCTTGAATGCTGGTCGGCTGCAGTGAAACAATGGTAATGCCAGCCTCTTGCAACTGGCTCAGGAGCTGCGGATGGGCCCTCCTTATCATCGGTCTGATCAGGATCAGATCTGGCGCAGCGGCAATAAATTTTTCAGGATTGTCATTGGCCCCAAATTGCATTTTCCCAGGGGCAGCAGCAGGATCATCACTGACGCTCACCCCTATAAGCTCCTGACCAAGGCCTAGCGCCAGCAGGTTCTCGGTATGGGCCGGATAGAGAGAAATAATCCGTTTGAAAGGGGCTCCATATGTAATCTCGATTCCGTCCTGATCGACAAGGGTGGCGGCAGACGCGGGATACCATCCGCTCATCACCAGCAGAAGAGCGAGCAACAGGCGACAACAGTGTTTTTTTTTCAGGCCATTAAAACGAAACAAATACGTCATATCAGCTCAATGTGTAATGAATACGGGGGGGATGATTGGAGTTTACGGCCTGCACCTCGGCCTCCACCTGAAAGACCTCGGCAATCAGAGACGAGGTCAGTGTTTCACGGACTGTGCCGGCGCTGAAGACACGCCCCTCTTTGAGGACAATCACCTGGTCACAAAAGGCGGCGGCCAGATTGAGATCGTGAATGGCGGCAATGACCGTCCTGCCTTCCTCGCGCACAAGTTTACGGATAACATGCATAATTTCAATCGTATGATGGATGTCGAGACTTGAAGTAGCCTCATCAAGCACCAGAACTTCAGTGTCCTGGGCCAGGGCGCGCGCCACCACCACCCGCTGTTTCTCACCGCCGGAGAGATCAGTGATCAA
Source organism: Desulfoarculaceae bacterium (assembly GCA_019429465.1). Classification (GTDB taxonomy): domain Bacteria; phylum Desulfobacterota; class Desulfobulbia; order Desulfobulbales; family Desulfocapsaceae; genus UBA2270. Next base: position 28,679 of record JAHYIV010000025.1, read on the forward strand.
TCGACGGCGAAAGGGTTCGATCTGCATCATTCGCATGGCGCGATCGACCAACTCAAGGTCTCGGGCAGACGGATTGCTGAACCGGGGAATGTGAGGATGCCTTCCCATGAGCACCAGATCAGCAACGGTGAAATCAAAACCCATGGCGAACTGCTGGGGCACCAGGGCAATCTTGCGAGCCAATTCCTTTTTGGAATACCAATCAAGGGCCTTTCCCTGAAAAGAGATCTGACCGCTCTGCAGGGATCTGGTCGCGGTCAACAGGTCAAGAAGGGTTGTCTTGCCGCTGCCATTGGGGCCGATAAGCCCGTAAAACTGTCCAGGGGCAAGGTCCAGATCGATATCCTGGAGGACATTCCCTGCCCGGTAGGCAAAACAGCCCTTGCTGATGGCAAAGAGCGGGCTTTCGGCTGCTTCCCTGGCCATCACCGCTGCCCCAACTGTTTCTTGCGGAAGATATAACAGAAAAATGGGCCGCCAATGAGTGAAGTGAGTACCCCGATCGGCAGCTCCGTTGGTAGCCAGGCCCGGGTGATAGTATCAGCCGTGAGCAGCAGGATAGCCCCGCCAAAAAAACAGGCAGGGATCAGCAGACGGTTATCAGGACCCAAGATGAGCCGCAGGAGATGGGGGACAATCAACCCCACAAAACCGATGATACCTGACACCGAGACACAGACAGCAGTCATCAGTGAAGCGCAGACCAGCAGAATCTTCTTCACTCTGCGGCTGTCAACGCCAAGGGTATCCGCCGTCCGACCGCCCAGGGCCATGATATTCAGGTCCCTGCCAAAATAAAGCATCAACAACAGCCCAGGCAAGACAAAGAGCGTGGTCAGGGCCACATCGGACCAGGTTCTGCCGACAAAACTGCCCATCAGCCAGAAGATGATCACCCCCACCTGCTCATCGGCCAGATACTTGATGAACCCGATGCCGGCTGAGAGGATAGCCGCCACAATCACCCCGGACAGGATCAGGGTATTGGAAGAAAGTCTGCCGTCCGGAGCGGCCAGCGCAAAGACCGCCACGAGGGTGGCGATGGCGCCGAGGAAGGCAAAGAGCGGCACTGAAACAATGATGGGAACCGTTATCCCCAAGATACTCAGGACCAGGGCCAGAGAGGCGCCAAAGGCCGCACCCGAGGAGACCCCAAGGGTATAGGGGTCTGCCAGGGGATTGAGGAGAATAGCCTGAAATACGGCCCCGGCCACAGCCAGGCCGCCACCGACAATGGCGGCGGTCAGGATGCGCGGCAGTCGCACATCCATGATAACAAAGGGATAGGTGGGATTTATCTCCGTCATGATAACGGTCCCGCTTACCTTTGCCCACAAGACCTGGATCACATCCAGAGGAGTGATGGCAAGAAAGCCCATGCCCGTGGCCAGGATAATGGTCACGGCGAGGAACAGTCCCAGCAATATCAGGATGAGTGGCGGTTTTGATGACATCAGTTCTCCATTGAGAATAATACCTATTTAACCTCTTGCTCCCTTGCCCTTACCGGCCTGAGGAGCTCAGGCGCTCCCCTGTCTGCTGTTCTCACTCCAGGACAATCGCATGCTCTTTGGCCAGCTCCGTCAGATGGCTGACAAAGACATCGGCAAAGCTGTCAACCTCTCCCATCCCCTGCAGGACAGAGGTTACCTCAAATCCTTCCCTGGTCAAAATGGATTGCCAGGAGTCGGCCTCAGGGCCGGCCATATCGTTCTTGGAATGGTCGCCGGCCACGGTCATAAACGGCTTCAACAGCACCTTCCGCACCTTGTCTCTCTTCAGTTGCCTGAGCACCTGTTCAAGAGCTGGAAAGCCCTCCACTGAGCCGATATAGGTCTTGACCCGGGGATAGAGGTTGTTCATGATATCTTCAAACTGAAGATAGGCGCCGCCTGAGGGGAAGTAATCGTTTCCGTGCCCCATGTAGACCAGAGCGCTGTCGGATTTTGCGGCCAGATCAACGTCGGCGGCCAGCGCTCCGGCGACACGTTCGATATCCCGGGGATAGGGATGGACGTCCCCCATGGTGCCGAGCGCCGGCCGACCAATCACCAGCTGATTGAAGGGCCTATTTTTCTCTTTGATGGTGCGGATACTGTTTAACCCCTGCACGTAGGAGAGCAGATTGAGATATTCTTCTCCCAGAGTGACATGAGTGGGCTGGACCAGTATAGTGGTAAAGCCTTCATCCTGCAGATTGGCAATGGTGGCCAGCGGCCCTTGAACAGCCATGATCTCCCGGGGGACAGTCGGATTATTCCTGATATAATCCGGATCGCCCTGCCTCTTTTGCCAGGTCCTCCGGATCATATTAGAGGTGAAGGCAATCCGTATCTCGGTATTCGGATATTGCTGCTGCATCCGGTCTTTGATATTAAGAATACCAGGAAGCGCCTCGGCCACGGAGGTTCCAAAGGCAGCAATCACCACGGCCTGGGTCTGGTTTTGATCATGCTCCCGGCCCCAGGCAACGGAATGGATCAGCAAAAAACAGAGCGCCGACAGAATTGAGAATTTTGTAAATTTATGCATACTTTTTCCCCGTGCTGATCTGGGTCCGGGAAAAATAGAAAATCCCGGACCAATTATAATAATTGATCCGGGATCTCCCTTCATATCCGAAATCACAGCTATGGGACTCTGTCCACGAGGCCATAGCAACTCTATTCAGGCAGGTCTTCTGACTCCCGGATCTCTCGCATTCCGCGCCTTCCCATCCTCACTTTTAAGCAGTGGCGAACAGTGGCATTCTGGCAGAATTTGTCCCCGGTTACAGCGGCGGGCCCGTCTTCGATTTACACGAAGTTCCCTTTTCAACCTGAAATATTTCTCCTGTTCTCTGAAGATACGAGAACACATCTTCAAAAAAAAAGCTCCTTTCAGGTACCTGAATTAATGAAGCTACTCAATACCTGGATTCATCTGTTTTGTCAAGATCAGGAAGCGTGACGACAGGGTAAATTTGTTCTCCAGCCAAGCTCCTACTTCCTCTGCGGAAGGCCAAAGGCTCGACCTCATCCCAGCCTGGGGCGTTGCCCCAGGGAAGCATCATCCGATACAGGCAAGGGCTGAAGACCCGCTCTATCATCCACACCGACGAGGAGACGGGCCTTCAGCCCTTGACCTGTTAGGTACCATAAACCTGGGGCGTTGCCCCAGGCTGGGATAGAATGCGCCGTTGGCGCTCTATTCCTGGGGGAAAACAAATTTACCGTGGCCGTGATGAAACATTCTCTCTTTATAACGATTTCGCCAGGGCTCCCGATGCCGTTCTGACCATTCAGATGACCCGATTATTTAAAGGCAACGGCTAGACTGAGAAGCCACAAGTTAAAAGTTGAAGAATGAAGGTTGCCTGTGGTAGCATTCTTCTATACTTGGTATCTTTTTGGATTTCAGGATTCTCATGATTCCTAATTCCTAATCCTGGATCCTGGCAACAATGGACATTTTTTTCAGCTTTTAATTCTCTTTCCATCTCATTCTTTCAGGAGGTTATCATGAAACGGATCATGACTCTCGGAACACTGCTCCTGCTGCTTACCTGCATTCTCACCAGTTGTGGCTATAACTCGCTGCAAACCAAGGAAGAAACGGTCTTCAAGGCCTGGAGTGACATTGAGTCTACCCTGCAGCGACGTGCCGACCTGATCCCCAATCTGGTGGCCACGGTCAAAGGCTATGCCCAGCATGAACAGGAGACCCTGCAGCAGGTCATAGAGGCCAGATCCAGGGCAACCTCGATCCAGCTCTCGCCGGCAGATCTCAGTAATCCGGCTGCCATGGAGCAGCTTCAGGCCGCCCAGGGTGAGCTTTCCTCGGCCCTGTCCCGGCTGATGGTGGTGGTGGAAAGATACCCTGAGCTCAAGGCCAATCAGGGTTTCCTTGATCTGCAGAATCAGCTTGAAGGCACAGAAAACAGGATCAATGTCGCTCGCCAGCGTTACAATGAGGCCGTGGAGATCTTTAACGGTTCTATCAGAAGGTTGCCCGAGAGCCTGACCAACAAATTCCTGCTGCACCTGGAGAAAAAAGAGTACTTCAAGGCCGAGGAAGGAGCCAAAACTGCGCCCAAGGTTACCTTTTAGGATTCGTTATGAAATGAACAGTTTTTTCGTTCATTTTGTTACGAATCCTCGTGCTGGCGAAACCATAATTGTTTAAATTATTTTGTAATAACGACCTGATCCGTCCTTCCCATGAACAACGTTCTCCTGAATAAAAAGGGCAGCAGGCTCTTTCTCACCCTGGTCCTGTTCTTTCTCTGCAGCCAGTCGGTGTCGGCCCTTGATGTGCCGCCGCTCAAAGGCCGTGTCAATGATTATGCCGGAATTCTGGCCCCAGCCACAGTCCGTCAGCTTGAAGAAGTGCTGCAGCGATTTGAGGCCACGGAATCGACCCAGATCGTACTGCTGACTGTTCCTTCTCTGGATGGCGCCTCTCTGGAGGATTTTTCCCTGCGGGTGGTGGAAGCATGGCAGCCCGGACAGGCCAAGCTCGATAACAGCGCTCTGCTGCTGATCGCCAAGAATGATCGTAAATTGCGCATAGAGGTCGGGTATGGCCTGGAGGGAAGATTGACGGACCTGGTATCCGGCCGTATCATCCGGGACATCATCACCCCCAGGTTCAAGGAAGGCAACTTTGACCAGGGGGTAATCGATGGCATTTCCGCCATGATGGCGACCGTAAAAGGTGAGTTCGCGGCGACAACAGGCAAGCAAGGGCCAGACAACAGCGTTGATCCCGAATCCCTTCTCATCTCTCTTCTGGTTTTTTTCTCAATCCTTGGACGGATGCTAACTCGTACCCCATGGCTGGCAGCAGGAATCGGGGCAATCATCGCTCCCCTATTCGGGGCTCTGGCCCTGGGGCTTGGCAGCCTGTGGCTGCTGGCCCTGGCGGTGCTGGGTTTTGTTGGCGGCCTGATTGCAGCCAGCATAGCAGGCACAGCAGGAAGCAGCCTTTCCAGAAGAGGATACAGGGGCAGGACCGGGGGTTTTGGCAGAGGCTCATCAGGTGGATTCAGCGGTGGCGGTGGCCGTTTTGGTGGCGGTGGTGCCTCAGGAGGCTGGTAAAAAATGCAGACACGTCAGACACTGGCGCAACAGTTTCTTACAGAGACAGAACAGAAGAGAATCTCTGACCTGGTCCAGCAGATGGAGCAGCAGACCTCGGGTGAGATCGTCCCCATGGTGGTTTCGGCCAGTCACTCCTATCCCACGGCCATGATTATCGGGGCAACGGCCCTGGCCCTCCCACTTTCTTTACTCCTCATGCCGGTGGTCAGCACTTTTTTCTGGCTTGGTTCACAGAATGTGTGGATCTTCATCGCCCTCTTTACCGCGCTGTACACACTATTTTATAGTCTGGTACGCCGATTTTCCCGGTTGAAACGTTTATTCCTGTCCAGAAGTCAGATCGAGGCCGAGGTGGAGGAAGCAGCTATCAACAGCTTTTTTAGCGAAAGGCTCTACAAGACAAAAGATGAAAATGGAATCCTCATCTTCATTTCCGTGCTCGAACGTAAGGTCTGGATATTGGCAGATGCCGGGATCAACGCCCGTATTGACTCCGGGCAGTGGCAGGAAATCATTGATCTGCTCACCTTGGGAATCAAGGAGAAACGTCAATGCGCAGCGATCTGTAAGGCCATCATCCAGATTGGAGAGCTCCTGAAAACCCATTTTCCTATTCAGGAAAATGATATCAACGAACTGCACAATATCATTGTGCGGTAAGTCAAGGTATTGGCGCCGATACCCAAATCCACCAGCAGCCAGTTGCAGCTCCTGCAAATCCCTGACATTGACCATTCCCTTGCAAGATCAGGCACGGCGTTCGGGAGACGTCAAAGCACCACCCCATCCATTCCACACGCACACCTCTCGCATCTCATCCCCGCATACATGCCCCCTGTCGTCTCCAGCCCTGCTCGTTATAAGAGGGAGCGGTTCTTCCGGTGCAACTCTTCCAGGGAATAGCGGCTGCCCCGCCAGGTGATGCCCTTGTTCTTGAGGGTGGTGAATATGGCCTTGAGGATGGTGTAGACCGTGATGTAGGGGGTGATCAGGGCCGCCGGCGCCAGCCAGGGCGAGAGACCACCATGGCGGGCCGCCTGGCTGAAAAAGGCAAGACGCAGTGCCACGGTGAGGGCGAAGAGGAGCCGGGACGGGCCATGGCAGAGCAGGACGCCCCATGGCGGCAGTATGGTGAGCAGGGTGACACCCAAGGCCCCGGCCAGGGCCAGAGTGGTGTTGAAGTTGGCCAGGGCAAAGATATTCTTCATCAGGCCGTCGATCATGGCCCCGGTGGAGCGGTACCACTCAACCGTGACAAAATCATAGCCGCTGAGACATTCCTGGCGCAGACCCGCCTCCTTGATGATCTTGCCCAGCATGAGGTCGTCGATGGGATGGCTCTTGATGGCAGCATGGCCGCCCACCTGCTCATAGACCTGACGCCTGACCATATTGAAGGCCCCCACCCCCATGAAGCGGCGGCTTTTGGGATTGGAGGCCAGCCACGGCTTAAAGAGCAGAAAGAGCCCGCCGGCTGCGTCAAGGATAAAACTGTTAAGCAGCCAGCCCTTCGCCTTATTTTTGAACAGCAGACAGAGATGATCCAGCCCGGCCTGCTCAAGGCGGTGGACGGCCCTAGCCACGGCATCGGGAGTCATATGGATGTCGGCATCGGTGAAGAGGAGGATCTCGCCTTTGGCAAGCGAGGCCCCGCAGTGCAGGGCATGATGCTTGCCGAGCCAGCCCGACGGCAGCTCACGGATGTCGAGGATAATGAGTCCGGGATGACACCGCTGCATCTCCCGCAGGATCTCACCGGTTCCATCCGTGGAGCGGTCATTGACCACGATAATCTCCAGCCTGGCATACTCTTGGGCCAGCAGGGTGGCCAGGGCCGGAGCAATGGTCTCCGCCTCGTTGCAGGCCGGGACAATGATGGAGACCAGGGGACCATCCGTTGCCGCGGTCGGGGTAATATCGCCCAGACTGCCGAGCCTGCGGCTGCCGAAGACAATGTTTACGGTCAGCCAGGACATGATAATAAAGAGACTGATAGAAAGAAGCAGCACGGGTTCCATACTATATCACAAGATAATTTTTCAAGAACCCCGCAGGGAGGTCACCGGCCACACATGAAAGGTTTTGCCCGGTTTATGACCGACGCCGCAGGCCCCCTTGTGTAGATAGAGGACCCAGGCCCAATCGGTTTCAAAAAAACTGGTTGTTGATGACCAGTATCCCTCCTGCCATTCCTCAAAGGGATGACCCACCGGCAGGGCCGGTGAATGGGAGCGGCAGTCCACCAGTGATTCCAGTTCATTGATATTCGGCAGCCGCCAGCTGCTCATCCCTGCAAATCGATCCTGGTTCAGCCCGCGGACTGCCTGCAGCGCCTGGTCCCAGGTGACGGCGGCCTGTTTGGTCACAGTCGCCATCCTGGCCCAGACCAGGTCCGTCAGTTTGTCGGTAACAAGGGCATCACTGACCGCAAATCTGGGTTGCGGCCAGGGAAAGCCGGCCTGGAGTTCCCCGTCCTGACCGCTGCCCGGACAGGGGATCTCCTGGCCGGACTCAGCATAACACCTGTCCGCCCCGGTGGCCGGCAGGAGCCCGTTGCCGGCTCCGCGGACAGGCCAGAACAGGGAGTACTGATCCTTGCCGCCATAAAACATCCGCGCCCCCTCAAGGTGCACATGCCAGGCGTAGGCCGGATGAATGGCGGCGCTGGTTGAAGTCCAGTACCAGCCCAGAAAGACATTCTGAAAAGGATGATCACTTGGCAGGGATGGCTTCTTTGCCTGATAACTCATCAGGCTGCGCAGTTCGCGACGATCAGGGAGCCGCCAGTCCCCGAAACCGCCGTAGCTTTCCCTGTTCAGAAGGTTGATCCGGGCCAGCGCCTCCTGCCAGCTCACGGGAAAACCACCAATGTTGGCATCTTGAGTCCATTGCAGGCCGGTCAGATTATCCCGGACCGCCTCTCCCTCCACCTCAAAACGGTTTTCAGGCCAGGGTGCGCCCATCCGGTATTCGCCGTCCTGACCGCTCCCAACACAGGGGACCTCCTTTCCCGTGCTGTCGTAACACCAAACCTGACCGGTTTGCCATATATGTCTCATATCCTGAAATCCATAAAGGGGGAACTCAACCTTCCTTTTTTATCTTGATTTATTGTACAGTTATTGCATCTTATCATTACTTGTCTGCTTATTTCAATGAATTCAGCTGCTCCCCCGATGGCTGAATTTCTCTCATTTCAGTCGCCATGCCTGGTAAACAACTGTGCAAAGCAGTATAATTTAAAAACGAGAGGATCAGGATAACGGCCTCTTGAAAACGTAACAACCGCCCATTCATCCATAACCACAGAGGAGATTACCATGGCACAAATTTCTTTGCACGGAAGCCCGATACAGACGGTAGGGAACCTGCCCGCAGTCAAGACCCAGGCCCCCCTCTTTACCCTGACAAAAACAGATCTTTCTGACAGCACCCTGCAGGAGTATGCCGGAAAAACCGTTGTCCTCAACATCTTTCCCAGCATTGATACGCCGGTCTGCGCGGCATCGGTCAGACGGTTCAACAAAGAGGCAGGCGAGCTAGCAGACACCGTGGTGCTCTGTGTCTCCGCTGATCTGCCTTTTGCCCACCAGCGGTTCTGTGAAGGCGAGGGGCTCAAGGATGTAATCCCGCTGTCCTGCTTCCGCTCCCCTGATTTCGGCAAGGACTACGGCGTGACCATTATCAGCCAGCCCCTGGCAGGCCTGCTTTCCAGGGCCATTGTCGTGATCGACCCGGCCGGCAAGGTTGTCTATACCGAGCAGGTGCCGGAAATCGGCCAGGAGCCAGACTATGAGAAGGCGCTTGGTTTTCTGAAATCCTGATTGTATCCCCAGATCGTTAGCATCAATTCATGAGCCCTCCATCGCCGTCACAGGCTGGAGGGCTTTATTTTTGTTCACCCCCTGCCATCGTCTCCCGATGAAAATGAGATTTGGGGCGACTTAATTGAAAAATCAGGGGTCTCCAAGAGAAGGATTCACGCCTTTGATGGTCAAGATATATATTGTCCCTGTACTTTCCCGTTAACATGTTCCCCCATACCCATCATATCGCAACCGCGGCCTTGCCTAAGGACGAACCGAATTTTTGTAAAGATATCTCAAGACTGTCCAAGAGAGTGATTACCCCATGACCGACATTAGCCGGCGTTCTGGAGGGCAGATTCCCAGTTGATCAACTTGTCGAGCACGGCGTTCACATAGTCGGCCCGGCGATTCTGATAATCCAGGTAATAGTCGTGCTCCCATACATCGATGGTAAGCAGTGGCTTCACGCCTGTTGTCAAAGGGGTCTCGGCATTGGCGGTTTTTACGACCTTGAGCTTATCGCGGTCAAGAACAAGCCAGGCCCAGCCACTCCCGAGCTGTGAAACGGCCGCAGCAACAAGCTCCTGCAGGCGTCGACGCTGCCGAATAATGCCTCGATTCTCTGCTTGAGTGCGGCAGGCGGCTCGCCTCCGCCCTTTGGCTTCAGGCTGTTCCAATAGAACGAGTGGTTCCATATTTGCGCCGCGTTGTTGAAGATTGCAGCCTTTTCAGGCCGTCCTGCGGTACTGGTCATAATCTTCTCCAATGACAGGTCGGCATATTCTGTTCCGGCGACAAGCTTGTTCAGGTTGTCGACATAGGCTTGGTGATGTTTCCCGTAATGAAAACAGATCGTGCGGGCTGTTATGACCGGTTCCAATGCGTTCTCGGCATACGGGAGAGGGGGTAAGGCATGGGGGTGATGCTGCCTGCGCAGTCCTGGAAAGTCCGCCCATCGCGAGCCAGGCAGCGGTGCCGGCGGATGCAATAAGAAAACTGCGACGACCAAGCACGGTCGAAGAATTGGTTGGACGAAGCCGCTGCCGCGGCAGACAAAAAGCGCCTTGCAGCTTCATCTGTAATTAACATCTTGTAAGCTCGCAGCATAGCGTAATAGAAAGAGATCGGCGAAGCAAGTTTGATGCCGTCTCAATCACCTATTACTATGGAGGTTACAATGATCACCAGCATGCCCCACGATCCCCACTTCAACAAGCAGTATCAAAATCACCTGCAGTTCCTGAAACTTGGCGGTCTCCAGCCTAAAACCGTTGATGCATACGCCAGGGCAATCAGGCGTATCGGCAACTATTTCGATTGCCGGATTGACAGCCTTAGCTCCGACCAGTTGCTCGATTATTTCAATGAGCTGCTGGAAGAGCACTCCTGGAGCAGCGTCAAGCTTGATCTCTATGGCCTGAAATTCTTCTACTCCAGGGTACTGCATAAAACCTGGGACGACATTCCTCTGATCAAGCCCCCCAGGGCATCCAGAATCCCTGATATCCTGTCCGTCGAGCAGGCGGGGCAACTGTTTGCCGCAACCAATAAATTGAGCTACAAGGTTTTCTTTTTTACCTGCTACAGCATGGGCCTGCGTCTTGGCGAGGGCATCCGGCTTACTGTCGGTGATATTGACGCGGGCAACATGCGGGTGCATATTCGCGATGCCAAAGGCAACAAGGATCGCCTGGTGCCGCTGCCCGAAAAGACCCTGCGCGTGCTGCGCGATTTCTGGGCGGTGCACAGGCATCCCCGTTTTCTCTTTCCCGGCAGGAAAAGAGGTCTGAAAAACGCCCACCTGGTTGATCAGCCACTGGACCGGGGCGGTATCCAAACCACCATGCAAGCCGTTGTTCAGCAACTTGGCATAAAAAAAAATCTCATGCCACTCCCTGCGTCACAGCTATGCCACCCATATGCTGGAGGCCGGGGTTGATCTGCTTGAACTGCAACAGATCCTTGGCCATGTCAGCATCCTGACCACCTCCCGCCACACCCATCTGACCACCGTCACGGGCAATAATGTCAGGCGGGCCGTCAATTCCCTGGTCGATTCCCTGGACATCAAGTGGGGAGGGCACAAATAATGCTGCTCGGCACAATCATCAACGAGTTCAAGGACAGCTTCTTTCGCCGCTACAACAAAAATCTTCTGCCGGGTCATATCAAGGCGCTGGATTCCATGGCCCGGTGCAGGCAGGAACATGGCCCGCACATGCTGGCCCGGTGTTCAGGACTCCATTGTGGCAAACAGAGCTACATTCCCCACTCCTGCGGCCACAGAAACTGCCCTCATTGTCAGCAGCATGAAAGTCAACAATGGATAGAAAACCAGATCAGCAAGTGTCTGCCCTGTCAATACTACCTGATCACCTTTACCATCCCGGAACAACTCCGTGACCTGGCGTGGAGAAATCAAAGCACAATCTATTCCCTGATGTTCACCACAGTGCAGGAACTCCTGAAATCTTTCACCAAAAACGACAAAAAACTCGGCGGTGCCCCAGGATTTACCGCCATTCTCCATACCCATTCGAGAACCCTTGACTATCATCCCCACATCCATGTGGTCATTGCCGGGGCAAGTATCAATCTGAAACAGAGTCTTTGGAAGGTGAAATCCGGGAAATATCTCTTCAGTCACAAGGCTCTGGCCAAGGTCTTCCGGGCCAGGCTCATCCAGACCATGGTCAACAACAACCTGCCGGTTCCCGGTGATTGCCCCAAACAATGGGTGGTCGACTGCAAGGAAACGGGCAATGGCGAAAAGGCCCTGATCTACCTCGGACGATATCTGTACCGGGGGGTCATCCGGGAGGAGGACATCCTACAGTGCCGGGACGGCATGGTCACCTTCCGCTATCGTCATGCCAAAAGCGGAGAGGATCGAACCAGAACCGTTAAAGGTGAGTATTTCCTCTACCTGCTCATGCTCCATGTACTGTCCAGAGGGTTTCGACGGGCAAGGTCGTACGGCTTTCTCCATTCATGCAGCAAAAAACTCATCAACCTGCTCAAATTGCTCCTGCGATATAACCCCTTGCGCGGGCTTGTGGGCAAATTAAAACAACGGCCACCCATTAAATGTCCAGCCTGCGGGGCTGCCATGGTGATCATTGCCACAATGATTCCACGGCCACCGGCCAATCCAGGTAAATATCACAGATGAGTCAGCCGGAGGAGAAAGATATGTAAACTACAACCGACAGCAATGCCTGCCATTACCGGATTTCACCGGAACAGGATACTAGCGTTCAAATTAAGGCCGAAATCAGTGTGTAACAGCCCAATGTATCATCAAAATCATCTTCAAAGATCATTGCAGAGGAAGTTTCCTTCTCTCTGCCACCCCGCCAGCTGATTCAATTCTCTCAGACAAAAAAGCTCTTTTCTATATATCCACCGGGCTTGTCCAACCACCGGTTCAGATTGTGGATCGCTTCGCTCTCACAATCTAACCTTGATGGCGTCGTAAAAAGTCGCCAACTGCTTCGTTGCTGCAAATTATCTCGTCACTGCGGCGTACTCAAGTACGCCTCATTCCTCGAAATTTGCGCGCCTCGCATTTGACGCTTTTTACTTA
>JAHYIV010000026.1 GCA_019429465.1 Desulfoarculaceae bacterium
CGAGACTCCGAATTATCTCGTCACTGCGGCGTACTCAAGTACGCCTCATTCCTCGAAATTTGCGCGCCTCGCATTTGACGCTTTTTACTTAGCCATCCCAGAAATTGAGTTTTTACGAAACCATCAATATTCCTCCCTGCTGTGGCTTGCTTTTCATTTCCTGAATTATCGCCATTTCATTTCATTCCCTGAAATTTGCCTCGGTGCAGACGGGCAGCCATCTGGTCCCCCGATGAGCCTGTAAAGCTCCGGGCCAGCTCTCCCCGTTTGCCATGGGCGGACGTCACATGGCTCCCTAGTCGGCCCGTTTTACAAAAGCTGCCGGTTGAGCTCTGCAAAGTCAGCTCTGTCAATTCCAAGTACTAAAATTGTTCGTCAATAAATTTCCTGATCAAACTGATCCAATCACCAGGGATCCCCGTCTTGGCAGTCAAGCCGAAACCTGAATCCAACCAAAATCTCATAAAAAAAAAAAGGAAAACCCATGAAACTACACCTCAGGTGGCAGTTTGCCACCCTCCTGATACTCTGCGCCTCAACTGCCAGCGCAGGCAACGTCGGGCTCGATTTCAATGTCCGTATCGGCGATACACCCAGACAGGTCATTGTCCGGGAACCGGTTTATCACCAGTCTCCCCGGGGGTTTCGTATCGACGAAGACATCAGCTTTATCCGTCCCAGCTCGCTGGGCTTTTATGTGGCCGTGGGCCTGCCCTATGATCTCTTTTATGTGGATAACAACTACTACCTCTTCCGTGACGGCAACTGGCACAGGGCACGTTACAGCCGTGGGCCGTGGGCTACCTTAAGTAACCGTGATCTGCCGCCAGGGCTTCGCAAACACAAGATAAAACAGCTTCGCCAGTATCGTGACAGAGAGTACAAAGTGTACCGCCAAAACGAAAGAAACTACCGCGGCAGACATTTCCGTTCCCACAAAGAGCAGTGGCAACCAGACCCGCGGGCAGATAGACGGGACGATAGACGGGCAGATAGACGGGATGATAGAAAAGACGATCGTCAGCAACACAACAATGGAAGACGTTGATCTCTCATGCCTTAAGCTGTCATCGCAACAAACATTTGCTGTTTTAATGGTAAGAACGGCAGCAGTCCCGCGCTCGCTAGACAGGCACTCGTTAACGAGTCGTTACGGAAAAGCCAGGCAAGCACTCTTGTTTGGTAACGGCTTTTAAAGCAGGTATTTTCCCCAGAGGACAAAACTCGTTATCCCGGGCAAGCGACAGCGTGAGACAAAGCACGACTCTCGAAGCTGGAGGGCATGGTCGGGATGGCGATAAGGATGGTGAGGGAGGTGAGCAGTTTCACCTCCCACTGTCTGACAATAAAAAACGGGTTTTGGAACAAGTATTGACGGCGGACGACACAAGCAGACAGGAAAGAAGCTGAAAATAGAACAGAAGACAACGTTGAAGACAACAAAAAAGGGCATTCAGGATAAACCTGAATGCCCTTTTTAATGTTACATGGCGTCCCCAACCGGATTTGAACCGGTGTTGTCGGCGTGAAAGGCCGATGTCCTGGACCTGACTAGACGATGGGGACCAGTATAAACTATGGTGGGTCGTGCGCGATTTGAACGCGCGACTCTCTGATTAAAAGTCAGATACTCTACCAGCTGAGTTAACGACCCGTAAAGCTAGGCTTTATACAAAGGACCCCTCAGTCTGTCAACAGAAAATCTCACTCTCGAAATCTATTTATCACCAGCATTCGTCTAAGTCAAGGAAATTCCTCACAATCAAAATCATACCTGCATCAACGGTCACTGTCTCTTTCCCCGGCCAAGGGATATAAAGGCCGGTCGGTTATTTTTGATGTGACCATGAGAAATGAATGATGTATATTGCGCACTCATTTATCGAAACAATCATTATCATCTTTCATACGCCTGACCGGTTTATCCGGGCTCGGGAGCAGGGTCAAGAATATGGGTTTTCTCAATGGTTCGGCAAGTTTTGTCCGCTTCAGCACGGAAGGGGATCTTCCTGAAAATTTCTGGGATTTTGCCGCCGAACGGATCACGGCATTTTCCTTCAAGGATATCGACGAGACCTATGACGAATTTTCCGTCGGCTGGGTCTCCGTCCAGAATATGTTTGATTCCGATTTCAATTTCGGATCCTATGCCAGCGGCGACTATGTCACTCTTTCTCTGCGCATCGATGAACGCAAGGTGGCCCCGGCCATTCTCAAAAAATTTGCGCAGAAGGAAGAGGAGCGGATCAAAAAGGAAAAGCAGATCCCCAAGATCGGCCGCACCCTGAAGGTGGAGATCAGGGAACGGATCCAGAGCGAACTGATGAAAAAAGCGGTGCCGGTACCGGCGGTCTACGACCTGTGCTGGAACCTGTCGGACTCGACCCTGCTCTTTTTCACCACCAACAAAAAGGCGCACACCCTGCTGGAAGACCTGTTCAAAGAGACCTTCGGCCTGCTGATCGTCCAGCAGATCCCTTACACCATGGCGGAACATCTCCTCGATGACGACGACAAGCAGCGCCTGGCGGCCATTAGCCCTGATATCTTTGTTTAGTGCCTTACAGATTATTTTCTTGTTTTTTTTGCAAGAAAATAATCCGCGAAAGGCACTTATCCCGTTCATCGGGGTTAGGTGCCGTTATAAAATAAGCAGTGTTTTTTTGCTTATTTTATTAGGGAACCTTATGCCGCTTCACAGAAACAGCCAATCTTTTCCGGTTGTTTCTTTGAGTGGCGTCTGGCAGATAATATATAAAGAACCCTTATTAGCCTCGTCGACCATCATCGACGTTGGTGCTTATCTTGTGACTACATTATGGATTTAGTAGACCTTATTGCAGAAAAACGATTTATCGGCCAGGAATTTCTGACCTGGCTGTGGTGGAAGAGCGAAGAACGTGGCGGCAGTATTGAGCTCCCCGGCCAGGGCGACATTACCGTAGTCTTTGAAAAGCACATGCTGCTCGAATATGGCGAAGGTGAATCCAGCGAAAAGTGCATCTGCAGCGGCCTGCAGAGCGAACTCAAAGAGGCGCGCACCGGACTGGTCATGGGCAAAAAGCTGGAGCAGGCCCGGATTCAACTGGCCCAGAATGATTATGAGTGGAACTTTACCATGGCTGCCGCGGTCATGGAGTTTCGTAACGTCAAACTGCCCAAGACCGGACCGGCACAGGAAGGCGGGGATAACCCTGAGGAAAAAGAAGGGATGATCCTGGAACGCATCTTCCTCTTTGAAGAGCTGGTTCGCCTGGTGCAGACCCTTTTCCGCATGTTTCTTGAGGTGCGGGTCGGCAACGGCTGGAAGGACGAGCTGGTCAAGATCCGCAAATGGGTCCACAGCCGAGGGCAGATGGCAGAAAACAACGACCGGGAAAGATAAGCATGGAATTTGAAACCGTTATCGGGCTGGAGATCCACGCCCAGCTCAAGACCGAATCGAAGATCTTCTGCGGCTGCTCAACCAGATTCGGGGCGCCGCCCAACACCCAGACCTGCCCGGTGTGTCTTGGCATGCCCGGCACCCTGCCTGTTCTCAATAAAAAGGTAGTGGAGTTTGCCATCAAGATGGGCCTGGCCACCGGTTCGACCATCAACCGTTTCAATCAGTTCGCCCGCAAAAACTACTTTTACCCGGACCTGCCCAAGGGCTATCAGACCTCCCAGTTTGATCTGCCCATTGTTGGACATGGCCAGGTGGAGATCGAGGTGGACGGCAAAAAACGGATGATCGGCATCACCCGCATGCACATGGAGGAAGATGCCGGCAAACTGATCCATGACGACCGGGAACCCGTCTCTTACGTGGATCTCAACCGCACCGGCACCCCGCTCCTCGAGATCGTCTCCGAACCGGATCTGCGTTCCCCGGCAGAGGCCGCGGCCTATCTGCGCAAGGTTCACGCCATCCTCCGTTATCTTGACATCTGCGACGGCAACATGCAGGAGGGCAGTTTCCGCTGTGACGCCAATATTTCCCTGCGCCCGGCCGGCGAGTCCAAGCTCGGCACCCGCACCGAGCTCAAGAACATGAATTCATTTCGCAATGTGCAGAGCGCCCTGGAGTACGAGGTGCGAAGGCAGCGGGACATCCTTATGGATGGCGGCACAATCACCCAGGACACCCTGCTCTGGGATCCTGACCGCAACTGCACCGAATCGATGCGCAGCAAGGACGATGCCCACGATTACCGCTATTTCCCCTGCCCTGATCTCGTGCCGGTCAGGATTGATGAGGCCTGGATTGAAGCAATCCGCGCCACCCTGCCTGAGCTGCCGGAACAGCGCAAGGCCCGCTTCATTGCAGACTACGAACTGCCCGAGCATGACGCCTCAATGCTCACCGGCTCCCGTGAGCTGGCCGATTATTTCGAGCTGGCGGTTGCCAGCTGCCATCAGGCCAAGAAGGTGTCCAACTGGATCATGACCGAGCTGACGCGTGAACTCAAGGGCGAGGAACTCTCCACCTGCAAGGTTACCGCCCAACAGCTGGGCGCTCTGGTGAATATGGTGGAGACAGGGACTATCAGCGGCAAGATCGCCAAGACGGTTTTCCTCGAGATGATGGCCAGCGGCAAGGAAGCGGAGACGGTGGTCGAAGAACAGCATCTGGGCCAGGTCTCCAATGAGGGCGAGCTCCTGACCATCGTCCGCCAGATCATTGCCGACAATCCGGATCAGGTCACCGATTTTCGTGGCGGCAAGACCAAGCTCATGAGTTACTTTGTCGGTCAGCTCATGCAGAAGACCAAAGGCCAGGCCAATCCCGCCCTGGCCAACAAGCTGTTTGCCCGGGAACTTACAGGGTAACGTACCCTCTTATGGACAAGGAAGAGTGGCAGAAAAAGGGAGAGGGACACCGTCAGCGCTTGCGGGATCGTTTTCTGGAACGGGGCCTGGACGGCTTCACCGACGCCGAAGTACTCGAGCTGTTGCTCACCTTCGGCACCCCGCGCATGGACTGTAAGGAGGCAGCCCGGTCCGCCTTGAAGGAGTGTGGCTCCTTTGCCGCCGTCTTTGAGGCCTCCATCCCCGCCCTCAGGAAGATCCCGGGGATCGGGCCGAAGAACAGCCTTGCCATCCACTTTGTCCAGAAAGTTGCCGGCCGTTACCTCAAAGAACGGCTGGCCGGCAAGCGCTACCTCCATTCCTCCGCCGAGGTCAGAGACTACCTGCTCCACGCCATGCGCGGCCTGAAAAAAGAGGTCTTCACCGTTATCTTTCTCGACTCAGCGCACGCCATCATCGACTCGGAGGTGGTGGCCGAGGGCACCATCAACATCAACACCGTCTATCCCCGGGAGCTTATAAGCCGCGCCCTGGAATATAATGCCGCCGCTCTGATCGTGGCCCATAATCATCCCTCCGGCAGCCTCGAGCCCTCGCCCCAGGACCGCCATCTGACCCGCACCCTGTGCCTGCTCTGCTCGCTGATGCAGATCCAGCTCCTTGACCACCTGATCATCGGCGACGGCAGCTACTCCTTTGCCGACCATGGGCTGATGAGCGAAACGCAGCAGGAATGCCGGGAACTGGTAACGCAACTCCACTGATCGCCCGCAATGCCGGATACCAAGCACTGATGCCATCCCTTTACATCCATATTCCCTTCTGCCTTTCCAAATGTCCTTACTGCTCTTTTGTCTCCTATCCAGGCCTGGACGGGCTGCATCAGCGCTATGCGGCGGCCCTGCTCCGGGAGGCCGGAGAACTGCGCAAAAACAGTTCCATCCCGCCCCTCACGACCCTGTTTCTCGGCGGCGGCACCCCTACTCTTCTCAGCGGCCAAGACCTGGCCACAATCGTCACCGGCTGCACAGGATTGTTTGGCCGCTCAGATCAGACAGAAATCTCGATTGAGACCAATCCCAAGACCGTTGATCAGGAGAAACTGATCCTGCTGCGCGAGAGCGGCATCAACAGGCTGTCCATTGGCGTCCAATCCTTCAATGACCGGGAGCTGCAGTCCCTTGGCCGCCCCCATTCAGCAGCTGACGCCGCCGAGACTGTGCGGCTGGGGCGGGCGGCCGGCTTTGACAATATCAGCCTCGACCTGATGTATGGACTGCCCGGCCAGGACCACCACTCCTGGCAACAGAGCCTGGAACGGGCCTTGTCCCTTTCACCGGACCATCTCTCCCTCTACGAGCTGACCGTGGAGCAGGGCACCCCCTTTCATCCGCGCCTGGAGCAGGGTCAGCTGGAGCTGCCGGATGAAGAGGAGATTGCGGCCATGGACCAGATCACCGCCACGCTCTGCCGACAAGCCGGGCTGGCACGGTATGAAATCTCCAATTATGCCAGGCCCGGACATGAATGCCGCCACAACATCAACTACTGGCAGAACGGCCCCTATCTGGCACTCGGCGCCGGTGCTGTTGGCTGTACGGATGGCCGACGACAGCAGAAGACCACGGATCCGCTCCGCTACTGTGAACAGATCGAGTCGGGACAGTCAACGGTGCAGGAAGAGGAGTGCCTGGAACCTGCGGCATCATTTCGGGAGACGGTGATCATGGGACTGCGGATGCTCCGCGGGGTATCCCGGGCGCGATTACAGAGGCGGTACGGAATGGACCTGGATGGCTGCTACGGTGACACTCTGACTCGCCTTATTGACCAGGGGCTGCTGGAGATGACGGCCAGCCACCTGCGACTGACGGCCCGAGGCAGGATCTTTGCCAATCAGGTGATGGCCGATCTGGTCTGAGAAGAGTACGCGCGCCACCAGCTCTCACCCTGCCTTCCCCTCTTTTTCTGCCAGTTCCAGGGCGCTGAAATTCAAGGTCACATGCACGGTGAACAGGGGGAAAATCAGGGCCATGAGAAAGATATTGACGACGGGTACCAGACTGACCACCGCCGGCAGAATCCCCAGACGAAAGGTCGATCTGCCGTGCCTGCTCAGCCAGCCGATCTTGTGACCCAGACTCCAGCGTCGCCGTGATGTCGGATAATCGAGGAACATGAGCGCCGAATAGCAGGTGTAGAGCAAAAGGACCAGGAGCTGGCCCAGCAGCGGCACAAAACTTACGGCCAGGGCGACAACAGTAACCACCAGTCCCAGGGCACCGATTTTCAACCCTTCGAGGAGATCAGTCGCTATCCCCCTGAAGGTAAAGGCCGCATCTTCTACAAACCCCTGTCCTGCCTGTTTCCTTTCAGTCGCACTGCTCAAAAACACATAACCGGGGGCGCTGAGGGTATAGGCCAGCAGAAAAGCGACATAAAAGGCAACAACCCGGGAGACCACAATAAAGGTCCACTTCATCACCAGCCAGCCAAGGCCTTTCAGCCAGCCCCAAATCCCGGCAGCCTCAGGTGCCTGCTGAAAAAAACCGGCTGTCCGGGCATCGATATAGCCCACGACCAGCAGGTACCCGCCCCAGGTGAGCGCTAAGGTCAGGAGGACCAGCAGCAGACTCCAGGCCAGCAGTTTCGGGCTGCGGCAGAGAAAGACCATGGAAGACCAGAGGGGAATCCATTTGACAGAGGAGTGATGAAGGGGCATACTGTTTGACGATGCATGATGCATGATGATGTCCTTTTTTCCATAAAGAAAAAGTCATACTTCGTAATATGCTTCCCACTGCCACTCAGCCACTTGTATAAACGTGGTGATCAGAATTCGTAATTCGTAATTGTCCTATGACTATAGCAAGAAAGAAAGAAAAAACAGTCTTTATCTGTCACAAATGCGGCTATCAGAGCCTGAAATGGCTGGGCCGCTGTTCCCAGTGCGGGGAATGGGAATCTCTGATCGAAGAGCTGATTGTGCCGCCAAGTTCAGGAACACGGGCACGACCCATCGCCAAACCTGTTCCCCTGCACCTGGCCCCGGACAGCGACGAAGAACGGATCCCCACCGGCATAGGCGAGCTCGACCGGGTGCTCGGCGGCGGCATTGTTCCGGGCTCGGTGGTGCTCATCGGCGGCGACCCAGGCATCGGTAAATCCACCCTCCTGCTGCATCTGCTGGCGGCCATCGCCAGACAGGATCGGCGTGTCCTTTATGTCTCCGGCGAGGAATCCGCCCACCAGATCAAACTCCGGGCCAGGCGCCTCGATGCCATGCACCCGGAAGAATACCTGGCCTGCGAAAACAGGGTCGAGGCCATCATTGCCATGGCCTGCAAGATGCGGCCGGCCCTGCTGGCCGTCGATTCTATCCAGACCCTGGTCTGTGAAGATTTTCCCTCGGCAGCCGGTTCAGTGACGCAGGTCCGGGAGTCGGCGGCCCGCATCCTGACCATGGCCAAGCAGGAGAACATTCCGACCATCCTGGTGGGTCATGTGACCAAAGACGGATCCCTGGCCGGGCCCAAGATCCTGGAGCACATGGTGGATACGGTGCTCTATTTTGAAGGTGACCGCAACCATGTCTTCCGCATCCTGCGCACCGTCAAGAACCGTTTTGGCTCCACCAATGAGATCGGGGTCTTTGAGATGAAAGAGGAGGGGCTGGTGCAGGTGAGCAATCCCTCAGAGATCTTCCTGGCGGAGAGGCCCCTGGATGTCCCGGGATCTGTAGTGCTGCCCAGCATTGAAGGTACCCGACCCATCCTGGTTGAGGTCCAGGCCCTGGTCAGCCCCACCAATCTGGGCACCGCCCGACGGACAGCCATCGGCGCCGATCCCCAGCGCCTGGCCCTGCTCTGCGCGGTTCTGGAAAAAAAGGCCGGCCTCAATCTCTACGGCCATGATATCTTTCTCAATATTGCCGGAGGCATCCGCATCGAAGAACCGGCCCTTGATCTTGGCGTGATCTGCGCTCTGGCCTCAAGCCTTCTGAACAAATCGATCCCGTCAACCACGGTGGTCTGCGGTGAGGTGGGACTGGCAGGCGAGATCCGGGCCACAGGCCAGATCGAGATGCGGGTACGGGAGGCGGAACGTCTGGGCTTTACCCGTTTCATCCTCCCCCGCGGCAATCTGGAGAGACTGACCTGGAAAAGCAAAATGGACCTGCTGGGGGTTGCCACCATTCAGGAAGTGCTGGCAGTGATTTTTGAGGAAGCAGTTATCCGAAAAAAACGGTGACCCTGAAAGAGCGCAACCATCATCAGAAGTTGAAATCCTCTTAAAAAAAACAAGGAGCAGGCAGTGGACTTCAAGGAACATCTGACAACAGCATGGCAGAACACCCTGAAATTTATCGGGCCGGTCCTGATCCTGACCCTGGCGCACATCCTGGTGAGCGTCTTCACCCTCGGCATCCTGGCCCCGGTGACCACAGCCGGATACATGCAGTCACTGCTCCTGGCACTGCGGCAGGGAAGAGAGCCGGAGGTAAAGGATCTTTTCTCCGAGATGCGTCTGTTCCTTCCTCTTCTTCTTTTTGGTCTTCTGGTGACGGTGTTCCTGTTTATCGGCTTTACCCTGCTGATCGTCCCCGGCATCCTCATCACGGCCGGCCTTATCTTCGGCACCATCTACACGGTGCCGCTGATGACCGATACCAGACGGGGCCTCATGGAGGCGCTCAAGACCTCCTGGTCCATGGCGACAAGAGAGCCCTGGACCGACCAACTTATCCTTACCCTGCTCTATCTGGTCATCATGTCGCTGGGCGCCAGTGTGGCTGTGGCGGTCCTCTTTACCCTGCCGCTGGCCACCTTTCTTGTTCTCTCTGTCTATGAGGAACGTCTGCGGCAGGATAGATTTCCCGCCGCTCCGCCATCACCGCCACAGCCGCCAGCGGCGGCGGGATAGTCACTCCCCTCTGACGTTCTTCCCTTCTTTCCCGGCACCAGTGCGAGGCAGGAATCTTTAATTCCGAGCCCGCAAGGGTTCTAGGATGCCAGCAATTTATCCAGTTCCGCGGTCAAATAATTCAGATGGATGGCCTCCTCTTTTGCCAGAAGGTTAAACAGATCCCTGCTTTTTCCCACCTCACTCTTTCTGGCCAGACGGGTGTAGAGATCCAGGGCCTGCGCCTCAAGCATCACCCCCAGTTGCAGGATATCAGCCATATTCTTAAACCGGGAGGCAAAATGGGCCATAATCTGCTGCTGATCGAGCCCGCCCTCTACGATCGTGGCCTCCTCGCTTCCGCTGACATCCTCGGGCTTAACAAGGGCCACCAGCATTGCTTTATGCCCCTCTTCAAGGCTGGCTAACCGTGCCAGAAGCTGTTTACTGTCCTCGAGGGTGACCCGGTTCACCAGACCAAGGTAGAGCTGCCGCAGCCCCTCTTCCATGGCACAGGTCATCTGTACGACATCCGGGTAGTCACGATCCATAAAAAACTCCAGACCCTGCAGCTCACCGCCGCCTACTTTTTCACCTTGCCAGGCCACGATCCCGCCACTCATGTTGTAAACCTCCCTGAAACCTTCGGCCAGCAAGAGCTGACAGGCCGCCTTGCTGCGCATCCCGGAATGACAGTAGACCAGCAAAGGTTTGCTCCGGTCCAGTTCAGCAAGCCTGGTTGTCACCTCTTTCACCGGTATGAGCAGGGCACCGGCCAGATGGCCCTGCTCATACTCCCTGGGCTGCCGCACATCAAGGATCTGATAGGCATCTCTGGAGTGGGTTTTGATAAAAGCCCTGGCCTCTTCCGGGCTCATATTGGCTCCCGGGGTAAACAGACCTTTCCAGTTCATCTCATCAACTCCTCATACATTGCTGTATTATAGCCCACATAATAGCTGTTCCCCACCTGCAATGTGGGCGCACGCAGGGTGCCGCTGCGGCCAAGGACATCCTGCATGAGCAGTTCTTTGACGGCCGGCTCGGGGACATATACCTGCACCTTTTTCCCTTTCCCGACAACGACCTTCTCGGCTCGCTTCAATCTTTCCCAGACTTTTTCCGCCTGGAGTGCCTCCTTTTTCGCATCAATCTCAGCTATAATCTCAACCTGCTCCTGCACCAGAGCCTCCCGGGCCTTGCTGCATGACGCTCACCCTTTACGAAAATATGCCCATTCAATCTTCATCCTGTCCACCTCACGTATCCCATTAGTGCCTTACAGATTATTTTCTTGTTTTTTTGCCAGAAAATAATCTGTAAGGCACTTATCCCGTTCATCGGGGTTAAATACTATCCTGCAAACAACGCAACCTCAACCAGTGGCCCATCATCTTCTGCCCAGGCACCAGACGGCATCCTGAACCGCGAAAAGAATAATCTTGCCATGTGGCAGTTATATAAGTATAAAATACGATGGATTTGAAAAATATGCCATTCCTATTCTGATACTGGAGAGCAGAGACCTGAAAGGATGAGCGTCGTTCAAAAAAAACGCATTCATTTCTGTTCAGAGAACACCTTGTGTAGTAAAAAAAGGAGGCCTTTCATGGACCGTAAATTTTGGAGCAAGATAGCAATCAGCACTGTTATCCTCGGGCTTGCCATGTTTGCTTTCAACACCTTCGGCACTGCGCCCGATCTGACCAGCATCCTGTTACCACCGGTACAACCATCGGCCACGGCCCAAGAACTGCAGGACACCGTTGTTCTTGTCGGTTTTGAAATGGAGGTGCCGGAGAAAGGCCATGTGGCCCGCGCTGCTTTTGCCATTGACAACAGCAGCGATCATGACATAAAAAACGTTGAGATTCTCTGCACGCTGCTGGATGCGACCGGAGCGGAACAGGGCAGAAACAAGTGGGTTATTTATAATACCCTCAAGGCCCATACAACCGGTGTTTTCTCCCATACTAAAAAAATGTATGTGAGCGACAGGGTCTCTTCCTCTCAATGTCGGATTGTCGACATGAAGAGAGTAACATCGCCGCTTATTGCCGTCCACCGCGGGGACGCACAAGAGCAAGGCCGCTGACAGGAAGCTGACAACGTCAGACACGGCAATGCCGCCCACTGATACCACGATATATTTATCTTACTTAAAGCAGCTCAGCTGACAGCTTGGCTGCTTATACTCCCACCCACAAGCAAGGTTGACAGATGTCTGAAGAGATCGATTTTGATGCAATTCTAGGTAAATATCACTCTGACCCCTATGATTATGTGGAGATCTGTGCGACACACACCGGACGCGTAAGTTTCAAGATCGCTGAAGGGGATACGGTTAATTCACCAAGTGGTGAATGGCTGCATATTCCCGGCAGCCCGCTTTTTGAAATTACCAGAGAACAAAACCCGAAACTTGTCACTGCAAAGACTAATGGCACGATTTCATCTGTGCGCCAGGAGCTTGAAGGGCAGTTTGTCGAGGCGGGAGAAAAGCTGCTGACCATCCGCCATCCCCTGAAAAAGAAAGAGGTCATAGAGGGCATCCTCAAGGAAGTGCTCTATCTCTTTCCCGCCCCGGAACGGGCAAAATATTTCTTCTCCCTCGACATCCAGTCACGGATAGAAAAAAAAGGGGCGAGAGCCATCACCATCAAGCCCGGTGATGAGATCATTATCATGTCTCTGATGAAGCGTGACACCCCGATCTATTATACCGGTGAGGCCGGGGTGATTCATTCAGTTTACTTCAGCCCCGGACTCTCCGTGGATCAGGGACAGCCACTCATAGGCGTCTGCGCCTCGGAAAAATTGCCCCTGATCCAGAAGGTCATCACCAGGGTCAAGGCCGACTGGGACAAACTGGCTGACCCTGGCCATCTGGAAGATTAATATTACCGAGCAGCAATCCCTTAACCCTTGTCCTCCCAACCTCATCTATGTCACGTTCATGGCGGCAATAAATCGCCCGACCCCGGCCTCTCTGCACGAATATATCTGGCAGCGGGAAAAAAACAGCCGCAGCCGGAATCCCCTGCTTCCTTCTCCAGAGAAGATCCTCCGCTATGGAGCTATTGTCGGCTCTGTAATCCAGTGCCACTCCTCTATGGACCGGACCATGGATCAAGCCCGTCTGCATATCTGCGATCTTGAAAAAACAGGCGCTTCGGTGGCCAGTGGCACCGTCATTCTTGCCGACACCCTGATTCGCTCAAAAGGCCGCTTTTCTCGCTCCTGGCATGCCCCGGTCGGTGGTCTCTGGGGTTGCCTGATCC
This sequence comes from Desulfoarculaceae bacterium, assembly GCA_019429465.1. Classification (GTDB taxonomy): domain Bacteria; phylum Desulfobacterota; class Desulfobulbia; order Desulfobulbales; family Desulfocapsaceae; genus UBA2270. The sequence goes on from JAHYIV010000026.1 coordinate 12,975, forward strand.
TGGCCGACACCTTTCTGACCAGGGCCAGAACCATCTTGCCCCTCACCCTTGGAATTTCCTGCTGTGAGGCCGTGCGTGATCTGGGCGTCGACAAGGCCTGTGTCCGCTGGGTCAATGATGTCCTGTTCTCCGGCCAAAAAATCGCCGGTTTTCTGGTGGAAAGTTTTCGCAGCCCCCAGCATGGTGAAGAGTTCCATCTGCTTGGTTTTGGCATCAACATCAACAATAACTGCTTCCCCGATGCCCTGGAAAATACGGCCGTATCCCTCAGTCAGATCCTGGGGAGTCCGGTCAATCTCCATGACTTCACCCTTTCATTCCTGGCCAAGATGGCCTGGAACATAGGGCTCCTCTCTTATGAAGAGGAACAGGAACTCGGCCGTTCTTGTTCTCCAGAAGACGAGGAGAGTCACCTCCTCCTTGATCAGTGGAAGAGCTTGTCAGACACCCTGGGAAGAAGGGTCCTCTATGGCTATGATATCCAGCAGCACCCCCTGTACGAGGCAAGAGTGACTGGAATCAGGCCGGATGGCGCCATCGTCATGCAGCTGGGTGATGGCCATGAGATTATTGAACATAGCGGGGAACTGCAATATCTGTGAGCCTCATCTCCTCATCCGCTTTTCTCAAGCCTGCCAGTGAGTATCACCGAGTGATTTCAGCGAATAGATCTCGCGCTGCAACAGATGGCGGCCATAATGATACATAAGAGCAAGCGCCTCATGAAGGCCGGGACGAGATAAACGAAGACGATGCAATCGGTCCAGGGGTTGATTCTGGGCCGAACCCAGCAACTTGATCGTCCCTCTGGAAAGCGGCAGAACTGCTGCCTGCTCACCCTGACAGCGGCTGCAGACAATACTCCCTGCCCTGCCGTCAAAGCCATAGTCCCGGGCAGCACCAAAGGGCTGGTCACATCGCAGACAGGAGAACAGATTGGGCCGGTAGCCTATCTGCTCAAAAAATTTCAGTTGAAACAAAACCAGAACGGTCATGGCGGGTCGCCCGGTCTCCAGTGACTGCAGAGCCCAGAGCAGAAGAGAGAAGAGACCGTTATCGCCTTCAAGGTCGCGGGTTGCCACCAGGGTCAGTTCCCGGAGAACTGTGGCCGCCCTGTAGAGAGGCATACTCTGGCGCAGACCGAGAAAGCTCTCCAGGAGTTCCGCCTCTGCGATGAAGACCAGATTGCTCTTCTTGGCTTCGGTATAACGGAGCGAGAGAGTGCTGAAGAGTTCAAGCTTATTGACAAAGCGCTTCTGACTGCGCTTTGCCCCCTTGGCAATACCCGTCATCCGGCCGATACCCTGGCAGTAAAAAGTGATGATCAGGTCCGATTCGCCATGGTCATGACAGTCAAGAACAATTGCGGCACACTCTTTACTTGACTCGGACATGAAATCGTAACTATTCAGCTGATGAAGTTCAGGGTGTCCCAGCCTTCCCGCCCCTTTTCTCACAGACACAGACAAGCGAGCCGCCAGGAACCCGGGGCTCGACTCCCAAGCTTCGCCTGCTCATATGGATTAAGAACCGGGATCACATCTTTTTAATATAGGCGGTCTCTTTCATCTTTTTGACCCAGGAGTCAAACTCCTCTTTCAGCTTTATTTCATACAGCGTTCTTTTGATCTCTTCTTTTGACGATTCGTATGGGGCCTGGAAGACAATTCCACCTTCCTGGCTGGACAGCAGTTTAAAGAATTGATAGCCATCAGGTGTCTCCACAATCTCACTTACCTGACCAGGGACCAGGGAAGTCACGACACTCCTCATATATTCCGCCATCTCCTCTTTCCGGAAGGTGCCGATATTGCCACCATCTGCCGCCGAAGGCAGCTCCGAAAACTGTTTGGCCAGAGTGGCAAAATCCTGGCCGCTCTCAACCAGACTGTGGACCCGTTCCGCCTTGTTTCTGGCTTCCAGCCTGGTGGCTATCCCGGAAGGATCACCTGGATCTTTTTTCCAGACAAAGCCCATCTGCAGAAGATAATAGCCACCCTGACCCACGTGTTTTGTATAATGGGTGTCATAATAATCAAGAATCATATCATCGGTAATAACAATCTTTGATCGCACTTCATAATTGAGAAGCTTACTTTGCAGAATCTGATTCTTTAAATTGTTCCGATACACCTCCTCGGTCATGCCCATGTTACTTAGCTGATCACGAAACTGCTCAGGACTCATATTATTACCAATGATCATCTGCTGGAGAGCGGCCTCAAGTTCTGCTTCGGTCACCCTGACATTCTGCTTTGCCGCCTCCTGGGCAATCAGTTTTTTATCTATCAACCCATCGAGCACTTCTTCCCTGGCACGTCCCAGGGCTGCTGACAGTTCTGCTGCCGGCGCCTGCTCAATGATTTTCTGAAAGAAACCGCCGCCCTCTTCATTAACTTCAGACATGGTAATAACATCGTCATTCACCACCGCCACAACCCGGTCAACCAACTCAGCGCGGCTGTTCCCTGGAAGGACAAGGGTCAGAATAAGCAGAATGACTGCTCCGGAAAAAGACAAAAAATGCATACTGGCAACAGACAGGACTTTCATGGAGGTACCTTAATGTAGAAGGAAGGGCACTAGGCGCGGTAATAGAACGATCAAAAAACACTTTTCTCAACGACTCCCGACTCTTTTTTCAGAGAATCAATGTACCATAAAATTTATTTTGCCACACCATGTTCTGACTCTTTTCGTGTCGGACGAAAAACGCCCTTGGTGTCACCAGCGACACCTGCCTCGCCGGTTGACTTTCCGCACAAAGAGTATATTTTATGATTTGCATACGATGGACATCAAGTTAAACTACCAACAAAGACTACCGGAGTCAGATAAATGAAGATCATCGCCAACACCTTTCTCGGAAAATTTACGCAAATCATAGCCCTGTCCCTGCTTTTTGTCATCAACTCAGCGGCCGCGGCAACGATGCCCTCTTTTGTCCTCGCGGATGCCATGGGCGGCACCCCTGTGAACAGTGTCGACTATAACGGCAAGACCCTGCTCGTCACCTTTTTTGCCACCTGGTGTCCCCCCTGCATCCAGGAGATCCCAACCCTGATGAAGCTGCAGCAGCAATTCTCCAAGGATAATTTTTCAGTGGTCGGACTTTCTGTCGATGAAGGTGGAGCGGGTGTTGTGGCAAAGCTTGTCAAGAAACGCGCCATCAACTATCCTGTCTTGATGGCCGATGAAGCCACTGCCCGGAACTTTGGAGGGGTCGTCGGCATCCCGACCTCATTTCTAATCAACAAAGAAGGAGATGTGGTAAAAAAATATCCGGGCTATGTACCCCACTCAATCCTCGAAAAAGACATCAAGCAGATAATGAATTAGCATTCATTATCTGCGGGTTTTTATTTGACACATCCCCATCTTATGAGTAAGCTAAACGGTAATATTAATTTGTTTACCTGGAAAGTTCCAGAAAAGAGCAACCTCAAACATCATTGGAGAAAAAAATGAAAAAAGGAATTTTAGCCGCACTTATCGCCCTGTCATTCATGCTTTGCGTCGCCGTTTCTTCTTTTGCCGGTACCGGTGTGGTCAAGGCCGTTGAAGGCACCAACGTTACCGTAACCTTAGATGACGGTACCGAGGTAACTGCTGAGGGTACCGCTACTGTTGGCGACAAAGTCACTGTAAAAGATGGCAAGATTGCCCCTGCCAAGAAGAAGAGAGCTGCCATCGAAGGTTGTTAATTGACATAATTCTTGATATTAGGTAGTTTGCAGGGGCTGATTGATGTACATCAATCAGCCCCTTTTTTTTCACCAAGATAGCTGAATCATTAACCCGCCGGTCTCCGGCTCATCCCAAAAAGACGTTTGGACTCCCCGAGAGTTCAGTCAAGCTGAAAAATCATGGATATTCGAACGCTTCCTGCACAGGATCGGGATATATACAATAAGATCAAGGCCAGATACAAACTCACCTTTGACAGCCTGAAGGTCGGCGGTAACACCCTGCGCCTGCTGAAAGTTGCCGATATTGAGGAATTTCTTGACGGCAAGGATCCCTTTGCTAATGTCTCTGAATTTCCCTTCTGGGTCAAGCTCTGGGAGGCAGCCATGGTTCTCTCCTATGTCATGAGCAGCCTGCCTGAGCCACAAGATAAAAGTGTTCTTGAACTGGGAGCCGGACTGGGCGCCCCTGGTCTTGCCGCGGCAGCTGCCGGTTTCGACGTGACCATTTCCGATTATGAAGACATTATCATGGATTTTCAGAAGGTAAGCGCTGCGGCATCCGGCCTGCACAATATCACCTTCACCCATCTTGACTGGCTCGCCCCCCCTGACCTGGCCCCTTTTGATATCCTGGCAGGCGCCGAGATCCTTTTTCGGGAAGAATTTTTCGAGCCGCTGCTCAATGTGTTCAACAAATATCTCAAACCTGACGGCTTTATCTATCTGGCCCATGATGCCCGCCGCAGATGTCTGCCGCTTTTTCTTGAGAAAGCCAAAAAAGACTTTGACATTACCCTCAACAAACAGGTAATCAAAAAACAGGGTCAGGACATCACCATCATTATCAACCGCCTGAGCCGTAAGAAAAAGTGAAGTCCGGAAAAAAATGATGGCCCTGTATCCAATCAATCTGAATATCAGCGGTCAACTCTGTGTGATCATAGGTGGTGGGGTCGTTGCCACGCGGAAAATCAACTCTCTCCTGTGCTGCGATGCGAGGGTGCGGGTTATCAGCCCCGAGATTTCTTCCGCCATACAACAACTCGCAGACCAGAACGAGCTGGAATGGACCCCAAGGGCCTATATCCCAGGGGATCTGCAGGGAGCACGCCTGGCCTTTGCCTTGACTGACCGCCCGGAGGTTCAGTCTCGGATTGCGATTGAGGCCAAAGAACATGGGATTCCCATCAATATTGGTGACAATCCAGCGGCCTGCACCTTTCAAACCGCCGCCACCATCCGCCGGGGCGATCTGCTGATCTCTGTCTCAACCGGCGGCAGCAGTCCAGCCCTGGCCGGAGCTATCCGCAAAGAGCTGGAGCTGCACTATGGACCTGAGTATGGCGAGCTGGTGAAGCTGCTTGGCGAGGTCAGGACTCATACCAGAGGACAGAGTTCCTCCCAGGAGCAACAGAAGCTCCTGGTTACAAAGATTCTCCAGGCAGATGTCCTTTCTCTGCTCAGAAGCCAAGATTGGCAACAGCTGAAGGCACAACTGTCTGAGATCCTGCCACAGGACATGAATGTAAATGATATAGTGCATGAGATGCGAGGATATTGACCTGGCGACGTATGGTATATACTGAATTACGGGATGATCTTCTTATTCCCAATCCCTTAACCTGAAGAATAATAATGGGCGACACAAGTTATTTTCTTTTTCACACGGTCCTGGTTGTAAGCTTTCTGGCCCTGGTCTTCTATGGCATCTATTTTGTCACGCAGAAGAAAAAGATCAGGACTCTGGCCAGATGGACCCTGCTGGCCTCAGGCATTCTGCAGACGTTCTATATCCTGCTCCGATATCTGCAGACCGGATACACACCCATTACCTCGCAACATGAGACGATTGTCTTTTTTGCCTGGTCAGTAACCTGGGCCTATCTTTCCTTCCGCTGGCGCTATACTGTCAAAAATTTCGGCACCTTAATATCCATCCTGATTGTCATCCTGCTCCTGATTGCCGCCACTGCGTCCAGGACCATAACTCCACTGCCGCCAGCCCTGCAAAGCTGGTGGCTGCCGGTACATGCCGGAATCTCGGTCCTGTCCTATGGCTTTCTGGCCTTGGCATTTTGCAGCGGCGTCATGTATCTCCTGCAGGAATATGAGCTGAAAAGCAAGCGACTTGGCTATCTCTTCACCCGCCTGCCCTCACTCGATTCCCTGGATCAATTAAACAGCCACTGTCTGGCCACCGGGTTTATCCTGTTCACCCTAGGCATCATCACCGGTTCATTCTGGGCCAATCAGGCCTGGGGGGCATACTGGCACTGGGATCCAAAAGAGACCTGGTCGCTGATCACCTGGTTTCTTTATGCCGCTCAGCTTCATCAGCGCTTTTCGGCCGGCTGGCGAGGCAAGCGGGCTGCAATCATGGCCATTATTGGTTTTGCCGCAGTGCTCTTTACCCTCTGGGGAGTAACGTATCTGCTTGGGGGAGCGCACAGTTATGTCAGATGATATGATTCTGTTGTTTGGGGTGAACCATAAGACAACCCCCCTGGCCGTGCGCGAGAAGTTGGCCGTCGGCAATGGGTATGAGGGGCCTCTGCAGGCCCTGCACAGCATTACCGGCTGCAAGGAATGCTATCTGCTTTCCACCTGTAACCGGGTGGAAATTGTCGTTGTGGCTCAGGCAGGTTCTCAGGTGGAAGAGGCTATTGCCACACTGCTTTTTGGCGATTCAGTGGCCCCGGAGCAACGTCAAGACTACCTCTATATCTACCGCAACCATGAGGCCGTGCACCATCTTTTCATGGTCTCGACCAGCCTTGATTCCATGATTGTGGGCGAGGCCCAGATCTTAGGTCAACTCAAAGAGGCCTATCGCCATGCCTCAGAGCATAAGTGTACCGGACCGATCCTGAACAAACTGCTGCATAAATCCTTCTCTGTGGCCAAGCGGGTGCGGAGCGAGACCCGGATCGGCGCCTCAGCGGTCTCTATCAGCTATGCCGCGGTTGAGCTGGCCAAAAAGATCTTTGGTAATCTCGAGGACAAGAATGTCCTCCTGGTCGGGGCGGGCGAGATGGCGGAGCTTGCCGCCGAACATCTGGTCAGCCAGGGGGTACGCAAGGTGGTGGTAGCGAACCGGACGCTGGCCCGGGCTATGGATCTGGCCAAACGCTTTAACGGCAGCGCTGTTTCGCTCGACGAACTTTTCTCTCAACTCGAACAGGCGGATATTGTGATCAGCTCCACCGGGGCCCCCAATATTATCCTGCATAAAAAAGATGTCAAACCAATCATGCAGGCCCGTCGCAATCAGCCCATCTTTTTTATCGATATCGCTGTTCCCCGGGATCTGGATCCGGAACTGAACGATCTGGACAATGTCTATCTCTACGACATCGACAATCTGCAGAATGTGGTCGAGACCAACAAATCAGAACGAGACAAAGAGGCGGTCAAGGCCCGGAGGATTGTTGACGAAGAGGCCTTGAAATTTGAGCACTGGATCGACAGCCTGGCCGTAGTCCCCACCATTGCCGCCCTCAGGAAAAAAGCGGATGAGATCTGCCGGATTGAGCTGGAACGGACAATGTGCCGCCTGCAGCACCTTAGCCCCGAGGAACAGAAGGCTATTGAAAAAATGGCCATGGCCATCAGCTCAAGGCTTCTGCATGGCCCCGTCTCTTTCCTCAAAAATGAAAGCTGCAAGGAGCAGGATGAAGTAAAGGTGGAGATAATCCGTAGCGCCTTTGACCTGGTGGATAACAACTGATGTCCGCTCCACGCCGGGAATTTCTGGAAGAAGAATGGCTCATGGTCCGTCATTCAGGAGAGATCCCGGAGATTGCCTTTCACTCAGCGCTCTACTTTCTGACGGACGATCCGGATGGGCCGCGCCTGCAATTAAGCGTGGAGGAAATAGAGTCTCTGCAGGACGCGGCCATCACCCGCTACCAGGAGATCATCATGCGCGATCTTTGCTATGAAAAGCGGAAACTTTCCAGTTATCGGGGTGTACGGCGGGCTATTTTCAACTGGCACCGCTTTGTCACCTTCTGTGAACGACAGGACGCCGCTGCTTACGCCTCACCCAGACCGGAAATGGTCCGATATCGCTCGCTCCTGGGACGGCTGGAGAGTGACCGCATCGCCACGGGCGAGGCTTTTCTTCATTTAGTACAGGAATTCCGGCAGCCAGGCGCTCATACCACCTTGGCCTGCGGTCACTCTTCATCCATCCATGGAGCGAGCGACACTAGGCCGTCCTTGGCCTGCGTTTTCAACTGCACCCCTCATGACCTCGCCCTCTTTGCCCGTGAATTTGGGATCACAGAGCAACAGCTGCCACAAGATATCCACCTGTTCTGTCACGAATAAAAGAAGCATCACCACAAGACGATATCAACAAGATCTAACGAAAAAGGAGAAGACAATGCCTTATGTGAACATCCGGGTGGCCGGCAAGCTAAGCAGGGTCCAGAAAGAGAACATCTGCAAGGGAGTCACCGAGGTCATTGCCCGGGAGGCGGCAAAACCGCCTGAGTCCATCCTCATCTTTATCGATGAAGTTGAACATGAAAATATAGCCAAAGGCGGCATCCTGCTCCAGGCCCCGAAATAAAACCGATGGACGTTGAAAAAAGAATCCGGGAATTGCGTCTCCTGCTTCAGGAACACGCCCATCGCTATTACACCCTCGATGACCCGCTCATTTCCGATGGAGAGTATGATCTGCTTTTTCAGGAACTCCTGGATCTTGAAGAGGAGCATCCAGATCTGGTCACACCGGATTCTCCCAGTCAACGTCCTGGTGCCCCCCCTGTCGACAAGTTTGAACAGGTGGTGCATCACACCCCCATGCTCAGCCTGGAAAATGCCTTCAGCACTGGCGACCTGCGCGCCTTTGAGGAACGGCTGCTCCGTTTTCTCAATCAGGATTTCACCTCCGACTCCCTTTCTTATATGGCCGAGCCCAAGGTTGACGGCCTGGCAGTGGAGCTCGTCTACGAACAGGGGAGGTTCGTCCAGGGCAGCACCCGCGGCGACGGCAGCAAGGGCGAGGACATCACGGCCCAGTTAAAGACAATCTCCGCCATCACTCATACGCTTCTTGATAGTTCGGCGCAGCGCCTGGAGGTTCGCGGTGAGGTCTTTATGGATCGGGAGGCCCTGATCCAGCTGAACCGTGAGCGGCTGCTAACCGGGGAACCCCTTTTTGCCAATCCGCGCAATGCTGCCGCCGGTTCTCTGCGCCAGCTTGATCCTGCTGTGACCGCCAAACGCTCACTGAAGTTTCTGGCCTATGGAATTGCTGATCCCGGCCAGACACCCTGCACCAGTCAAAGTGAGCTCCTGGCCTGGCTGGGCAGTCTGGGACTGCCGGTCAGTGAACTTGCCCGGTTCTGTCCCTCGATCACCGAGGTCATCAGCCGCTTTGAACAGCTGGCGGAGCTGCGGCAGACCCTGGCCTATGAAATTGACGGCATGGTGGTCAAGATTAACGATTTCAATCTCCAGCAGCGGCTGGGCAATAAAGCCAGGGCACCACGCTGGGCCATTGCCTGTAAATTTCCAGCCATCCAGACGACAACCAGACTGATCTCGGTCGACTTCCAGGTGGGCCGCACCGGCGCGGTGACCCCGGTGGCCATCCTTGAACCGGCGGAAGTGGGTGGTGTCACCGTGAGCAGGGCCACCCTGCATAACCGTGACGAGTTTGAGCGCAAAGATCTGCGCATAGGGGATACTGTTCTGATACAAAGGGCTGGCGATGTTATCCCCGAGGTGGTAAAAGCCATTGTCGAAAAACGGAATGGCAGCGAACAGCCCATCGTCATGCCCACAGCTTGTCCGGTTTGCGGCCATGCCCTGCTCAAGGCACCAGGAGAGGCCGTGACCCGCTGCATCAATCCCCACTGTCCGGCCCAACGTCTGCGCGCCCTGATCCATTTCAGCTCCAGGGCCGGGCTCGACATTGAAGGACTGGGTAAAAAAAGCATGGCCCAGCTTTTTAACCTGAAGCTGGTACGCGATATTCCTGACATCTTTACCTTGGAGCATGGCCAACTGGCTGGTCTGGAAGGCTGGGGGGAAAAATCAGCCGACAAGGTGCTTGCGGCCATCCAGGCGGCAAAAAAACCGCCGCTGGGAAAATTTCTAGGCGCCCTCGGTATTCGCTTTGTCGGCGAGGTGACAGCCTCCCTGCTCGAGCAGGCCTTTCTGTCTCTGGATCAGCTCATGAACAGCTCCATAGATGTACTGCTGGAGCTTGAAGGGATCGGCGAGCAGGCAGCCCGAAGCATTGTCGATTATTTCAGCGATCCCAGTGTCCGTGAGATGTTCGCCCGCCTGCAACAGGCCGGAGTCGTGCCGGAGGCAGGTCGGCCATCAGGGGGAGACCTGCCGCTCAGCGGCCGGGTGATCCTTTTCACCGGCACCCTGAACACCCTGTCACGGACAGAGGCCAAAAAGCTGGTCAAAGACAATGGCGGCCAGATTGCCACCACGGTCACCCAGAAACTGACTCACCTGGTCGCCGGTGAAAAGGCAGGGTCAAAGTTGAAAAAAGCCAGAGAGCTGGGCAAGATTATCCTGACGGAACATGAATTTCTCGAGATAATTCAGAATTTTCAGAGATGAGATGGTTCTTTCATAAAGACCCATAATGTGACATAGGACAAAGATGAGAAGATGTGTGCGATGGATTATTGGCGTTATCCTGGCTCTGACGGTATCCATTTACCTGCTGATACTGGCCCTGCCACATCTGCTGAGCCCCAATGATTACAAAACGCTCATAACAGAACTGGTTCGAGAAAAAACAGGAAGGGAACTGCTTATCCAGGGTGATATCCAGCTGCAGATCTCTCCGGGGCTGGATGTGACCCTGGCGCTCGGCAAGGTGCGGCTGGCCAACAACGCCCTCTTCCCCAACAGCACATTTGTCGAAAGTGAGCAGGCAACGATGGGACTGTCACTCCGGCCCTTGCTGCTCCAAAGACGCCTGCAGATGGCAGGAATAACCCTGGAGGGCGTCACCCTGAATCTTCTGCGCACCAAGGAGGGGTTGGGCAACTGGGAGCCCCTGGCCGAGTCGCCTGAACCGACGGCAGAAGCCGCAGGAGAAACGACCGCTGTCAACAGGGGGCAGATACTGCCTCTGCTGCAAAAACTGGTTCCGGAGGGGACCGAGCTTGATCTGGGCAGGATCCAACTGACTCATGCCAGTGTGCGCTATGATAATCGGCAGACTGGCAGGCTCATTATTATTAAAGACCTGAAGATTAAAACCGGGCACCTCAAGGAGAATGGACAATTCCCCTTTGAGGCAGCGTTTAACCTGAGCCATGATAATAAGAGGGCCGATAAACCGGCAATCATTCGTTCAGGCGACATGACGATGCAGGGAAATGCGACCCTGTTTTTGACAGATCCCCGTCTTCTTATCGAAGCTTTACGCGTAAAAGGATCACTCAAGGGCCAATCTCTGCCCAAACGGGGACTGAGGGTCGTTTTTTCAACCAACAGTGACATTCAGCTGCGGCCACAAAAAGTTACCATCAAAGATTTTTCACTGAGCCATGACGATATCAGCCTCCGAGGCAGTGGCACCCTGGAAGACTTCTCGTCCCCCCGCTTCCTCTTGTCCCTCAAGGTCCCTGCAGGCTCGCCAAGATCGCTGCTCAGACAACTCGATCCCTCTCTGCCGATCCTCCTGGATACCGACGCCTTGAGTCAAGTGAGCGCAGGACTCCTGGTCAAAGGCGCTATGGAGGAGGTAGAGATCACTGATCTTACAGTCAAGTTTGATGAAACTACGATCACCGGGGCCATAAAAATTCGCGACCGGATAAATCCTGCCTATGAGGCCCGCATCCATATCAATCATCTGGATCTTGACCGTTATGGCCGGGAAAAGACCGAGGCACTGCCGGAGACAGAAGGACAACAGCTCCTTGCCGTGAGCAACGAAGAACAGTCAGAGGCATCTCCCCCTATCGTTCCAGTCAGTTTTCTCAAGACCCTTCGCCTGCAACTCGATCTGCAGGTTGATTCCCTGAAGATGAGCGGAGCACAATTATCCCAGGTGCAGTTGAGGCTTGCGGGCAAAGACGGGCTTCTCCAGCTGGAGCCGCTGACCGCCGGGCTCTATGACGGCGGCATGAAGCTGAAGGCCAGAATGGATGTCACCGGAGATGTGCCCCTGATTCAGGTCAACCAGACAATCAACAAGGTCCGGCTGGGACCGCTCTTCCGGGACATGAGCGGCAGGGAAGATGTTACAGGAACGGCTCACATCGAGACCGATATCAACACCCGCGGCCTGAGCCGCCAGGAGCTCATATCGCATCTCAATGGAACGATGCAATTTGAGCTCCTGAATGGTGAGATCAGGCTATTACCTATCCTGCAGGTCATTCGCACGACAGCGGCCCTGTACCGGGCGAGGGGGGAAACACGTCCGGCAGTGACAAGCGATACAGCAGCAGAGGGCACAGGGTTTGTCCGTCTGAGCGGTACCGGTATCATTGAAGATGGGATCCTGTATAATAACGATTTAATGGCTGCTTCAGAGTTGATGCAGCTGACGGGTGCGGGCGAGATCGATCTTGGTCGGGGGCTGAGCGATCTTACCCTTAAAGTCTTTCTCGCTCCTGATCTGGTTGACGATGAGGAGATGGGTCTGAGCGAGTTTGGCACCGCTCCGATCCCCTATACCATAGTCGGCCCCTTCAGCGATCTGCGCCAGAAGGCAGACGTGGAGGAGGTCCTGAGCTGGGAGAGAGAAAAACAGCCCCTGCAGGCATTGCCGGAACACGCGGGCCAACAAAAGAAGAATGCAGCCACTGCTCCTGTCCGCAAGGGAAGAGGAGCGGTTGGAGACTGATTTCCCCCTGATATCCTGGTTTATTTAGTCCTTGCCTCCAGCGACAAGCTGTGAGAAGATTTTAGCAAGCATGAATGTGTGTAACGAATCAATCACTTCCCCCTAAAGGAGAGCCATGAAAAGAATTGCCGATATTAAACGAGTGATTACGCCCATAGATTTCTCTGAGAATGCCCCCATGGTCGCCGAATCAGCAGCCTATGTGGCCGGCAGCTTCAAGGCCTCTCTGCGTCTGATCTTTGTTGTCCAGGACTTTGCCGACTACTCTGGATTTTTTGTGCCGCAGATGAATGCCCCCGACCTGATACAGGATTTGTTTGCCAGCGCCCAGGAGCGAATGGATACGTTCTGTCAGGACAACGAAGAATCCTTTAAGGCCATGGGAGTCACTGAACTTAGCTCCAAAGTCCTGATGGGCGATGTGGCGGAACAGATCATTGCCTGTGTCGCCAAGGAGCAGGGCGATCTGATCGTCATGGGGACCCATGGCTATAAGGGACTGGAAAAAATCATGTTCGGCAGTATCGCCGACAAGGTGGTCAAGGCCGCTCCCTGTCCAATAATGACGATCAATCCCTACACCTCCAGCCTGGAAGAATAACAACAGCTGCTCCCTTAGGGACTCAGAAAATCCTAAGATAGATTCCATTTCCAGATCACCCCCTGCAAGACGAACCACGGTTACCCCCTGATTGAGAAATGGAATCACCTGCTGCCGCCAGTCACTTACTCAGCTTTTTCCTAGCTGAAAAATCAGTACGAGGGGTCATCCTTGATGGCACCATTCTGGTCCAGGAGATGCAAAGACGCCATGAACTTGGCCCCATTGAGACGCTGCTCCTCGGTCAGGCCCTGCAGGTGGCAGTGCTCATGGCCTCAACTCTGAAAGGTCATGACGAGATAGGCTTGAGGATAGACTGCTCTGGACCGGTCAAGGGCCTTGTCGCCGAGGCCACTGCCACTGGGGAGGTGCGAGGCTATCTCAAGGAAAACCCCATTCCTCTGACAACCCCACTGGCGTCCCTTGACGAAACAGACACGCTCAACCCCTGCTGGGGAGACGGTCTGCTCACCATAACCCGCTTCCCGGAAGAGGGCAGACAACCTTTCAGCGGCAGTGTCACTTTGCACTCCGGCCATCTCGCCTCCGAGGTGGCCCGCTATTATAATCTCTCCGAACAGATCCCGACCGCCATCCACCTCAGTATTGCTTTTGACAGCCAAGGCCGGGTTGCCGGGGCTGGCGGCCTGTTATTACAGGCCATGCCAGGCGTCAATGAGAAGATGATGGCCGGCATGGCACAGATGACGAGCACCCTGCCGTCTCTAGGCCAGGCACTGGCTGAAGGCCGGAAGATCAGCCCATGGCTCAGCCACCAGTTTGCTCTTGTCCCGCCTGAGGTTCTGGAAGAGCGGGCTGTCCATTTTCGTTGTCGCTGCGATGCCCGGCGCCTGCATCTCCTGTTATTGCACCTGCCCCTGGCTGACCTCGAAGAGATGCACGACAACGGTCCCTTCCCGATTCAGGTCGGCTGTCATTTCTGTAACGAAAAATACCTCTTTGAGCAGAAGGCCCTGGCGGATATCTGTCGAGCAAAAAAGTCCTCCACCTGAGGACACGTCTCAATCGCTGTGCTGATGCGGATACTCACCGTAACGATGGATATGTTGATGACTGTGGATGTGGTTGTGATCACAGCGATGCAGATGACCGTGCTCAAGGGTATAGAGATGGGAGGTGGTGCGGGCAAGGAAATCCCAGTCATGGGAGATGATGATCTGGGCCTGTGGCAGCCCCAGGAGGATATCGGTCAATCGATCTCTGGTGGCCGGGTCCAGATTATTGGTTGGTTCATCCAACAGGAGCAGTCGCGGTTTCATGGCAAGGATCGTTGCCAGAGCCACCAGTTTTTTCTCTCCGCCGGAAAGCCTGTGGGTGATCCGTTCTTCAAAGCCATCAAGCCCAAGTTCTTTCAGGGTCTGGGTAGCTATGCCTTGTGCCTCTTCCGGAGAACAGCCCAGGTTGAGAGGACCAAAGGCCACATCTTCCAGCACCGTTGGTGAAAAAAGCTGATCATCAGCACTCTGAAACAGAAACCCCACCTGCCTCCGCAGGAGACGGAAATCTTTTTCACGGCGCATTTCCTGCCCCTCAAAAAAGATCTGACCGCTCTCAGGTGACAGCAGACCGACCATGATCTGAAAAAGGGTGGTCTTGCCGCTGCCATTGGGGCCGATGAGGCCGATCCGCTCATCCGAGACCTCAAGGTCAAGATGCTGCAGGACCGGAGCACTGGTCAAGGCATAGCGGTAGCTGATATTGCAAAGCTGCATAAATGGTTGTGTGAACATATCCATGAGCTACCAAAAAAACAGGGGCAAGGCAAGGAGAAAGGGTATCAAAGAATGGCCAGGAGAGGTGGCCGGCAAGAACAAAAGTTTTGTTGACAAGTAGTAACTATCCAGCAGCACCCCATCTGCTTCGTCATCGGCCTGCTCATATACGAATCAGTACACTTCGCAGGCCTCTTTCTCGCACATGAGGCACTGCTGAATAGTTACGTGACATGTGTTTTGGCATTTTCCCGGTATTAAGCTGGATAGTTACGACGAGTATTGACAAAATGAGTTTTGTTAATGATAAAAATCTGCATTCGTTGCAGATCATGCGCACGAAGCCCTCATAATTATAACCGGTCACCTGATTTCAGGAATCTCTCTCAAGAATCGACAATGGATATCTTTCTGGCAAGACAGCCCATCTTTGACCGCGATCTCCATATCTACGGATATGAGATCCTCTTCCGGGCAGGCGAGGCCAATATCTTTCCCAACATTGATGGCGGCGTTGCCACCTCCAAAGTGCTTTCCGCCACCTTCTTCACCATTGGCATTGAAGAGATAACCGGCAGGCACAAGGCATTTGTCAATTTTACCCGGGAGTTACTGCTGCAGGGTGCAGTCCATATGTTTCCTCCCGACACCTTCGTGGTCGAGATCCTGGAAGACGTCTATCCTGACGATGAACTGTTGTGGCCTGCAGGGAGCTTCGTGCCAAGGGCTTTGGGATCGCCCGTGATGACTTTATCTGCACATGTCAGACTAAAAACTTCCTCGAGTTTGCCACCATTATCAAGATTGATTTCGGAACAACTTCCATCAGCGAGATCAAGGACATTATCAGCCGCTGCAGCCTTCTCTCCTGTTCCTTTCTGGCCGAAAAAATTGAGACGCATGAGGAGTTTCACCAGGCCAAAGAGCTGGGATTCCATTACTTTCAGGGCTATTTCTTTGCCCGACCGGAGGTGATGAAACAAAAAGACATCTCTCCCCTGGCACACCTTGTCCTGCAGATCCTGATCAAGGTTTTTCAGGAGGATTGCACGATGACCGAGATCGAACAAATCATCTCCCGTGATGTCTCGATGAGTTATAAGCTGCTGAAGTATATCAATTCCGCCCACTTCAGCCGGATCACTCCACTTTCATCGATCAGACAAGGCCTTGCCTTCCTGGGCATGAACGAGATCAGGTCCTTTGTGACCATCATAGCTGTCAGTAAACTCTGCCAGGACAAACCCAATGAGCTCTTGCGCACCTCGGTCATCCGTGGCCGTTTTCTGGAGCAGATTGCGGCTGAATTACAGAGAGACAAGGGAGAGTTGTTCATGCTGGGCCTTTTGTCTCTGATTGATGCCATCCTCGACAACTCGATGGCAGGACTCATCGATCGCCTGCGCCTCAATGGGCGGATAGAGGAGGCCCTGGTAAAAAGAACCGGCGAGCTCTTCAGCTATCTGGAGATGATCGAACTCTACGAGACAGCTCAATGGGAGAGACTGGACGGCCTGAGACAGAACGCAGGTATTAGCGAGGGGCGGATGGCTGTTTTTTATCTTGAGGCCGTTCACTGGGCGGACAGATTTACCTGACCAGGTTCACGGTACCGTATCTCCATGAGGCCAGCAAGGAATCAGCAGAGTTACGGCGGAACACACCCGCGGATGTGCCCAGCCTGTAACTCTGCTGCCAAGAGGACAGGCGCAGAGGCTGTCCTCTTGTTTTCTTCAGGAGGCCTGTTCCAGCGCCACCGCCACCGAGACCGAGGCGCCGACCATGGGGTTGTTGCCCATGCCGATGAGCCCCATCATCTCCACATGGGCAGGGACAGAAGACGACCCGGCAAACTGGGCATCCGAATGCATCCTCCCCATGGTGTCGGTCATGCCATAGGAGGCGGGACCGGCCCCCATATTGTCCGGATGGAGGGTGCGCCCGGTACCGCCGCCGGAGGCCACCGAGAAGTATTTCTTACCCTGCTGGACGCACTCTTTTTTGTAGGTGCCGGCCACCGGATGCTGAAAGCGGGTGGGATTGGTGGAATTGCCGGTAATGGAGACATCGACCCCCTCCAGATGGTTGATGGCCACCCCCTCACGCACATCATCGGCGCCATAGCAGCGCACCGCCCCCCGTTCTCCCAGGGAATACACCTTCTCCTTGACCACGGTCAGTTTACTGCTGGCGTAATCATAGACAGTCTCCACGTGGGTAAAGCCGTTGATCCGCGAGATGATCTGGGCAGCATCCTTACCCAGCCCATTTAAGATCACCCGCAGCGGCTCCTTGCGGACCCGGTTGGCTGATCTGGCCAGACCGATGGCCCCTTCCGCCGCCGCAAAGGACTCATGGCCGGCAATAAAGGCAAAGCACCTGGTCTCTTCCCGCAGCAGCATGGAGGCCAGATTGCCATGACCAATCCCCACCTGCCGATGATCGGCCACCGATCCGGGAATGCAGAAGGCCTGCAGACCCTCGCCGAGGGTGGCGGCAATATCCACCGCCTTTTTCTCGCCTTTCTTAATGGCAATGGCCGCGCCCAGGGTATAGGCCCAGCAGGCGTTCTCAAAGCAGATGGGCTGGATTTTTCTCACCAGCGCCGCCACGTCCACGCCGTAGGCGTCACACACCTCTTTGGCCTCTTCCAGACTCTTCATCCCGTACTTGCCAAGGACGGGAGTGATCTGATCTATCCGTCGGTCATAACTTTCAAACAGTGCCATGGTCCTCCTCCTTATTCCTTTCGGGGGTCAATTTTCTTAACGGCCTGGTCAAAGCGGCCATAGGTACCGGTGGCATCCGCCAGCGCCTGGCCAGCCTCCACGCCCTTTTTGATCGCCTCCATCATCCGGCCCAGGTGGACAAACTTGTAGCCGATGATCTCATCGTCGCCATCGAGTGCCAGCTCCAGCACATAGCCTTCGGTCACCTCCAGGTAACGTGGCCCTTTGAGCCGGGTGCCATAGGTGGTGCCGCATACCGAACGCAGTCCCTTGCCCAGATCCTCGAGTCCGGCGCCGATGGGCAGGCCGCCTTCGGAAAAGGCGGACTGGCTGCGGCCATAGACGATCTGCAGAAAGAGCTCGCGCATGGCGGTGTTGATGGCATCACAGACCAGATCCGTATTCAGGGCCTCGAGAATGGTCTTGCCGGGCATGATCTCCGAGGCCATGGCCGCCGAGTGGGTCATGCCGGTGCAGCCGATGGTCTCGATCAGGGCCTCTTCAATGATCCCGTCCTTGATATTCAGGGTCAGCTTGCAGGCGCCCTGCTGCGGGGCGCACCAGCCGACCCCGTGGGTGAGCCCCTTGATGTCCTTGATCTCGCGGGCCCTGGTCCAGCCGCCTTCCTGCGGAATGGGCGACGCCCCGTGGCACGCACCCTGGGCGACAGGACACATCTTTTGTACTTCAGAAGAGTATTGCATACGTTGCTCCTATGAGGGGTTTATAAAAAATAAACAACAAGATAAAATTGAATATTAAAGGGAAAAGAAGCATTGCCCTTCTATCACTTCCGGCCGGTGAGCAGAAAGACGGGATAGGGCCGTTCAACGCCGGTATCACTGGTCTTGATAATGGCATGGACCTCTTTGGCCGACACCTCATGCAGACCCAGGCCCTTCACGGTTTTCACCAGATCTTCAGAATGAAAGCCATGATGCATGATGCCATCGGCCCCCGCGTCATGGAAGGAACCATCCTCTGCCTGCAGGTCGGCCACGGCCAGGTAGCCGCCACCCTTCAGCAGGTCACAAAAACGCGCCAGCAGCTGGACAGCCTCCTTGATATGATGCAGGGTCATGGCGCAGAAAATCAGATCAAACCTCTCCGTCAGGGACTCCTGGAGCAGGTCCAGGCGCAACGGGGTCACATTGGCGATCTTTTCCTCCTTGATCTTCCGGGCCAGCACCTCCAGCATCCCGCTTGAGGTATCAACGGCGGTAAGTTGTGCCAGCTTTGGAGCCAGGGTCAACCCCACCAGGCCAGTGCCGCAGCCGTACTCCAGGGCAGTCATGTTCTTGTGCAGCGGCAGGGTGCTGCTGATACCATCTGCAATCCTGGCCGCCAGTTCCACCCTACTCTGCTGCTGATCCCAGCCGGCCGCGGCCCGATCAAAATGTTTTCCACTCATAAAATTTCCTGTTGGTAGAAATGATTTTTATGTTGTGCGTTATCAGCAAGTTGTTATCGGCCAGATACCGCATCCACAAAACAGCGGTAAAAATTGCTGTTTCCGGGATGCGGCATAAGAGGTCGTAGATGAAGCAAGCAAGAAAAAGACCTTGCTCTTTTTGTTGTGTCCGTTATCGGCAAGACGCCGCACCCGGAAACAGCGGTAAGAATTGCTGTTTCCGGGATGCGGCATAAGAGGCCGTAAATAAAAAGAGCAAGAAAAGCTTTGCTCTTTTTGTCGTGTCCGTTATCGGCAAGACGCCACACCAGGAAACAGCGGTAAAAATTGCTGTTTCCTGGATGCGGCATAAGAGGTCGTAGATGAAGCAAGCAAGAAAAAGACCTTGCTTGCTTCATAACGACCTCTAAACTTCGCTGATCTTGTCAAAGAGATCCCGGTCGCGCTCGATCTTGCCGCGATTACCGATAGTAACCCGGTGGGAACCGGCCAGCATCCGGGTAAAGGCCGGGGCAAAGGCTTGCATGTCGGCAACCCGGGTGGTGATGATCTCTTCAATCCGCTGCTGCTTGTGGGCGGGTGTTATGCCGCTCAGGTATTCATTGCGGGCGGTTGCCCCTCTGGCTGCGGAACTCTGCAGCGGATCAAAGTTGCCATAGGTACCGATCACCAGTTGTTCCAGCACCTTGTCCGAGAGTTGCAGGGCCGAGACGATTCCGGGGATGGCCGCATAGCTGTCGTAGGTCTTGCGCACCTGCGGATCCCGATAACTGACAAAACCCAGATTACCAGAGATATGACTGAACTGGATAAAACAGCCATAGGCGCCGCCCATCTGCCGCACCGTGTTCCACAGATAGTCGCGGGAGAGATAGTTTTTCAACACCTCAAAATGACCATTATAACCCTCACCGTTGGGCAACAGGGAGCCGGCCTGCACGGCAAAGACGATCTCGGCCGAGGTGATCAAGGCCTCATGGACCGGCAGCTCCGGCAGGGTCAGGACCTTTCTGGAAACAGGGGTATCCGCCAGGGCGGCCACCAGGGCAGCCCCATGATGGGAAAAGGTGTCGATCTCTTCCGGATCACCGGTGATAGCCAGGATCAGGTTGTTGCGGTTGAAAACAAGAGTCGCCATCTCCTGCAGGGCGGTCAAAAACTCCTCTTCCATCCGGCCGTAATTCTGATCCAGCTCTTTTTCCGCCAGGTATGAGGTCAGTCCGGAGACCATCTCATTATAGGCCCCGGCCGGACCGAGATGGGCAAAGGCCCGCAAGCCAGCCAGGCTGTACCCTTCACTCTGGACGCTGTGTTCCGACCAGGCAAACTCCCGGTGGACGATCTCCTGGATATGCACTCTGTCATCAAGAGAAAGTTCGGTAAAGATCTCGGTTATCAGGTACAGGGCCCGCTCCTGGTATTCCGGCAGGCACTTCATATGAAACCAGAGAACAGGCCGCGCCTGCTCGGCACTACCCACCTTGCTGTAGACGTTAAAGGAGTGCGAGAAATCACCGGTACAGGTACCCAGCTCCCGGGCCAGATGCCTGAAATCCATCTTACGGGTGCCGATCTCGGTGACAATGGTGGCAAACAGATCCAACCAGGGCAGCAGCCGCGAGGGAACCACCGAGACATCAAAGCCGATATCCACATAAGAGATATGCTCGGTGGTGAGTTCACTGACCAGCACCTGCGTGCCCCCGAATATCTCGGTAGGGCGTACCGCATGAAAGGAAAGATGCGACTCCAGGTCGCTGTGGCTCAGGTGCGGAAGCAGGGCAAGAGTCTCAGGACTATTGGGCGTCTGCTGCTGTTGCTGCAGCTCAGCGGTTCTGGCACGCAGCTCCTGGAGCTGAGGTGCGTTCAGGGTTGCCGCGTAGGCCTCCAGCCTTTCCCTTTCTTCCTTCTGCCCCTGTGCCAATTTCGCAGGATCAGGGCTGAGGGTGACCACCACAGTGGCCTTGTTTTCGAGGAGATAGCGCTCGATTAATTCCTCAAAATAGCCTTCTTCCAAGGCCTTGTGACGGATGGTCCGGAACAGTTCTTCGATCTCCAGGGTCTCAAAGGGATCGGTACCATACTTGAAGGCAGGCATGGCCTTGCCGATAAGATCCAGACCGCGCTGGGCGCGGCTCGCCTCTTCCCGCACCGCGAATTCATACTTATTCAACTCCGAGAGCAACAAGTCGCGATCAAGACCGGCCCTGACCATCTCCGTTAAGGTCTCATTGTAGAGGGACAGAAAGGAATCCCTTTTATCAGGATCACTGCCGACCAGATAGGTGACCATGAAGGTCTTGAAGCTTGAGGTGGACAGATAGAGCCCGCCGAAGTCCTTGCCCAGGCCGCTGGAGACGATCTTGTTTTTCAGGGGAGAGGCGTCTGAATTATAAAGGATACCGGCAATAACCTGAAATGCGGCATTTTCCTGACGATTGAGCACCGTGGTCACCGCCTGGCCTACGGCCAGAAAGGTCTTGGCCCCAGTGTCCTCCGACTCCACGCCGTAACAGTCTTCAACAAAGGTGATCTGGTCAACATCGCGTCCCGCCTCAATCCTGGATCTGGTCCCCTTGAGCGGAAAATCCTTGAGAAAATTATCCTGCAGATAGCGGAGTTCATCCGCCAGCGGCGCATCCCCATAGACAAAGAAGGTGGAGTTGGAGGGATGGTAATGCTCCTTGTGGAAGGCACAGAAGGCCTCATAGGAGAGATCGGGAATATTTCTGGGGTCGCCGCCGGATTCATGGGCGTAGGTGGAGCCGGGCATGAGTCCGGCGAAGACATGATGAAAGAGCAGGCGAATCGGATCGGAAAAGGCGCCCTTCATCTCGTTATAGACCACCCCCTGATACTCCAGCGCCCCATTTTCTTCTTCCTGATGATAATGCCAGCCCTCCTGTTCGAAGGTGGCGCGGCTGAGCAGCGGATTGAAGACCACATCACAGTACACATCCATGATGTTGAAATATTCCTTCAGATTGCGGGTGGCAAAGGGATAATAGGTGATATCCGAGCCGGTCATGGCATTCAAAAAGGTCATGAGCCCGCCCTTGTTGATCTCGCCGAAGACATCACTCACCGGATATTTGTTCGATCCCATCAGCACCGAATGTTCGAGGATATGGGCCACGCCGGTAGAATCGGTCGGGACGGTGTCAAAGGCGACGGCAAAGGTCTTGTTGGAATCGTTGTTTTTGATGGCCAGTAAGGGGCAGCCGAGGAGATCATGCTCAAAGAGATAGACATCGGACTGGATCTCCGCGATCCTGGCGTGTCGTTTCAGGGTAAAGGAGGAATAGGACTGCCCGGGGATAAAGGTCATAAGAGTTTGAGGAGTTAAGGATAATATTAAGCCGTTGTAAATACAGAACTACAGAACTATCACATTTTGATATCGTGAACTGCATAAGAGTCCGTAAATAAATAGATATCCATGCAAATGCTGTTTCTGAAGCGGCCCCTTGTATAATCGTCGGCAGATGTAACTTGCCAGACACATCGTCGGCAGATGTAACTTGCCAGACGCATCGTCGGCAGATGTAACTTGCCAGACGTATCGGCGGCAGATGTAACTTGCCAGACGTATCGGCGGCAGATGTAATTTGCCAGACGTATCGGCGGCAGATGTAATTTAACTTGCCAGACGCCACACCAGGAAACAGCGGTAAAGATTGCTGTTTCCTGGATGCGGCATAAGAGTCCGTAAATAACAAGAGCAAGAAAAGCCTTGCTCTTTTTACAACGGGCTCTAAAACATCTTTGCTGAATCCAGCAGCAGGGTGACCGGTCCGTCATTGACCAGTTCCAATGCCATTGCTGCCTGAAAACGGCCCGTTGCTGTCCGAATGCCATGCTGCTGCACGGCCTTGATAAAACCCTCATACAGGGCTTCAGCCTGCTCAGGCCCGGCTGCCGTGGAGTACCCCGGCCTGCGCCCTTTACGACAATCTCCGTAAAGAGTGAACTGAGAGACAATAAGCATGGCATAGCCGGTGTCGAGCAGGGATCGATTCATTTTCCCTGCCTCATCTGCAAAAACCCGCAGGTGGACGATCTTGCCGACCAGCCAGTCCAGGTCTGCCTGCTGGTCATCGCGATGGATGCCTAGCAGGACAACCAGCCCCTGGTCAATGGTCCCGACCTGTTCCTGATCAACGCTGACCGCGGCCCGGCTGACTCGTTGAATAACTGCGCGCATGCTCTGACCTCGGATAATGTTGTCTCGCCATTCCACTTCTCTCGAGTCAAGATGAATACAGACCGACAAGCGAGCAGCCGGATGGCTGAAGATGGCGAAAAAGAGGCAGTATGAACACTTCATCTAAAAACAGAACACAATTGCCACAAAAAGAGGGGGGTGTCAACTGACTTGCACGGGAGATATCTCTATTTTATAGCACAAAAAAAGGTGGAGAACAGGCGGGAACCTGCTATCATAGCCGTATTGCCTGCCCCGTAAGGGTAAGGATATGGATCAAATCAAGGTGAGGGAAAATGGATTCTGACAACAGCACTGCCACAGACGGCCTTTTCGCCATCCACTACGGCTGGGTCATCATGGTGACCGGCACCCTCTGCCTCTTTGCCAGCCTGGGTCTGGGCCGGTTCTCCCTAGGGGTGCTGCTACCCTCCATGGGCCGGGATCTGCAGCTCTCCTATGTGCAGATGGGTCTGATCGGCACCTTGAACTTTGTCGGCTATCTGATCGCGGTCCTGCTCTGCGGCCGGCTGACCAAACGCTTTGGCGCCCGCGGCTTGATAGGGACGGCCCTGACCATCATCGGCGTCTCCATGCTCCTCATTGGCTGGGCCCGCAACCTCACCCTGATCCTGGCCCTCTATCTCCTGACCGGGATCGGCAGCGGCCTGTCTAATGTGCCGATGGTGTCGCTTATCTCCTGCTGGTTTGCCAGCAATAAACGAGGTCGGGCCACCGGCTTTGTGGCCATTGGCAGCGGTTTTGCCATCATCCTTTCCGGCAGACTGATTCCATACATGAACACTGTTTATGACCAAGGATGGCGGGTAAGCTGGTTTGTCCTCGGCGTCCTGGTCCTCTGTGTCGCCGTAATATGTTCTCTGGTCCTCAGAAACAGCCCCCGGGAATGCGGGCTTCTGCCGGTGGGCATGACAGAGATTCATCCCGACAAAGCACGCAAGCCCTTTGTCGATCCTCCCAGGATCCGCTCGTCCATTATCCTGCACTGTGCCGCCATTTATTTTCTTTTCGGCTTTACCTATGTGATCTACGCCACCTTCATTGTCACCGCCCTGGTTCAGGAAAAGGGCTTCAGCGAGACCGTGGCCGGAAACTTCTGGTCCTGGGTTGGCCTGCTCAGTCTTTTTTCCGGCCCGGTCTTCGGGATCTTTTCCGACCGTTTTGGCAGGCGGCCGGGATTGATGCTGGTCTTTGGCATTCAAGCCGTGGCCTACCTCCTGATCGCCCTCGATCTGCCCCAGATCTTTTTGTACCTCTCCATCGGCTGTTACGGGCTTGTGGTCTGGAGCGTCCCCGCTATCATGGCAGCCCTGGTGGGAGATTATGCCGGGCCCGAACGAGTGGCATCCCTCTTTGGCTTTGTCACCTTTATCTTTGGCCTGGGCCAGATCAGCGGCCCTTTTCTAGCAGGCGTCCTGGCCGAGATGTCCGGGAGCTTTGCCAGCAGCTTCCTTCTGGCTGCCCTTTTAGCGGTAGCTGCTCTCTTCCTTTCTGCTTTTTTACCCAACAAACAGCGTTGATCAACCGGCTGATGGAACAACGGCCTGATCACGATACGGCCATTGATCAATGATCTCTCCCTTCTCGCCCAGCCTGCAGGCCCTGACCAGGGGGTCGTGATAGAAGGTGAACCAGGCATCTCGCTGCCGGTATTCGGCAAAGTAGCGTTCCTTGCAGGCGATAACCTCCAGCGGGAAATTATCATAGGCCATCACCCAGAGGGGATTGCTATGGGCATGGGTGGGAAAGAGATCGCCAAGATGGACTGTAGTTTCACCCTGGGAGCTGATCTCAATCAGTTGATGGCCCTGGGTGTGCCCGCCGGTATGACGAACCCTCACCTCAGGGCAGACCTGATGGGTGCCCTCGACCAGCTGGACCTGGCCGCTTCTTTGCAGTTCCTTGAAATTGATGGGCCAGTAACTCTCCTGGGCCCGACGTCCTGGCGACACCACATCCGGCCATTCACGCTCCTGGATCAGGTGGGTGGCCTCCGGAAAGGTTACCTCCTCCCGCCCCTCTTCACCCACCATGACCACACCGCCGACATGGTCAAAATCGCCATGGGTCAGAATCACAAGATCAATGTCGTAACGGCTGATCCCCAGCAGCGCCAGCTGGGAGAGCAGGTTCCACGGACCGGCCTGAAAGATCGCCTGCTCTTTGGGGGTGAGTTTGTTGCCAAGACCGGTATCAACAAGGATATTCATGGCCGGCGTTATGATGAGAAGGGGATCATTGCACAGGGGGATGGTATTGTCCGCATCCGGTTGATAGCATTTCTGCCAGAGCGCCTTGGGCACAGGACCGAACATCGCCCCGCCATCCAGACGGAAATCGCCGCCGCTGAGCCAGTGGATCTCGCAGGCACCAATAGACAGCGGGATTCTGGTCATTTTTTCCTCCGCAAAGCTGCTACCCCTGCTCCCTGATCCCGCCGGTCGAAGGTACAAGGGGCATTACCGGTTCTGTCACGGGAACCGGCCCCGGTATCGGCATAATCCGCGGATTTGAAGCGGGAACAGGATCGAGAGATGGCGCCTGGGACGGTTCAGCAGGTATCAGCGGTGTTGATGGCGCATCAACAGGACTCACTTCCGGTGGCACAAGGGCAGGCGCCTGCGGCGCCGCAGGGAGCAGAGGCAGGACCGGATCGACTGCTGGCCGTGCCGGCAGCGTCTCCATGGTACTGCCTTCCCCTTCAACGGCAGTTTCAACCGCAGCTGCAGCGGCAGGTGCGGGAGGCCGGTTCTGGAGAAAATGAACGGCATCACCGCAGTGATCGGTAAAAAGCCCGTCAACACCTACCTGGAAGTAAAAGAACTCCAATAAGTCTTCAAAACTGGCAACATAGGGCGGCAGAGATTCTTTTTCCCGACGGAAGGTATAGGGATGGACCACCAGACCCAGACTGTGGGCATCACTGACCAGTTCCGGGCGCAGCAGATTTCCTGCCTGATCAACGAGCATGGACTTGTCCAGGCCGATCCCGGCAATATAGGCCGACAGGGTCCGCAGCCCGGATTTACTGCTGACCCAGTCATAATTATAACTGACCCACTCGCCCCATTGCAGAACCTTGGTCTCATGACCACTATTATCATCGATCAGCTGAATCAGTTTCAGTTCCATCTGCAATGTCGGCAACAGCTCATCATGGATGCGCTTGAGTTCGTCGGGGTCAAAACACTGGAGAAAGATCTTGTCTTCCTTGGCAGTGTAGCCATAATCGCGCAGGATCCGCAAGACGGCCATGGAGATATCCTTGCCCTCCTTGCGATGGAACCAGGGCTGCTTGATCTCTGGATAGATACCGACATCCCTGCCCAGTGTCTTTTCCAATCCCCTGATCAGCTCCAGCTCTTCCTTGAAGGTGGGGACGGACAGGGTCAGGTTTTTGTTATAGTCGGGAAAGCGACCGCTGTTGGGATAGGGCTCTTTCAGATGGAGTTGTTTGATCTCGGCCAGGGTAAAATCGAGTGCATAAAACTTCCCATCCCTGCGAGCCCTGCCGGGAAAGATATCCGCCACATTGGTGACCCGCTCAAGCGTGGGATCATGGAGCACGATGACCTGATCGTCTTTGGTCATGACCAGATCCTGCTCGATATAATCACTGCCCATGGCCACGGCCAGGGTTACCGAGGGCAGATTATGCTCCATCAGATAGCCGGAGGCGGCCCGGTGGGCAATGACAACCTTGTCGCCAGCCTGGGCAAAAAAGGCCATCACCGACAGCAGCAGAAAGATCCATCCGCTTGATTTTATAATGAGAATGCTATAATCCACGTACGTTCACCCTGCAAAAAATGTTGGGGGAGCAACGCATGGCGTCACATCCCTGAGAGGCAATGGCCCGGAAGATCATGCCATACTATCATATGGCCGGTCGCGGTTCAACAGTTGATGGCGTCGTAAAAAGTCGGCAACTGCTTCGTTGCTGCAAATTATCTCGTCACTGCAGCGTACTCAAGTACGCCTCATTCCTCGAAATTTGCGCGCCTCGCATTTGACGCTTTTTACTTAGCCATCCCAGAAATTGAGTTTTTACGA
>JAHYIV010000027.1 GCA_019429465.1 Desulfoarculaceae bacterium
GTCAAATTTATTTAATGAGCACTTCCTGATCGTGCTCTTCCTTCCTTATTCTTGGGGGTAAAGAAGGGTTGGCCAGAAAAGGCAGCAGCTTTCCGGTGATGTCCGTGGGCAGGGGGGTCAATTTTCCTTCCCGGTTGACCGAGGCGTGGGTGGTGAAGCCTTGGGCCAGAAGGCGAGGCTTGCTGCCGTCTTCTTCCCGCAGGATCCGGTAGCTGAAGGTGCAGGAGAACTTTTTCAGCCCGGTGAGGGTGGTCTCGATGGTGAGAAGGTCGTCGTAGCGGGCAGGGGCCTTGAAGCGGACATGGCATTCGGTCACCGGCAGGACGATCCCCAGTTGTTCAATGTCGCGATAGGAGCAGACCTGATCACGCATGAATTCGGTCCTGCCCAGTTCAAAGTAGCGCAGGTAATTGGCATTATAGACCACTGCGGCGGCGTCGGTATCGCCATAGAGGACGCGGTGGTGGCTGCGGTGGATCAGCTCATCCATGCTTGTGTCGCTCCAGAAGTTTTTCCATGAGCAGTTCCCCGTTGGCTATCTCATTGTGAAGCCGTTTGTCTTCGGCCTCTCCTGACCGTTCACTGAAGGGAACATTGCAGCCGGGCTTCGTCTTTCTGGAGTCGTAGAGGATGGTGGGGACCGCGGATACGGTATGGGTGCGCAGGCACAAGGGGGTGAAGTGATCCATGGTGGCAATTAACCGGAACTCCTCGCCGCTGTCCTGCATCCCCAGAAAAATGGGGCCAACAATTTTCTGGTCAAAGTCTTCAATGG
Source organism: Desulfoarculaceae bacterium (assembly GCA_019429465.1). Lineage (GTDB taxonomy): Bacteria > Desulfobacterota > Desulfobulbia > Desulfobulbales > Desulfocapsaceae > UBA2270. Next base: position 776 of record JAHYIV010000027.1, read on the forward strand.
CCTGGATCTTGTCCTGGAGCGATCCCTGGTGCCCGGCCTCATCCGGGGCCTCAACATGGACGAAGACAAAATCCTGGGAGCGCAGGCTTTCGAGTGCAGCCAGGACCTTGCCTGCATAGTTGGTGTCGAGATAACCGGTGGCCCCAGGAACATTGATAATCGAGAGCCCAGCGTTTATCCCCAGCCCCTTGAGCAGGTCCACCGCTGAGATCAGGCTGCCGCTCAGGCCGAAGCTCTGCATCAGGGTCGGCATGGCCGGTAATTTTCCTTCTCCCCAGAGCCAGATACCGTTGGCAGGATTTTTGCCGGCGGCGACCCGGTGGACATTGATGGGATGATCTGCCAGAATGGCCTGGGCCTTGTCGAGAAGTGTTGCCCACTGGGGGTGCGCGTGGTAGCGAGCCCAGGGAATCGTCACCTCCTTGCCAATGAAATCATGGGGAGGCACGGTGTTCATCTGGGGATACTTACCCTCAACCATCAGGATATGGCGGTAGCTGACCCCGGCGTGGAAGTGAAAGGTGTCGCTGGCGCATCCCTCTTCAAGGGCGGCAATCAGCTGGTGCGACTCCTCGCTGCTGATATGGCCGGCGGAATGGTCGATCATGCGCACTTCATTATCCGATGCATGGGCCAGGGTGACCATGTTGCAGCGGAAGGCGGTCTGCTCCGGGGTAAGCCTGAGGCCCATGGCAGCAGCCTCGAGCGGCGCCCTGCCGGTATAATATTTTTCGGGCCGGTAGCCGAGCAGGGAGAGATTGGCCACGTCACTGCCAGGCGGGTATCCTTCAGGAATGGTGCGAGTGAGAAACAGTTCGCCCTGGCGGCACAGGGCGTCCAGAAAGGGAGTGTCTGCCGCTTCCAGCGGCGTACGGTTGTTCAGTTCAGCCATGGGCAGATCGCCCATGCCGTCACCTACCAGGATCAGATATTTCATTAAAAAGGCCTTGGTCTGAATTTTTGGCTGCCCTGCCGGGAAAGAAGGCGGGCGGTTGCTTATTCCACTCTACATTCAAGCCGGCACCTTCGTCGCCGCTCGCTGGCCTTCTCGGTGTCAACTTGCATGTGCTTGGTGGCATTATTCTTGATGGCGTCGTAAAAAGTCGCCAACTGCTTCGTTGCTGCAGGTAAGCGAGGTCACGAGACTCCGAATTATCTCGTCACTGCGGCGTACTCAAGTACGCCTCATTCCTCGAAATTTGCGCGCCTCGCATTTGACGCTTTTTACTTAGCCATCCCAGAAATTGAGTTTTTACGAAACCATCATTCTTCATCGACGAGGAAACGGATCTTGACCGTGGGTTCGGGACACACCTCCAGGCCGTCGATCTCGGCCAGGGCGTTCTGCACGTCTGCCTCCGAGGCTTCATGGGTGTGAATCACGATGCTGACCGGCTCATCCTGCTGCCGACTTTTCTGGATAACGGATTTGATGGAGATGGAATGTTTGCCGAAGATGCCGGAGATGGTGGAAAGGGCCCCGGGTTTATCGAGGGCGGTGATGCGGAAATAGTAAGGGCAGACGAGCTCGGTCATGGGGGTGATGGTGGGGGTGCCGATATGTTCAGGCAGGTAGGAGAGGGCCGGTACCCGGTTGATCGAGCCGTGGAGGATGTTGCGGCCGATATCAACCACGTCGGCGGCAACAGCGCTGCCGGTAGGCATCTTGCCGGCTCCCAGCCCGTAGAGCAGGACATTGCCTACGGTGTCGCCGGTGAAATAGAAGGCATTGTAGGCGCCGTTGATGCTGGCCAGCAGGTGTGATTCCGGCACCAGGGTGGGATGGACCCGGGCCTCGACATGGCTGCCGTGATGACGGCTGATGGCCAGCAGTTTAATCCGGTAGCCGAATTCCCTGGCAAACTCGATGTCAATGGGTTGAATATTGCTGATCCCTTCGGTATTGATGTCCTTGAGCTGGACATGTTTACCGTAGGCGATGGTCATGAGGATGGCCAGTTTATGGGCGGTGTCAATGCCTTCGATGTCGTAGGTGGGGTCGGCCTCGGCAAACCCGAGGGCCTGAGCCTCTTTCAGCACCTCGTCAAAGGCGACACCCTTATCGGTCATCTTGGTGAGGATATAATTGGCCGTGCCGTTCATGATGCCCATGATGGAGAGGATCCGGTTGGCGACCAGTCCCTCTTTCAGGGCCTTGATTACCGGGATGCCGCCGCCGACACTGGCCTCGAACCCTACCTCCACCTTGTTTTTTACGGCCGCTTCAAAGATTTCCTTGCCATGGATGGAGAGCAGGGCCTTGTTGGCGGTGACCACATGTTTTCCGTGTCTGATCGCCTCAAGAAGGAAGGTCCTGGCCGGTTCAATGCCGCCAATGAGCTCGACCACGATGTCAATGTCCGGGTCTGTAAAGATGTCCTTGACATCCTTGGACAGGGTCGTCTCCTTGAACTGTTCGGGAAGCGTGTCAAGTTTGATGTCTACCACTCGGGAAAGAACGACTCTGGTGCCGATCTTGCGCATGAGGCGCTCATTCTGTTCAAAAAGGGTCTGGGCCAGACCGCTGCCTACAGTGCCAAAGCCGATAAGGCCCACTCGGATAACTTTCATGATTTTATTTATGAATATTGGTTTATTGAGGATAAGGAGCAGGGTAGAGGGAGGAGCAAAAAATACGAGAGAGCTGTCTACTCCTGTTCCTCCTTTAATAATTGATGGCGTCGTAAAAAGTCGCCAACTGCTTCGTTGCTGCAGGTAAGCGAGCTTGCGAGACTCCGAATTATCTCGTCACTGCGGCGTACTCAAGTACGCCTCATTCCTCGAAATTTGCGCGCCTCGCATTTGACGCTTTTTACTTAGCCATCTCATAAATTGAGTTTTTACGAAACCATCAATAATTAAGCCGCTGTAAAAAAAATAACATGGCCATCTAAGTGCTCGGAGCGGCATAAGCGGCATAAGGAGCTAAATAGATATAAATGGCCATGTTATTTCGTAACGGCTCCTAAGCTGAAAGTAACCTCTTTCCGGCTGAAAGTCAAAAAAGAAGAGGAGATATTTTGCTGGCCTCAAGAACTTTTTTGGTTTATACTTTTTCCTCATTCTTGTGAGTGAATGCTCATTCATCCTTTCTGGTATGAGATTGATTTTCTGAGAAAAGAGTTCCGGCATGTTTTGAAAAAAACGTAGGATAGACGTAACTATCCAGCTTGATTCCGGAAAAGTGTGAAAGCCCATGCACTGTAACGAGTCAGTAGTACCCCGGCGAGAAAGAGGTCTGTAAAGTGTATTGTTCGTACATGAGCCGGCCGATGACGAAGCAGGTTGGGTGCTGCTGAATAGTTACTGATAAACAACATTTGATCAAGGAGAACAGTATGGCGGTAAATATTCTGGCTTTCGGGCCAAACGGAAGTGGCAAGGGGACTCAGGGCGCTATTGTCAAGGACAAGTATGGTTGTAACCATATTGAATCCGGTGCTATTTTCCGGGAGCATATCAAGGGCGGCACAGAGCTTGGCAAGAAGGCCAAAGAGTATATTGACCGCGGCGATCTGGTGCCCGATGAAATAACCATCCCCATGGTTCTCGAGACCCTGGGAAAATCCAAAGAGCAGGGATGGCTGCTGGACGGCTTCCCCCGTTCTCTGGCCCAGGCCGAGGCCCTGGACAAGGCGCTGAAAGAGTCAGGCATGGCCCTTGACTATGTGATCGAGATCGAGCTTGACCGTCAGATAGCCAAAGAGCGGATCATGGGCCGCCGTCTCTGCGCCAATGATAATAATCACCCCAATCATATTGCCTTTGAGGCCATCAAGCCGGTTGAAAAAGACGGCAGGCTGGTGTGCAGAGTCTGCGGCGGCGAGCTGAGCGCCCGTGCCGATGATCAGGATGAAGTAGCAATCGGCAAGCGTCACGATATTTATTATGACACCAAGACCGGCACCATGGCTGCGGTTAATTACTTTAAGAAAGCGGGCGGCGCCAAGGTGATTACCGTTGATGGTTCCGCCTCGATAAAAGATGTGACTGCCGCGATTATGAGCCAGCTCAGCTGATTGTAAAAAAAATAAAGAGTATGTCTTGCTGAATCTCCAGGGATTAGGAGGGCTTTTTCTTGTGGGACATGCCGGTACCTGTGACCGGCATGTCCTTTTTTTTTGCCTTTTTGGGCAGGATATCTTAGAGTCGTTTTTTATGCGTTTTATTATCTTCAGTTCAACTTGAATTCGACAATCGCTTACATAATAGAGATAAGGGACGCCGAAAATACTAATCCGATGAACGGGATAAGTGCCTTTCGCAGATTATTCTCTTGCACAAAACAAGAAAATAATCTGTAAGGTACTAATATGCCATGCCATCTTGCTTCCCGTCTTCGGGCTATGTTTGACCGCACCTCAATCGCAAAATCCTCGATGTAGCGCCACTACATCTGCGGTTTTGTTCAATCGGTGCAGCCAGATCCGGCCCAAATCCAGTCGCAATTCAGGTTCATCAGTATTTTCCGGGTCCCTAAGAGAAGAGACCGGATAAGGGCGCTCTTCTTTCTTCCACCTTCTGCTTTCTGGTAACTATGCAAAACATTATCCTCAACTCATCAAAAAACTCAATACAGGCCCAGGAAGCATTTGCCAAAGAGCAGGGCGAGGTCATTGGTGCCCTGGCCCTGCAGATGGTGCTGACCATTCGTCGGGGCGGCAAGATCCTCCTCTTCGGCAATGGCGGCAGCGCCGCCGATGCCCAGCACATGGCGGCCGAATTTGTTAATCGGTTTCTCATCAATCGCCGGCCCATGGCGGCCCTGGCCCTCACCACCGACACCTCGGTGCTCACTTCCATAGGCAATGATTTTTCCTTCGACGAGATCTTTGTCAAGCAGATGCAGGCCCTGGGCAAGTCCGAGGATCTGGCCCTGGGGATCTCCACCAGCGGCGGCTCGGTCAATGTGCTCAAGGCCATGGAGGTCGCACGTGAGATTGGTATGGTAACGGCGGCGCTTACCGGCGGACTGGCGGGTGATGGCGGGGCCGTGGGCCGGGCAGCTGATTTTGTCCTCAATGTGCCCTCTGACAAGACGCCGCATATCCAGGAGGCCCATCTCTGGGCGGAACATCTGCTCTGTGAACTGGTTGAGAGGGAGATTTTTGGTGATGAGACCCGGAAAAATGGTTGAGCCCCTCGATTTCAGCGGACTGCACACCTATTCCCTGCATGGGCGGCCTTCCAAGGTCAACGTGGACAACTTTGCCCGGCCCATCCCGGCGGGCAGTACGGTGCGGGCCCTTCTCGACTCCCTGCCCGATCAGCTGCTGGGCCGTGATTTTCCTGAGCTGGTGCAGCGCCTGGCGGCGGTCCATCGGCGCGGCCGTCCACTACTGGTGGGTATGGGGGCCCATGTCATCAAGGTGGGTCTGAACCCCCTGCTCATTGATCTGATGGAGCGCTCCATCATCACCGGCATTGCCATGAACGGAGCCTGCATCATTCACGATGCCGAGATCGCCATGGCCGGTTTTACCTCGGAGGAGGTGGGCAATGTTCTGGGTGATGGGGCCTTTGGCGCGGCCCGGGAGACAGGGGAGGTCCTCAATGGCGCCATTAATCAGGGCGCAAGAGACGGGATGGGGATGGGAGCGGCCGTGGGTGCGGCCCTTGTAGCCGGAAAATTCCCCCATAATGATAAAAGCCTGCTGGCGACCGCTTCCCGCCTGGGGATCCCGGTTACGGTCCATGTGGCAATGGGCACTGATATCATCCATATCCACCCTTCAGCCTCTGGAGAGGCGATTGGGGCGACCTCACATCTTGATTTCCGGATCTTCTGTACCCAGGTGGCGAATCTGCAGTATGGAGCCTATTTGAATATCGGATCGGCTGTCCTCCTGCCGGAGGTCTTTTTAAAGGCCCTGACGGTGGTCAGAAACCTGGGCCATCAGGTGGATGATTTTACCACGGCAAACTTTGACTTCATGAAACAGTACCGGTCCCTGACCAATGTGGTGAACAGGCCGACGGCCAAGGGCGGGCGCGGCTACCATGTGACCGGACATCATGAATTGATGATTCCTCTGCTGGTCGCCTGCCTGCTTGATGAATTAGGGGTTGTTGCGTAATAGGCACTTCCTTGCTGGTCATTGCGTTGCGCGAGCCTCGCGTGGGGAGATGCGTGAGTGAAGAGTGACCGGCGGTCTGTGTCGTTGCTGCTCTCCAGGCAACGACAGTATATTCTTTTAACGACTTAAAAATAATCTATTTAACCACATTTTCTTATCTATTATGGAACCACAAACAAAGAGCATAAAACCTGGAAAAGTATATCTGGTAGGGGCTGGTCCTGGTGATCCCGGACTTATCACCCTGCGGGGAAAATATCTGCTGGAGCGGGCCGAGGTTGTGGTCTATGATTATCTGGCAAGTCCCAAGTTGTTGAAGTATGTGCCGGAGGATGCCACATTAATCTATGCCGGAAAAAAGGGCGGAAGCAGGCATACCCATACCCAGGAAGAGATAAGCCAGATGCTGGTTGACTGGTCCCTTGCCGGCAAGACGGTGGTGCGGCTCAAGGGTGGTGATCCTTTTATCTTCGGCCGCGGCGGTGAAGAGGCAGAGGAGCTGGTCAAGGCTGGTATCTCCTTTGAGGTCGTGCCCGGGGTGACCTCGGCCACAGCGGCAGCCACCTATGCCGGGATTCCCATTACCCATCGCGACTATACCGCCTCAGTGTCTTTTATCACTGGCCATGAGGGGGCGGGGAAAGAGCATTCCAATGTCGACTGGTCCAGGCTGGCCACCGGTGCCGGAACCCTGGTCATCTATATGGGAATCAAGAATCTGCCCACTATCGTCGATAATCTGATCCGCTATGGCCGCGATCCCAAGACCCCGGTGGCTGTTGTGCGCTGGGCCTCAACCCCGGAACAACATACGGTGGTGGCCACCCTGGAGACCATAGTCGACCAGGTAGAGGCAGAGGCGATCAAGCCCCCGGCCCTGATTATTGTGGGCGAAGTGGTGGCCCTGCGTGATACCCTTGACTGGTTTGAAAAGAGGCCTCTGTTCGGCAAACGGATCGTGGTGACCAGGACGCGGGAACAGGCATCGGAGTTGGTGGCTTCCCTTGAGGGGTACGGGGCTGAATGTCTGGAGTATTCAACAATTCAGGTGGAGCATCTGGAGTCATATGCTGTTCTCGATGAAGAGCTGGAGCGTCTGAATGAGTATCACTGGATCCTCTTTTCATCCATCAATGCCGTACAGTACTTTTTTGAGCGCCTGTATGCTAAAGGCTTGGATGCCCGAAATCTGAAGGGGCCGGATGTGGCGGCAGTGGGGAGGGCCACAGCCGACTTTTTGCTGCGCTATGGCATCGTTGCTGATCTGATTCCAGCCATCTATACAGCGGAAGGGTTGGCGGAGAGCCTGCTGGATTTCGGGGTTGAGGGGCGCAATGTCCTGATTCCAAGAGCGGTAAAGGCCCGTGAGTTCCTGCCCGAGACCTTACGTGGGGCCGGTGCTCAGGTAACGGTGGTCCCTGTCTATCAGAATGTCCCGCCTCAAGGTTGTAAGGATGAGCTGCGGGCGGAACTGGAAGGCGGAAAGGTTGACATGATCACCTTTACCAGCTCTTCCACCGTCACTCATTTTCTCACCATCGTTGATGCCGCCAGTCAGGAAGAGTTGCTGGGACTGCTGAAGGGGGTGAAGATAGCCGCCATCGGACCTGTCACTGCCAAGACCATCACCGATAATGGTCTGACCGTTGATGTGCAACCGGAAAAATTTACTCTTGCCGATATGGTTAATGCCATTGTCCACTATTACGAAAAGGGCGAGCCAGGCGCAGGGCAGGCCTCAGTGTAGCCCCGTACAACTCACGGAAGGGTTCTCTCCTGACAGTTTCCCGTCCGTATTTTGCCTGGAAATCAGGGGGGAGCGTGGGCCATGATATTTATGCTATCCTTGCCATATACCTGCTGCAGTTGAGCGGCGGCTGGTTATCTCTGTTTGGCGAGATGGCTGGTGGTCTGGATCTGGGGCAGGATGTCAAATCTCAGGGCTCCCTGTTGGGTGCGGATACCCACGATGTTCATCCGGATATTGATCGTCTTGCCGCTGGTTTCAGCAATCAGAGGTTCCAGCTGCTGCAGTTTTATCGGAAATTCACGGTTATTGAGGAAGGCCAGGAGCAGGGCGTCAATGTCGCCCTGGGCGGCGGTGGATGATGCCTGCAGATCGCTGACAACCGGTTTGACGAAGAGCACCTGTCTGGCCGGGTCAAAGCGCAGCACTGCGTTGCACTGGAGACCCAGTTGCAGAGAGCCGACATTGAGTTTGATGATGTGCCCGCCGATTTCAGTATTGAGGTGCATGTCATCCCCCTGGAGGACGATATGGCAGGAGATCCCCTGGTCGTCTATCCGGAGATTGCTGACCCTGACAATGGTTATGTCCCCGCTCAAGGTATCGGATGTGGTGTCTACTGCAATCGGCAGGGATTTATCCAGGGCCTGGCTCAAGACGCTGTCCGGGACGGTGAGGGTAATCAGCTTGCCGGCTGCGGCAGAGGCTTGGTTCGGCAGCAGAAGATTGAGAAGAAACAGGATGCAGGCGACAGATCTAATCATGGCAAGGCTCCTTGTTGAGGCTATTGGTTTGGTGTCGAAACTATCTTTGATGGCGTCGTAAAAAGTCGCCAACTTCTTCGTTGCTGCAAATTATCTCGTCACTGCGGCGTACCCAATTACGCCTCATTCCTCGAAATTTGCGCGCCTCGCATTTGACGCTTTTTACTTAGCCATCCCAGAAATTGACTTTTTACGAACCATCATCTTTGGGACGTGGAAAATACTGATGTGCCTGAATTGCGACTGGATTTGGGCCGGATGATTGCAGAATGCAGGTAGTAGTGTTTTCTGCATCCTTGAGCCATTGTAACACAATAACGTTGGTATCTGCATGGTGAAATCACGATATGACAACGGTCTTTTCTGCTAAAATTTCCCGGCCTTCTCTTCCTGTCCTGACTGTGTCATCGGACTGCCTGCTTGAGGGCATCTCTCTGCCCCTTGAGAAGGCCATAAAAGAACGGCTGACCATAGATAATCCCAAGTATACCTCGGCAAAACGCTATGGCCGCTGGGTGGGGAAGAGGTTGCAGCCAACCCTGACCTATTATGACTCGGTTCCCACCGGCCTTCGTTTCCCTCGTGGGTTCGCCAATCAGGCAATTCTGCTCTGTCGTCAGTATGGGCAGGAGACGCCACGGATAGTTGAGTCCCGACGGCTGCTGGCGGAGGTTGATTTTTCCTTCAGTGGTTGCTTGCGTCCCTATCAGGATCTGGCCGTGGCCGAGGTTGAAAAGCGTTCCTTTGGTGTGCTTGAGGCCGGTACCGGCAGCGGCAAGACGGTTATGGCCCTGGCCATCATTGCCGCCCGCAGGCAGCCGACCCTGATTGTTGTTCATACCAAAGAGCTGCTTTACCAGTGGCAGCAGCGAACCCAGGAGTTCCTTGGCCGGAGTGTCGGCCTTATTGGTGATGGGCATCTTGATATCCAGCCCCTCACAGTGGCTATTGTTAACAGCGCCCGGAAAAGGGTGGATGAACTGATGCCCTTGTTTGGTCATCTGGTCGTTGATGAGTGTCACCGGGTGCCGGCGGCCCTGTTCACCGATGTGGTCAGCCGTTTTGACTGCCATTATCTGCTGGGCCTTTCCGCCACGGCCTTCAGGAGTGATGAGGGGACAACCAGGCTGATCTCCATTTTCATGGGAGACCGGATACATCAGGTCGATCAGGCCCAGTTGCAGGCAACGGGCGCCATTGTCAAGCCCGAACTGGTCCGGCGGAAGACAGCATTTACCCATCAGTATCGCGGTGATTATCAGGCCCTGATCACTGCCCTCACCTCTCACCAGGGCCGTAATCTGCAGATTGTCGAGGATGTCATTCAAGCGGCGGGCCGTGAAAATGCTGGTGTGCTGCTGGTGGTATCTGATCGGGTCAGCCACTGTGAGCTCTTTGCCGGTGAGCTTTGCCGGCGGGGCCAGAGTGTGGCTCTTCTTACCGGTCAGACCCCGACGGAAATGAGGGTCCAAATTGTCAAAAAGGTCCAGGATGGGGAACTGCGGATCCTGGTGGCCACCCTGCAGTTGATTGGTGAGGGCTTTGACTGCGCGGGCTTGAGTACCCTGTTTCTGACAACGCCCATTACCTTTGAGGGCCGTCTGCTTCAGGTCCTGGGGAGGATCATGCGGCCTGCTGCCGGGAAAGAGGCACAGGTCTATGATTATGTGGATGAATCGATATCCGTGTTGCGCCGTTCGGCGGAGCATAGAAAGAAGGTGCTGGGCGCCTTGTAGTGGGTATTGGAAAAAAATGTTTTTTCGCTCTTTCGGCTCTTTCCTTGTATTATGTGATATTTTATGGTATAAGGAGAGTTTTGTGTAAACTTTGACAGATGGAGGCGCGTCGCTTGGAAAACAATATCAAACATGAGTGGTCTCTCCCGTATGTTCCATGTCTATCTGTCTTGTAGGGTATTTGTTTAATTGAAATTGATGTCAGGTGTGTTTGTGTTCTTGTAAATCCATTATTTGTTGCGTTTGCATGAGTCATAATCGGTAAGCACTCGTCTTTTTACGGGTGCTTTTTTTTATTTTGATCCAAGGATCAGGGAAGAGGAAATGAAACAGGAAAAAATTCGTAATGTAGCCATTATCGCCCATGTTGACCATGGTAAGACCACACTGGTTGATCAGCTTTTCAAATATTCCGGGATGTTCCGTGACAATCAGGATGTGGCGGAACGACTCATGGATTCCGGGGATCTGGAGCGTGAGCGCGGCATTACCATCACTGCCAAGAATGGCTCGTATCAGTACGAGGATTTTTCCATCAATATCATTGACACCCCGGGCCATGCCGATTTCGGCGGTCAGGTGGAGCGGGTTCTGCGTATGGCTGACGGGGCTCTGCTGCTGGTTGATGCCCAGGAAGGGCCCATGCCCCAGACCTATTTTGTCCTCAAAAAGGCCCTGGAAAATAAGCTCCCGGTGATCGTGGTTATCAACAAGATAGATAAGCCGGCGGCTCGCTGTCCCTGGGTTCTTGATCAGGTCTTTGACCTTTTCGTCAAGCTCGATGCCCCGGATGATGTCCTTGACTTTCCGGTGGTTTATGCCTCGGCCAAGGATGGCTATGCCATGGCCGATCCTGATGACCCGATCGAGGGCGGCATGGGGATGCAGATCATCTCCAAGATGATCACCGAGCATATCCCGGCCCCCTCAGGATCACCGGATGCGCCCCTGCAGCTGCAGGTGAGCACCATTGATTATTCTCCCTATCTGGGGCGTTTGGGAATCGGTAAGGTGGTTAACGGGACGATCTCTATTAATCAGCCCCTGGCAGTGTCGCGTCGTGACGGTTCTATCAAGCCGGTGCGTATCTCTAAGATCTACCGCTTTGAATCTGACGGCAAGGTGCCCATCGACAGCGCCGGTGTCGGTGAGATCGTGGCCGTTGCCGGTATGGATGATGTGACCGTGGGGGTGACCTTTACTGATCTGGACAATCCAATGCCTCTGTCTCTGGTCGCCATTGATCCGCCAACGATTTCCATGAATTTTATCCCCAATGATTCACCCTTTGCCGGAAAAGAGGGGAAATTCGTCACCTCCAGACATATTGAAGAGCGTCTTGCCCGTGAGGTCCTGTCCGATGTGGCTCTCCATTATGAGCCTCTGACTGATGCGGTTGGCTACCGGGTATCCGGTCGTGGTGAACTCCATCTTTCCATTCTCATTGAAAAAATGCGCCGTGAAGATTATGAGCTGCAGGTGACCCGGCCACAGGTGATCATGAAAGAGGAAAATGGTAAAATCATGGAACCCTTTGAAGCGCTCACCATTGATGTTGACGAGCGCTATCAGGGTGCAGTCATAGAAAAGCTGGGCAGACTGAAGGGGCAGATGGAGGAGATGACCAGCGGTCATGCCGGGATGGTGCGGATGGTGTTCAAGATCCCGACACGTGGTCTGCTGGGCTATCGTTCCGAGTTCATGACCGATACCAAGGGCATGGGGATGATGAGTTATGTCTTTGCCGAATATGGCCCCTATGCCGGGGAGATAAAAAATCGAGTCAATGGGGTGCTGCTGGTTAAAGATCCCTGTACTGCCGTGGCTTACGCCCTGTTCAGTCTGCAGGAGCGGGGTACGCTCTTCATTCATCCTGGTGCGCCCTTGTACACGGGACAGATCATTGGTGAAAGTTCTCGAGGCGGAGATATGGTGGTCAATCCGGGCAAGGGTAAAAAACTGACCAATATGCGGGCCTCAGGTACGGACGAGGCGATAATCCTGACCCCTCCTCGGGCCCTGACCCTGGAAGATTGTATCGCCTATATCAATGACGATGAACTGGTTGAGGTAACCCCAAAGTCAATCCGGCTGCGGAAAAAAAGTGACGTACGGATCAGGGGTTAAGGGCAAAGGATGAGAACTCTGTTGATTTTGATCGCCTCGGGGGTGGCTGGTGTGGCCACCTTCTGGTTGATTGCCAGGAAGTATGGCAGTGACTGTCTCCCCTGACTGATGCTCTATGGCGCCATGGGTATGGGGCTTTTTGTCTTCTGGATCCTGCGGCTTGTTTTTTAGAGGCCGTTATAAAACAAGCAAGGTCTTTTTCTTGCTTGTTTTATCTACGGCCTCTTATGCCGCACCCAAGAAACAGCAATCATTACCGCTGTTTCTTGGTGTGGCGCCTGGCAAGCTACATCAGCCGGCGAACAAGCAAGGTCTTTTTCTTGCTTGTTTTATCTACGGCCTCTTATGCCGCACCCAAGAAACAGCAATCATTACCGCTGTTTCTTGGTGTGGCGCCTGGCAAGCTACATCTACCGGCGAACATACAAGGAGCCGTTACGAGCTTGTGCTGAGCCGTCGTTCAAAAACAATTCATACGATTCAATGTCATTAACGGCATAAGAGGCCGTAAGTAAATGACTGAAAAGTACAGATTGCTTCTTGACGGCTCTTTCTGCCTTTTTTTATAGCGGCCTGAAGGGATTGCCGTTTCTCCTGGCCGCGAAATAATCCGCCAGGATTCGGGCATGATCAAAGGCCAGATTCGGGAGATGGCCTTCTGCAAAAAGTCCGGCCTCGGTCGCATCATCTCCGGCAGTAGGTTTGTTCAGCGCCTGGCCGATAAAAACCGTTGAGGCGGTATGCTGCCGGGGATCACGGCCGGGATCGGAATAGGTGTGGAACTGAATCAGCTTCTGCACCGCAAGGCCGGTCTCCTCCACAGCTTCACGCAGTGCCGCATTTTCGTATGACTCACCATAATCGACAAACCCGCCCGGCAAAGCCCAGCCGTATGGCGGGTTTTTTCGTTTGATGAGCACGATCTCTTCCCCAATCTCGATGATGATATCGACGGTGGGAACTGGATTGCGAAAAGTGGGGATCTTGGCGTGGCAGTGGGGACAGTTCATGGGGATTTTGCAATATTGATGGCGTCGTAAAAAGTCGCCAACTGCTTCGTTGCTGCAGGTAAGCGAGCTTGCGAGACTCCGAATTATCTCGTCACTGCGGCGTACTCAAGTACGCCTCATTCCTCGAAATTTGCGCGCCTCGCATTTGACGCTTTTTACTTAGCCATCTCATAAATTGAGTTTTTACGAAACCATCAATATTGAGTCTTTGTCTAAAAAATAAGTGTAGTATTTGTGCCGTAAGCGGCATAAGGTGCCGTAAAAAAAGAGAATAAAAACGCTATGGTTGATTCGTAATGGTTTTCCTCTTCGATGCATTCCGCCAGACGCCACTCCAAGAAACAGCCGTAAGAGATTGGCTTTTTCTTGGAAGCGGCATAAGGTGCCGTAACAGAATTGAGCAACAAAAGACTTGCTCAATGTCTTAACGGCGCCTAAATTTCCAGCAGGGCGTGGATTTCCTGCCAGTTGGCAACGCTCTGCAGACCATGCTCACTTTGGTTCCAGGGTTGGGAAAAGACAAAGGGGATGATGGCCACATCCGCCAGTTGCAGACAGGTCTCGGCCCGATCATCGACAAAGTAGCGCAGCTTGTGTTCGTGAATATAGCGGGCCTTGTCATTGTGATATCCCATGGCCACCAGACGGATTTTGGCGCAGACGGCGGCGGGGAAGAAATGTTCCAGCCACTCTTCTACCGGTTGTTGCAGCGAGCGGGCGGTGATGATGGTTACCGGTGCGGAGGCGGTCATCTCCGTGATCACCTTTACCGCCCCTTCCATGGGTTGCAGACCGGTTGCCAGAGAATCGCGGAGAATGGCATCAAATATCCTTTCTACTACGGGGGCGGGGATGTCGAGGCAATCTTCCACCTGGAAGGTGGTGATCTCTTCCAGGGTAAAAGAGCAGAAGGCGTGTTCCTCGCAGGCCAGACGGATAAAGGCCTCAGCTGTATCGGCAATGACTCCATCCAGGTCAAAACCAATCTCTCTGCTCTGGATCTTCATCTCTTCTCTCTCCTTTCTTTAGTGCCTTACAGATTGTTTTCTTGTTTTTTTTTTGCCAGAAAATAATCTGTGAAAGGCACTTATCCCGTTCATCGGGGTTAGATGTCGTCCTGGCTGTAACCATTCTCCATCGTCTTTATCTGTGCCACCACCTCTTCATTGAATGGGGTGGCAATGCCAAGCCTTTTTCCCGCAATGACTACGGCGCCGTTGATAGCGTCAATCTCGGTTGGCCGTTTGTGGCGCCGGTCCTGAAGCATGGAGGAGATGTTCCGGGCCGTGCCTTTGCAGACATCAAGGGTTGCCTGCAGTGGATCACTGTGAATGGGAATTCCGCCGGCCCTGGCCACCGCCTCCGCCTCCCTGACAATATTTTTCATTCTGGTGCGGGCGGCGCAGGAAGTGAGGAGCTGGCCGTTGGTGCGGTTGTAGAGGGCGGTGAGCGGGTTTATCCCTCCATTGATGAGCAGCTTGGCCCAGAGCTGAGCACGAATGTCCTGAGAAAGAGAGGCTGCAAAGCCGGCTTCCTGGAGGGTCCGGGTTAGTTCTGTCAGTTGCTGCTGCTGCATCTCGGTGGGGTGCTGGAGAAAACCGAGGTGAGTTACGCCGCGGCCGGCATGCAGGACATGTCCCGGCCCTAGCAGGGTAGCCCCTTCAGAGCAACTGGCAAAGGCTGGACAGGAAAGGAGATGCATCCGTTCCTGGATATCAAGATGGCCGATGCCGTTTTGCAGGAAGACAAGAAGGGTTTGAGGAGAGAGCAGGGGCAGACAGAATTGCAGGCAGGCCTCAAGGTCGTAGGATTTGACACAGAAGAGAACCGTGTCAACGGGGTTGATTTTCCCGGGTTCCGCGGAGACAGGAATCATGATTTGTTGCTGATTCCCGTCAGCCTCATAGACAATTCCCTGTCTCTGGAGCAGGGCTGCCCGCTCCCGGTTATGGTCAAGGAGCCAGAGGCTGTCTTTTCTGATCTGCTTTTGCGGGAAAAGCAGTGAGGCGAACAGACAGCCTAAGGCTCCCGGGCCGGCTATGACAATACGCATTGATAAGGGGATGTTTAAATTTTAGGGGCCGTTAAGAAAAAACTTGTACTTTTTATTCATTTCTTTACGGCCCCTTATGCTTAAAAAATCCAAGTTATTTTTGTACGACGGCTTACTGAACGATCTTGGCCTCTTCAACTATGACTACATAACTGTAGCCGGCGCCAAAATCCTTATTGGCCCGGACAATACCCTCAATGGTAATGACTTCCTGGCCTTTTGGTAGCTCGAGGCTGGTAGTGGCGACCAGATCATGGGTGTTCTTTAAAGGATCTCCGCTGCCATCCTGGAGGTGAATCCAGTTCAAGCCCATGATCTGGGGGCTGAATTTTACCACCTTGCCCTGGACGCGAACGGTCTTGCCGTCAAGTTTGGTGTTGTCGGCAAAGAGCTCTCCCACTGTATATGCATTGTCTCCCGTGGCTTTTTCCACCTTGATTTCATCAAAAGGAACCATTGCTCCAATACTGCCGCCTGAGACTGTCTTGGCCTGCATGGTGGCGGGTGAGGCCTCAGCCTGGACGGCGCTGGCAAATGGATCGGCCCCAGGGCTGTTGTCGGTATCTGCCGGGGCAGCAGGAGTAGCGGGTGTGTCGTTGCCCATGCCATGAGGATCGGCCGCAGGTGGTTCCTGGCCTACGAGGCCGGGAGAAAAAATGATAGAGTCAAAGGTCTTGTTGAGTGACTTGCTGGTGAAGTTGGGCATAACCATGCCATCATAATAAGAGACCGTCTCGCCGGTCTTGACCTCTGCTGCCGCAATGGCCACCCACTGTTTGGTCTTTCCGGTATCGATAAGCAGGTAGGTATAGCCACCGGCATCCATGGTCTCCAGCACAGTGCCGCTGACGGTCTTGGCCTGTTGTTGAGTGACTGCGACCGTCGGAGCTGGAGTTGCTGCAGTTGTTTCAGCGGTTGAACCGCTGGTCGTGTTATCCTTGTCGTTGTTGCAGGCGGGGAGCAAAAGAAACAGGCAGAGCGCTGATTTCAGGAGTTTATGCTTCATGGGTTCCTCATGGTGAAAGGTTGTGATTATTCAGTAAGCAGCTTGTATCATTGCGACCGCTGAAAACCGAACACTTAATTTTTTTTCAGTCTAGTCATCTTCGAGTAGAAAAGCAATATATTCAAGAATGGATCTGGCCCAGAGATTATATCCCGTGGTGGTGAAATGAATGCCGTCGGCCTGGAAAAGTCCGTTCCTGGTGCTGAATTTTGTATACATGTCGAGAAAGCAACAACCGGATGTCAGGGAGAGTGCCTCCATGGCGCTGTTGATCCGTTTGATCTCTGCCCTGTTCAGCCATGGTATCTGAAGTGGGACAAGGCTGTTTATGATAACATCTGCCGCTGGAAAACAACGACTCAGGAAGACGACGATCTGTTGTATTGTCCGGCTGAAATTATAATCCTCCATGAGCAGATTATTGGTGCCGGTCATGATCAATATAATGTGAGGATCAATATCCTGTTCCTGGATCGATGGCAGCCTGTTCAGCAGTCCCTGGGCCGTTTCGCCGGGAATGCTCAAATTGTTGACGGTGAAATGAGGTATCCGTTCCTGCCAGTTGAAATCGGCAAGAAGGGAATCACCGAGAAAAAGCAAATTGCCCTGTTTCATGTTTGAGTATAAAGAGTAATGAAAAATTTAAAATCAGGTTACTGATGATGGAGACTGGAGGACGATGGCCCCCATTGCCTTGACCGTAACAGTTGTCTTCGGGAGCCTTGCCGGGGCCTGCTGCCGGCTGAGAAAATTATAAGGGGACTCGAGACTGGTATCGATGATCTGATACCAGATCTGCTTGCTGTGACTGTTGCCAGGGATTGGCGGCAGGGTGAAGATGGCATCCTCTTCTCTGTCGCCGTTGAGCATGATAAAAAAGTGATCACCCTGGTCGCTCCCGGTTCGGCTGCCATTGAGGAGAAAGGCCAGGGTGTGACATTCGGCAGACCAGTCCTGCTCACATGGTTTCAGCGATTGCCAGATAATCTCAAAGTTATCTTCAATGCATTCGTCATCTTCGGGGTGGGTAAAGAAACTGGTCCGTTGAAAGATGGAATGATCCTTGCGCAGGTGAATGCATTGTGTAAAAAAACGGAGCAGCCCCTTGTTCTTTTCGGTCAGATCCCAGTTGAGCCAGTTAATATTATTGTCCTGACACCAGCTGTTATTGTTGCCTTTTTTGCTGTGCCCAAATTCGTCGCCGGCCGTGATCATGGGGACTCCCTGGGAGAGGAACAGGATCAGGATCATGGAGCGCATCCGCCTAAGGCGCAGCTCCTGGATAATCTTGCTGCGGGTCAATCCTTCGGCGCCGCTGTTCCAGCTGAGGTTGTGGTTGTCGCCGTCACGGTTTTCTTCGCCATTTGCCTCATTATGCTTTTTATTAAAGCTGACCAGGTCGGAGAGGGTGAAGCCGTCGTGACTGGTGAGGAAGTTGATGGAATTAAACGGGTGGCGCCGGCTGGACTGGTAGAGATCAGCGCTGCCACCAATGCGGGTGGCCAGGTTGCCTACGGTATCATCAAGGCCGGCCATGAAGGCACGGACATCATCGCGGAACATGCCGTTCCATTCGGCCCAGCGCGCATCGGTGGAGAAGGTGCCCACCTGATAGAGACCGGCGGCGTCCCAGGCCTCGGCAATGATCTTGGTGTCGCGCAGGACCGGGTCTTCGGCGATCATCTCGATCATGGGCGGATTGGCCAGGAGATGCCCTCTGGTGTCCCGCCCCAGAATGGAGGCGAGGTCAAAGCGGAAGCCGTCAACGTGCATCTCCATGACCCAGTAGCGCAGGGCATCCCGAATCAGCTCCCTGACCACCGGATGGTTGCAGTTCATGGTGTTGCCGCAGCCGGAAAAGTTCAGATATTCATGGGTGTCATGGTCAAGCAGATAGTAGATGCGGTTGTCTATGCCCCGGAAACTGCTGGTGGTCCCGTCATACCCACCCTCGCCGGTGTGATTGAAGACCATGTCGAGGATGACCTCGATTCCGGCCTGGTGCAGGGCCAGGACCATGGCCTTGAACTCATTGATGTGCTGGGACCTGTCGGCGGCATAACCCGATTTCAGGGCGAAAAAAGACACGGGGTTGTAGCCCCAGAAATTCTTCAGCGGTTTGCCGCTGACAGGGTCTCTGAAGACATTGTCGTTTTCATCAAATTCGGTGACCGGCATCAGTTCCACGGCCGTGATGCCCAGTCCCTGCAGGTAAGGGATCTTCTCTATTATGCCGCGGTAGGTCCCGGGTCGGGTCACCTGTGAACTTTTGTGACGGGTGAAACCGCGCACATGCAGCTCGTAGATGATGGATTTGGCCAGCGGGATGTTCAGCGGCTGGTCATCCTGCCAGTCGAAATCGTGTTTGATTATTGCGCATCTGGGTATATCCGGCTCAGATGTTCTTTCCCCCCAGGCGCGCGGGGTGTGGATGTGACTGGCGGGATCAAGGAGCAGAATCTGGTCGTCATAGACCAGGCCGTTTTTTTCTCTGGAGACGGGTCCTTTGATCCGGTAGCCGTAGCGCAGGTCGTCCCTGGTTGTTTGAATCAGGATATGCCACAGATCGCCTGTCCTGTTAATCTCCGGGTGCAGGGGGATTTGTACCTGCTGCCTGGGTACCTTGGTGGTTTCCGGAAGATCTATGACCAGCGTTACCTCTTGGGCATGGCGTGAAAAGATCGAGAAGTTGATGCCTTTGCTGAGGATAGTGCTTCCTGTCGGCAGGGCAAATCCTCTGGTGGGCGAGAAAGTTTTTTTCTTGGACATTCTGATAATGAGAACTATAATTAAAAATAAGAGGGGGATGCTCAGAGATCTCTCTCTGTTTGGTTTCCTGATTGGTGCCTTTCATCGGGGTTTGTAATGACTCAACCGTCTCAATAAGCTGGACAGTTTGTGACAGGATACACCAGGAAGGGAAAAAGCTGAAATATTTTGTTGATCAATCTGGTCTAATTCGTTCGTTTAATCTGGCTGTCACTTGTGGCAGCCATAACCAGGGAGGTTGTTATGGGTATGTTTCAAAGGCTGTCAATGAGTGATTCCACAATTAAGACCATTGACTGGGGGATGACCCCTGATTTGAGTTTCGGCACCTTTGAATCCTGGGGTGGACGGGAAAGGGTGCGCAATAACAGTGAAAGGATCTGTTATTTTTTTATTGATAACTGGGGGGCGGAACCTAAGCTCTGTCTGATGGAGCGGGGAGTGAAGCATGCCAGGATCCTGGCCGAGATAGGTGCTCCCGTGAAGATGGTCAAGGAGTGCGTGCGGCAGCAGGGGAGTTCTTCGAGGTTTGAGAAGAGTTATGCCATTAACAGTGCCATCAAGGCATGGCTGATCGATCATGTTGTTGAGGCCCTGGGGGATGAGTATGTCAGGCCTGTTTATGTGGTCAAGGAGGCTGAGGAGATGGGTGCTCTGCCCTTAAAGGATGTCCAGCCCTTTACCGGTCGGACATCTGTCCTGCCGTCAGGGCCGGCAGTGATTAATGACGATCAGATTGAACCGTTGATTAAAAAGTGGAACTTTTTCGATTCCGTGCTCAACCCTGACGGCAGGTTTGACAACGCGCTGGTGGACACTGGTGATGGGCTCACCGTAACCGATGAGCGGACCGGGCTCATGTGGCAGCGGGCAGGCCTGGATATTGCCTCCAATCGGACACTGCAGCGTAATATTGAGAAACTGAACAGTGAGAAATTTGCCGGCTTCCATGACTGGCGGCGGCCGACCATGGAAGAGGGACTGTCACTCATGGAGCCGGAAATGAACAGCAAGGGCTTGTATCTGAACCCCTGTTTTTCCAGGGAACAGCCTTTTATCTTTGTGGCGGCCCAGCGTAAACCAGGGGGCTACTGGTTTATTGATTACAAGCAGGGCCGCGCCTTCTGGTCCTCCGGCAGTATTCCTGGTGGATTCGGGAGGTTATGTAGATAACAAGTCCAATATTATCTCGGCGGGAATATAGAGCAAGCGCCTGGCAGGTCTGACCTGTCAGGCGCAGTTTTATGTCAATGCTTGCTTGAGGGCCTCGCTGATGTCCTGCAGCTGAAATGGCTTGACCAGGGCGGCAATAAAACCATAGTCCTGGCAGTGCGCCATCACCGGATCATTGGAATAGCCGCTGGAGACGATAACCTTGGCCTCGGGATTGATGGCGTGGATCTCTTGGATGGCCAGTTTCCCTCCCATGCCGCCTGGGATAGTCAGGTCCATGATAATAATGTCAATCGGGTCGCCTGCATCCTGATGCTGCCGGTATAACTCAATAGCCTCTTTGCCGTCCTTGGCCGGAATCACTTCGTGGCCAAGGAGGTTAAGCATGGCGCTGGTGACCTCTCTGATCAGCTTCTCGTCGTCCATGATCATGATTTTGGCCTTATGAGCAGTCCTCTCCATGACTTCTTCGCTCTTTTTCTGTTGCTGCTTCCTGATGGAGATGGGGAGATAAAGAGTAAAGGTCGTTCCCTCGCCTTGTTTTGACTGTACGGATATGGAGCCATCATGCTTGCTGATGATGGAATGGGTAATGGCAAGCCCCAGACCGCTTCCTGCCTCTTTGGTGCTGAAATAGGGATCGAAAATCCGGTCAATCAGATTAGCCGGGATACCTATGCCGCTGTCGCTGATGTCGATTTTAATATACTTGCCTGTGGAGGACAGGGAGGCGCCTGGGGCAGCCTGGGAGCTCTCGACATTCTTGCAGTCAATCCGGATCGTTCCTCCCTCCGGCATGGCCTGTCTGGCGTTTATGATAATATTTTGAATGACCTGGCTCATCTGGCCTTTATCTATATCGACAAGCCAGAGGTCATCGGGCAGGGAGTAGATGCAGGTGACTTTACTGCCGTGCAGGACAAAATCAGCTGAGTCCCGGATAACTTCAGCGATTGAGGACGCCTCTTTAACCGGCTCGCCCCCCTTGGAAAAGGTGAGCAGCTGCCGGCTGAGGCCCTTGGCCCTGATTGAGGCCTTTTCCGCTTCGGTGAGCAGTTTCCGTGTTTCGTCCCGGATGTCGTCATCGAGCAGGGCCAGGTTGATGTTGCCGAGGATGGCTGTCAGGATATTATTAAAATCATGGGCGATGCCGCCAGCCAGAACACCAATCGATTCCAGCTTCTTGACCTTCCTCAGTTCCTCTTCCATCCGGCTTTTTTCGGTGACGTCCCGGAAAACCAGGACTACGCCAATGATCCGACCTTTCCGGTCACGGATGGGCGCACCGCTGTCCGCTATCTTGCGTTCTCGCCCGTCTCTGGCGATCAGGGCTGTATGATTGGCCAGTCCGATAACCTGGCCGGATGTCATGACCTTCTCTACCGGGTTCTCGCAGGGTTTAAGGGTTCGTTCATGAACGATATTGAACACCTCTGTCAGTGGCCGGCCCTGGGCCTCATCCTGGCTCCAGCCGGTCAGCTCTTCGGCCGCGGCATTGAGCAGGACGATGCCGCCTCTGGTGTCGGTGGTGATAACCCCGTCGCCGATACTGCGCAAGGTGACGGCCAGTTGCTCTCTCTCGGCTGCCAGGGCCTTCTCTGCCTCCTTGCGCGGGGTGATATCGATGGCAATCTCCATGCGGACAAACCGGTCGTTGCTCCATGGGATGGCCTGATCCCGGCATTCATACCAACCACTGGTTATCGTGTTCTGGAATTCCCAGACCAGAGTGCCGGTGGGTCTGCCATTTTCGTCCAGAAGTTGCTGATTGGTGCAGAAGGAACAAGGGCCGCTCTGACCGCTCTGCAGGGATTGCCAGCAGATCTTGCCGACGATGTCACCCCAGACTTTTCTGCCGTAATTATTAATAAAAAGCAGCTCATACGTTTCCATGTCGGCCACATAGACCAGGGCGTCCAGGCTGTTAACCAGCGTCTGGAAGCGGGCGATAGCCGTATTTCTTTCCTCCTCCGTCTTTTTACGTCCGCTGATGTCCCGGACCACGGCGAGCAGGCGTTTGGTATCGCCGATTTTGACTGAACTCAGGCTGGCCTCCACCCAGAAGAGTCGGCCATCCTTGGTACGGGCATGCCAGTCGAAGATCTGGGGGACACCTGCCACGGTGGCCTGGATTCTGGCGAGTGCCTCGCTGGTCGTGTAGGGCGGGATGCCGGCGCTGAGAGTGCCGATATCGCATCTGAGCGCCTCTTCGTGGGGGTATCCGTACATCTCGCACATCCGCTGGTTGACGTCCAGGATCTCGCCGGTCATACTGTCATGAACGAAGATGGCCTCGCCCACGGCATTGAAGATGGCGGCAAAGCGCATTTCGCTGGCCCTGAGATCTCTGACATGGGCCGCGACCGCCGCCGCCATGGAATTGAAATCGGCGGCCAGCATGGCGATCTCGTCGTGGCCGGGTACGAGGATCTGGGCGCTATAGTCGCCCTGCGCCACCCGCCTTGTCCCGTCGGTCAGGGCCCGGATGTGGCGGGTGATCAGATAGCCGCCGGTGGTAAGGAGAAGCAGGCTCAGCAGGATTTCGACCGCAGCGATCATGATGCCCTCTCTGACCACCCGGTTTTGGGTGGTCACCATCGAAGTGAGGGAGAGACCGAAATGCACCGTGCCGACCTCATGGTCGATGATGGTCAAGGGCAGGCGGACATCGTAGGTGAGGTCAGCCAGGGCCTCGGCCACACTGTGGTCTGCCTCGGGCAGCATTGCCAGATTGAGATCTCCGGATGAGGCAATGACCTTTCCGGCCGGGTCAAGGACGGCGATGTAGTTGATTTCGGCGCGCTGCGAGCGGGTCAACCGGTTGATAATCGCCGTCACTTCGGCGTGATCGCGCTGGAATACGCGGCCGGCCAGCGCGGCGTCGAACAGGGGAGCAAGCGTCTCCAGCTGGGCCCGGGTTTGGGATTCGATCGCTTCGTTGAGCAGACGAAAGCTGTTAATGAGCAAGGCCGAGAGCATGACGAGTTCAACCGTGATGGCGGCGGCCACCAGTTTGAAGCGCAGCGAACGGTACCAGGGGACGGCAAGGAATTGATCGGTCATTTTGTCACTATGGCTGCACGAGGACATGGACAAAGGGAGCGGCGCTTTCAATGGTCGCGTCGTCAAGTGGCTGGAAAGACTCGAACTGGCTTTTCTGAAAAAAGATTTTGCCTTCCAGGACTTCTGCGAAGCTTAACAGCGAATCGATCAGGCTCCGGATGGTTGCCTGATCAGTCCTGGGGCTGGCCATTACCAGAAAGGACGGAGTTGCTGGCTGGGCGCGGAATATCTCACGGAGCTGCTGATGCTGTTCGGCGTTGACGTTTTCCCAGTTGTCCCAGAGCAGGGTCGGGGTGGCACCGACATCCGCCTCGCCCAGGAATACCGACTGGACTACATTGGAAAAAGTAGCGGTCTCGATGACCTCCATATCCTGGCCCATGATGATCCCCGCTTCGGCGAGGGCCTTCTCTGCTAGAAGGTAGGTTATGGATAGCCTGTTGCCGACGGCCATCTTCTTGCCGCGGAGATCCTCGAGTCTGCGGATGCTGGACTCTGTGCGGACCAGAAGCACCGTGGCAGTTTTCTGGCCGGATTGCACGATCCTTTGCCAGCCATTGAGCTTTTCGGCCAGATGTCCCATGTGCGCCGCCGTGAGCACCAGGTCGTATTCACCCCTGGCGGTGCGCTCGACATAACTCAGGAAGTTGGGAGCAGAGACGAGAATGACCTTCCTGCCCAGCGCCTCCTCAATGCGTTTACATAAAGGGGAGAGCTGTTCCATCATCTGGTTTGCCGAGAGATAGGGGAAGACACCAAACACCAGCGATTCGTCTTGAGATGAGGCGGGCAGGAGCGAAGGGCACAGGGTGACGAGGGTGATAACCGCCCACAGGGTGCGCTTCACAAGGCAGTGCATAATCATAATAGATCCTTTACGACTACAGACGAGCATGCCAGCCGCGGACGGAAAGTTGCAGAATACAGGATCGCCTGGAAAGATTTTTTTATACGTCTCTTTACAGTATTAAAAGATATGAAAAAGACAATATTCGTTCTCGAAGGAAAATCCTTTTCCCGGGCGCAGCTCCTGTCAGCTTTTCCGGCAGGAGTGGGACAGATACCAGAGGTTCATCAATGAATCACGGATTCCCGCATCCTCAATACCGGCAATCTGTTGTTCAAAGGCATCCTGGGCGGTGGGACTGGGCTGGATAAAATGAACCGACTGTTTGTTCAGCTCTTCTGTCTTCTCTCTGTCGATCAGGGTGAAACGGATATCTTCAAGCTGAGAGAGGCGGAGCGTTTTATTCAAGGTATCCAAAAGCGTGATCTTCTGGAATTGCAGCTGCTGCATCCAGGCGGAATTGGCAACCTCAAGCCAGAGAACTTTGCCGACGATCTTCAGCGGCTGGGCATGGGTGCGGGTGTTTTTGTCAACCAGTTTGTCCCAATGGAGGAACAAACTGTGCCTGTCCAGTTGCTGCTGCCAGCCATGTCCCCTGGCAATTCCGCCAAGCAGGGTGGAAAGGCTTTGCGGATCTTTGTGGTTCTTCTCTCTCATTGTTTTACCGGCTGCACCCTGGACTTACGCCGTCGAGCAAAAAAAATTATACTCCTGAGTACCGTAACGGCTCCTAAAGACTGGCGGTCATGGTGCGGATGTATCTCTGAACCCCCTGGACGATTTCCGCGGCCAGGGCGTCCTGATAGCCCGCTTTTTTTACCTGGCCCGCATCTGTCTTATTACTGATAAAGGCCATTTCAATCAGGATTGCCGGCATCTCCGCGCCGATCAGGACGTAAAAAGGGGCTTGTTTGACCCCGAGATTTTTAACCTGCGGAATCTTCCTGTTGCTCAGCCCTGAGAAGAGGGCGTTCTGAACATTATGGGCCAGCCGGGACGATTCATCAATCTTGGAGGTCTGCATGATCTCTGAAAGGATATTCTGCAGATCGCTTAATTGATGGGTCGAGGTCGCGTTTTCCAGGGCGGCCACCCGAATGGCATCGGTATCAGAGGTCAGGTTGAGATAGTAGGTCTCAAAACCATGGACCTTCCTGGAAGGATGGGCGTTGAGATGCAGGGAGATGAAGAGGTCGGCGCTATTGGCGTTGGCAATGGCGGTTCGTTCTTCAAGGGAGATAAAGACATCCTTGTCTCTGGTAAGAATGACCTCACATCCCAGTTCCTTTTTCAGTCTGTCGGCCAGCTTTTTTGCCACCAGCAGAACAATATCCTTTTCCTGGATGCCGAAGGCTGTGGCGCCAGGGTCCTTACCGCCATGACCAGGGTCGAGCACGATACGGCGTACCCCAAGGTTCAGCTGCTGGGCCAGGGAGAGCAGGGGAGAGGTGAGTGGCGCATCCCGCTCCGGAGCAGGTCCCTTGGGGCTTTTTGATATTTTGACTTTTTTATAATCCTGCAGGATAAGAACCGGTGAAGCCGTCGCCTCTGTCGCCGGCAGACCGGATTCGGGTCGTTTTTCATCCAGGATGATCTCCGGAGTGGACGACACCATGCCATCCTTGGCCTGCGGTCGCTCTTCATCCATCCCTGGAGCGAGCGACACTGGGCCATCCTTGGCCTGCGCCTCTGACAGGGGGGCTTTTCCTTCGGTGGCGGCAACGGGGGTTCTCTGTCCATGAACGTCGACAATAACCCGGAACGGATCGGGGAGACTGTAGATCCTGTAACTTTTGATGGACTCGATATCAAAAACAACCCGGACCGTATCAGGGGAGAACTGGGCGGTGCGGATCTGCTGGAGCAGCCCGTCCTGTATGGGGATAGGGGCACGATATTTGGGCTCAATGTAGCTTTTGTCAAAATCGATGAAGAGCCGCCGGGGTTGTTCACCAACCTTTTCCAGTAATTCTTCTTTGTAAGTGACTGGACGCGAGGCGCTAATTACTACCCGGGTATAATTATCGGAAGACCAGTATTTTACCGGCAGGACATAGGAACGGTTTTTTACGTTCGGGAGCTTCGCCAGGTCTACTGGCGGCGAGTCGCCTGGAGACCGTTGAGACGCCTCCGCGGGTGCTGCTGCTATTGGCGGGGGCAGGGGGGTGTCAAACTCCCTGGCCAGGGACCTCAGTTTGTCCATGGCCTTGCCTGCCAGGTCGTCGGTGTAATATTCAGCGGTGATTCTGGTCAAGATCCTGGCTGCCTCCTGGGGATTTTTTCGATCCTCAAGCTGGATGCGAGCCAGGGTAAAGAGAGAATCGTCGGCCAGGGGATGCCAGGGGAAAATGGTGGTGACCTTCTGGTAATAGTCCAGGGAGCGATCCAGATCGGCCTTGTCGTGGAACTGTCTGTACCTGGCGTAGGTGATCCGTCCAAGCATGAACAGGCTGGCCGCGGCGTAGGTGGATTTGGGCTGCAGGTCATGAATCTTTTGAAAATTGTCGCGGGCAGTGTTCCAGCCTGCCGGGGAGCTGACATGCTCCAGGTCGATCTGCAGTTCGGTGAAGTAGGATGTTGCCTGATCGAATTTTTTGGCCAGAGTCCCTTCTTGAACCGGCATTTTCCTTGCTGCCATGCTCGTGTCGGGGGCCTCTGTGCCTGGCCCTGTCTCATCGCATAAGAGAGGACCCGCGGTCAATTGCAGAACGCTCAGGATGACAAAAAGAGAAAGGATGATGATACGGCGCATGAGTAACAATCTGTGGATTGTGAGGAAAAAGGAGTACGAACTGAAAAAAAGGTATCACGCATTAATTGAGGCAAACTATACATAAAAGCTGTGTGGATGGCAAAAGAAAATATAGGTGGCTGTATGGGGCCGCATAGGTGGTCGAGATGGTAAAGAGATTCCCGAGGGCGTCACCCTTTCAGCAGGGCCTCGACTTCATAGAGGACATCCAGGGCCTGTCGGGGTGAGAGGGTATCGGCCTTGATTGTCTGCAGGTAGTCACGCAGAGGGTCCGCCGGCGGGGTAAAGAGGGAGAGCTGGCTGGGATGTTGTCTTTTGCTGCCATTTTTCCCGCGGCGATCCCGGGCGATGCAGGGGCTGCCGTCCCGCTCCAGTTCCCCGCTCTCGATATTGGCCAGGATCTCGCCGGCTCGCGCCACCACCCGGGGTGGCACCCCGGCAAGCGCCGCCACCTGGATGCCGTAGCTGCGGTTGGTGCCGCCCTCCACCAGTTTGTGGAGGAAGATGATGGTGTCGTTCCATTCGCGAACGGCAATGGAGTAGTTGCGCACCCGGCTTTGAGTGCGGGCCAGGTCGGTGAGCTCGTGATAGTGGGTGGCAAAGAGGGTCTTGACCCCTTTGTTGTTTTTGGCGACCAGGTCCTCGGCCACGGCCCAGGCGATGGCCAGGCCGTCGAAGGTGGAGGTGCCGCGGCCGATCTCATCGAGGATCACCAGGCTGCGTTCGGTGGCGTTGTTGAGGATATTGGCGGTCTCGTTCATCTCCACCATGAAGGTGGACTGGCCGCGCCGCAGATCGTCCATGGCCCCGACCCGGGTGAAGATCCGGTCCACCACCCCGATGACGGCGCTGTCCGCCGGGACAAAGGAGCCCATCTGGGCCATGAGGACGATCAGCGCCGTCTGCCGCAGCACCGTTGACTTGCCGGCCATGTTGGGGCCGGTGATGATCAGCACCTCCTGGCTCTCCTGATCGAGGGCGACATCGTTGGGCACGAACTTGCCGGTGGGCAGCGACCTTTCAATCACCGGGTGCCTTCCTTCGCTGATGACAATGGCCTCGCCATCGTTGACCTCGGGCCGCCGGTAATGATAGCGGTGGGCGCATTCGGCCAGCGCCACAAAAAAATCAACCTGGGCCAGCAGCTGCGCGCACTTGATCAGGCGCGGACTCTCGGCGGCCAGCTGTTGGCGGACCCGGGTGAAGAGCTGGTATTCCAGCTCAAGCCGTTTTTCCTGGGCGCCCATGACCTTTTCTTCAAATTCTTTGAGCTCGGGGGTGATGAAGCGCTCGGCATTGACCAGGGTCTGTTTGCGGATGTAATGTTCGGGCACATGTTCGGCCTGCAGGCGGCTGACCTCGATGAAATAGCCGAAGACGCGGTTGTAGCCGACCTTCAGTTTGGCAATGCCTGTTGCCGCCCGCTCCTTGTTCTCCAGCTCCAG
This sequence comes from Desulfoarculaceae bacterium, assembly GCA_019429465.1. Lineage (GTDB taxonomy): Bacteria > Desulfobacterota > Desulfobulbia > Desulfobulbales > Desulfocapsaceae > UBA2270. The sequence goes on from JAHYIV010000027.1 coordinate 29,345, forward strand.
GATCATCTGTTTGCCGTCCCGGAGCAGGTGAACCAGTTCGTCGAGCTCCTGGTTAAAGCCTGCGCGGATCAGGTGACCGTCACGCAGGGTGATGGGGGCATCCTCATGGATGGCGTCTGTCAGCAGTTGATGGATTGCTGTCAGCGGGTCAAGCTCGGCGCCGATGGTCGCCAGTCGTGTGGCGCTGCAGCGGGCCAGCAGTCCCTTGATCGTCGGCAGGATGGCAAGGGAAGTCCGCATGGCCAGCATGTCCCGGCCATTGGCGTTGCCCAGCACCATCCGGCTGTTCAGCCGCTCAAGATCATAGATGGTGGCCAGCTGCGCCCGGAACTCCTGGCGCAGGTTGTGGTCCATGAACAGATTGGCCACGGCGTCCAGTCGGGCCGTGATCCGGGCTACATCCTGGAGCGGAAAGAGGAGGTGATGCCGCAGCAGTCGGGCGCCCATGGGGGTGCAGGTCTGATCAAGCACGGCCAGCAGGGATCCTTCGCGCCGGGTGCCGATGATGGTCTGGGTCAGCTCCAGGTTGCGGCGCGAAGACTCATCAATCTGGAGGATGGCATCAAGATCGATGGGGCGCAGGGTCTCGATATGATCGAGCTCGGTCTTCTGGGTCTCGCGGATGTAGTCGAGCAGCACCCCCGCACAGACGATCCCCTGGGTCATGGCCCCGCAGCCGAAGCCGGCCAGGTTCAGCACCTGGAAGTGGTCGGTCAGCAGCTCTTCGCAGCTGGGCAGGTGGAACTGGGACTCCGGCCGCTCGGTGATGCACAGCCCAGGCAGCAGCGTCCGGGCGCTCTGGAGCAGTACAGCCAGACCCTTGGCCTGGTCGCGGCTGACCAGCAGTTCCGCCGGCGCCATGCGGGTCAGCTGGTCCAGGATCAGATCACCGGGGTCGGAGTCGTCCCGGAATTCACCCACCAGAAATTCCCCGGTGGAGAGATCGAGAAAGCCGAGGCCATAGGTTACAGCCTTGGCCTGCTCCTGGCGGCTGATGGCGGCCACGTAGAGATTGCTCTTGTCGTCGAGCAGCTGGGCATCGGTGATCACCCCGGGCGAGACCACCCGTATCACCTCCCGTTTGACAATGCCCTTGGCGAGAGCTGGATCCTCGATCTGTTCACAGATGGCTACCCGGCGCCCTGCCTTGATCAGTTTGGCCAGATAGGTAGGCGCGGCGTGGTAGGGGAAGCCGCACAACGGCACCTTGTTGGCCTCATCCTTGTTGTTGCGGCTGGTAAGGGCGATGCCGAGGATCTTGGAGGCGACGACGGCATCCTCAAAGAACATCTCGTAAAAATCTCCCATCCGGTAGAAGAGAATGGCGTCCGGATGTCCCTGTTTGATCTCCAGGTACTGCTGGAGCATGGGGGTAATTTTAAGAGCCTGGGTCATGGTCATTACACGTGGTTAAGAGAGTTGCGGGAGCTCGTGGATGGCGGCCTCCAGGCCTTTCCGCCTGTCGTCGGCCTGCTCGTCGATCTGCAGGATGGCGTAGGTGCCTGGCGCTCCGTGAGGGCCAGTGCCCTGGAAGGTGCCCGGGTTGATGAACAGGACGTTCCCGATCCTGTGGCAGACCGGTTTATGGCTGTGACCATAGACGATACAGTCGGCTTCGGGGAACAGGGCCCAGACCCGTTCCTCAATGGTGTGCCGGGGGCCCCAGGCGCCATGGCACAGCCCGATCTGAAAGCCGCCGATCGATATCAGCTTGCTGACTGGCAGCTGCTGCTGGCTCCCGATATTGCACATGTTGCCATGGACCGCATGGACTTCTTTCCCGCTGAAGGCCGCGAGGATAGAGATATCGGTGAGGTCTCCGGCGTGGATGATAATGGGACATTCCGCAAAGACGGTGTCCACCTGTCGGCGGAAGGAATCTGGACAGTTGGTCAGATGGGTATCTGAAAGAATACCGACGTGAATCATGAAAGGGCTCCTGTGTACGAGGTGAATGACCCATTATTATACTGAAGGGACCAAGGAGAAGCATTGAAAAAAAGCGGATTCGTCGAAAAAAAATGGCGGGGCTGACGCCAATGGGGCCTTTGTGCTCGCAGGTGGCGGTTGGTGAGCCAAGCGGCGATCGAGGGTACGCGCAGTCCGAGGGACCAGCTGTCAGGGCCGCCACCGCAGCTTCCGTTGCTGGCATTGACTTTGAGATACGATTTTGCTTATGCTTCATTCATGGTACATGTTGTTTATACAAGAACGCCATGAATGTCCTTGCCTGGACCTCAAATTCGCAGTAATTCGAGACAAACCATGAACAGGGCTGGCCGATCGAAAAGCTCTCCTTCTCCCCGTCAACCCTGCTATCCTGTGAGGAGCCCATGAACATGGTAGAAGAACCCCACCTTGCTGATTCGCCCAGCCTGACGCTGGACAAGGATGCGTTCGACGCGGTCATCCTTGATCTCGACGGCGTGGTGACCCAGACCGCCGCAGTCCACGCTATTACCTGGAAGGCGACCTTCGACCCCTTGCTTCAAGCGCAGGCCGTTACCTCCGGTACGGACTTCCTGCCCTTTGATGCGGACACCGACTACCGGCGTTACGTCGACGGCGATTGACTGGATCTTCTGCCCGGGAAAAGGCGCTGCGAACTCTGTGGAATGCTGGCCTTGCGCCCGGAGGAACTGGAGCGCCGGGAGGTTGTGAGCCGCACCATGCGCCTGGTGTTTCACGGTGACGTCATCATCAGCCAGTTTGAGCATTATGACCGGCTGGCACCATTTGACTGGGAGGGCTACCGCAAAAAATACGGCGATATCCAGCGCCTGGATCGGGATTGAATCGAGCGCCGGGGTGCTCTGGTTCAACCCCTGTCTGCCGGAAACCATTGAAACACTGCGCATGCACATCCATTATCGCGGCAAATTGCTGACCCTTGAGATCTCCACCGATATACTGACCATCCATGTGGACGACACCACGCCTGAGCCGATCCAGATCGGCTTCAAGAATGAGATCCATGAACTCCGGCACGGGCAGACCATTGAGATCGAATTGGCAGCTCGGGGGCAGCTGCACCGTGAACCATGAGCGGAGCAACCAGCAGGTCTGGACCAGATTGGCCAGCCACAACAAAAAATGAAAGTTGGTCGCACAGGCATTCCGCGGCTGTCTCTCCGATCGACCTTCATGTAAAAAAGACGGTGTCGGGATAATCCCTTTCGCGGCTGCGAGGGGATGGCCGGTAAGAAAAAATGGGATCTTTTTTAGTGCCTTACAGGTTCTCCCGTTCATCGGGGTTAGGAAAAAATATACCTGATAATCATTTAGTTGTGAGTAATGGCTCGTTTTGAAAATCCTGAAAATTTGATAAATAACTGTTTTTATGTTAAACTATTTAATTAAACCTGAGAAATCAATCGAATCGTATGGCTTCCACGCACCGACAACGACGTCAGGTCACCTGATTGACTGCTGGTTGCCTGTGCCATACGCATAGTGTCCATGTGACGCTCTTCCCGGCTGTTTTTAGCCGTTCATTGTTTGCACCAGGGATCGCTCAAGAGCATTACGTCATATCGAGGAGAACATGACCCAGCATATGGATAAAACCCTACTATTCCGCAAACCTGAGCTGCAGGACGGCACTGCCATCTACCGGCTTATTCAGGCCTCGCCACCCTTGGACTTGAACTCGAGTTACCTCTACTTCCTGCAAGCATCGCATTTTGCCGATACCTGTGTTGTGGTTGAGCAGGATGGAGAGATTGTCGGCTTCCTATCGGCTTATCTTCAGCCCGACAAACCTCAACGCCTTTTTGTCTGGCAGGTCGCTGTCGCAGAATCGCTGCGTGGCCAGGGCTTAGGCAAAAAGATACTGCTGCAGCTGTTAAAGAACCAGCTGCATACTCCCAAAATCACCGAATTTGCCTGCACTATCAGCCCTTCAAATAAGGCGTCAAAAAGACTCTTTGACTCGTTTGCCCAGACACACCATCTGGTTGGAGAAACGGTGCCTTTTATTACCCGGGCTCATTTTGGCGAAACGGGCCATGAGGCCGAAGACCTTTACGTCTTCAAGGCACCTGAAAACGAAAAATTAATTCACTATATCTTTAAGAGGAATAAATCATGCCATTAGAAATTTTCAACCAATATGAATCAGAAGTTCGTGGTTATATCCGTTCATTTCCAACCCTGTTCGCTAAATCAAAAATGGCCGAAATATGGGATGTGGACGGCAAGCGTTATATCGACTTTTTTGCCGGTGCCGGTGCCCTGAATTACGGCCATAACAATCCAAAAATTAATGCGGCGGTGATTGAGTATCTGCAGAATGACGGTATTGGTCATGCCCTGGATATGGGAACGGTCGCCAAGCGAGACTTTATCACCAGCTTTGTCAAAAACATTCTCAAACCCCGTAATCTCGATTACAAATTGCAGTTTGTCGGGCCGACCGGCACCAATGCGATTGAAACCGCGCTCAAAATTGCCCGTAAAGTCAAAGGCCGTAAACAGGTGATGTCCTTCACCAACGGCTTTCATGGCATGTCGATGGGTTCTCTGAGCATTACCGGCAACAGCTTTTACCATGATGATAGTTATGGCGTCCCGGGCTATACTACCCAGGTGCCTTTCCATAATTATTTAGGCGATAAGGTCGATACCATTGCTTACCTGAGAAAGATTCTGGGGGATGATTCCAGTGGCACGGAATTACCCGCGGCCATCGTTTTAGAGACGATTCAGGCCGAAGGAGGAATTAACGTTGCCGGTGTGGACTGGCTTAAGTCCTTGCGTGAGATATGTTATGATTTTGACATCTTACTGGTTGTGGATGATATCCAGGTGGGAAATGGTCGTTCTGGAAATTTCTTCAGTTTTGAAAGAGCGGGAATCCAGCCGGACATTGTGACCTTGTCCAAATCGATTGGTGGCGGCCATCCTATGTCGCTTGTTCTGCTCAAGCCGGAGTTGGATAAATGGAGTCCAGGCGAACATTCAGGAACCTTTCGCGGCAATAACCTGGCCTTTGTCGCCGCAACTGTCGCGCTCGATACATATTGGGCGGACGACACCTTTGTCAAAGAATTGCAGCTCAAATCGCAATTGGTAGAAAAAAGAATGCAGGATCTGGCCTTTCGTTTTGCCGATCATATTCGTGAGATACGTGGTCTGGGCATGATCTGGGGTGCGGAGTTCAAGGATCCTGAGCTCATTTCCGCCATCTGTTCGCAGGCCTTTGCGGATGGTCTGGTGATTGAAACCGCCGGTGCGGCTGATGATGTTATCAAATTCCTGGGACCGCTCATCATCACTGAGGCATTGATTAACGAAGGGTTTGATATCCTGGAAAGCGCTGTTGAGAAAGTCTTGATCCGTAACAGGACGCAAGAGGGCAAAGAGGCTGCGCAGTGATTGAAAAATCTTGATGATGATATCGTTCCACGTATCAGCCGGATGATAACATGACAAGCTGCTCCTTCATAATGGTGGCATCTCTTGCCACCAAGAATGTGCTTTGGTGCCTCTGCGATATCGATGGAGAAAAAGCAAGTTTTTGTGAAGTTTTTGTGTAACTATCCAGCTGAATGCCGGGAAAATGCCAAAACACATGTCACCAAAACTGCCGGCCAACCCTTAAGGGAGATTAATCTTGCCACTTTCCGAACCCAGGAAAAACATACTCAAGCAGTTTGAGGCCATCCGCCGGGAACTGAAAAAGATCGTTCTTGACCAGGATGACGCCATTGAAGAGGTGGTGGACGCCTTCATCCACCTGGCCTTCCGTCCGCCCAAGGAGGCGGGGCCCAAGGCGATCTTCACCTTTCTGGGCCCGCCGGGCGTGGGCAAGATCTACCTGGCCCGGGTCCTCTGTTCCCTGCTCAAGGAATATAAGGGGTTCAAACATTTTGATCTTGAACGCTACAGCGATCCGGAAGGCGGGAACCAGCTCCTGGTTCCCCAGCTGATCGGCCAGGAGTTCCAGGAAGGCGAGCTGATCCGCTTTCTCCGGGCCACCCCCCGCGCCGTTATCCTCTTTGAGGGGATTGAGATGGCCAGCAGCCAGCTGCAGCTGGCGCTGCTCGACCTGATCACCAGAGAGGAACCGGAGAGCGGCATCAACTGCCGGGAGGTGATCTTCATCTTCACCTCCACCCTCGGCAGCGCCCTTTACCAGGGCAAGGAGTTCCAGGCCACCTTCCGGCGCAGCAAGGCCCGGGCCCAGGACCTGATCATGGATGCCATTGCCAAGGAAAAGACGGTGGTAGGCGAGATCGTCGAGGAGGCTGTCACCCCGAAGCTCCTGACCACCCTGGCCCAGAACTATATCATCCTCTTCAACCGGCTGGGCATAAACGCCATGGTCCGCATCGGTACGGATTCCCTGGTGCAGCTGGCCGCACATTTCCGGGACAGGGGCATTGTCCTGGAGTTCCCCGATCTCAAGGGTTTGGTTACCCTTCTCGTTCTCTCCCTGGGACCTACGATTACCGCTAAAAAGGTGAAGCAGAAGCTGCCCGACGAGGTGCTCTTCAAGATCACCCGCAGTCTGCATCAATTACCCGTCTCTCCGGCCCGGATCATCTTTAAATCGACCAAAAAGGCTGAGGCCATGCTGCACAGGCTCTCAGAGAGCGCCGACCAGCTCCTGCCTCAGCTCTTCAAGAACAACCAGACCGTTGAGCTGACCTGGAAAGAGTATCAACGGGGGGAGGCCCTTATCTTCAGTCTGGCCGGGGCGGAAATCCGAACCTTGCCCATGGGCAAGGGGCTGCTGCGCCAGGAACGGCCGGCCATCGAATTTTCCGGGATCGGTTTTGTTGATATCGCCGGCAACCGGCAGACCAAGACCACCCTCAAGCAGATCATCAATACCCTGAAAAATCCCGAGCTGGTGATGAGCTTTTCCATCAGCATGCCCAGGGGCATGTTGCTCTACGGACCGCCGGGGGTCGGCAAAACCCTGCTGGGCAAGGGCTTCGCCCGGGAGGCTGGCCGGCCTTACATCTATGTCTCCCGCAGCGAGTTATTTGATCCCGAGTATATCCGCCTGGTGTATCTCAAGGCGCGTGAATACGCTCCCAGCATCGTTTTCCTCGACGGCATCGATGTCAAGGGGCTGATTGAAGGGGTGTTGACCGGCGTGCCAGCCGATCAGTTGGCCCTCGAGATCGACGCGCTTTCCGACGATCCGGAGGAGTCGGTGTTCACCGTGATCACGGCGGTGAGCCTGGAGGAGGTGCCGGAGTTGCTCATTGAACCGGAGCGCATCGATACCTTTGTCGAGGTGCCGGAGCTTGACCGGGAGGCGCGGCGCTTCTTCATCGAGCAGATCCTCAAAAAACCCAACGACGGCAAGATCGATGTGGACAAGGTGGTCCGCTATATCTCCGGCATGAACGGCTACGAGCTGCAGCGTATCGGCAAGGAGGCCTCCCTCCATGCCATCCGCCACGGCCTCGACTGCATCAGCGAAGAGATCCTCATCGAGCAGATCAACATTATCAAGTACGGTTCAAAGCTTGAGAAAAGGCATATTCGCAATCTGGAGCAGGATCTCCGCCAGACCGCCTTCCACGAGGCCGGGCATGCCGTGCTCTCCTACCTGCTGCTCCCGGATATCAAAATAGAGCAGGTCACCATTGCCCCGCGCCTGCAGTCACTGGGGTTCATCTCGTACAGTTTCGAGGATTTTCCCAGTAACCTCTCCAAAGAGGAGGTGTTCAACAATATCTGCGTGCTCATGGCCGGCAGAATCGCCAGCATGAAAAAATTCGGCCTCAAGGGTATGGACACCGGGGCAGCCAGCGATTTTGAGGTGGCGACGCACCAGGCCTATACCGCCATCGCCATCCTGGGAATGGACGAAGAACTGGGTTTTGTCCATGCTGACACCCTGAGCCACAATATCAACCCGCAGTTTTTCCGCGAGGTGGTGGAACGCCAGATCCGCGTCTGGATCAACAAGGCCACAGAAAGGGCCGGTGAGCTGGTGGAGGGCAACTGGCAGAGGATAGAGACTCTGGCTGACATCCTGATCCGGCAGGAGATCGTCGATGGCGGTGAGTTAGAAGGGATCATGGACGAGAAAGGGCGGGAGCGAAGCAAGAAGGCAGGATGATTTGACGGGTCTTCAGGAGGATAAAAAAAAATTGGTCCGTATTCTTGTCACCTCCGTCTCTCCCGGCGGGTGCTTCCGTTCGTGAACAGCTAAGCCGCTGTAAAAAAATAACATGGCCATCTAAGCGCCCGGAGCGGCATAAGCGGCATAAGCAGCTGTGTTCCAAATCAAGTAGCTTTAGGTGAAAAATGATGTTCGTCCCCAGTAGTGTCCGGTTAGAAAATTGCATGTGGTTTTTTTATCCATTTTCTCTTCCGTTGACTTGTTTTTCGGGGTTTGTAAAGAATTTGGGGTTCACCCTATTTTACGGGATAAAGCAACTTTTTTTCTGTAAATTCACATTTCCTTCGGTTCTTCGTGTGCTGGTAGCAGTGCCGGATGGAAAGGTCAAGGCAAACCCTTCGGGTGCTCGTACCTCGCAGCCTTGACCTTTCCATCCGGCACTGCTTGACCTGAAAATGGTGATGGCGGGAGAGCGGTATCCGCTCCCCTGACGGGGGTCCGGTGAAAGAGCTTAAATCAGCACATGTTCAAATATTTCTTGCCGACGCCCCAATCTTCCGAGATTTCCATGGCTACGGCAGAGACAAGCCGGAGACAGGACTCTGTATTGGGAAAAATACTTGCATCCCGTGTCCGCCTTTTTATTTCCTTGTTGAACCGCTCCAGCATATTATTGGTACGGAGCTGCCGCCTGTGCAACTGGGGCATTTGCAATACAACAAGGCCTTCCGGGATTGCTCCCTCGGCCCATTCCGCCAATTTGGGTGCGGTTTTTTGGTAGTCGACTATAAAGATATCGAGCAACCGTTTGGCCTCATGTTCATCTGTAGCATGAAGAACAGCCCTGAGCCGATCGGCAACCTCCTGCTTCATGCTTTGCTTGGGCACATAGCTTTGAGCATTTTGCTGCAAGTGAAATTGACATCGTTGCCAGGGAACTGTTGGAAAAACAGCGTTTCTTGCGGCCTTTAAGCCCTCATGGGCATCAGAGATAAACAGCTTAATTCCGTAGAGCCCTCGATCTTGCAATGCACTCAGGAAATGTCGCCAGTGCAGTTCTTGTTCCGAGAGTTCAACCGAGACACCGAGCACCTCTCGCATTCCTGATTCACTTACTCCAATGGCGATCAGGGCCGCGCAGAAACGGACAATGCCGCCCTCCCTGACATTTTCATAGCGGGGGTCGAGATACACATAAGAAAAAGCTCCAAGGGGGCGATTACGCCAAGCATTGAGCTGGGCTACCAATTCTTTAGTGGCACGACTGACTTCGCTGGAGGTGACTTCAAATCCACAAAGTTCTTCAGTTATTTTCGCAACCTTACGGGTTGAAACACCTTGGACATACATCTCGGCAAGAGCAAGCTTTAATGCCCGCTCAGAACGCAGGCCCCGCTCAAGGCTGCGGGGATAAAACTTACTATCCCTGGTCTGTGGTATGGCAAGCTGAATCTCGCCCACTCTTGTTTTGATGGTTTTTGGCTTGAAGCCATTGGCATAGCTGTGACGCTGATCGGTCCGTTCACAGGGATCTGCGTGGATATACCGTCCCCGTTCGATCTTCATAGCAGAATCCATCAAGATTTTCATGGTGTCGGCCATCCCGTTAAAGCCATTGTTAATCAAGAGTTCCATTGCCATGTCAAATTGGGTACACTCTGTTTCGTAGGTCATTGTTTACTCCTTTTGGTAGTTGTGAATATTGAGAACCGAAA
>JAHYIV010000028.1 GCA_019429465.1 Desulfoarculaceae bacterium
CAACTGCTTCGTTGCTGCAAATTATCTCGTCACTGCAGCGTACTCAAGTACGCCTCATTCCTCGAAATTTGCGCGCCTCGCATTTGACGCTTTTTACTTAGCCATCCCAGAAATTGAGTTTTTACGAAACCATTAACCTTGCACAAAGCTCGAGATTACGGTCTTCCTTGACATGCCGACCATGAAGCATATAATGATGCCATGCTCATCTGAAGAACTTTTATTCTTGTATTTTGCATAATATTCGCATATTATATGGCAAATGCCCTGATATACAAAATTGTACCTCCAGGAGTTCGCCATGATAACAAATCAACAATCGCACCAATCCTATGACGGTATCGATATGGCAATTTTGTCTCATCTACAGGCAGATTCAACAATTACCAATGCGGAACTTGCCAAGCATATTGGCCTTTCACCCTCTGCCTGCCTGGGACGCACAAAACGTTTAAAAGAGGCCGGTATTATCAAACAGTTTGTCGCGATTGTTGATGAGCAAAAGATCGGCCTTGAGGTTCTGACTTTTGTGTTTGTCTCACTCGACCCCCACAATCGAGAGACCACCGAGGCTTTTCTGGAGAGTATTCGGGCAATCCCCAGTATCATGGAGTGTCACAATATTTCAGGGGTCCACGACTTTCTTCTGAAAATTATTGCCCCTTCTATCAGCGCATACAGGAATTTCGTTATTGATACCTTGATCGAGGTGCCAGGTGTTGGCAAAATCGAGACATCTGTTATTTTAAGCAGTGAAAAACTTTCCTATCAACTCCCCCTTTCCGAGTCAAGACTCTGGAAGGGGGCAGACCAAACGCCCCGGTAAAGAACAATAGATCATTTCAAAGGAGTAAAATCATGCAAATTACCATTAACGGCACTCTTGAAAACATTACAGAAACCCCGCTGTCCATCGCCCGTTTATTAGAGATCAGAGAGGTCGAGTCTCCGGAAATGGTCTCGGTGCAGCTCAATGGCACCATTGTTGAGCGCGCGCATTATGGCGAGGCCACGGTTTCTGATAATGACGAGGTGGATTTTCTCTACTTTATGGGCGGAGGCAGTCACTGATGAAGGGATTCACCACCAAGGCCATCCATGGGCCCAGGTCAAAAAAAGACCCCCATGGCTCATTGCGGGTGCCGGTGTACGACAGTGTCGCCTTTGAACATGAGAGTGCCGAGTCGCTCCATGCAACCTTTGCCGGCCGGAAACCGGCCCATGTCTATTCCCGGATCTCCAATCCGACGGTGGACGACTTTGAACAAAAAATCCGCCTGCTCTCCGGAGGGCTGGCCGCACTCGCTGTTTCCTCGGGCATGGCCGCAATCAGCAACACGCTTCTGGCCCTGGGCGGCACAGGCAAGAATGTGGTGACGACCAAGCACCTGTTTGGCAACACCCTGTCATTGTTTGAAAAAACATTTTCATCATGGGGGCTGCAGGTCAGGTATGTGTCCATGACCAATCTGGCTGAGATTGATGCGGCCATGGACAGTGACACCTGCGCCCTCTTTCTCGAGAGTATAACAAATCCGCAGTTGGAGATTGCCGACCTGGCCGCGATCAGCGGCATCACCAAAAAACATGGCGTGCCCCTGGTGCTCGATAACACGGTAACCACGCCCTATCTCTTTAACAGCAGAGAGGCAGGCGTTGATATCGAGATCCTCTCCAGCACGAAATATATCTCGGGCGGGGCGTCAACTGTAGGCGGCGTGATTATCGACAATGGCAACTTTGACTGGCTGCAGTCGGCAAAGATCAAGGACAGGGCCCGGAAATTTGGACAGCTGGCCTTTATCAGCGCCCTGCGCCAGGAAGTCTATCGAGACGTTGGCGCCTGTCTTTCGCCGCACAATGCCTTTATGCAGACCCTGGGCCTGGAAACACTGGGGTTGCGGATCGACAAAAGCTGCCGGAATGCCCTGCAGCTGGCCACGTTCCTGCAGCACAGTCCCAAGGTGCGGGCCGTGCACTATCCGGGCCTTGCCGACTCACCGTTTCATGCAATCGCCAGCCGCCAGTTTGGCGGCAAGTACGGCGGGATTCTCACCTTTGACATGGACAGTGTCGCGGAGTGTTTTACCTTGATGAATGCCCTGCAGGTGATCAGGCGGGCCACCAATATCAATGACAACAAAACACTCATCCTGCACCCTGCCTCCACAATTTTTGCCGAGTACAGCGACGAAGAAAAAGTGGTGATGGCCGTACGGCCGACGATGCTGCGTTTGTCAGTCGGCATTGAAGACCAGGAAGATCTACAAGAAGACTTGCAAAGGGGGCTTGATTCACTATGATTGATTTTAGCGAGGAACAACTCGAACGTTACAGCAGACACATCCTGCTCCATGATGTGGGGGTTGAGGGACAGGAAAAACTGCTGCAGGCCAGGGTGTTGATCGTAGGCGCCGGCGGTCTGGGCTGTCCGATTGGCCTTTATCTGGCCGCGGCAGGCGTCGGCACCATCGGCATCGTGGACTCCGACACCGTCGACCTCTCCAACCTGCAGCGCCAGATTGCTCATTTCACCAAGGATATCGGGATGTCAAAGGTCGAGTCGGCCAAGGAGAAAATGCTGGCCATCAACCCGGAGCTGACGGTTATCACCCATCAGGTTCATTTGCAGGCGAGCAATATCCGGGAAATAATCAGGGGTTATGATTTCGTCCTCGACGGAACAGATAACTTCCCGACCAAATTCCTGGTCAATGATGCCTGTGTGATGGAAAATATCCCCCTGTCGCACGGCGGCATCCTGCGCTTTGACGGCCAGACCATGACCATTGTCCCTGGCCGGTCGACCTGCTACCGCTGTACCTTTAAAGCACCCCCGCCACCCGATGCGGTGCCGACCTGTTCCCAGGCCGGGGTGCTGGGGGCCGTTGCCGGAATGCTCGGCACTATCCAGGCGGCAGAAGCGCTGAAGTATATCACCGGCGTGGGAACCCTGCTGACCGACACCCTGCTGACCTTTAATGCCAAGACCATGGATTTCAGAAAAATAAAATTACACCGACAGGCCAACTGCCCGATCTGTGGTGAAAAGCCAACGATCACCGAGCTCTTTGACGCCGAGCAGGCGGCCTGTGACTTGAAATGTTCATTTTGATACGGGATCATTGCCTTACGGAAATTATTTTTCAAAATCACAGGAAGGAATAAGCGATGCTGCAGATAAGTAAAAATGTCTTCGAGTTGATCACTCAACACGCTCAAAAAGGATTGCCCCATGAGGTGTGCGGCTACCTGGCGGCAAAAGACGGCAGGATTATTGCCCATTATGAACTCACCAATATGGATGCCTCAGCCGATCACTTCAGCATGAAGCCCGAGGAACAATTCGCCGCCGTCAAGGATATGCGCCGGAAGGGGCTCAAGCTGGCGGCCTCCTATCACAGCCATCCGGAAACCCCGGCGCGGCCTTCCGAGGAAGACATCAAGCTGGCCTATGATCCGGAGATCAGCTATGTGATCATATCCATGGCGGAACGCGAGCCTGACATCAAATCATTTCGCATCCAGAAGAAGGAAGTGATTGTCGAAGGCATTGAGATTTTCAACGACGGTGAAAACTGAAAAGGGTGGGAAAAATGACAAAAGCAGACGCAGTAAAAGATTGCCGCCATGTTGGCTGCCCCATGAATATGGTTTACGCCAAGGTTGCCCTGTCAAAACTCCAGTCAGGCCAGATACTCGAATTAATCCTTGATGATGGTCCGCCGATAAACAATGTCCCGGGGTCCGTCCAAAAAGAGGGGCATACAATTTTAGAAAAAAACCGGCTCGATGATGGCGCCTGGCAGTTGCTGATCAAGAAGGCTTAGGAGCCGTTACGAAATAACAAGGCCATATCTGTCAATTTCCGTTACGGCTCCCTGTATGCCGCTTATGCCGCTCCGGGCACTTAGATGGCCATGTTGTTTTTTTACAGCGGCTTAGACGTCCTCTCACCAGAATTGAGACAAGGGGTGGGGGCATACGGTCATCATCAGGACAAAACCCGAGTCGACTGAGCATGTCAACGACCAAGAGCAGGGAGGTATTAAATGAATATAATCCCAGAATTCTTCAGCGAGTTTACCTGGGATATCGTGGTAAAGACTGGGCTACGAGTCTGTATCCTTCTTCTTTTTTCCTGGATGGCGATGAAGCTGCTGCAAAGATTTCTTCGTCACCTTGAAATTCATTTAACAAATAAAAGCATGGCAGAGGGAGAACCACCCTCGGAATCCGCAAAACGTATCGGCACCATTGTTCGTTTGCTACGGCAAGCCTGCCTGCTAACCTTGTGGCTTACAGTTGGCTTAGTGATTTTAAAAGAATTTGGCGTTGAAGTGGGGCCAATTATTGCCAGTGCCGGCATCGTTGGCCTTGCCGTTGGTTTTGGCGCCCAGAACCTGGTTCGTGATATTATTGCCGGTTTTTTTATGATTCTGGAAAACCAGATACGCGTTGGTGACGTTGCCATTCTCAATGGGACAGGCGGTCTCGTCGAAGAAATCAATTTCCGCACGACTGTTCTTCGAGACCAAGGTGGTGCCGTACACACCTTTCCCAATGGCACAATAACCACCTTAAGTAATTTAACGAACGACTGGTCCGCCTATGTTTTTGAAATAGGAGTTGCCTATAAGGAAGATACCGATCATGTCATCGAGGTCATGCAAGAGGTCGGTAAAACAATGCGAGAGGATAAAAAGTTTGCCAACCTCATGCTCGAAGATCTCGATATTTTTGGAGTCGACAAGTTTGATGACTCTTCTGTCATCATTAAAGGAAGGATCAAAACAAAACCAATCCGGCAATGGGTAGTGGGACGGGAATTCTTGCGAAGAATCAAATATGCCTTTGATAAAAACCATATCGAAATACCTTTTCCCCATCGGTCAATATATTTTGGAGAGGACAGCAAGCCCTTCAACTTGAACGTAGTGGCAAAAACGCAGGATCATGACAAGACAACTGACTGAATTAATTCGTATTCTTCATACAGCCAAACCAGCTCCGGGCAAGAACGGTCGTGGTCATTAAAGATGTCAGCCCGAGCCTCGATCTTCTGCCAGTTGTTCTCCACCGGCTCAGCGGCCCTTTCTGTGGCCTTGTCGATCCAGACGCGGATCTGGCGCTCCGCCACCTCCCTTCGAAAACGGGATCGATTTATTTCTGCCAACCCTTGCAGCCCAGCTGAAGCCCCCCTTTTTTTCCATATGTCTTGTTCTTCCTATATCGAACGATATAGAAAAATGTTCCTCAGGGTATATTCACCCTCACCCTACTCTCTTCTATGATTGATTCATAATGAGAGAAGATGTTGCCCTGAGGGATTTGAGCGCTGGGGTGCAAGTTGCTTCCAGGGTAGCGAAAGCTCAACCAGGAAAGAGGCGTTTTCATGAATTTTCGCAGGCAGCGGAAGGAAATGCGCTACCAGGATGAAATTCCCCTCGAGGTCAAACAGGGTATGGGCTGTACCCGGAACTTCAGCACCAGCGGCCTCTATTTTGTAACCGACCAGGGGCTTACCATTGGCGAACAGCTCGAGGTGATCTGCTCGAACATACCGGACAGGGATCTGGGTACCGGCTCCGCTACCAGGGTGAAGTGATGCGGGTGGAACCCCAGGAAAAAAAGATCGGTATCGCCTTCGCCATTACCTCCCACTGCTTCGACCAGACGGCACGATGGCTGAGGCGTAAGCGGGAATGAAGTGAACTGATATCCAATCAACGCCGGAGTGAGCGGCACAAAGGATAAAGCAACTTTTTTCTGTAAATTCACATTTCCCTCGGTTCTTCGTATGCTGGCAGCAGTGCCGGATGGGAAGGTCAAGGCAGCGAGGCACGAGCGCCCGAAGGGCTTGGCCTTGACCTTCCCATCCGGCACTGCTTGACCTGTTTTACTCCTTTTGGTAGTTGTGAATATTGAGAACCGAAAGGATAAACAATGGCCTGCTTTTGCCAAGCCTGATTTGAATTTACAGAAAAGATGCTACACTAACGGGTCACAACACAACACATCAGGGTACGCATCCCTGGGCAAAGAGCGCCTGCGCCCTGGCCCTGGAAATCCGGGAGAGTTTCTGGAGTGCCTCCAGGGACAGCTCGGACAGACCGGAGAGCCTTTTCACATCCTCAATCATTGCCAGCCACAGACGGGCGGTCATCTCGGCATCGGCTGCGGCCCGATGGAAGACGCCGTCGACATACAGCTTTTTATAGCGGATCAGGGCCTCCAGTTTATGAGTTGAGAGATGGGGATAGATTCGCCGCGCGGTCAGGAGGGTACAGACGACTTCATTCGTTCTGACCCTGTTGATACGGGCCAGCTCACCATCAAGGAACCTGACATCAAAGGTGGCATTATGGGCCACCAGAGGATACCCGCCGATAAAGTCAGCAAATCCGGCCATGACATCAGCGCAGCCAGGGGCGCTCCGCACCATCGCAGTGGAAATTCCTGTAAGCCCCTCGATGAAGGGGTTTACGGGAATCCCTGGGTTCATCAGGCTGTGAAAGCGATCAATGACCCTGTGGTTGTCAACCAGCACGGCGCCGATCTCAATGGCGCGATCCCCCTGTCGGGGTGACAGACCTGTTGTCTCAAAATCGAAAACGATGACCGGGAAATTACCCATGAATTAATGCACCCTCCAGGCAGCAGACCCTGCTGCTGCCCATCTTCTGTAAACTATTACGCCGATCGAACTCACGAATCCAACCGTTTCCGCCGCCTGGATTCCGTTTCCAGATCCGGCAGAAAAATGGCCAGCAGACCAATTGCCGGAAGAAACGAGCACAGGTGATAGACGTAGGCAAGACTGGTCCTATCGGCGAGATGGCCGAGAAGCGCGGCGCCGATCCCGGCCATACCAAAGGCAAAGCCAAAAGACATCCCGGACACCGCCCCAACCCGGTTCGGCAGAAGTTCCTGGGCATAGACCACAATTGCCGGAAAAGCGGAGGCAAAGATCACCCCGATAACCACACTGAGCAGCCCGGTCCAGAACAGGTCAACATAGGGCAGTGCCAGGGTAAAGGGAAGCGCTCCCAGGATCGAGATCCAGATCACCACTCTGCGGCCAAAACGATCGCCAAGCGGACCGCCGCTGATGGTGCCTACGGCCACCGCCCCATAAAAGACAAAGAGATACAGCTGCGCACTCTGCACCGGGAGATGAAATTTATCCATCAGGTAGAAAATGTAGTAGCTGCCCATACTGGCCATATAAAAAAACTTGGAAAACAACAGGACCAGCAACAGCACCAGGGTCAGGGCTACCCTGCCACGGGGCAGCGATACAACCCGGGATTCATTTCCAGGCGGAGGCGACTTCAGCCGCAACAGTCCCTGCCCCTTGTACCAGTGACCAACCTTGATCAGGAGATATATCGCCAGCAGGGCGGCGACGGAAAACCAGGCCACGCTTGTCTGTCCATGCCTGAAGACGATGAGCGCGGCAAGCAGAGGACCAAGGGCCGCCCCGGCATTACCCCCCACCTGAAACAGGGACTGCGCCAACCCATGCCGCCCGCCCGAAGCCATACGCGCCACCCGGGATGATTCCGGGTGAAAGACTGAAGAGCCGGTCCCCACCAGCGCCGCCGCCAGCAACAGCGTTGCAAAACTTCCAGCCTGGGAAAAGAGCGCCAGCCCCACCAAGGTAAGCCCCATGCCTGCGGCCAGGGAATAGGGCCGCGGATTCCGGTCAATATAAAAACCGACCATGGGCTGCAGAATCGAGCCCGTACCCTGAAAGGTAAGGGTGATCAAGCCGATCTGGGTAAAATTCAAGCCATAATTGGACTGGAGCAGCGGATAGATCGCCGATAACAGGGTCTGCATCATGTCATTGAGCAGATGGCAGACACTG
Source organism: Desulfoarculaceae bacterium (assembly GCA_019429465.1). Taxonomy (GTDB): domain Bacteria; phylum Desulfobacterota; class Desulfobulbia; order Desulfobulbales; family Desulfocapsaceae; genus UBA2270. The sequence goes on from JAHYIV010000028.1 coordinate 7,874, forward strand.
ATAATAGCAAGGATGGTAAAGGCTGTTTTTTCGGTTGGCGCCTGAGCGTCTGTGGAGGAAAAACTCACGGGGATTGCCGGCATGGCGACTGCCTGTATTCTCCGTTCAAGGCCGTCTCGAGCGGGAAGCAGGCAGGCGGGAGGGCAATAATTGGCAGACAAAGAGGAATCATTCCCGGCATCCCCCCGCCCATGAGCCCTTTTTTTCCTTTCGATTCATCAACATTCTGTTATTTTTTGTAACTATCCAGCTTAATGCCGGGAACATGCCAAAACTCATGTCACGTAACTTTCAGCAGTGCCTCATATGCGAGAAAGAGGCCTGCTAAGTGTACTGATTCGTACATGAGCAGACCGATGACGAAACAGATGAGGTGCTGCTGGATAGTTACATTTTTTTATATTGAGCTCTACCCGGGGAGTGAACTTTTGGAAAAGGGAGGTAACATTCTCACCGGACAACAGCGGTTGCGAAGATCAATACGGTCTCCGTCCCAGAAAATTACCCGGCGGGTCATAATTACAGACCACAATCAGATTGCCCCGGCACACTGCGGTGGCACAGCCAATCCGTGTGGTATCCCGCCAGACCATCTGGGTATAATGACCAATTGCTGAAAAACCAGATGCCTGAATGGCACCTCCCCGGTAGCTCGACTTTTCTCTTTCCCAGGCCCTGACCGCATCCGATGTCCCATAATGGCTGGCAGTACCGATAAAGAGATTCTCGCCGTATCGCTGCTGCCACTTACCGGAGCGGGGACGATGTTCCATTCCGCACCTGGTTGCAGCAAGATGATCAGCCCATTGCTGAGCGTATCCAGCCACGTCTTCCGACCAGCGCAGTGGACCAACGCCAACCTCCGCCCGGACCTGATTATGCAGGGAGACAATCTTTCCGGCCTCTTCCGGAGAAAGACGGGATCCCGACGAGACAATCTTCCCGGCCTCCTGCGGAAAAAGACGTGAGACCGAGCCAACACTGCGCAGAGATCTTTGCTCAGCGCAAGCAGTCAGGGAGAGCCCCAGTAACAGAAAAGCCCCGGCACAGACCATGGCTGAGCGGGGAAAATAGCGTTTATCCCTTCTCAACTTCAACATTTTTATGCTTCTCCCTCTTTGACTGCAACTTGATATAAATAGCAACAATCACGACAGAGACAGCAAGCACCCCGTACAGGGCCTGACGTGAATACTGCATGATCAGGGCCTGATTGCTGCCGACAAAATAACCGATCAAGGCGAGGACCGTCACCCATGTTCCCGCACCCAGTAAGCTATAAAAAGAAAACTTCAGATGGTTCATGCCGGCAAGGCCGGCGGGCAGCGAGATAAGTTGGCGCACACCGGGCAGGAGCCGCCCGATAAAGGTTGAAATCTCTCCATGCCTCAGGAAGTAGGTCTCGACCTTCATGAATTTCTCCCCACTGATCAAGACATAGTGACCATACTTCAGGATCAGCGGCCGTCCCAGGTAGCGGGCACCAAAATAATTGATATAGGCCCCGACAAGACTGCCTGAGGTGCCGGAGAGAATGACCATCAGCATGTTCATCTTGCCGGCATGCACAAGATAACCGGCAGGAATCATAATCAACTCACTGGGAAACGGGATGAACGAGCTCTCAACTGCCATCAGAAGAAAGATCCCCAGATACCCCATCTCCCCTACAGTCTCCACCAGCCAGTTAATTATAATATGCATATGACTTTATTTCTGTTTAGTGCCTTACAGATTATTTTCTTGTTTTTTTTTGCCAGAAAATAATCTGCGAAAGGCACTTATCCCGTTCATCGGGGTTATGACTTTGCCTTGGTTTGATAGGTAAAGACCAGCCTTTTCTTCAGCAGATCCACCCGGGCCTCACCGCCCCGGACCAGAGCGCCGAAGAGGATCTCGTCGGTGAGCACATCACCGATCTCGGACATGATCAGCCTTCTCAGCGGTCTGGCCCCATAGTCAGGATCATAGCCACTGGTGGCCAGATAATTGCGGGCGGCGGGGGTCAGGGTAATGGTCACCTTGCGTTCCGCCAGCTGCGCCTGCAGTTCGACGATCATCTTCTCGACCACCTTCTCCACCGCCTCGGCGCTCAAGGCCCCGAAAGAGATGATGGCGTCAAGCCGGTTACGAAACTCGGGGGCAAACAAGGACTTGACCGCTTTCTGATCCCGCCCCTTTTTCTCGGTCACAAAACCAATAGGGGTGCTGCTCATCTCACGGGCCCCGGCATTGGTGGTCATGATCAGGATCACATTGCGAAAATCCGCCTTCCGCCCCGAATTATCGGTCAGGGTCGAGTGATCCATCACCTGCAGCAGGATGGAGAAGATATCAGCATGGGCCTTTTCAATTTCATCGAGCAGGAGCACGGAGTAGGGATGCTTGCGGATAGACTCGGTGAGCATCCCGCCCTGATCAAAGCCCACATAGCCTGGAGGCGCGCCGATGAGGCGGGCCACCGCATGTTTTTCCATGTACTCACTCATGTCGAAACGCTCAAAATGAATGCCGAGGGTCTGGGCCAGCTGCCTGGCCACCTCGGTCTTGCCGACTCCTGTGGGCCCGGCAAAGAGAAAACAGCCGGTGGGCGACTGCGGATGACCAAGCCCGGCCCGCGCCCGTTTGACCGCGCCCACCACCGTATCGATGGCCGCGTCCTGACCAAAGATCAGACCTTTCATGGTGGCGGCCAGCTCTTTCAGGGAACCAAGCTGGGCATTCGTTCCACTCTTGGCCGGGACCCTGGCCATGCGCGAGACCACCGCCTCCACATCCCGGACCGTGACGGTCCTCCCGATCTTGCCGGCCAGACGAAAACTTGAACCCACTTCATCAAGGACATCAATGGCCTTGTCCGGCAGGAAACGATCGTTGATATAGCGGTCAGCCAGTTCAGCCGTGGCCCGGATGGCAGTCCCGGCATACCTGACCTGATGATGCTGCTCATATTTATCCTGCAACCCCTGCAGAATCAGTCGAGTCTCCTCAACGCTTGGCTCCTCGACATCGATTTTCTGAAAGCGGCGGGACAGGGCCCGATCTTTCTCTATATGGTTTTTATACTCTTCATAGGTGGTCGAACCAATACAGCGCAGAATCCCGGACTGCAGGGCCGGTTTCAGGAGATTGGAGGCATCCATGGAGCCGCCGCTGGTGGCACCGGCCCCGACAATGGTGTGGATCTCATCAATAAAAAGGATGGCATTTTCCTGCCGTTCCACGGCCTCTACCACACCTTTCATTCGCTTCTCAAAATCACCCCGATACTTGGTGCCGGCCACCAGGGTTCCCATATCGAGCAGATAGATATTCACCTCCTGCAGGAGCTCAGGGACCAAGGCCTTGCGGCCTGCGGCCCGGGCCACACTGTCATCATGGATACGCAGGGCCAACCCTTCGGCAATAGCCGTCTTGCCGACCCCAGGTTCACCCACCAGCAGAGGATTGTTTTTCTTGCGCCGACAGAGCACCTGCATCATCCGGTTCACCTCCATGTCCCGGCCAATAAGGGGGTCAAGACAACCTTCTGCCGCCCTCCGCGTCAGATTCACCGTAAATTCCTGGAGGACCTTCTCGTCCTTATCCTTATCCTTATCCTTATCCTTCTCTCTGCTCTCAGCTCCCGGTTCAGGCCCGGCTGGCATCCGGGGCAGCGGCTCCTTCTGCAACCCTTCGGAGGGCAGTCCATGAGAGATATACTCAATCACCGACAGACGGCCGACCCCTTCAGATCCGAGAAAATAGACGGCATGGGACTCCGTCTCGGAAAAAATAGCGGCCAGGACATCACCACTGTCCACTTCGCACTTGCCGCAACTCTGGACGTGCGAGACCGCCCGCTGCAACACCCGGTTAAAGGCCATGGTCTGGGCCGGCTCATTGGGACCGATAGCTCCCAGGACAGGCAGCTCGCCCGTAAAAAAAGTCTCCAGCCGCTGCTTCAGGTTGTCAATGGAGCCACCACAGTGGCTGATAATGTGGCTTATCAACTCATCATAGAGAAGGCCATAGAGCATATGTTCCACGGTCACAAATTCATTTCTGTAGCTCTTCGCCTCTCTGATCGCCCTGACCAGCGCCGTTTCCAGTGTCTTACTCAGCATCTTTTTTCACCCTATTCACCAGTAAAAGGAACAGCGATCTCCGCTGAACACTTCTTTTTTTTTATAATAACACAAATGTCCAAAGACGAGCCATCAAAGCCCAAAGGACTGCAACGTTCTTATGGGTCCGTTGCCATGACTCAGGATGCAATGCAACGCAGGGCATCGATGCCCCAAAAGAACGACCGAGGGATGTGGCCCTTTGGACAGCACCATCATACCTTCTCCAGAGAACAACGTAAGGGAAAACCATTTTTCCGGGCCAGATGGTGCACCAGCTCAATCTTGGTCTCACAGATCTCCCGGGTATAAATCCCGGCCACCCCGACCCCCTGCTGATGCACGTCGAGCATGATCCTGGTTGCCGCCGCTGTCGTCTTGCCGAAAATATGTTCCAGAATTACGACCACAAATTCCATGGAGGTATAATCATCGTTATGAAGCAGCGCCTTATAGAGAGAAGGTTCACGTATCTCCTCCCTCTCTCTGGTGGCCACTGATGCTTGCTGTTGATCTTTTGTCTTACTCATCTCTCCTGGTGACCTGATATCGGCTTCTTCATCTGTTGTTTCTGTTCAGCATTCTTCTCGGCAGCCATGGAGAGGAAAAGCTCCTCCAGGAGCAGGGTCTGCGGCAGAGGAGATCCTTTGATCCTGAATTCGGCCTTGAGCAGAAGGGCCATCCACTCCTTCAACTGCGGACAGGAAAATTCCGCCGCCTTGCTGAAACTCATGAACAGGGCATAAGGATGACCTTTCAGGATCTCGGCCCACTCCCCCTTTTCCTTGAGCGCCGGCAGATAGATATCCTGAAACTGTCTGGCCTGCATCCCCCGCTGCCAGGGTGGACTTGTCTGCAGCTGCAGGGAACGGAATAGGAGCATCTTTCTTATATAATTGCGCATGGTGGCCAGAATAGCAAGGCCATGAATTCCATTTTCCTGCAGACGGCCAAGAATCACCAGGGTGGCGGCAAGCTGTCTTTTGCCAAAGGACTCAGTCAATTCGAAAAGGGCATCTTCACGGGTCCGGCCCACCATGGTCTCAAGATCCGCACACGTGATCAAGGGCCGTTCCAGGGCAAACAGAGCCACCTTCTCCAGCTCCATGACCACGGCCACCGGATGAAAACCGACCCGCTCAAAGAGCATGTCCATGGCCCGTGGCTCCATCTTTTTCTCAAAAAGAGCCAGGGTCCTCAGTGCCAGCTCGCGCAGGACCTCTTTCTGTTCCTTCTGCGCCGCGGAACCGGCCCCACCATCAATGGAACAATCAATAACCAGGCCGTTTTTCTTGATGAAGGTGTAGAGCTGTTTTCTCTTATCAACACTTTCGGTACTGAGAAAAAGAATATTCTGCCCGGGAAAGCCCTTGGCAAAGGCAGCAAGATAGCGATCCGCCAGGCCTGCAACCCCACCCCTGGCGCCTGCCTGTGGCCGGGCCAGGGAGAGCAGACTGTCCGCCCAGGTCAGATCAGAGGCAGGCTTGGCAAAAGCAAACAGCTGCTGCCACTGGTCAGGACCAATCCCGGCCAGCGTTTCATCACCATCGAGTGCTGCCAGGGTCACCAGGCTCTGGAGCTGCTGACGGGCAGGCCCGGAACGTCCCGCTGCATGAGCCTGTACCGCCTTGTTCCAGATATCTTTGGCCACCGCCCGGGAATGAAAAAGACGGCTGTCGGTCACCCGGTAGATCTGCCGACCAGGCAGAAGACTGAAATTCATGATCTGACCAAGGGTTCGGCCAGGATCCTCCTGATCCCCGTCAATCGCATGCACCACCCCACCTGACTTCCGGAGCAAGGCCTGCTGCAGCATATCCGCGGCCTCACGGCACAGATATCTCTCGCCGAAAAAAAGAACCAGACGAGACTCCTGCTCCACCCCCCCGCGTACCAGCCAGGAGGCAAGTTCGTTGCGTTTAATCAGGGTCATGATCAGTCAATGCTCACTCGTATGGCCGGGGCTGGAGCTGACCTACCCGGCCTGAGCGTCCGCACCTCGGCCTGCTCACTGTTCTGCTCGCGGCCCTCTTTCTCGATCTGCTTCTGATCCATTATCTTATGAAGGATGGCCGGCAGCGAGCCAGGCTGCAGATACTCTTCTCCCATCCCGTGTTTAAAGATTTTCGCGGCCTGATCACTGACCTGCTGCCAGGTCAGATTATCGGAACGAGAAGCAACCAGTTCGAACAGAAGCTGATTATACGGATCATTGATACTGGCCCTGCCGGTACCCACCGTGGCCAGGATATCCACCTTATTGTGAAAAAACGTGGCCAGCTCTGAATAGACCCGAATTCCGCCACAGGAGCCAAGGCTCATAAACCGTTGTTTACTGACCAGATCCTCCTTGACCACCGCCCCGGACTTCAGCAGTGCCTGCAGGGGATCAAGTAACTGCTCTTTTCGCCAGTAACTATGGCCGCGCTGGGCAAACATCTCATGCCCGCCCTTCAGAAACTGCCGGAGCAGCTCCTGCTGGTGGCTCACATCATGATAGACGACCACAGAATGGGAAATCTCAATCCCGTTCATATGCTTCACCCAGTCAACAACCAGAGGATACCTGGTCTGCAGCTGCAGGATCTGGCCCAGATTTTGCGATGGGGAGCCAAACAGGGCCTTTAACTGCGAAACCGCCGCCTGGCCCCGTTCATTATCGGTGGCCATCAGGGAGAAGGACTGAGAAAGCCGCGGCCGATAGCCATGGGCCATCAGATACTGACAGTTGGAACGGAAAGACTGACTGCCATCGTCATCACTTTGAAAGACCGACAGACTGCTCAGCTTCCCATTCGCCTTCCACTGAGAAAAGCTGGTCGTCACATACTGGTCAAGGGGGATGGTGCCATACTCAGACATCATCAGCCTGATCCTGATCTTGTCCACCTCACCGACCAGCTGCGGATACTCCTGGACATAGTATTGCAGGATCACCTGCAACTGGGTGGAAAACACCGACTTTTCATCACGAATCGCAGTCAGCATCTTGGCGATAAGATAGGTGCGCGTCTGGGGCTCGATGGTCTCAAGCAGGGTCATAAAGGTGGCGGAAAAGAGGATCAGGCTGTTTTCATCCCGGAAGGCTGATTCAGCCACCAGATCAAGGACCTGCTGCTGCTCCTGCACCTGATCCGGGAAGAACTCGGTCAGTTTTCCTTTCTGGGCCAGACTGATGATGAAATCCGAGACATGACTATTCCGCGGATCAACGGTCTTGAGGAAGGCCAGAAGATTGCCGCCAAAACGACTCTCGATTCTGTTCTTCAGCACCGGCACCAGGATGTCACGAAAGGATGAATCATAGAGATCAGTGCCCCGCGAAAGAAGGATATAGGCATTGGCAGTGGTGCAATCCCGGGCCGCCTGCAGCCGGGCCGCCGATGTGGCACGTCGCAGGGCAGAAATGGCCGCCCCGCGGCTGGCGCCAAGACCTGACGAGAATTCACTGTCGAACCGGTTCTGTATCTTGGGATCCAGGCGCCTAAATATCTCGCGCAGACGGCTGACCGGAGCGGATGACAGTACCCTGATCCCCACCTCCTGGCCATTGGGCTCGGTGATATCATGCAGATTATTGATCTTCCAGATCAGATGATCGGCGGCATCAGCAAAGGCATCTAGCAACAGGCTTTTATCCGCCGCATTATAGGTAAAAAACAGGGCCTCCTGAATTTCCAGCGAGGCAGTGAAATAGGTGGCCAGCCAGGAATGTGAGGTCGAGGGCGTCACTCCGGAAAGCTGAAACAAAGAGCGGGCATTCCAGGCATCGGTATCGGACAGCCTTTGCAGGTACCCCATATTCGCCAGGGCCGACTCCGGAGTCATGCCGGCAATCTTGCAGCTCTTCTCAGTGGCCCAGCACTGTTTTTCCGTCATCTGACCTATGAGACGCAACCCCTTGTTAACGGTCACCACCGTTTGCCCAGGCACCTCAAGAAAGGCTTTCAAGGACCAGAGCTCCGCTTCCTGCAACGATGCCAGCCGGTCAATAAACCCCAGCATCTCAGACGGCCGCAGATCGCTCGCCTGGCAGACGGCCAGCACCACCTTGCTCGAGACATAACTCAAGCCACCAAGCTTCTTCAGCAACAGCCAGGCCGCATCACTGTCCACACCAGGAAGCATGGCAAAATGTTCGAGCACAACAAGATAGTTAAAGGAAATCCGGGCTTGAGGCAGCCTGTGCAGGACATCCAGTATCCCGTCCGCCGTCATGGAGGGGAAGCCGGCAAAGACCCTGATGACGCGCATATCAGTGTAACTCAGGCCCTTGACCAGCTCCCTGATCCTGGCGAGCTGTTTCTCATTCATCTCCACCTGGGCCAGGACCTCCATCGTCTGCAAAAAGGCCTGATCGAGAGCAACCTCACCAGTGGTTTTGCCGCTGGCGGCACCACCGGCCTGATCAATACTATCCCCGGAGGCGGCAAGGGTGGAAGTCGACCAGGACAACACCAGAATCAAGACAATAGCCCGACACAATCCAGGGCCATACGACAACTTTTTTAAATTTTGCATTCCCGCTTCATCACGTTTATGTTGAGGAGCCGTTGCGCAATAACTTGCCATGGTCTAACCATTCCATTTTGGTTACCCTGAAGGACATGTTATTTTTCACAGCGGTTTACTCCGTTTACCTTCCCTGGCATCATAAGAAACGATCTTACCATGCCTCACCCTCAGTCCTTACAAAAAAAAAATAACATTAATCATTTCCTCATCAACTGTAAAACAAACTTTTCATGCCAACTCCTCATCCCCGACTTCTTCCCTCTCTCTCCCTGATTCTTGCCATGTTTCTGTGGGGAAGCTCTTTTATTGCCATGAAACTGGCCTTTCAGGATTATCATCCCATGGTGGTCATCTTTGGCAGAATGACGGTGGCCTCGCTGGCCTTTCTCTGCTTCCTGCCCAGGTTTAAAAAGATCCATATCCTCCGACACGACCGGCACCTGTTTGTCATCATGGCACTGAGCGAGCCCTGCCTCTATTTCTTCTTTGAGGCGCTGGCCCTGCAGAACACCAGCGCCACCCAGGCATCAATGATCACCATCATGCTGCCGCTGCTGATCACCATTGCCTCAGTCCGGTTGCTCGGTGAACGGGCATCGGGGCAGACCCTGACCGGTCTTTTTCTGGCCATGGGCGGGGCCATCCTCCTCAGCCTGGGGGGAACGGCAACCGAGCAGGCACCAGCGCCCCTTCTCGGCAATTTCTATGAGCTTGTCGCCATGTTCTGCGCCACTGTCTATACCATCACCGTCAAACGGCTCACAGCCCGTTATCCGGCCCTTTTCCTCACCGCCATCCAGGCCTGGATCGGCTGCTTCTTCTTCGCGCCCTTTCTGGCCCTGCCTCAGGTGCCTCTCCCCAGCTCTTTTCTCCTCCTGCCCCTGTCCGCCATTCTCTATCTTGGCCTGGCGGTCACCCTGGCCGCCTACTTTCTTTATACCTTCGCCCTGGCCCGGATGGAGGCCAGCAAGAGCTCGATCTTCATCACCCTGATTCCCCTGTTCACCCTGTTGCTCAGCAGACTCCTGTTTCAGGAATCATTTACCCTGCTGCAGCATATTGGGGGTTTCACTCTCTTTTCCGGGGTAATAGTGAGTCAGGGCTTTTTCTATCATGCCGCCAAAGGAATTTTCAGGAACCGTTAAGAAATAACATCACCAGAGGACAGACAAATGAATCAGAGACTCCAGGAACAGTTGCAGCAGCTCTTTCTAAAAATGACCCTGGGCTCCGCCCGAAAAAAAATCTACGCCCTGCGGGCAAAAAAGGAAGGACAGACAGAACTGGCCGACCTCTTTTCAGCAATCAGCAGTTCAGAGGCCGCCCAGGCCGCCCGTATCCTTCTCCAGCTTCGCGGCCATACCGGCTCCGATGAACAGAACCGCGCCCTGGCCTTCAAGCATGAGATTCCGGCCACCATCGAAGCGTGCGAGAAGACGGCCCAGCTGGCAGAGGACTGTCAGGACAAGGCCATGCTCGGGGCCTGCTCCCAGTCCGCCAGGGTGCAGCGGATGCACCTGAACCTGCAGAAGAAGCTGGAGAGGAAAACTACTCAAGACCAGGAGCGTCCGACCAGCTATCACGTCTGCCAGTTCTGCGGGTTTATCATGGCAGACCAGGCTCCGGAAAACTGCCCGATCTGCACCGCCCCGACCAGTCGTTTCCAGAAGGTCACCGCCTGAAAGGCAACCATTCCAAGGACAGAACTTGCTTTTTTGGTGCCGATTTGCTACCTCTACTTATAAAATGGCAACTTGCGCTTCAGACAATATTCCACCTTCTCACCTGATAATGAGGCACATGACTACTCCCCCGAATAATGGCCTGCACATCCTGCTGCTCAGCATCCACGGACTGATCCGCGGCCACGATCTGGAGCTGGGAAGGGACGCTGACACCGGCGGCCAGACCAAATACGTACTGGAGCTGACCCGTTCCCTGGCCCGCCATCCGGCAGTGAGCGGGGTGGATCTGGTCACCCGCCTGATCTCCGACCCTCAGATCTCAGCCGACTATGCCCGCCCCGTTGAAGAACTGGGCGACAAGGCCCGGATCATCCGCATTATAGCCGGACCAGACGAGTATATCGCCAAAGAGCAGCTCTGGGATTATCTCGACACCTTTGCCGACAACACCCTGGCCTTCTACCGGTCAGAAAACCGGTTCCCCGGCCTGATCCACAGCCACTACGCCGACGGCGGCTATGTCGGCGGCATCCTGGCCCGCCTGCTGGCCATCCCCCTGATCCATACCGGCCACTCGCTGGGGCGGGTCAAACGGAGACGCCTGCTGGCCGCAGGACTCCATAGTGCAGACATCGAAAAAACCTACTGCATGTCGCGACGCATTGAAGCCGAAGAACTGACTCTGGCCGCAGCTGATCTGGTCATCACCAGCACCAGCCAGGAGATCGAGGAACAGTACGAGCTCTACGACCACTATCAGCCGCAACAGATGCAGGTCATCCCCCCGGGCACTGACCTGAGCCGTTTTCATCCGCCGCAGGGAGATGAATGGCAGGCCCCCATCGCCTTGGAGCTCAGCCGTTTTTTCCGCCAGCCGGAAAAACCTCTGATCCTGGCCCTCTCCCGCCCGGATGCCCGCAAAAACATCGGCATCCTGGTAGAAGCCTTCGGCGCCAGCGACAGACTGCGGGCCATGGCCAACCTGGTGGTGGTGGCCGGAAACCGTCAGGACATCACGGATCTCGACGATGGGGCACGAACCGTGATCACCGATCTGCTGCTGCAGATGGATCTGTACAATCTTTATGGCGAGATGGCCCTGCCCAAACAACACGCCCCGGACGAGGTGCCGCAGATCTACCGTCTGGCCGCTGCCAGCGGTGGACTGTTTGTCAATCCGGCCCTCACCGAACCCTTCGGCCTGACCCTCATTGAGGCCGCGGCCAGCGGCCTGCCCATTGTCGCCACCGAGGACGGAGGGCCGCGGGATATCATCGGTAACTGCCACAACGGGGTCCTGGTCGATCCCCTTGACTCCGCCGCCATCGCCCAGGCCCTGCTCCGGATTCTCGATGACCACGAGCTGTGGCAGCAATATGCCGCAAATGGACTGAACGGCGTCAAGCGTTACTACCGCTGGGAGACCCACACAGAGCGGTATCTGGAGATCATCACCCCGCTGCTTAAAACAGTCCAGACAGTGGTCCGGCCTCCCCTCACCCGCCACCCCATGCGCCACCATGACCGGGCCATCTTCACCGATCTTGACCAGAATCTACTGGGCGACCGCGAGGCCCGCCAAGAACTGTTCCAGACCCTTCGTCACCATCGTCGTTCCACCACCTTCGGTATCGCCACCGGCCGCCGTCTTGATTCGGCCCTGCGGCTGATGCGGGAACATTCCATCCCGGAACCGGATGTCCTGATCACCAGCGGCGGCAGCGAGATCTATTACTACCCGGAACTGACCCAGGACACGGGATGGACCCAGCACATTGATCACCAATGGAATCCCGCCGCCATCCGCCGGATCCTGGAGAATCTGCCAGGGCTCAAACTGCAGCCCAAATCGGAGCAGGGCCGTTTCAAGATCAGCTACTACATCGACCCGGCTCAGGCCCCTTCCCTGGAGGAGATCAACAGCCTGCTCTCTCTGCAGGAACAGACCGCCAATGTGACTCTTTCCTTTGGCCAGTTTCTTGATTTTCTGCCGATCAGGGCCTCCAAGGGCCAGGCCCTGCGTTACGTCTCCTCCCGTTGGGATATCCCCCTCCAGCAGGTCCTGGCCGCTGGCGGTTCCGGCAGCGATGAAGACATGATGCGCGGCAATACCCTGGCCGTGGTGGTGAAGAACCGGCACCACGAGGAGTTGTCACAGCTGGTGAACCTGGAAAGTATCTATTTTGCCCGGCACGGGTATGCTCAAGGGATCCTGGAGGCGATCCAATATTATGATTTTTTCGGCGACTGTCGCCCGCCCGACAGCGAGATCCGGCCATGACCCGCTCGCGCCTCCTGCTCTGCACCGACCTTGACCGCACGCTGATCCCCAATGGCATGCAGCCGGAATCCCCTGGAGCCCGCGCGCTCTTCGCCCGCTTGAGTAAGCGTCCGGAGGTGACCCTGGTCTATGTCACCGGCCGCCACCGGCAACTGGTGGCGGAGGCCGTCAGCCGCTACCGGTTGCCGCAACCAGACCTGGTAATCAGCGACGTGGGTACCCGTATCTACACCATTCAAGCCCGGGACTGGCAGGTGTGGACGGCCTGGGAAGAAGAGGTCCATGCCAGCTGGAACGACAAGGATCCGGCCGCTATCCATGCCCTCTTTGGTGACCTTGTCGCCTTGCGTCTCCAGGAAGGAGCCAAGCAGAGCTGCCACAAACTCAGCTATTATGTGGAACTCCACCATGATCATGACGCCATCATCATCGAGATGAAACGACGTCTCAGCGAGCACGGGATCAAGTCCAGCCTGGTGTGGAGCATCGACGAGACCAGTGCCACCGGCCTGCTTGACGTCCTGCCCGAAAACGCTACCAAACTTCATGCCATCCGTTTCATCAAGGACAGGCTTGGTTTCAGTCTTGCCGAAACCGTTTTTGCCGGTGACAGCGGCAATGACCTCTCGGTACTGGCCAGCGAGATCCAGGCCGTGCTGGTGGCCAACGCCGACGACTCCGTCCGCCGGCAGGCGCTCATCCAGGCGCAGGAAAACGGCCACAGCAAGGCCTTGTATCTGGCGCGAGGGGGAGCTCTCGGCCTCAACGGCAACTACGGGAGCGGCATTCTGGAAGGGGTTCTCCATTACCTGCCGGCGGTGGCCTCCTGGCTGCAGCCGCCAACGCAGAAAGGTGTCATGGCGGCCAATCATCCATCAACAACTGGGGACATTTCATGACCAGACAAGTGCAAGCCCGGCCGGTGATCTTTGGAGAAGTCCTCTTTGATTGTTTTCCCGATGCCATCGATGTGCTGGGGGGGGCGCCCTTTAACGTGGCCTGGAATCTGCATGCCTTTGGCACGACCCCCCTGCTCATCTCCCGGGTGGGGGACGACCTTCCCGGCCACAGGATAGAAGAAGCAATGGCGCAATGGGGCATGGATCGCAGCGGACTGCAGCTCGATCCCGTCAATCCCACCGGCAGGGTTGAGGTTACCGTGTCCGGAGGCGGTGAAGCGGATTTTCAAATTGCCGACAACAGCGCCTGGGACCACATCAGCGGTGATGAAATTCCGGCCATGGATAATATTCTCCTCTATCACGGCAGCCTGGCCGGGCGCCACCACCGCTCACTGGCCGCCCTTGAAAGGGTTGTTCTCCAGAGCAATAATGATATCTTTGTCGACATCAATCTCCGTTCTCCCTGGTGGCAACGGGAAACAATTGATCTCCTGCTGGGCCGGGCCCGCTGGATCAAGCTCAACGAAAGGGAACTGGAAATCGTCATCGACCAAGGCTCCTCACTTGAGGAGCGCCTGAAACAGCTGCCGGCGAGATTCCCGGCACAACTGTTCATCATCACCCTGGGCGCTGAAGGGGCTCTGCTCATGGACCGGGAGGGCCGAACGCAGCAACAGTCCGTTCCCCTGCGGCAGCAGACAATCATCGACACGGTAGGAGCAGGAGATGCCTTCAGCTCGGTAATGATGCTGGGCATCCTGCTCGCATGGCCCCCGGCCACCATGCTTGAACGCGCCCAGGAATTTGCCGCCAGAGTCACGACCATTCAGGGGGCCACCACCACGGACAGATCGTTTTATCAACCTTTTCTCGACAACTGGGGCCTGCGCCCCTGATTTCGCAACCTGAGAAACGCATGTACGAACAGATATCCCACTCCCTGCTCAACGAGATCCTCGACCAGCTCAAACCGGAGATCTACCGCCGTGACCTCCGCCATTTCTATACCCGGCTGGGCGCCAACTTCTATGCCATTCACTACCTCTTTCATCTGCTCTACGGCAGCCGGGATGACTTCAAGGACCAGATGGTGCGGCTGGTGGAAACCATGGCCACCCAGTACCTCCTGCGAGACGACGAGTTACAGGAGATTGATGTCCAGCGGGAACAGAATCACAACTGGTTCCTCAGCCAGGAATGGGCGGGCATGGCCCTTTATCCTGAAGGATTTGCCGGTACCATCAACGGCTTGCAGGAGCGGCTCAGCTATCTCCAGGAGCTGGGAATCAACATGGTACATGTGATGCCCATCCTCAAGTGTCCGAAAGGAGCGAGCGACGGCGGCTACGCTGTCAGTGACTTTCGAGACACGGATCACAGGATCGGCACCCTGGACGACATCAGGGCGCTGGCCGCCTCCATGCGCCAGCGCAACATGCTGCTGACGCTCGACGTTGTGCTGAACCACACCTCAGACCAGCATCAATGGGCGCAAAAGGCCAGATCAGGGGAAGAGAGATACCAGGATTACTACTACACCTTCGAAAACAGAGAGATACCGGACATGTTCGAAGAGAGCATGCCGGAGATATTTCCCCAGACCGCGCCGGGAAATTTCACCTGGGATGAGGCCATGGGCCGCTGGGTCATGACCGTCTTCAACAACTATCAGTGGGACCTCAACTACAACAACCCCGCAGTCTTCATCGAGATGCTGGATGTCATCCTCTTCTGGGCCAACCAGGGGGCTGATATCCTTCGTCTGGACGCCGTGGCCTTTCTCTGGAAAAAGATCGGCACCACCTGCCAGAACGAGCGAGAGGCCCATCTCATCCTGCAGCTGATGAAGGACTGCTGCCAGGTTACCGTCCCCGGGGTCCTGTTCATTGCCGAGGCCATCGTGGCTCCGGTGGAGGTCATCAAGTATTTTGGCGAAGACGCAATCATTGCCAAGGAATGTGAGATTGCCTACAATGCCACCTACATGGCCTTGCTCTGGGATGCGGTGGCCACCAAGAACAGCCGGCTCCTCAATCTGGGCATCCTCAACCTGCCCACCAAACTGGACCGGGCCACATGGCTCAACTATATCCGCTGCCACGATGATATCGGACTCGGCTTCGACGACACCGATATCCGGCTGGCCGGCTATGAACCGGCAGCCCACCGACACTTTATTATCGACTACCTGACCGGACAGCACCAAGGATCTTCAGCCCAAGGCCAGCCTTTCGGCTTCAACGGCAAGACCGGTGATGCCCGTATCTCAGGCTCGCTTGCCTCTCTGGTGGGGCTGGAACAGGCCCTGGAGGAAGGAGATCCGGAAAAAACAGAGCAGGCCATCCGCCTGATCCTGCTCCTCCACAGTATGATCCTCTCCTTCGGCGGCATCCCCCTGCTCTACTATGGTGACGAGATCGGCACCCTCAACAACTACGACTACCTCAATGTCCCCGACAAGGCGAACGACAACCGCTGGATGCACCGACCCCGCATAGACTGGCAGCAGGTGGAAAAACGAAAACAGCGGGGGAGTGTTGAACAACGTCTCTTTGACGGCCTGCAGAAACTGATCGCCGTCCGCAAGACCATTGTTGCCTTTGCCGATTTCAACAACCGCGAGCTGCTGACCATCGCCAACCCCAACCTCTTTGTCTTTCTCCGCACCAACCCCCTGCAGCATACGGACTCGGTGCTGGTGGTAGGCAACTTCAATACCGCCCCCCAGTCACTGAATCTTGAGGAACTGGGCAACCGTGGTCACTTTGGCCTGGGCGGGGTCAAGGATCTCTGCTCCGGTCGCTCACCGTCCCTGTTCAAAGATCAGCTGGTCATTCCTCCCTACGGCTTCTACTGGCTGATCGATCACCGGCAATGAACACGGTCGCAACAAACACCAGTCCTTGACCGTTGTCAAAAAGAGCAGGGAACATCCGGGAACAGAAAAACCCGCTCATCATTGCTGATTGCGGGTTCTTGGCACATCCTTATATCTGGTGTAAAAAAAAATGGTGCCGCAGGCGAGACTCGAACTCGCACGACCGTAAGCCACTACCCCCTCAAGATAGCGTGTCTACCAATTCCACCACTGCGGCGCACTTTTTTTATTTTACTCTTTTTTTATTTTACTGTCCCTTCCGTGTCAGCAGGTGCTGGCTCTTGCCCCTCTGAAACAGCTGCCGGCAGGGGAATAACTTGTTCTGCCTTATCTTCCACCTTTTCCTCCACCGCGGCCTTGGGCTTGGCCAAATCACTCATAACCGATTCAGTGCTCTTGCTGGACGAAAAATAAGCAAGGGTTACCGAGGTCAGCATGAACAGGACGGCAACAGTCGTTGTAATCTTGTTCATCAGGGGCAGCGGCCCTTCTGAACCGAACAGAGACTGGCCGGAACCACCAAATGTCGCCCCTACATCCGCCCCTTTTCCATGCTGAAGCAGGATAATCACGATCAAAAAGAGACTGATCGATACATGGACAACTGTAATTAAGGTGATCATTAGAAAATATTTATATCCCTTGAAAGTGAATTATTCGCCCAAATGACTCTGCATTAAGTGCAGCACCACCAACCAGGGCGCCGTCAATATCCTTCTGGACCATCAACGCATCAATATTATCAGGTTTAACCGAACCACCATACAATATCCTTACCTTGTCAGCAATATCTTTTTCATATATTTCTGCGATAAGACTCCGGATAAAAGCATGAACATCCTGGGCCTGCTCCTTGGTGGCAGTCTGCCCGGTCCCGATCGCCCACACCGGCTCATAGGCAAGGATGGTGTCCGCCATATCCGCCGCCTCGACACCCGCAAGACCTTCGCGGACCTGCTCTTCCACGACCGTGAAGGTCTGCCCGGACTCCCGCTCGGCCAGCGTTTCACCGACACAGAGGATAGGGATGAGCCCAAAGGCCAGGGCGCCACGGAGCCGTTTATTGATCAGAACATTGTCCTCATAAAATATCCGCCGCCTCTCCGAATGACCGACAATGACGGCAGCCCCGCCTGCATCCAGCACCATCAGGGGAGATATCTCGCCGGTAAAGGCCCCTTGCGCCTCCCAGCACACATTCTGGGCACCGACGAGGATGCCTGTCTCCGCCACAATATGGGCAACCTGGTTGAGCGCGGTAAAGGGTGGGGCCACTAACACATCACGATCCTGAAGGCCGCCACATGTTTTTGCAATATCCGCGGCGAGATGACAGGCATCCAGGACCGTAGTATGCATCTTCCAGTTTCCGACAAACAACGGTCGTCTCTTCATAACTGACTCCTCTGAGGCGCCACCGCCACCTACGCTCGGTATGCTCAGCAATTTTTCTATTCAGCCCAGGGCATCAACGCCCGGCAGGCTCTTTCCTTCCATCAGCTGCAGAAAGGCACCGC
The DNA here is from genome assembly GCA_019429465.1 of Desulfoarculaceae bacterium. Taxonomy (GTDB): domain Bacteria; phylum Desulfobacterota; class Desulfobulbia; order Desulfobulbales; family Desulfocapsaceae; genus UBA2270. The sequence continues at coordinate 25,758 of JAHYIV010000028.1, forward strand.
CACCGGTTGACATATAGGAGATGTTTGCGGCCTCACCTGATTTCTTCACCGCGGCATTGGAATCGCCGCCGCCTACCACCGACAGGGCATGAGACGAGGCAATCGCCTGGCACATGGCCATGGTCCCGCGGGCAAAGGCATCCATTTCAAAGGCGCCCATGGGCCCATTCCAGACGATGGTCCTGACATCGGCCAGGGCCTCCTGAAAACAGATGGTCGAGGCCGGACCGATATCGAGTGCCATCCACCCTTGCGGAATATCCTGGGCCGTCACATTTTTCACCACCGCGTCGGGGGCAAAGCGATCCGCCACCACAAAATCCACGGGGAAATAGAGCTTCACGCCCTTCTCCCTGGCGGTCTCGACCAGCTGCCGGGCCGTATCGAGGAGATCGTCCTCGGTCTTGGAGGCGCCGACCTCAACCCCCTGACTCTTGAGAAAGGTGTTGGCCATGGCCCCGCCGATGATCATCCTGTCCACCTTGTCGAGCATATTCTGCAGGGCGCCCAGCTTTGATGAGACCTTGGCCCCGCCGACTATGGCCATCAGGGGACGTACAGGCTCAGCCATCGCCTTGCGGAAGAAATCCATCTCGGTCTGCAGGAGAAATCCGGCACCTTTCTCCCGGACCAACCCGGGGACTCCGGCCACCGAGGCATGAGCGCGATGGGAGGCGGCAAAGGCATCGTTGATATAGACATCTGCCAGCCGTGCCAGTTTTTCGGCAAAGGCAGGATCGTTGTCGGTCTCTTCCTTATGAAAACGGAGATTCTCAAGCAGAAGCGCCTCACCTGGCTGCAGGGTTGCCACCAGCGCCTCGGTTGCCTCTCCGATACAATCAGGGGCCAACCTCACCTCCTGGCCGATGAGAGTAGAAAGGTGTGCCGCCACCGGAGCCAGACTGAAGGCCTCAACCCGCTCTCCTTTTGGCCGGCCCATATGGGCGCAGAGGATCAGCTTTCCCTTCTGCTCCAGGACATACTGGATGGTGGGCAAAACCATACGGATACGGATATCGTCGGTAATCACCCCCTGCTCATCCATAGGGACATTAAAATCGACACGAACCAGTACGCGCTTACCGGCAAGCTCCAGATCACGGATCGTCTTCATCGTCTCACTCCTTCTTCCTTAACTTGTGTCTGTCCATAAATGAGGTTTTTTGTTCGAGATCAAGGACTGTGAAAAAAATAAGCGCAGGCATATGTATGATATTCCGAGCATTATTTTTTGAACATGACGCAGAGATCGGGCAAAAAGACCATTTATGGACAGGCGCTAACTTGAGAGGTATGACGAATCCCTCATACCATCTTGTCCGCGACATGGACGGTCAGGTCACCAAGCATATTGGTGTAGCTCCCCAGCTCATTGTCATACCAGCCATAGACAACCGCCTGGGTCACCGGCACACTGAGCATCCGTTCAGCACCGATATCCAGGGAACAGGCCTTGATCTTGTCCAGATTAACCGTGATGGAGGCCGTGCGGGTATGCGTCTCCGTGCCTTCAATCACGGCCGCCGCTTCCGGCACCCCGACGATATCAGACGAGACATTCTGCTCTTCGGTATACTCGAGATAGGGAGAACTTCGGGCATAGTCGCGGTAAATTGCATTGATACTCTCCCTTTTGAGCGGCGTGTCCAGGTCGTCCTGGACATTAAGGACCAGGACGATCAACGAACCGCTAGAGGTAGGGATGCGCACGGATTCGGCAATAAAACCGATAGACTTCATTTCAGGGATTACCAGGGCCAGGGCCTTGGCCGCTCCCGTGGTCGTCAGGATAATATTATTGAGGATGGAGCGGTTCTTGCGCAGATCAACCGCCCCGCTCTTGGGCAGACGATCCAGGACCTGCTGACTGCCGGTTACCGCATGGATGGTGACCATGGAGGCGGAGAGAAAATTCTCGGCGCCGATGCTCTCCATCAACGGCTTGATCATATAGGACAGACAGGTCGTGGTGCAGGAGGCTGCCGAGATAAGGGAGTGGCGGGAGGAATCATAATCCTCGTCATTGATGCCCATCACCGTGGTCACCGCATCATCCGGCATATCCATGCCTTTGGCAGTAATCTTGAAAGGGGCGGAGAGCAGGACTTTTTCAGCCCCCGCCTGCAGATGGCCGCGCAGCGCTCCCCACTTGGCATCACCATCGGCGGTGGGATCAGTAAAGGCCCCGGTGGTGTCAACCACCAGCTTCACCCCGTTGGCCTGCCAGGCGATATCCCTGGGATCACGGGCCGTGCGCAGAAAGGTTACCGGTACGCCATTGATGACCATGCTGCCCTTGGCTTCATCCAGGTTCTCAATCACCCTGCCGCCCTTATGGCCATGGAGATATGCCCCCAGGCGACCATACGAGGAGTCACGCTCAATACAGGAGGCAAGATCGTTTAACCCCCGCCCGATCTCTCGACCGATGTTAACGGTGATTGCAGAAAAATGTTTTCTCGAAACATGATGCCAGAGTGACAGCTTCCCGATCCGACCGAGGCCGTTAATCCCTAAATTCATGGCAATGATTCTCCTTTACAGGTAAAATAACATCCAGATCAGCGTATTGCTTGACACCAAGAGTGTGCAAAACAAACACTATATTAACAAAAACCTCTAGTTAGTGTCTGTCCATAAATGAGGATTTTTGTTCGAGATCAAGGACTGCGAAAAAAATAAGCGCAGGCATATGCATGATATTCCGAGCATTATTTCTTGAGCATGACGCAGAGATCGGGCAAAAAGACCATTTATGGACAGGCACTAGTTAGAAGACATAGAAAAACTCCATATCCTTATACTGTATTCCAGACCATTCTTCAAAGAAGATAAAGGCTACTTTCAAAATTTCACCCATTTACTCCCCATCCATCAACAACGAACATCAATCATGAAACAGACACCTGTATCCATCAAGAAAGGGGTCGTCCTCCTCAGCGGCGGCCTTGACTCCACCACCGTTCTGGCCATTGCCCAATCCCAGGGATATGCCTGTTCTTGTCTCAGCTTCCGCTATGGACAGAGGCAGTCCATAGAGCTGGAACGGGCCAGCCACATTGCCAGGACCTTCTCCGTAGAACAGCACCTGACCCTGAAGCTTGACCTGGGCAAGATTGGGGGCTCAGCCCTCACCACCCCTCTCAGCGTCCCCAAGGACCGGGACCTGAACGTGGAAACGGACGAGATCCCAGTCACCTATGTGCCGGCGAGAAACATGATCTTCCTGGCCCACGCGGTGGCCTGGGCTGAAGTCCTGGGGGCAGCGGATATTTTTATCGGCGTCAATGCCGTCGATTATTCCGGCTATCCCGACTGTCGCCCGGAATTCCTGGATGCCTTCACCAGCATGGCGAATCTGGGCACCAGGGCCGGCGTGACGGGCACAAAGGGATTTACCATCCACGCGCCACTGCTTTTCTTAAGCAAAAGGGAGATCATCGAGAAAGGGGTGGCGCTCGGCCTGGATTACAGCCTGACGCACAGCTGCTACGATCCGAAAGGAGAAAAGGCCTGCGGCAGATGCGACTCCTGCCTGCTGCGCCTCAGGGGATTTGCCGAGGCCGGGATCAAGGACCCGGCCCCCTATGTCAGATAGCCCCTCGACATCATAAACAGAAGACGAAGAATAGAAAAGTCACGGTGATTATCGAGCAGGCAAGAAGCGACCCGGCAGGGGCGACACAAGATGGTTTATCCTGTTGCAAGCGGCAACAAGGTGGAAGACTGATGGTTTCGTAAAAACTCAATTTCTGGGATGGCTAAGTAAAAAGCGTCAAATGCGAGGCGCGCAAATTTCGAGGAATGAGGCGTACTTGAGTACGCCGCAGTGACGAGATAATTCGGAGTCTCGCAAGCTCGCTTACCTGCAGCAACGAAGCAGTTGGCGACTTTTTACGACGCCATCAAGACTAGACAACACGATCATCATAGGTGATACGGCCGCCGAGAAAAGTAAGCACTGCCTTGCCCTGCAGCTGCCAGCCGAGAAAAGGCGTGTTCTTCGACCGGGAGACGATTCCCGCCTCGGTCAAAGAGAATTTCCGCCCAGGATCAATAATAGTTACATCCGCGGCATCACCTACAGCAAGTGAGCCGCCATCAACGCCAAGGATACGGGCGGGTGCGGTTGACATCAGCTCGACCAGCCGCCTTGCATCGATCACCCCGTCACGAACCAGGGCCAGGGTCAAGGGCAGTGAGGTCTCAAGACCGATAATACCATTGGCCGCCCGGTCAAACTCCACCTCTTTTTCAAGAACAGAATGGGGCGCATGGTCCGTGGCAATGGCGTCAAAGGTGCCGTCCTGCAGACCAATGCGGATGGCCTGCCGATCCGCCTCCGTCCGCAGGGGCGGATTCATCTTGGCGTTGGTATTGTATCCGGCCACCGCCTCCTCGGTCAGGGTGAAATAGTGGGGCGCGGTCTCGGCCGTGACCCGAACACCCCGTTTTTTCGCCTGCCGGATCAAATCCGTCGCCGCCCCGGTGCTCACATGGGCAATGTGGACATGATGGCCGGTCAACTCGGCCAGGGCCAGCTCCCGATAGACCATAATGGACTCGGCCGCCACCGGAATACCACGCAGACCAAGACGTATCGACATCAGCCCTTCATTCATAACCCCGTTACGGCTCAGTGAAATCTCTTCGGAATGAGAGATGACCAGCAGGCCATGACTGGCCGCATATTCCATGGCCCGCCGCATGAGCTGGCTGTCAACCACGGGCTGGCCATCATCGGTCACTGCTACCACGCCTGCCGCCTTCAGCTCGCCATATTCAGCCAGCCCGGTGCCGGTGCTGCCCTTACTGATCGCCCCCACCGGGTAGACCCGGGCTGCGGCGTGCGCTGCCTGCTCGAGGATAAAACGGGTGACCGCCGCCGTATCATTGACCGGTCTGGTATTGGGCATGCAGGCCACAGCCGTAAAACCTCCTGCAGCCGCGGCCAGCGTCCCGGAGGCGATGGTCTCCTTATACTCTTCACCAGGCTCGCGCAGATGGACATGCATGTCAATCAGCCCCGGCACCACCCATTTTCCCTGGAGATCGATGCACCTTGCCCCGGCAGGAACAGACGACTCCGGTGCCACAATCCTGCCGTCCCGCAGCCACAGATCGCCCCTGGTATCAACCTTGTTGGCCGGATCAATTATCCGGCCATTCTGCAGAATCGTTATCTCATTCATGAATGTGTTTATTTAAGAGGATTTTCATTCGAGATCGAGGCCATACTGAAAATTTCGCCACTGACATATAACTCCTATTCCGAAGATGATTTTTTTTCGTCTCACGCAGAGGTCGGGCGAAAAGACCATTTATGGACAGGCACTAACTGGCTTCCCCGCCCTTATCCCCACCCAGAATCAGATAGAGCAGGGCCATTCGAATGGCCACCCCGTTGGCAACCTGATCAAGGATGACGGAACCGGTTCCATCGGCCACATCCGGATTCATCTCGACACCACGGTTGATAGGACCTGGATGCATGACCAGCACATCTTTCCGGGCCAGCTCCAGCAGCTTCCGACTGACTCCGTAAAAGCGGGCATATTCACGCAGAGAAGGAATCAGAGGATCATGCTGGCGCTCCTGCTGAATACGCAGGGCCATGACCACATCAACCCCGGCCACCGCCTCTGCGGCAGTGGCACAGACCTTTGCCCCCAGAGACTCGATATGGGACGGCATAAAGGTCGCGGGACCGGCAACCCTGACTCGGGCCCCAAGACAAGTAAAACCGACAATATCAGAATGGGCCACCCGGCTATGGGCAATATCACCGATGATCGCTATGGTCAACCCCTCAATCCTGCCCTTGTGCTCCATTACGGTCATCAGGTCAAGAAGCCCCTGACTGGGATGCTCATGGGTCCCGTCTCCGGCATTGATAATTGCGGCATTGACATGCTGGGTCAACAACAGAGGCGAGCCGGAGCTCGGGTGACGAAGGATGATAATATCGGGATTCATGGCCTCGAGATTACGGGCCGTGTCGATAAGGGTCTCTCCCTTCTGGGAGGAACTGGTGGAGGCAGAGATATTAAAGGTATCAGCGCTCATCCGCTTGGCAGCGACCTCAAAGGAAAGACGGGTGCGAGTGGATGGCTCGAAAAAGAAATTGATGATCGTCTTGCCCCGGAGTATCGGCACCTTCTTGATGGGACGGGACGATACCTCCTTAAAAGAACGGGCAAGGGAAAGGATATAAAGGATGTCCTCCGCCGTGAGCTGCCCCATTTCCAGAAGGTGCTTATGCTGAAAACGATATTCTTTATTATTCACATCCGTACCCACAGGTTAAATCAAGGAACCATGTCACCAAGACGATCCCAACGAACAGAAGCAAAGCGACTCAAGGAGAAAAATGGCTCATCCACATCCCAGGACCAATAGATGATAAGGGCCTCTCCCAAAACGTCCTGCAGATCGACAAAACCCCAGAAACGGCTGTCATAACTATTATCACGATTATCACCCATGACAAAGATTTTGCCATCCGGCACCGTCACCGGGCCAAAGTTATCCCTTGGACCGGCAGCAGCAGCCATACTGTCACGACTGGTAAAATGGGCATGAGGATCCGCCACCCGTTCGCCGTTCAAAAAGACCTGCTTTTCTCTGACCTCAATCGTGTCGCCGGCAATGGCCACCACCCGCTTGATATAATCGAGAGAGCGATCAAGCGGAAAACGGAAAACCACCACATCGCCATGCCCTGGTCCCTGCCGGGAGATCAACCGGGTCCCGGTCACCGGCAGTTTCACCCCATAGCTGAACTTGCTGACCAAGAGATGATCACCAATCTGCAGGGTTGGCAGCATGGACCCAGATGGTATTTTAAAGGCCTGAACCACAAAGCTCCGGACAAAAAGGGCCAGAAGCACCGCCACCACAATCGCTTCCACATACTCTCTAACAACAGATTTATTTTTCCCCAGGCTGCTCAATATTACCTTCTCCTTCCTTTGAGAGTATCAATTCCGGGGCCGTCAAGAAAGAATCATTCCGTTCCTGATCTATCGTTAGATGGACCCCCTACGCTAGTGCCTGTCCATAAATGAGGATTTTTGTTCGAGATCAAGGAATGCGAAAAAAATAAGCGCAGGCATATGCATGATATTCCGAGCATTATTTCTTGAGCATGACGCAGAGATCGGGCAAAAAGACCATTTATGGACAGGCACTACGCTAACCCCGATGAACGGGATAAGTACCTTTGCAACATAACACTATTATTGGTAACTATCCAGCGCCCCAACCGAGCGGTCCCGGTTGGGGCGCTGGATAGTTACTCTTATTGTTGAGCGACGGTTCTATGAAAACAAATAATCTCTACAAGTGATTACTGCAAAAAACCTTTATTTTCAAGCCAGTTCCAACGTGCATACCATTATTATGGCTTTCCCGATTTCATCCCTGCCGGAAAAAACCACTACACAAGCAAGAGAGTAGAAACCAGACAAAAAGTCAACATATGGTATCTGTCCAACAGGAAAAAATTCATACCAGTGTGCCCTTTCTTTAACTATACATTTTTACTTGAAAAATAATGTACATTTTTAAATGAGTTCTCTTGACAAAGTTTTTTTTTTATGTCCTAAATACAAATCAAGTTACCAATTATTTTAGGGTATTTCAATCTCGCATCAACCAGAAGACTCAAAAGAATGATCAGACCATCATGAAGCTGCCTTTTCTCTCCACAGAAAAACTGGTTATCGGTTTAGATATCGGTTCACATTCCATAAAGGTCTGCGAACTGAAAAAAACAGAGTCAACCTATTCCGTCGTGAATCTCGGCAGCATCATTCTTCCCGAAGGTGCTGTGTATGACGGCACCCTGCATGACCCTGAGGTTGTAGGTACAGCCATTACCGAACTCTTGGCCAATCTGAAGATAAAACATAAAAAAGTGGCTATTTCAATTTCCGGCTACTCGGTAATTATAAAAAAAATCCATCTGGCGGTCATGGAAGAGAAGCAGCTGGAAGAGTATATCAATGCCGAGGCAGAGCAATATATCCCCTTTGACATTGATGATGTCTATCTTGATTTTCAGGATCTCAAGACCAACACTGAAGGATCTAACAAAACTGAGATCATGCTTGTTGCCGCCAAAAAAGAGATTATTGACGACTATCTTGACATGTTGCAGGGAGTGGGACTCCAACCGGTTCTGGTCGATGTTGATGGTTTTGCCCTTGAAAATATCTACGAGTCCACACATCCCCAGAAAGAAAATGTGGCCCTGGTCGATATTGGCGCCTCCAAGATGAATATCAACATTATCAGTAATGGCATATCCGTGGCCGCAAAAGACATCGTCCTGGGCAGCCGGCAATTAACCGAACAGATTGCCGACACCTTTGACATCGCGATGGAAGAAGCGGAAGCGCTCAAGATAGGACTGTTCCCGGCCCAAGAGAAACAAGGACAGATTGCAAAGATTTTTAGTGCCACATGCGCCCAGTGGGCCTTAGAAATCAAAAAGACGATTGACCTCTATCACTCCAACACCGCCAATAAAAAGATCGACAAGCTGGTATTAAGCGGCGGCGGCTCCAAGGTGGCAGGACTGACGGATTTTCTGCAAAGGGAGACTGATATGCCTGTTGAGATTTTCAATCCTTTCGCCAGAATGATCGTAAATCCAAAGCAGATAGATTCGGAATACCTGAACAACATTGGCCCGGAAATGGCCATTGCCACGGGTCTTGCCATTCGCACATCAGCTCTTTAGAGCCCGTTATGAAATAAGCAAGGTCTTTTTCCTGCTTATTTCATTTACGGACTCTTATGCCGCTTCCATGAAACAGCCAATCTTTTTCGGCTGTTTCATGGAAGCGGCGCCTGGCAGATAACAGACCAGGAACCTACCACGAAACAATCGGCGCATTTTAAACTTTTTTACGTCATCTCCGTATGCCGTAATGATCACTCAATTTTTTATTTTTGACAGCGGTTTAGGTTATCAATATGCTTAAAATCAACCTGCTCCCCATCAGGCAGCTTCAAAAACATGCCAGGGCCCGTCATGAGATCCTCGGTTTTGGCGCGGTTTTCATTTCCCTCCTGCTTATTCTGGGAGTCGTGGCACTGCTCCAGACCAGCAAGGCCAGCGCCATTCAAGCAGAAACAACCAGACTGAATCAGGAAAAACAGACCTATGACAAGGTGCTGACTGAGATCAAAAAGCTCGAGGCTGATAAAAAAGAGCTGGAAAACAAGATCACCATTATCAAACAGTTAAAGAAAGAATCTTCGCTCACGGTTCACGTCCTCGACGAAGTCGCTGCCAGACTTGACAGCGCCAGGATGTGGCTCACCTCTCTTAACCAGCAAGGCAGTTCTCTTGCCCTTACCGGCATAGCCCTGGACAACAAGACGATCGCCGATTTCATGAACGCTCTCGATGCTTCCCCTTTTATCAGCGATGTAAATCTTTCCGATTCTTCACTCACTCAAGTAGCAGGACAGGAGCTGAAGGCCTTTTCACTCCAGTGTGCTATTGGCTCACCAACAGAAGAAACCGACAAGACCAATTAACGGAAAAAAGACAAACCCTCATTCTATGAAAAAGAATAGCCAGCCATTTGCGACCTTTATAGACCAAAAGTACCTCCCCCTGCAGAGGAAACATCAGCTCGCGGGAGCAGCGGCACTGCTTGTTCTGCCACTGATTCTTTTTATCTTTGTTTTCTATCTTCCCAAAAGCAATGAAATCGAGGCGCTGACCCTACAACAGAACACCGCCACACAGGAACTGGCAAAGGCCAAAGCCACCGCCGCAACCCTCGACAGACATAAGGCTGAAATGGCTGCCATCGAGGAACAATTCGAGGAGACCTCCATCTTGTTCCCCAAAGAAAAAGAGATCCCCCGGCTATTGATAGATATCTCGGCAGAAGGACAAAGCGCCGGGCTTGACTTTCTTGTTTTCAAACCTCTGGCTGCGGTACCAAAAGATTTCTACTCAGAGATACCAATCGATATCCAGCTCAGAGGTCCTTATCATAACATGGGCACTTTTCTTGACCAGGTGAGTAAACTCAGCCGTATCGTCAGTGTCTCTAATGTCAAGATGAGCGCGCCCAAGAAAAGCGAGGGCGAGATGCTCCTTGATTCCAATTGTCGTCTGGTCACCTACCAGTTTACCAATAAACAGCTAGAACCACCGAAAGCAAAAAAGTAATCAAACACGATACACTCTCTGATGAAAATGCAAATAAATATCAGACATCTGACATTCACTCTCAGCTTCCTGCTGGTCATAAGCGGGCCCCTGTCCATTCAGGCAGTACCCGAGACCAATGAAGTCAACGGCGTCAATACGGCTCCTGAACAGTCTTTCCTGGATTTATCATTCAGGAATAGTGATCCGTTGACTGTTTTTTCGTACCAGATTAAAGGAAGACCGGATCCCTTTTCTCCATTCATCACTGAAAAGTCGACAAGCACTCTTAAGATGGACGAGATTGTTGAAAGTGAGGAGACCCTCAGCGGCATGCAGTTATTTGAACCGGGGCAGTTGAAACTGGTGGCCATCGTTTTTGAGAAAAATGCTGAACTGGCCATGGTCGAAGATTCAGCCGGCCAGGGCTATGCCCTTCGACCTGGCATGAAAATCGGGAGAAAGGGTATCATTACAGCTATTACCGCTAATCAGGTTATAATTGAAGAAACTTCGATAACCCGAGCCGGCCAGAAATTAACCAACAACATAGTTATGCTTTTAAAGAAAAAGGGAGAAGAGTAAATAATGTATCAGAAGCTCTCCATATTCCAACCGACCATTTTCCTCACCCTTTGCCTCCTGCTCGTGCTGAACACAGGATCGGCTTTTGCTGAAGAGTCACCGGCTTCCACAAAAACAGCGTACATCATCCAGGAAATCAAATCGAACCTGCAGGGAGATGCGTTAGGTATTGAGATCATAGGAAATACTCCGCCTGTTTACACCATGTATGATCTCTTCAATCCCGCCCGGCTTATTCTTGATATTGCCAACGCCAGTCTCGATAAAGCCATCAATACCGCCCAGATCATCCCTGACAACAGCTTCGCCAAGGTTACCACCAAACCTCTGACAGAGCAGGATCCCAGTATCACCCGCTTTGAAATTACCATCAATGAAAGCCATACCTATTCAATGTACAGAGACAAAAACAACCTGTTGATCCTGATCCACCCAAAGACAGATACTTCCCAGACCGGCAAGGGAACAGCATCCACGGAAACGGTTGCCCCTGTGCCAGCTCCTCAGGTTGAACCGCCCCCAATCCTGCTGCATGACGTGGTCATCAAGGAGACAAAGCAGAATTTGCCACAGGCCATTGCCAGAACAGCAACACCTTCTGCTGACTCGACCTTTGGAGACCTCATTGATTCTTCGACAACAGCCATGAGCAAGGTGAGGGCCAAAGGGAAAACCGCCCCTCAACACAGAACGACAGACCTGGAGGATTCTTTTAACTTTGGCGGCTACCAAGGCACCAAACGGATCAGCGTTGATTTCTTCAAGATCGACCTGCACAATGTCTTTCGCCTGTTCCGGGAGATCAGCGGCATCAACATCATCGTTGATGAAGCGGTGCAAGGGTCACTGACCCTGGCCCTCAACGATGTCCCCTGGGACTTTGCCCTTGATATCATCCTGAATCTCAAAGATCTGCGCAAGGAAGAACGTTTTAACACCATCGTCATCTACCCGGCCAAGAAGGAATTTGTCTGGCCGGAACGGGCCCAGGACAATCTCTCCGTGGAATCAGACCTTGCCATTATCCAGCAGCAGGATTCTCTGGTCATTGAACAGTCTGCCGCCCAATCCGCAGAGATGATTCAATCCAAGGAACTCATTGCCAGGGCCAGGGTTGAGCAGAAGAATGAGAACATCGAGAAAGCCATCGCCCTTTATGAGCAGGCCTTTAAACTTGACCCCAAGAACGCTCAACTGTCAAATCGGCTGGCCACCCTCTATCTGGTCAATCTGGGCATAAATGCCAGGGCCGTCTACTTTGCCAAGGAGACCTTGAAGATAGAGCCCAGGAACACACAGGCCGCACTCTACGCCGCCATCGGTCTGGCCAACATGAACCAGATCCCGGAGGCCACCGACTATTTTGCCCAGAGTATCAGTGACCCGACACCCAGGAAAGAGGCCCTGATCAGCTACGCCTCCTTCAGCGAGCAGAATGGCCAGCCTGAAAATGCCCTGAAACTTATTGCCAGATATAATGCCATTTATGGAGAGTCGGTAGAAACCATGGTGACCAAGGCCCGCATCTATGACCAGATGGGCGAGACAGAGAAGGCCAATGAGCAATATCGCGTCCTGCTGGCCTCCGGATACACGTTGATGCCCGGCCTGAAACAATATATCCAGAGTCGGCTGAGCACCACTGCCGCGCCAGGCATTTAAGCCGTCATATAAAAAAAACAGTTCCTTTCATTGCACGCAGGTTTGCACAGACATGACACGTTCCGCTTATTCTTTAATGGCCAAGAGGTTTTCCATGAAATTCAGATCAAAAGTGGCACCAGCACTCGCCCTCTTCCTTCTCTCCCTTGTTCTTCTCTCCTGCACTCCGTTGACCGCGGAACCGGAGCAGGCAACAGCAGAGGCTGCAAAACCTGTTATTCAGGA